>JAMXLO010000144.1 GCA_024280945.1 Acetobacteraceae bacterium
CCAGCCCCGAGTGAGCCGGCCGGGGCATTGACGAAGCGGGTGTCAGCGCTGGTCCATGCTCCGCCAAAATCCACCTGCACCTTACCGTTGAAGTGGACAACGATGGTACCTGGGGTGGGATTGGCCAACGGCCCGGGCAACATGGGCGCCTGATAGTTATTGTTGTTGTTGACATAGGCTGTCGGTGCCGGCGCGGCGGGATAGGCCTGCTGCCCTTGGGTCGGCGCACCGACCGGTCCTCCGGCTGGCTGCGCCAGCGCGACGCCCGTCAGTCCTCCCGTTCCCAGCGTGGCGACGCTTGCCAGCAGAAACTTCCGCATTTCGTCCTCCTTGTTGCACCGGCCGAAGCCGGCGAATTGCAGGGCCACGCACTCAGCGGGCAGCGAACCTCTGCGAAGGAGTATGAGACGACGGCCAGCGGCACCGCAACGGGAGATCAGGTATTCTAATGGCAATAGTGAAACACTGTTGCCTTGATGCCACAAGCGTTAAGCGAGAGCCCCTATAGCTCCGACAGCCCGACAGAGCCTCGGGCGCAACCGGCGGATATTGTCCCCATCCACGCCACCCAGCGCCGCCACCGGCAGCGGTGCGGCGCAAGCAATGCGGCTCCAGCGGAGTGGGTTCAGGACTTTGGCGTCGGGGTGGCTCAAGGTCGGGAAAACCGGCGAAAGGAAGGCCAGCACTGCGCCAGCGCGACAGGCGCGACGCAGGTCGGGAAGTCCGTGTGCCGAACTGGTGATCAAGCTCCGGCGCAGACGCTGATGGCCGGGCCAGCGGCCACTGCGCAAGTGCACGCCAGCGTGAAGCGCGGCGGCGAGCCGTGCGTCGCCGGCTACCACCAGAGCCAGACGACGGGCGCGACAGATGCGGGCGAGATCGCGGCCGAGCGCTGCCCGGCCCGGGTCACCGTCGTGGCGCAGCACGACACCGGCAAGGCCGCGGGGCAGCCGCGCGACGGCTGGCCGGGGGTCCGGCAGGCGGCGCGAATCGGTGAACAGCCAGAGCGGGGGAACGTTGGACGGGAGGCGTTGGCTGGCATGGGCCCACGCGAGCAGCCGCCTATCCATCGTGCGATGCAGGTGGCTGTGCTAACAGGTCGTCGGACATGAGCAAACGGAAGCACGCTATCGAGGCGTATTTCCAGAGCGGGCTCCGACTGCATCGCACCGGTCGCCTGCAGGAAGCCGAACAGGTGTATCGCCAGGTGCTTGCCGCCTCCCCCGCGCACGCCGACAGCCTGCACATGCTCGGCGTGATAGCGACGCAATGCGGCCAGCCGGAGGCAGCGTTGACCTGCTTCGACCGGGCGATCGCGCTCAAGCCATCGGCCGCGATCTTCCACGTCAACCGTGCCGCGGCCTTGCTTCCGCTCCGTCAGCTCGACGCGGCGCTGGCGGCTTGCCAACAGGCAATCCGTCTGAAGCGCAACTGCGCCGAGGCGTTCCAGGTCATGGGGCACGTGCTGAGCGACCTGGGCCGGCCGGAGGAGGCGGTGGCCGCTTATCGTGACGCTCTGCGCCATAAGGCCGACCTGCCGGATGGGTACAACAACCTCGGTCTTGCACTGCGCCAGGCTGGGTGCCTGGAGGAAGCGCTGATTGCACTGCGTCAGGCCATCAAGCAAACGCCGGAGGATTCGGCGGCGCTGGGGAATCTGGCCAGTGTGTTGAAGGAACTCGGACAGCCCGCCGCCGCGGAAGAATGCTATCGGGCCGCGCTGCGCAAGCATCCCGACGATGCCGTACTGCACCTGAATCTGGGTATCGTTCTCTTGCTGGCGGGGCAGCTCGAGGCGGGCTGGCGGGAGTACGAGTGGCGGTTCCGCGCCGGCGCTGTGCAGATCCCGGCGTGTGCGCAACCGCGGTGGAACGGTGAGGACCTGGCCGGGCGCAGGTTGCTGATTCGCGCGGAGCAAGGGATGGGCGACACCATCCAGTTCTGCCGATTTGTAGCGATTGCGGCACGGCGCGGCGAAGTGGTGCTGGAGGTGCAGCCGGGGCTTCGCCACCTGATCGGCGGCGTGCTGGATGAAAGGCAGATCGTCACGGTGGGTCAGCCACTGCCGCCGTTCGACGTGTGGTGTCCCCTGCTCAGCCTGCCGCACTTGCTGGGCATGCAGGGGCTGAAACCGCCTTACCTTACCGCCGATGCCGATCGGGTGGCTGCGTGGCGAGAGCGGATCGGCACGTATGGATTGCGAATCGGAATCGCCTGGCAGGGCAACCCGACCAGCGCAGCCGAACGTGGGCGGTCGGTGCCAGTATGCGAGTTCCTGCCCCTGGCGCGGGTGCCTGGTGTTCGACTGATCAGCCTGCAAAAGCACGATGGACTCGATCAGCTTGCAGCATTGCCGGAGGAACTCCGCATCGAGACACTGGGCGAGGACTTTGATGCCGGGCCCGAAGCGTTCCTTGATGCTGCGGCGGTGATGCAGTGCGTCGACCTTGTGGTCACGTCGGATACATCCGTGGCGCATCTCTGCGGTGCGCTCGGCCGGCCGGTCTGGGTCGCGTTGCAGCACGTACCAGACTGGCGTTGGCAATTGGAAGGCGAAACCTGTGCCTGGTACCCGACGATGCGGTTATTTAGGCAGCCCAAACGTGGCGACTGGGCCAGCGTGTTCACCCGTATCGCGGCATGCCTGTGACACCGCGCGTGCCTGTCTCCTGGGGAGAATTGATCGACAAGATCACCATCCTAGAAATCAAACTCGAACGGCTGAACGTGCTCGACGCCCGCAATAATGCGGCGCATGAGCTGGGGCTGCTGCGGGCGGAGTTGGCGACGAATGTGCCGCCCGGGCTTGCCGCGCTACGCGGTGAGCTCGCCGCGACGAACCGTCGGCTGTGGGATATCGAGGATGCGATCCGCCGGAAGGAAGCAGCACGGGCTTTCGACGCAGAGTTCATTGAACTCGCGCGCGCCGTGTACCACAGCAACGACGAGCGCAGCCGTATCAAGCGGGCGATCAACGACCTGCTTGGATCGGATATCATCGAGGAGAAGCAGTATGTCGGTTACCGAGACGGCGAATGACATTGCGGCGATCGCCGACAATCTGCGCCGGGTTCGCGACCGGATTGCAAACGCTGCGATCAAGGCCGGACGAAGGCCCGAGGATGTCACTCTGGTTGCCGTCAGCAAGACCAAGCCGAGCGAGGCGGTGCGCGCCGCGCTGGCGGCCGGCCAGACAGTATTCGGCGAGAATCGCGTTCAAGAGGCGGCGGACAAGTTTCCAGCGCTGCGTACCCAGTACCGTTTTCAGCTGCACATCATCGGTGGCCTGCAGACCAACAAGGCGCGTGACGCCGTGCGTCTGGCCGACGTGATCGAGACGATCGATCGTCCACGGCTGGCCGATGCGATCGAACAGGCGATGGCGAAAGAGGGGCGCGCGCCAACGCTGCTGATCGAAGTGAATACCGGAGACGAGCCGCAGAAATCGGGCGTTGTGCGCGCCGGGGCGGATGCGTTCATCGAGGCGTGCAAGGCGCGGTTCGGCGCCAAACTTGTCGGGCTGATGTGCGTGCCGCCGCTCGATCACGACCCCCGCCCACACTTCGAGTGGCTGGCCGAACGGGCGGCACGACATGGGCTGAGTGTGCTATCGATGGGAATGTCAGCGGATTTCGAAATCGCCATCGCCTGCGGTGCAACGTGGGTACGGGTGGGTTCGGCGATATTTGGGCACCGGTAGGGCCGTTCCTGCTTCTGGCTCTTAAAGACGGGCGGCAATGATCCGTGCCAGGTTTTCGCAGCCAATCAGGTCTGCTTCGTCAAAGCGCGCCAACTCTGGGCTGTCGAGATCCAGAACGCCGATGACCCCGTCGCCGCGAAGCAATGGGACGACCAACTCCGAACGCGAGGCAACGTCGCAGGCTATGTGACCTGGAAAGGCACTGACATCGGGCACAAGGATGGACCGGCGCTCGGCCGCTGCCGTGCCGCAGACACCTTGCCCAAGGGGAATGCGCACGCAGGCGGGCAGCCCTTGGAAGGGCCCCACGATCAATGCCTCACCGCGCAGGAAGTAAAAGCCGGCCCAGTTCAGCGCCGGCAAGGCATGGTAAATCGCAGCGGCCGCGTTGGCAGCGTTTGCTACCGCATCGGGCTCGTCGGCCAGCAACGCGTCGACCTCGCGGGCCAACTCTTCATAGAGCACAACTTTGTTGGCCTCACGCCGGACGCATGTCCAAGGTGTGGGTCGGCTTGGATCGTGCATCTTGCTCTCCGATGACGGCAACCGACGTTACCGCCATCTGAAGAGTCGTGTCAGTGCGTCGCCGCCCTTGCCTCGGTTCCGGTCCGCGCACGACCCGGGGCGGGCTCGGCCGTAATGCGCATCGTCGCCGCAGCATCACGCAATATCGTGCGCAGTTCACGTAAGAACGCCATTCCCGTCGCGGTCCGCTGCACCAGCACGCTCCGACGATCCAGCGGATCGGTCTTGCGACGTACCAGATCAAATTCGGAGAGCCGATCGAGGGCGCGCGTGATTGCAGGTTTTGAGACGCCGAGCTTGGCGGCGAGCCCGCGTACGGTCTGCGCCTCAGTCTCCAGGTAGCACGTCAAGAAGACCCCGAGCTGCCGTGCCGAAAGGTCGGGACCGTCGCGACGGACGAGCTCGACGATTGCTGTGCGAAGAATGCCGGCGAGGCCGTCGCTCACTTCGTTTGTGATCATGTTCAGACCCTTTCTGAACCCAATTGGGTTGTCCAATTCATCGCGGGACAACCATCCCCCCGGGAGCCTGTCATAAGCTAAGGATTCATGTCGCGTAACGAGTGGGTTACCCGTGGACGCGGACCCCACTACCGCAACACACAAACCCCACCCACAATGATGGCCGACCCGATCGGGTTCCGAAGCCGCCAGGGGAAGCAGATTCGCAATCCGACCGCGCCGGCCAGCATCCTGCGGCTCCCAGCGGCAGGAAGTAAAGAGTGCAACGACACGTATTTCATCGACCATGCCGCCACATTACGAGTGCGACAGGAGTACGGTCGGCACAGGTGCAGTCGTTGCAACAGCAATAGGCCCGACACCGGGGCGGATATGGTTGCGGGCCGCCAACATGCCGACTGCACCATAGCGGTATTATGTAGCCAGTGCCTGCAACGCGGCCGATCGCGCAAAATGAATGACGGTGAAATATTACCGATACCGCGTCAGATCGCGACCCGAACGCCCAGCTCCACCACACGATCGTATGGGATGCGAAAGAATTCGGTCGCTGGCACTGCATTCCGCGCAAGCACCAGGAACAGCCAGTGTTGCCACCACGGCAATTTCGGCACGGTGGCCGGAACCAATACATCGCGGCCAAGAAAGTAACTTGCCTGCATCGGATCGAACGGCACCCCGGCCTCATTCAGATCCTGCAGTGCGCGAGGAATGTTGGGACTCTCCATGAAGCCATACCGCAGGATCACACGATGAATGCCGGGCGCAAGCTCAGCCACGTCCATGCGCTGATCCGGCCCAGCCTCCGGCACGTCGACGTTTTGTACCGTGACGAACAGGACGCGCTCGTGCAGTACCTTGTTGTGCTTGAGATTATGCAGCAGCGAGGTGGGGACGTAATCC
The DNA here is from genome assembly GCA_024280945.1 of Acetobacteraceae bacterium. Lineage (GTDB taxonomy): Bacteria > Pseudomonadota > Alphaproteobacteria > Acetobacterales > Acetobacteraceae > JAMXLO01. The sequence goes on from JAMXLO010000144.1 coordinate 5,590, forward strand.
GGCGTGCTGGTAAGGAACACCGCCATGCCAGGCACCCGTATGGTGCGCGATTGCGGCAGGCGTGCCAGGAACGGGGGGAGCGGCAGGGTGTCATGTCGCCAGCGGGCCAGCAGCAGATCACGACCGCGTTTCCAGGTAGTCATGATCGCAGTGAGCGCGACGCCCAGCACCAGCGGCACCCAGCCGCCTTCGGGGACCTTCAACAGGTTCGAGGTGAAGTACATCAGGTCCACCACGAAAAAAAAGCCGAACACCGCAACGGCGGTCAATCGCGACCAGTGGAATTCGCGCCGGAACACGACTGTCGCCAGAACGCTCGTGCAAAGAAAGGTTCCGGTCACGGCTATGCCGTAGGCGGCGGCCAGGTTGTCGGAGGTCTTGAACGACAGCACCAGGATTGTCACACCGATGAGCATTATGCCGTTCACCTGCGGCAGATAGATCTGGCCCTCCTCGAGGTTGCTCGTGTGACGCACAGTGAGACGCGGGAGGAAGCCCAACTGCACGCATTGTCGCGCCATGGAATAGGCGCCTGAGATCATCGCCTGGCTGGCGATGACTGTCGCCGCGGTGGCAAGAAACACCATCGGCATGCTCGTCCAGTGCGGGCCGAGAAGGAAGAACGGATTGGCCGCGGCCTCGGGCTCGGCAATGAGCAATGCACCCTGTCCGAAATAGTTCAGCACCAAGCTGGGCAGCACGAAAAACAGCCAGGCCACGCGGATAGATTCTCTACCGAAATGGCCCATATCGGCATAGAGGGCTTCGGCGCCGGTCACACAAAGCACCACCGAGCCGAGCACTATGAACGCCAGCAGTCCGTGGTGCCAGCAGAGTATGGCCGCGTAGCTCGGTGACAGCGCAAGCAGCACCGAGGGGTGCTGCACGATTTCCCAGAGGCCTAACAGCCCGATGGAAAGAAACCACGCGGCCATGACCGGCCCGAACACGCGCCCCACACTGCCCGTGCCGCGCCACTGCACAGTAAATAAGACAACAATCACCACAACGCTGATGGGCAAGACGTATTGCCGCAATTCAGGTGCCGAGACCTCGAGACCTTCGACTGCCGACAGCACGGAGATCGCCGGGGTGATCACGCCATCACCGAAGAACAGACAGGCACCGGCTATGCCGATCAGAGTCAGGGCACTGCGAACATGCGCACCGACCGAAACGCGTTGCGCCAATGCCATCAGCGCGAGAATGCCACCCTCGCCACGATTATCGGCGCGCAGGATCAGCAGGACGTATTTGACCGTGACGATCAGCACCAGCGACCAGAAGATCAGTGAGAGGATACCCATGATCTCGAGGGGGGTGACGCTGTTCGGCGGAAAATGCTGCAGGCTCGCCTTCACGGCATAGAGTGGACTGGTACCGATATCGCCGTAGACCACGCCCAGTACAGCGAGCAGCATGCCGACAGCCGGTGCTGGCCTCCGCACCTTGCCGGCCGTGGCGGCAACGGTCATCGGTCGAGGTGCCCGATCGTCATCGACTGCCCCATACGCGTCCCGCCGAGCCTCCACAATAGTCGCACCGCGCTGGCCGTTGCCAACTCCGCGCAGTAACCGTTAACGTAAGCGACATGAGCGACCTGACACAGGCGGGTGCCGGTCCGCGCCCGCGAATGGGCTGGGGCTGGTTCGTAGCGCTGGGCATCGTGCAACTGGTACTTGGCATCATTGCCTGGTTCGACGTCATCGCCTTCACGATCGCAGGCGTCATCTTCATCGGCGCCTTGGTGCTGGTCGCGGGCATCTTCCAGATCATCCATTCGTTCATGGACCGGGAATGGGGGGGCTTCGCGCTGCACCTGCTGGTTGGCGTTCTCTATGTCATTGGCGGCTTTCTGCTGATGAACGATCCGTTACCCGGCGCGCTGATCATCACGATATTCGTAGCGGCCGCACTCGTCATCGGCGGCGTGCTGCGAATTGTGATGGCTGTCCAGCACCGGCATATGCCGGGGTGGTGGCTGCTGCTGCTGGGCGGAATCGTCAGCGTGGTGGTCGGTGTCATGTTGTATCTGATGCTGCCCTGGTCAGGACTTTGGGTTGTGGGCACGCTGATCGCCGTCGAGCTGATCTTCCATGGCGTGTCGTGGATCCAGTTCGGACTGGGTCTGCGCAGGACCGCATAGCCGCCGCGACACCGTGGTCTGTCAGGGCCAGGCGGTCGCGAAACTTTCCGGGCCGGCGTCCTTGATCGGCAGAGACCTGCCGGCCTGCAACTATGCCCGTGCCACCGGAACACGTAGATCTCCCGGTCTGCCATACCCTGGACCCAGTTTGCTGCGGCGAGGCAGATCGGGTGACATCTCTTTAGTAGGTCAGGAGGCAAAACATGGCCCATCTGGTCGCAGCGTTCGGTACGTCGCACAGCCCGATGCTGGCGTCTTCCGTGGAAGAGTGGCGAACGAATTTTCTTCCGCGTGACCGTGCGCGGCAATTCGTCGATTTCGATGGCAACCCCTGCGACTATGCGACCTTGCTGGCCGGCGCGCCGACGGACGCGCCGGAGCGCATTGCCCCGGGACAGCTTGCGAGACGGCATGGCGAGGCGATGGCCGCGATGGCGCGGCTGCGCGACGACGTGGCAGCGGCACGGTTGGATACGCTGATCGTGGTCGGCGACGATCAGGAGGAACTCTTCCAGCACGACAACATGCCGGCGATCGGGGTGTATTATGGCGAGACGATCCGCGGACGGCTGCCGTACCAGAAGGAGATCGTCGAGTCGGATTACCCATGCGATGCGGCGCTGGCGCAGCATCTGATCGCAGCGTTGCAGCAGGACGGCTTCGATTTGTCGGTGATGCGGTCCCTGCGCGAAGGGCAACGCGAGGGACACGCATTCTCGTTCGTGCACCGGTTTTATCTTCCGGATGGGGTGCCGATCGTGCCGGTCTTTCTCAATGCCTACTATCCGCCGAACCAGCCGTTGCCGACACGCTGCGTGGCGCTGGGCGAGGCGTTGCGCCGTGCCGTAGAGGCATGGCCGCGCGATATGCGGGTTGGCGTAATGGCATCGGGCGGATTGAGCCACTTCGTGGTGGACGAAGCATTCGACCGATCGCTGATCGAGGCGTTGCGGCAGAAGGACCTGCCGTTCTTTCGCAACGCGCCGCTCACCAAACTCATGTCGGGCAGCTCGGAAATGCGCAACTGGATCTGCCTCGCAGGCACTCTGGGCGCATTACAGATGCAGTGGGTGAGCTATGTGCCGGGGTATCGGACACCGGCGCTGAGCGGCACGGGGCTTTGCTTCGCGAGCTTCGGATAGTGTGCGGCCGCTACGCCTCGTTCCTGCCCGCCGAGGCGCTGCGGGCGATGTTCGACACCATAAATCCGACGCCGAACTGGGAGCCGACCTGGAACATGGCCCCGACACGCGATGCACCGGTGGTGCGGCTGCATCCGGAGACGCGGGCACGACATCTCGATCTGCTGCGCTGGGGACTGGTGCCGCACTGGGCGAAGGAACTGAAGTCGGTGCGTCAACCGATCAACGCCCGCGCTGAAACGCTCGCCACCTCGGCGATGTTCCGCGACGCGCTGGAGCGGCGCCGCTGCCTGGTGCCGGCGGACGTGTTCTACGAATGGCAGGCGACCGACGGTGCCAAGCTGCCGCTCGCGGTCGCGCGGGCCGATGGCGATCCAATGGTGTTCGCCGGCTTGTGGGAGGGTTGGCGCGGTCCCGACGGCACGGTGATACGCAGCTTTAGCATCGTGACCACCAACGCAAATCCACTGCTTCGGCCAATCCATGAACGGATGCCGGTGATCCTTGAGCGGGCGGATTGGCCGTCATGGCTGGGCGAGGGAGATGCCGATCCTTCTGCATTGCTGCGGCCCTCGGCCGCCGAGTTGCGAGTCTGGCGGATCGGCACGGCGGTCAACAGCGTGCGCAACGATAACGCGACGCTGTTGGAACCGGTTTGAGTTCGTCGACGCTACCCTTGCGGCAGCAGCCGTCGCACAATAGCTACGAGTTCCGCCAGCTTGAATGGCTTGCGCAGAAATGCCTGGAACTCATGGTCAGCGGCTTTGCGCACTGCACCTTCATCCAGGGAACTCATGAACACCACTGGGATCGATCGGTAATCACCGTCCCGCATCGCGTGCAGCATGCCCGGGCCGTTCAGTACTGGCATCATGTAGTCGAGCAGCACCAGGTCGGGCCTCGGACTCTCTGCCAGGCGTTGTAAGCCCTGCCGCCCATTCGTCGCGGAGACGACACGATATCCCTCTTCCTGGAGGACAAATTCCAGGAGTTCCGGAACACCGAATTCGTCATCGACGACGAGCACGGTAAGCATCAGCCTGGCTCGCGGTTCTGGCGGCGGCGCACGGGCGAGTTGGCAGGGCTCGCAGCGATCCGAATGTCGGGCGCGCTCTCGGCGATATCGGCATCCGCCAGTGCCTCAAGGACTTCGATGCCATGATCGGTGATCTCGAACTCGCGCAGGCTGCGGTCGAAGTTGCTGCCGCGCAGCTTGAGAATTGATACCAGGCGATGCAACCGCGAACGGGCCTCGACGAAGCGCAGCAGGATCAGATTGTCGACAATGGCGGAGATGCCCTCGATCGGCAGCGTCACGGTGGGTCCGACGAAATTGGCCGACTCGGCGCTGAGCAGCATGGTGACGCCTCGCGCCCGGCATTCATTGCTGAGGGCGGCGAAGAAGCGGCTGACCCGATCGGGCGGACCAGCGGCCTCCACCAGGCCGTCAAGCCCATCGACGGCGAGCCGCTTCACGTCGCGGCGGGTAATGGCATCGAGAAGCTGATTGCCGATGTCGTCGAGGATTTGCTCGCTCGGCGAATGCCAGACGAGTTCCACGTGGCCGGCCTCGACCTGGCCGGCGAGATCGAGGCCCAGCGCGCGCGCGTTGGCAGTCAGCAGTCGGGGTGTCTCGAAAAAACCGAAAAGCAAGCCTGGTTCGGCCTCACTGGCACACGACAGAAAATGTAGAGCGAGCGAGGTTTTCCCGGAACCCGAGGGGCCCACGACGATGGTGGTCGATGCTGCGGGCAGTCCGCCATGCAACATGCTGTCCATGCGCTCGATGCCGATGGACAGACGAGAGGTTGGCACATCGCTTTGCTGCGTCAGCGGCAGTAGCGCCTCGAGCCGAGGATAGACCCGAACCCCTTCGTCAGTGATGCGAAAGGCATGACGGCCGCGCAAAAAGGACTTGCCGCGGAACTTCAACACCTCGAGCTCGCGCAGACGCCAACCGAGATGGCGGACATCGTCCAGCGCCAGCAGGCCGTCGACCATGGTGTATTCCGGGCGGTGGTCGCGACGAGCATCACTGGTCAGCAGCAGCACCACACAGCCTTGCAGGGCGGCGAACACCTGCAGTTCGTGGACAAACTTGCGCAGGCTGACGTCGGACGGTTTCCCGTCTGAGACGGCCAGCCACCCATCGAGCACGAGCAGGCTGACCTGCTGGCGCAGCACTTCGCGGCGGAGCAGGTTGATCAGCCCTGCGAGCCCCTGTTCTTCCAGCTCCCGGAAAGCGCTGATATAGCGCAACGACTCGGGGATCACCCCGGTATCGACAAAGCGCAGCGACGCGATGTGCTGGAGCAGCCGATCGTGGCTTTCCGCCAGCACTGTGCTGTAGAGCGCCCGACCGCCCTGGCTCGCGTGATAGAAGCAAATCTGGTTGGCGAGGATTGTTTTGCCGGCACCGGGCGAGCCCTGAACGATGTAAACGCCGCCCGACAGGAAGCCGCCGCGGAGCACCACGTCGAGGCCCGGCACCCCGGTCGGCGTATCGGCAAGGCGACGGGGATCGCCTGCGCTCTGATTCATGCCTGCGCCCCTCCTCCTGTGCCGCCGCATGGCAGATGCACAGTGAATGCCGAGCCTTCGCCGGCCACGCTCACGACCTCGATCGAGCCGTTCATCGCCTCCACCAGTTGGCGCACGACCCACAGTCCAATGCCGAAGCCAGCGCGGCGCACGCTGCCAAGAGCGACTTGCTCAAAGGGCGCAAAGATGCGCTGCTGGTGTTCGTCTTTGATACCGGGGCCTTGGTCCCGCACGACCAAACGCACCTTGGTGTCGTCAGTTGCCAAGGAAATCTCGACCGGTGACCCGGCCCCATACTTGAGCGCGTTCGACAACAGATTTTCGGTGATCTGTTCCAGCGCCACGCGATCCCAGGAGCCGGTAATGCCATCCTCGACGGCAGCCTGCAGCACACACCCGGCGCGTGTCGCCGCGGGTCGATAGGTCTCGACCACTTCATGCACCAGCGCGGACAGATCCAGCTGCGCGGGAGAGAGCCGCAGGTGGCCGGCGGCCAGTCGCGTGGTTTCCAACAGTGTCGTCGCGCGGCGGATGTAGCCTTCCACTGCGAGCTGAAGCCGCGCCAGCCGCTCGACCAACCTTTGGCTGGCACCTTCGTTGCGGGCGAGGGTCTGTAGCAGCTCGACCTGACCACGAATTGGCGTCATCGGATTGCGCAGTTCGTGCGCGACGAGAGCGATGAAAGCGTCGCGCGCCTGCACCGCAGTCTGCAGCTGGTCGATCTGCGCGCGCAGATCGGTTTCGGCATCCTGCCGTTCTGCGCTACCCGACTGTTGCCGGATCTCTGGCGGCGACTGCGGCGTGTTCACTTTGCTGGCGGGCACGTGGGGCCTTTCCCGTCGACAAAGGGGCCGCATCTAGCACGTGACTATAGTGACCGGTAGGGAGGCCTGGGCAACACAGAAAGCCCATACACCATCGTAATGTGCGCAGTCGGTATCGTTTTGATCCATAAGCGTTGCAGTGATGGCATAGAGCACGAAGCCTGGTTCAGGCCGCCATGCGCATCGGCTGACGCACGAGATCAGCCGCCTTCGAAAAGCTCGATGCGTCCCATGCTGGCTCATCGGCCGACAACCCAACGAACCAGCGGAACAGCGGGTCGAACACACCAATCGCTCCATTAATTGTCGTTCTGAGCGCACCGAATAAAACGCCTGCATACCGCGCCGATCGAAGGACTTTTTCAGCAGCCTGCTTCCGCGGTCTGAGTTTCGGTCATGTCAGCATTGCCCTTCTGCGTGAATTTGGCCCAGCGGCCAACGCGGGAATAGCGCTGGCAGTGGCAAGACAGGAGACGGTGCAAGGATCACTTGGCTTCGTTGCGCATCGCCGCGCGGCACGAACGCCCTGTTGACCTCGTTCATGCCACCCCAAACACTTGTGTGCCGATCGCCTGCGCGGCGGTGTGTAGTTCCTGGTCAAGCGTCGCCAGCGGCAGCTGCCGGCGTCGCGCAAGCTCTAAATAGGCAGCGTCATAGAGGGTGAGCCGGAACCGATTCGCGAGGTGCAGCGTCTCAGCCCAGGCCTGGCTGTCGGTATGCTGGTCCGCGCTAATGTCGAGGAGCGCAAGATCAGCGAGAGCTGCGCGGCGGAATTCCACATCGATACGCTCACGACGCACGGCAACCGTCAGGCTGTTCGCCACTTCAAGCCGCCACAGTGCGGGAACTACGGCGCCTTCGTCAGCGACCCGGTCAAAGAGTGCACGGATCGCCGGTGTGGTCTCCTCGTCATAGATCCAGGCGAGGGTCGCCGAACTGTCGAGAACTAGGCTCACGGACGGCCTTCCTCCCGATAGACTTTCCATTCGGCCCAGTTGAAGCGACCAAGTCTGCGGTGCTCAGCGCGGGTCCGGATGCGTTGCAGGGCGGCGCGCGCGTCCGCCCTGCTGACGGTGGCTTGCGTAGGCACTAGGCGCGCCACCTCCTTGCCACGACGAGTGATCATGACTTCCTCGCCCTGCTCGACGAGGTCAAGCAGCTGGCCCAGTCTGTTCTTAGCCTCGAAGGCACCGATCGTGCGCACAGGACCTCCTATAAGCTAGTACAGTCTAGCTTATTATGCTCTATTGCGGCAGTCCAGCTTTCGAGCTGTGGGCTGGCTCGACCGCGCGGCGCGGCAGCATTGATGAAACCCTGCCGTGGCTTTCCGCCGGCTGGGCGGTAATTGGCCGATCGAGGCACTTCCGGCCCTCTCACGGCGGCAACACGGGTCCGAATCCCGTAGGGACACGAACGAAATCAAGCAGTTACGTGGGTACGACACCGCCGGTCTCGCCGCCGTAAATGGAATGGCGGGTGGTACTGGACACCGCGGATGAAACCGCCGCCCGGCACGCACGCCAGCGCAGTTCGGCACGAGAGCCGGCGAGACCGACTCGACATTAACGGTTCGTTCCTCATATGTTCTCGCATGGCCCCGCCAACGCTTCAGCCCGCGGCCAGGGGGCAGCAATCCTGTCCGCGCCTCGGATCGAATTCCGAGGTTTCTGCCCAGCGGTGGATTGCCTAACGGACGGCTGCCGCGGCGAACGCAGCCATACGGTCGCCGCACTGGCGGCCTGCTACAGCGGCCGATGGACGGTAGGCGAAGCGTTGCGGCGGATGCGGGGGGCGGGTATCCGCGGCATGGCTGGTGACGGGAGAGGATTTGAACACCCGCGTCAGGCCGGGGCGCGTGCCTCTCTGGGGGTTGGTGCCAGGTGGGAAAGCCGAGATGCACGCAAGCACGGCAGGCTTGGTCGTAGATCACGAAGCCTCAGGTTCTGCCGTCTGTGGACTGCTGGACCGAACCGATGCGTCCGGCCATTTACTCTCTGCCTATGCAAAGTCGCTGGTCGGGTAGTGAATGCGCGCCGTGCCGGTAAGCCACTCCTCCACATCAGCCCATGTCTGACAGCGTCCCTCGGCCAGGAAGCGATTCATCTCGTCGCCGAGCTTCACGCAGAGGCCATCATCGTAGAAGCTCGAAGCCATTGATCTCGCTATCGTATAGCTTCTGCAGGATGCTCATGGCGCAATCAATTCCGCTCCGGGCAGGTTGCCAATTCTAGGCACCCGAGCCGCACCGCGAACACGCAAGCGGAGCTTAGCGCGGCCACAGAGCGTTGCCGGGCGGCAGGGAAAGGAGGGGCCGCCCTACACGGGCGGCCCAGTTCAGGGAGGCACCCCGGGGAGGGGTTGGCCAATTCTTAGCATACATCAAGAACACGAGCGCCGGGGAAGCAGAAAGAGCGCCCGTTTCGAGGCGCTCTTTCCACGCAACTGTTTGATGTTGCAAGACTAGTGACGGCAGTGTATCAGTTACAAATTCCTACTGAACCTTGGCCACGCCGTCATTGCTCGGCGTGGCCCTTCTTTTTGCCCCGCGGGGCCACGCCGACCTATTACCTTGCGGCATCGATATCCACAAGGCGTAATATTACTTATTCGTCACGGATTGCCCGGGATGTGCGCTGCCATGACCCAAAGTTGCCAGATGGACCACAGCACGGTGACTGCGAGGAGAGCCATCGAAGCGATGATTAGGGCGCGCACCATCCTCCGCGTCAGGGTTTCACTGATCCCTCCCCAGCCGCACTGCGACACCCCAAGCGGCACTTAGGCCGGCCACAGGGAGAACTTGGCTAAAAGACAAAAAGCTACTCCCTTTGTGAAGATGCAAGTCTGGTCCGGCGGGATTAGTTTGCCTGCGCCCGCAATCTGACGGCCGAAGAAGAGAACAAATCCGGGTTGGAGACACACAACATAATGCCCAATTACCGATTCAAGCTCGGACAAACGATTATCGTGCCCTGGAGCGGCCACCCCACGCGCGGTATGCCGAGTGGCAGGTATATTGTGGTTCGGTTATTGCCCCTGGCCGGTGGCGAACCGCAATACCGTGCCAGGAGCGCGACCGATGGCCGCGAATGGGCGCTCGTGGAATCCCAGATGCGGCCGGCAGCAGAGGCACGCTAGCTGCCGTTGGTTTCGCGCGGCAAGCGTCAGGTCAAAGCGCTACTAGTCACTGTCGCCGTGGGTGCTCCTGGCGATTGGGACAGAGTCGTAGCGGGTTAGCAAGTCATTGGGGGACGCAAGCGCCAGGTGAACCCGCGCGGTGCGAAGGGTAGCGGCTCGCCCTCGTTGGCGTGCACGATCCTGCCCGACGGAGTGCCAAATATATTATGTTCCTCGTAGTGCCCCGTCTCCGGCGCCAGGTCTCCCGGGCTGTGGTCCAACGCTGGCGACATGAGCGCCAGTAACAGGCCGGCGAAACCGGGCATTGATGCAGATCAATTCGCGCGAGGAGCGCTGCCAAAAAGCAGAAGGGCGCCCATTCGAGGCGCCCTTGCCACGACAACTATCTGAGAGAACTCACTGAACCGTGAAGCGCACGACTCGTCACGATCGTGTATCTGTTGCAAATTCCTACTGAACTTAGGCCACGCCATTATCCCCTACGTGGCCTTTCTTTTTGCCCGAAGGCGGGCGGCCTCATATGCCAGACGGTGTTATTCCGCCTGCTGACGAAAGAGTGAGGCCGAGCGTCCGTCTGTAGCATTGTCTCCTGCAGCGGCCGTGACGACTTGCCGCGCGATGCACGGCTTGGAATTGTTGACCGAGGCGGAGCGCCTGCGCTTGGTTGCTGGGGTGGGCTTGCTCGCTTTCAAGGCGAGCGAGGTGGACCCGGAATCGATCGCGTTGCTGCGCAAAGTGTCGAGCGCCGGCGCGCGAGTCTGGGTGCAGCCTCTTGATCCGACCGTGACACCGCGTTCCGATGAATGACTTAGCTTGTCCCCGCTGCGGAATCGCTGGCGTGACCGTGCCAGCAGAACGCGGCACTTGCACCGACTACAAATGTGGTTGTTGCGGGCTAGCCTTCGGTATCAGCGAGAAGGATAGGCGGCGC
>JAMXLO010000145.1 GCA_024280945.1 Acetobacteraceae bacterium
CAGTTCAACCGCTCTGTTCTCGCGTCCCCGAAGAGTTGCTGCCCGTCGTGGCGTCAGCGGTTCATCATCACGGGCAGATTGCCGCGCTCCAGCACGTGCCGCGTCACCCCACCCAGGATGAGTTGGCGCAGCCGCGAGTGCGAATACGCACCCATCGCCAGCAGGGCGCAGCCGAAATCGTGTGCCGCGGCAAGCAGGCCGGCGCCGACCGAGTTGCCCACCGAGTGGAACATCACGATATCGGCGTGCACCCCGTGCAGGGCCAGGTAGGCTGCGAGGTCGGGCGCCGCGGGTCCTCGACGCTGATAACCCTCGGCTGACAGGATGCGCACGGCATCGGCTCGCTGCAGCCAAGGCAGCGCAGCATACACGGCGGAAGCAGACTCGGCGGTACCATTCCATCCCAGGCAGACACGGTTTCCGATCGTGGTCGGCGGAGATTGTGGCGAGATCAGCACCGGCCGCCCGGAGTCGAACAGCACCGCGTGCAAGGCATCGGAGGACGACACATCCTCACCCGCATCGGGATGCGGCACGACAGTCAGGTCGGCCAACCGAGCCTGCTGCGCCACAAGGTCCTCCTCGCGCCCGGTTACCGAGGCGAAGCTGGCGGTGGCGCAGTCCGCCCCCGGACGCGGCTCTGACAGGATGACGTCGTGCTGGATAACGAATCGGTCGAACATCGCGCGCACCGCATGCGCGCGCTCATTGCTCTCCTTTTCGGTGGCCGACATCATTTCCTCGATCATCGCGCCAGACAGGCCTTCACCGGCCAGTGGCGCGACATCGCGACTGTCGACACGGACATGCAGTGCGGTCACGTGCGCATTCCAAAGCCGCGCTATCATGAGGCAGGTCGAAAGAGCGGCCTCGCCGGCAGCGGTACCGGTCAGCGGCAGCAGCAGCTTGCGGATGGCCATGCCGTGGCTCCTCGCTTGCAGATCAGAGCTGCGCTTCTAGCACAGCTGCCCCCACAAGCGCATCAGATGCTGCCTTCCCAGTCGGGCGCTCGCGTTCCCTCGTTGCCCGTCTCGTTCGCATGGTAATCCGGGTTCACCGCAGCGCCGGCCAGCGCAGCGATGATGACCGCGAGCATGGCAATGAGAAATGTTAGCACCATCGCTGCCTCCCCCGAGCCGTGAGGGAAAGTGGCATGGCGCTGCCTGATACTGCTCTGAAGCAGTTCACAGCTTGGCCCGCTGTGACGGAGCTGCTAGGGCGCGATCGCTTGAAGCGGAATCGCTAGAAAGCGTGAATCGCGCTCTATATCAATGAATCGCAGAGCATGATCGGGTCAACCTGATCCGATCGTGCTCTAGGGCGCGACTGACTGCGGCGCGCGAAGAGGACCTGCTGCGGCAGATTGGCTCAACGGCGTGATTGGACAGATCGAATGGCGATCCAGGCTTCGGCCTCAGTCTGGGCCAGTTCGGCGGCTTCGACCGCGATCCACTCGCCAGGCCTGGGATTGCCTTGGCTGGCGGCGTGCAGAACCGCGATGGTCGCATCGGATGCATCGTGGTGGCGCGCCGCGATACGCCCTTCGAGTGCGGCAAGCGAAGCATGCAGCCATAGACCGACGAACGGGACGCCGGCGGCGCGGGCGGCAGCCGCCAGCCTGGACCGGTGCTGTGGGTCAATGAACGTCGCATCGGCGATCACCGCGTGACCGCCCTTTGCCGTCTCGGCGACCAAGGTGGTGAGTTCGCTCAGCACGACTTCGTTTGCCACCTCACTGTAGGCTGACTGTGGCAGGCGCTGTTCGGGGGGGGCCTTGTGCTGTCGCTTGCGGATCTCGTCGCTGCGCAACACCAAAGCCCCGGGTGCGCGGCCCAAATCTGGCGCCAGGATACGCGCCAACGTCGTCTTGCCGGTGCCGGGCAGGCCGCCGATCGCCAGTACGATCGGCGGTTCCGGCTGGAGATAGTCCAACGCAGCCCTCAAATACGGCGCGGCGATGCTGGGGTTGCCGCGCTTCGCCTCGACATGCGCGCGGATCATTGCGCGCAGTGACAGGAAGCCCTGCAGACCTCGCGTCAGTGCCGCGTCGCCGGTGCGAGCGACGTAGCGATTCAGCACCCGATTGGCCGCCGCGCGCGAAACACGTTGATCGAGATCCATCAGCAGGAACGCCAGGTCGTAGCCCAGATCGATCGTCGCCATCGCCTCGTCGAATTCCAGCGCATCGAACGGCACCGGCTTGCCATTCCAAAGGCACAGGTTGCCAAGGTGCAGATCGCCATGGGCGCGGCGGACGAAGCCTTCTCTGCCACGCTGCATCAGCCAGGGTGCGATGCCATCGAGCGCATCCATGATCTCCTTTTGCCACTCGCGCACATCGCTGCCCGGCAATCCTGCATCGAGCGCTGACCGCGCGTTGCCGAGAGCCACACTGCGCATCGCTGCGGCGGGATCGCTGCCTCGCACCGGGGACAGGTTGGAATGGAAACTCGCCACAGTATCGCCGAGTGCATCCAGCAATGGCGGGGTCAATCGTCCGGCAGCAGCGATTTTGTCAAGGAAGTCGCCGTGCGGCACGCGGGCCATCCGCAACACCCAGTCGACCGCTGCAGCGTCGTCCCTCTCGCCGAAAGCCAGTGTTCCATCTGGCCGCCGCACCACCGGCACGGCGTCCCGATAGAGCCCAGGAGCTGCTGCCTGGTTCAGCTCCAGTTCGCGCAGCGTGAACCGCCTGCGGGAATCGAGCGACGTGAAGTCGAGGAACGCGAGCCGAACCGCCTTCTTGAGCTTCCAGACGCTGTCCGTGCCGACGAAGACCAGCGATATGTGTGTTTCCAGCGGATCCGAGCCGGCGAGGTCGCGCAGGAACGCGGTCACCTCTGCCTGCTCGGGCGGAGC
>JAMXLO010000146.1 GCA_024280945.1 Acetobacteraceae bacterium
GATCGTGGCGTTCAGTGCGAGAACGGCGGCCGGATAGTCGGCGGCCGGGTCGTTGTTAGCGAGGCTGCCGCCGATCGTGCCGCGATGCCGCACTGCGTCGTCGCCGATGATTGACGCCATTTCGGACAGCGAGGGGATCTTCGACTTCAAGCCCGCATCGGCTGCTACCGCCCCGTGCGTCGTCATCCCGGCAATGCTAACCGTGTTGCCTGACACGGTGATGCCCACCAGTCCCAGCTTCGCCAAGTCGACCAATAGCGAAGGCTTGTTCAGTCGCTGCTTCAGCACCGGGATAAGCGTCATGCCGCCCGCCAGCGCCTTGGCGTCCGGATCGGCACTTAGCGCCTTCACCGCATCGGCGAGGCTCGACGGCTTCTGATATGCGAAATCATACATCGCGTAATTCCTCGTTCCGATTACTCTGCAGCCATCCGTGGCGTCCCAGACTGGATAATCGACCACAGCTTCTGCGGTGACGCCGGCATGTCGATATGCCGCACGCCATAGTCTTTGAGAGCATCGATCACCGCATTGATCACCGCCGGAGGCGAGCCGATCGCGCCCACTTCGCCACAGCCTTTGACCCCAAGCGGGTTATGTGTGCACAGCGTGATCTCGGTCCCGACCGTTATCATAGGCAGGTCGTTGGCTCGTGGCATCGAGTAGTCCATGAACGAGCCGGATAATAACTGCCCGCCTTCGTCATAGACCGCGTTCTCGAGCAACGCCTGGCCGATGCCCTGCGCCACGCCGCCCTGTACCTGCCCCTCGACGATCATCGGGTTGATCACGCGGCCCACATCGTCCACCGCTACAAAGTTGACCACCTCCGTCACGCCTGTGTCCTTGTCGATCTCCACCTCCGCAACATGGCAGCCACCGGGGAAGGTGAAGTTCTTCGGATCATAGAATGCAGTCTCATCCAGGCCGGGTTCCAGCTCCTCAATGGGATAGTTGTGCGGTACATAGGCAGCGAGCGAGATGTCAGTCAGCGTCTTCGACTTGTCGGTGCCAGCGACACTGAACTGGCCGTCCTTGAACTCGATGTCCTCGACCGAGGCTTCCATCAGGTGCGCCGCAATCTTCTTGCCCTTGGCGATAATCTTGTCCATCGCCTTGACCATGGCGGTACCACCGACGGCGAGGCTGCGGCTGCCGTATGTGCCCATGCCAAATGGGATCTTGCCCGTGTCCCCATGCACCACCTCCACCTGGTCGAGCGGAACGCCCAGCTGATCGCACACGAGCTGCGCCAGCGTCGTTTCATGCCCCTGCCCGTGGCTGTGCGTGCCGGTGTACACGGTGACGCTGCCGGTCGGATGCACTTTGATGTTGGCCACCTCATAGAGACCGGCACGAGCACCAAGGGATCCCACCACGGCGGATGGCGCGATACCGCAAGCTTCCAGGTAGGTTGAGATGCCGATACCGCGCAGCTTGCCCTTCGCTGCCGCCGCGCCGCGGCGCGCCTCGAAACCGGCGTAGTCCGCCGCCTTTAGGCACGCATCCAGCGTAGCCTGATAATCCCCACTGTCGTACTGCAGCGCGACCGGTGTCTGATAGGGAAAAGCGTCCGCGGGAATGAAGTTCTTTCGACGGATCGCAACACGGTCCATGCCCGTGTCACGCGCACAGACATCCACCAGGCGTTCGAGCAGGAACGTCGCTTCGGGTCGTCCAGCCCCGCGATAGGCGTCCACCGGCACTGTGTTGGTGAACACCGCCTTCACCTCGCAGTAGATGACCGGCGTCTTGTAAACACCGGCCAGCAGCGTCGCGTACAGATAGGTCGGAATGCACGGCGCGAAGGTGGACAGATAACCGCCCATATTGGCCAGGGTGGAGACGCGCAGGCCGAGGAATGTGCCATCCGCGTCCAGCGCCATCTCGGCAACCGTATCGTGATCGCGGCCGTGCGCGTCCGACATGAAGCTCTCGGCGCGCTCCGCGGTCCATTTCACCGGACGCCTCACCTTGCCGGCAGCCCACGTGACGGTCGCTTCCTCGGCATAGTGATAGATCTTCGAGCCGAACCCGCCACCGACATCTGGCGCCACCACGCGCAGCTTATTCTCCGGAATATGCAGCACGAAGGCGCCCATCAGCAGCCGGATCACATGCGGGTTTTGGCTTGTGGTGTAGAGCGTGAAGTCGCCGCTGTTTGGATCGAAATCGCCCACCGCAGCGCGCGGCTCCATCGCGTTCGGGATGAGCCGGTTATTGGTGAGCTCCAGCTTCACCACCTTGGCGGCCTTGGCGAAGGCCGCATCGACCACGGCCTTGTCGCCGATGTGCCAGTCGTAGCAGATGTTACCGGGCGCATCGTCGTGCACCAGCGGTGCACCTGACGCGACAGCGTCGCGCACCGACGCGACCGCGGGCAATTCCTGATAGTCGATCTCGATCAGCTCGGCTGCGTCCTTCGCCGCCTGCTTGGTCTCGGCCACAACGACGGCGATCGGATCGCCGACATGGCGCACCTTGTCGACTGCAAGTACCGGATGCGGTGGCTCCTTCATGGGCGAGCCGTCCTTGCAGTGGATCTGCCAGCCGCACGGCAAGCCACCGATATTGTCGGCCGCCATGTCGGCCCCGGTGAACACGGCCATCACCCCTGGCGCTTTCGACGCCTGCGTGGTGTCGATGCGGCTGATCCTGGCGTGCGGCCGATCCGACCGGCGCACATAGGCGTAAAGCTGGCCAGGGCGGTTGATGTCGTCCGTGTAGTTGCCGCGACCACTCAGGAAGCGCGCGTCCTCCTTGCGGCGGACAGCGGCTCCAATTCCCTCGAAAGGCATCGGCGTCTCCCTGTGGCTCGTCGTTATTCCGCCGCGGCCGCCTTCTGATGCATCAGCGGCCACGCGGCTGCGATCGCCTTGACGATGTTATGGTAGCCGGTGCAGCGGCAGAGATTGCCCTCAAGGCCCTCGCGGATCTGCTTCTCGCTCAGGCCTTCGGGATGCGCGTTCACCAGGTCAACCGCGCTCATCACCATGCCGGGGGTGCAGAAGCCGCACTGCAGAGCGTGATGCTCGCGAAACATCTCCTGCATAGGATGCAGCGTGCCGTCCGCCGCTGCCAGACCCTCGATTGTCAGCACGTTGCTGCCATCCGCCTGCAGCGCCAGCATAGTACAGGACTTCGCGGATACCCCGTCCACGTGCACGACACAGGCGCCGCACTGGCTGGTGTCGCAACCCACATGAGTACCGGTCAGCCCTAGCTTCTCGCGCAGCAGCTCCACCAGGAGCGTGCGGCCCTCGACCTCGACCGTGTGCCGCTTGCCGTTCACCGTCAGGGTCACCTGAGGCATTGCGCAATCCCTCCCTGGTCGTCGCGTGGGCCGGAGTGTGGTCACCGCACAGTGCGGTGGTCAAGCGGGTGCGGGCAGTGCCGGAACAATGTCCGTTTTGGCGAAGTCAGTGCCCTTGAACA
The DNA here is from genome assembly GCA_024280945.1 of Acetobacteraceae bacterium. Taxonomy (GTDB): domain Bacteria; phylum Pseudomonadota; class Alphaproteobacteria; order Acetobacterales; family Acetobacteraceae; genus JAMXLO01. Next base: position 3,436 of record JAMXLO010000146.1, read on the forward strand.
ACAAGGGAATAGAGTACTTCTTGGCAAGCGCGTACGAGGCACAATCACCAAAGTTCAGCCTTGCCGGGTGACGACCCTTCCCAAAGCGGAAGAAAGCCTCGCCGGCAAGACGGGCAAGCTCCTCGTCGTGGCTCACAACCTGAAGCCGCATATCGCGAAGCAATCGATCGAGTGGCGCCAGAATGGTCGCATCGCCTCGGCGGCCAAGCATGACGGCCAGTATCTCCTGCAGGCTGAGCGCGGACAAACAGACGGACGGCGCTTCCTCGATACAGCGCCGTAATTCAGCAGCCTCCGGTGCGAGCTGCGCAACGGCAACAACAGCCGATGTGTCGACGGCAATCACGCCGGGAGGCCGTGCTCATCGTAGAGATCATCCTCGGTGAGTTCCGGCGTTCCCTTCAGCAGTTCAGCGCACTCTGCCGCGATTTTCAGCGCCCGCCTGAACTCGTGCCTCGACTTCTTCTGGGCTCCGCTTGCGACGCTTCACGCCCTCCTCAATGAACTCGGCCCCCGCGCTCTCGAGAACGCGCCGCACCCCATCGGGGGTAGCTGGGGCTACTCTGCTCAGCCCATCCGGCCCTTCCAACCTCCGCACGGTCACCACCAAGACCTTGGCGCGGCGCGCCAGCTCCTCCTGATCCATCCGAAGAAGGGCGCGAGCGGCACGGATTCTGGTCAGGCGTGATGAGCATGCAGTTCGTATCATGCAACTGCGCCGCTTCAAGCAGCAATCGGCACGACCTGTCCGCCGGGCACATGTTCCAGATGGCATGCCGATACGTGGCCCTCACCCACCGGCCGCAGCAGCGGTTCCTCCACCCGGCAGCGATCGAATACGAACGGGCAACGCGTGTGGAACCGGCAACCGGACGGTGGGTTGATCGGGCTCGGCACATCGCCGGTCAGGATCACCCGCTGCCGCTTCGCCGTCGGGTCGGGCACTGGCACCGCCGACAGCAGCGCCCGCGTATAGGGGTGGTGCGACGTCGCGAATAACGTGCGCCGATCTGCCAGTTCGACGATCTTGCCCAGGTACATCACCGCGACCCGATGGGTCAGGTGCTCAACGACGGCCAGGTCGTGGCTGATGAACAGCAGCGCCATGCCGAACTCGTCCTGCAGATCCACCAGCAGGTTGATGATCTGCGCCTTCACCGACACGTCCAGCGCGGAGACTGCCTCGTCGCAGATGATCAGATCGGCGCCCGGCGCCAGCGCGCGGGCGATGCCGATGCGCTGCCGCTGTCCGCCCGAGAACTCGTGCGGATAGCGGTTGATCGCGTCGCGCGGCAGCTGCACCTTGGCCATCAGCTCTTCGACACGCTTGGTCAGTTCGCGACCTCCGCGCACGATGCCGAAGTTGACTAGCGGCTCCGCCAAAATGTCGCGGACCTTCATGCGTGGGTTCAGCGATGAGAATGGATCCTGGAACACCACCTGGACGCGCCGTCGCAGCGGCCTGAGCTGCCCGGCCGACAGAGTGTCGATACGGTCGCCGGCCAGATACACTTCGCCACCTGTGATCGGGTACAGCCGCAGGATCGCCTTCCCGACCGTCGACTTGCCGCAGCCCGACTCGCCCACCAGCGACAGCGTCTCGCCGCGGTTGATCGAGAACGACACGCCATCCACCGCATAGACCTTCGCGGTCTCCAACCCCAAGACACCTCCGTGGATCGGAAAGTGCTTCTTCAGGCCATTCACCTCGAGCAATGGCGCCTCAGCCCTCATGCCGGCACCCGCTCCACGGCATAGTGGCATGCTGCCAGATGGCTTGGCGCCTTCCTCTCAATCGCCGGTGCGACACGCGAGCAAAGTTCGGTCGCCATCGGACAACGGCCGGCAAATGCGCAACCCTCGATCCTCTGCCTCAGGCTAGGGACCAGGCCAGGAATCTCCGCCAGCTTGCCGCGTCCGCCATCCACCAAAGACGAGCCCAGCTTCGGTACCGAGCCCAGCAAACCACGTGTATACGGATGCATTGGACGCGCGAAGATCTCCTCGACCGGACCTTCCTCTACCTTGCGGCCTGCGTACATCACCACCACGCGCTGGCACATCTCGGCCACCACGCCGAGGTCGTGTGTGATCAGCATGATCGCTGACCCCATGCGCTTCTTCAGGTCGCGCATCAGGTCGAGGATCTGCGCCTGGATTGTTACGTCCAGTGCCGTCGTCGGTTCATCGGCAATCAGCAGCTTCGGATTGCAGGCCAGTGCCATAGCGATCATCACGCGCTGGCGCATGCCGCCGGAAAGCTGATGCGGATATTCGCGTACCCGCCGCTGCGGCGCGGGAATGCCAACCAGCGTCAGCATCTCGACCGCCCGCCTCTCGGCGTCGCGCGCCGATAAGCCTTGGTGCAGTTGCAACGTCTCGCCGATCTGCCGTCCGACCGTCAGCACTGGATTAAGGCTGGTCATCGGTTCCTGAAAGATCATCGAGATTGCGTTGCCACGGATATCGCGCATCTCGGGCTCGGGAACCTCGAGCAGGTTGCGTCCCTGGAACCGGATGGCCCCGGCGGTCTTGCCGGGCGGTTCCTGGATCAGGCGCAGGATCGACATCGCGGTCACCGACTTGCCACAGCCGGACTCGCCGACGACGCCCAGCGTCTCTCCCGCCTCAACGTCGAACGAAACGCCCTCTACGGCGCGCACCACACCGTCCGGCGTAGCGAAATGCGTCTGCAGATTGTCGACCTCGAGCAGCGCCATTCGTCAGAGCCGCTTGGCCAGCCGCGGATCGAGCGCGTCACGCAGTCCGTCGCCCAGCAGGTTCACTGACAGTACGGTGACGCTCAGGAACACCGCCGGGAAGAACACGATATAGGGCTTTACCTGCCAGAGCGCGCGGCCCTCTGCCATGATGTTGCCCCAGCTTGGAATGATCGGCGGTGTGCCGGCGCCAATGAAGGACAGCGACGCCTCGATGATCATCGCCGATGCGCAGATGAAAGTGGCATTCACCATCAAGGGCGCCAGTGTGTTCGGCAGAATGTGCTTCAGAATGATCATCGGCATCCGCGTGCCGGACGCCACGGCCGCCTCGACGAAGGGCTGTTCCCGCAGGCTTAGCACCACACCGCGGATCAGCCGTGACACGCGGGGAAACTCGGCTACGGCGATGGCGATGATCACGTTCTGCACCGATGCCCGGGTCAGTGCCATCAGCGCAATGGCCAACAGAATGGAAGGAATCGACATCAGCCCGTCCATCACGCGCATCAGGACTGTATCCAGCCCGCGAATGAAGCCCGAGATTAGACCAATGAACGTGCCAACGGCGGAGGCCAGCGCGGCCACTGCGAAGCCGACGATGAGCGAGATGCGCGAGCCGTAGATCACGCGTGAATAGACATCGCGGCCAAGCATGTCGGTGCCGAACCAGAACTGTGCCGACGGCTCGCGGGTGCGCTTCGCTGGCGCTAACGCTGTCGGATCGACAGTGCCGAGGAAGGGCGCGAGGATTGCGATGAGGATCATGATCAGCAACAGCGCGCCGCCGGCAACGATGGTCGGGTTCCGGCGCACGAAGGTCATCACCTTGCCGCGCTGCCTGGGAGGCGGCAGCACGTCCGCCAGCTCGGGCGCTGATGCGAAGCCTGATCGCGTTGTTGCCGAACTCATGATATGCTGACCATCAATAGCGTATCCTCGGATCGAACACGGTGTACAGCAGATCGACCGCCAGGTTCACCAGGACATAAACGAAGCTGAACAGCAGCACGACTCCCTGGATCACCGGGTAATCCCGCCGCAGGATCGCATCCACCGTCAGGCGGCCCAGGCCGGGAATGGCGAACACACTTTCGGTGATCACCGCGCCGCCGATCAACAGCGCAACGCCAATGCCCACGATGGTGACGATTGGCACTGCAGCATTCTTCAACGCGTGTACGAACAGCACCGCGCGTTGACCGACACCTTTCGCCTTCGCGGTGCGGACGTAGTCCTGGCTCAGGACCTCCAGCATGGTTGCTCGTGTGATCCGCGCGAGCAGCGCGATGTAGATCAGCCCCAGCGCTATGGTTGGAAGCGCCAGGCTGCGCAGGAACGGCACGAAGCCCTGACTGATCGAGGTAAAGCCCTGTACTGGCAACCAGTCCAGTCGTAGCGCGAACAGATAGGCAAGCAGATAACCGAGCACGAACACCGGTGTGGAGAAGCCGAACACCGCCAGCACCATCACGCAACGGTCGATCCAGGTGCCGTGTTTCCACGCCGCCACCACGCCAAGTGGGATGGCGACCACGATTGAGAAGAGAATGGTTAGTACCATCAACGACGTCGTCGGCTCGATGCGCTGCGCGATCATGTGGCTGACCGGCAGGTTGGTGAAGATCGAGGTACCGAGATTGCCATGAACGATCTGCCACAACCACTCGCCGAAGCGGACCAGAAACGGCCGATCGAGCCCAAGCGATGCTCGAATTCGCTCCACGTCGGCGGGGGTGGCTTGGTCGCCCGCGATGATCGCGGCGGGATCGCCGGGCGCAAGATACAATAGGCTGAACACGAACAGCGCGACGAACAGCATCACCGGGATCGTGGCAAGGATTCTGCGCACCGCGTAAGCAAGCATGCGGCCCCTCCCCGCTCAGCGCCAGGTCGGGCTGGTGTCCCAGCCGGATCGTCCACGCCAACCCATCGCTCGTCTCGGCCTCCTGTCCCGTTTTTCTCGCTGACGCCGGGTCCCAGTCCCGGCATCAGCTAGCCTGCCTCAGCCGTGCCGGAAACACCAGCGGCTGCCTGGCCCCAGTGCCGGTATTGAGGGATTGAGAGATAACGGATACTTGGCACGGGCGATCAACCCCGCGAAAACGCTATTTGGTCGGTACAGGCAGTTCCGCTAGGCAGCCGTTGATGCGTGCCTTCTTACTTCGGCTGGCCGCCCGGCTTCCGCCGTCTGCCCGTCAGCATGTCACACCGGCACGCATCACGACGCTGACCCAATTTTTGATGTTCGGCTCCGTCGGGGCGGTCGGGTTCCTGTTCGACACCGCCACCGTTTATTCGCTTCGTCGCTCTCTCGGGCTATACGGCGCCGGCGTGGTCGCCTACATCGTAGCGGCAACGGTTACCTGGCTGCTCAACCGCCTATGGACCTTCCGCGGCGGCAGCACTGGTCCGGCTCACCAGCAATGGGCGCGCTTTCTCGCAGTCAACCTGCTCGGCTTCGTGCTCAACCGCGGAACCTATGCGCTGCTCGTAACCTTTGTTGCATTATGTGCCGCGCAACCGGTCTACGCCGTCGGCGCCGGCGCGATTGCCGGAATGTTCCTGAACTTTAATCTCTCTCGTGCGATTGTATTTCGCTGAGCCGTTCACGTCACGGGAATCACCTGCTTTACGGTCGTTAATCGTCGATCAGGCAATTGCGCGTTTAATTGCCACCGGAAGTAGCGCATCTAGCCATTACACAACCAAAACCGAGTGCGATGGCCTGCACCACGATACGTGGGGACGGCGATGTATCAGCCTGTTGGGAGTTTAGTCGACACCGCATTCCTGCCCTCGCGAGACATCGGTCTCGTCCCGCTCTCGTACCGCCAGCCAGCCCACTGGCCGATCCACGGCTGGCGTGCAGCCGTCAAGCGGACGATGGATATATCCATAGCACTGATCTTGTTGGTCGTATTGTCCGTGCTTTTGCCGGCAATCATGCTCCGGATTCGCCTGGAAACACCCGGACGAGCACTGTTTTGCCAGCGGCGGGTCGGCTTCGCCAATGTCGGGTTCGACATGTGGAAGCTCCGGACTATGTACGATCACGCGCCGGAGCAAAGCAGACTGGTGCAAGCGACCCGAGACGACCCGCGCGTCACGCCGTTGGGCCGATGGTTGCGACGCACATCGTTGGACGAGCTCCCTCAGCTGATCAATGTGCTGCGCGGCGACATGTCACTCGTCGGCCCGCGCCCACATGCACCGGGAACGTGCGTCGGCGACAAGCCGTTCGAAATGGTCACGCCACACTATTTTGCACGCCACCGCGTGCGCCCCGGGATGACCGGTCTGGCGCAAGTTCGCGGTTTCAGGGGCGAAACCGAAACCGAGCAGAAGCTGCTGCAGCGCATTGCAGCAGATCTGGAATACATCGAGCACTGGTCGCTGTGGCTGGACCTAAAGATCCTGCTGCGTACAGTCGCCACACTCTTCGGTGCACAGAACGCATACTGACGCTGAAGCGCGATGATGCTGACAACACTATCGGTTCGCAATGCAGCGCAACTGAGCTCCTCCACCGGCTTCGCCGTCGCCGTACTGATCCCGTGCTATAATGAGGAGGCTGCCATTCGGAAGGTTGTTGAAGACTTCCGAACCCGACTTCCTGATGCCGCCATACTGGTCTACGACAACAACTCGACAGATCGCACCCGCCAGGTCGCCAGCGCCGCCGGTGCACAGGTCCGCAGCGAAAGGCTGCAGGGCAAAGGCCATGTCATCCGGCGGATGTTCGCCGACGTAGAGGCAGACATCTACGTGCTGGTGGATGGCGACGACACCTATGACGCGGCCGTCGCACCGCTCATGGTGCGGCAGCTGATCGAAAATCGCCTCGACATGGTCACCGCCGTGCGTGAGCCCACCCAGCAGCAGGCATACCGGCTTGGCCATAGACTCGGTAATCGACTGCTGACTTCTTTGGTCTGCGGCGCTTTCGGCAATCGTGTTGGGGACGTATTATCGGGCTACCGAGTATTCAGCCGGCGCTTTGTGAAATCGTTTCCAGCGCTTGCTTGTGGGTTCGAGACAGAAACCGAATTCACCATCCACGCGCTTGAGCTGAACATGCCGGTCGGCGAAGTGCCAACCGCGTACTGCGGCCGGATCGCAGGATCTCGCTCCAAGCTGAACACGATTTCTGACGGGCTGCGCATCTTGCGCACGATCATGATGCTGGTGAAGCAGGAGCACCCGCTGCAATCATTCGGCATCTCCGGCATCGTACTGCTCAGCACATGTCTCATTCTCGGCCTGCCGGTCGTGCTCGAATTCCATCGAACCGGCTTGGTGCCGCGCCTGCCGACGGCTCTGCTGGCAACCGCTTTGGGACTGGCTTCGTCGTTGTCATTCGTCTGCGGCCTTGTCCTGGAGCAGGTGGCGCGCGGCCGTAAGGAGCTGAAGCGCCTTGCCTATCTCGCCATCCCGGCAACCGGCAACGGCAGATGACTGCGCGTCACATTGCCGGTGCCGCTGGGCCTCCGGATGGTGCGTATGATGCGGACGTGGTGATTCTGGCGCTCGACCGCGCCGAGGAGACCGCGGCGGCGATCTGCTCTGCTCTGGCGCAGATCGGTGTCTCTCGTCACGTCTTCATCGTCGACCAGGGTTCGCGGCCCGAGAACCTGTCGCGCTTTGCAAGCGTGGTGCGTGACCGGGCCGATGCGACACTTGTCGCACTCGACCGGAACCACGGGGTTGCAGGCGGACGCAATCGCGGCACCGCACTGGGACACGGCCGCATCATCTTCGGCCTTGATAACGACGCGGAATTCGCCGACGCAACAACGCTCGCGCATGCGGTCGCCGCGCTGGATCAGGACGGTAGCCTGGCGGCAATCGGCTGCCGCATTAAGCACTATGCGAGGGACGCCGACGATCTTTCATCATGGGGCTATCCGGCCAAGCTCCTGGCCCGCGCAGGCGAGTCGTTCGAGACGGTGACCTTTGTCGGTGCCGGCCATGCAATTCGCCGTGCGGCCTGGGACGGCTACGACGAGACGTTGTTCTTCTGCTGGGAGGAACTCGACTTCTGCCTGCGGGCTATCGAGCGTGGGTGGCGCGTCCGCTATCGCGGTGACATCGTAGTACGCCACAGAGTCAGCCGAGAGCAGCGTGTGATCTGGTCGGACATCCGCTGGTTCCACTTCGTACGCAACAGGCTCTACATCGCGCGCAAGTGGAGCACGCCGTGGCCAGCGTTGTTGTCCCGGGTGGGCTTCTATCTGATCAGGGGCGCTCGAAATGGTTTGCCGGTGCAGACAGTGCGGGCCATTGTAGCAGGGTTGGGATCGCGCGTGACACCTCGGCGGTTCTCGCCGGCGGCGCGGTGCTATTGCCGTGCAAACGACTCCGCGCATCGCTCCAACTGGATGGTGACCCTATGGCATGTGTGCCACGATCACCTGGACGTCACCGAGGCAAAGCGTTCGTGCAGCAGCAGCGGTAGGATTGCCGGGCTGTCAACCAAATAGCGCCGAGCCAGGCGGCGCGGGTCGCGTATGAGGCGGTACAACCACTCAAGATCGGCATGCTGCATCCACTCTGGCGCACGCCTTTGTGCACCGGCAAGAAACTCAAGGCTCGCGCCGATGCACAATCCGACGCCGCGGGCGCGCCCGGTCGCCTGAATCGCGGCCGCCAGCATCTCTTGCCGCGGTGAGCCCACCGCAAGGAACACGAAGCGCGCCGGATGCGCCAGCACGAACTCGACTGTTGCACGCAATGCCGCTGGATCGCGCTCGAACCCGCGCGGTGGATCATAGTGTGCCGGTGGCGCGAGGCTGCAACGAGCGACGAGTGCTGGCAGCCAACGTGGCGACAGGCCAATGATTGTGATCCGCTCGGATGGCAGCAGGTGTCGAGTGAGCAGCAGCGACGTCAGGTCGCTCCCGGTCGCGACTTGAGGCACCGACAATCCCATCAACCAGGCCGCCGCTGCAACCACGCGCGAGTCGAGCAGTCGGAGCATCGCCCCCTGATAGAGAGGCAGGAATTCTGGGTGACGGTGCAGTCGCACGATGTGGTCTGCGTTCGGCGTGGTAACATAGCGGAACGATTCAGCTTCGGCAGACCGTGCGATCAGTGTGGCCGCGTCCGCAGTTTCGAGATCGGCGAACTCCATGTCGAGCAGACGCATGGCACCGTTCCGGCAGCACTCCGATACAATGTCAGAATGATATTAACCGACGGAAAACGCGGCACAAACGTCATTGTCAGTCGCTGCTGACAGCCCTCGCCAGTACCTCCGCCGCATGCCGGCACTGGGTCGCATCGACGTTCAGATGCGTTACCGCGCGCACGGTCCGTGCCGCGAACGCCGACACCATCACGCCCTTTTCCTGCGCGCGTCGCACAACGGTCGCCGCATCCGGCAATGGCTCCGGCACCCGAAAGATCACGATGTTGCTCTGAACCGTCGCGAGATCGATCTGCACGCGTGTGTCGGCGAGGCGTTCCGCCAGCAGCCGCGCATTCGCATGATCCTCCGCCAACCGAGCAATATTGTGCTCCAGCGCATACAACCCGGCTGCTGCCAGAATGCCGGACTGCCGCATCGCGCCGCCGAACATGCGGCGCGCCCTGACAGCACGGACCATATCGTCGGCCCGGCCAGCGATCAGGCTGCCCACCGGGCAGCCAAGCCCCTTTGACAGCGCGACCGACACGACATCGAACGGCGCCGCAAGCTCAGCCAGCGATCGTCCGGTCGTCACCGCGGTGTTGAACAACCGCGCCCCGTCCAGATAGCTCGCGATCCCCAACTCGCGCGCCGCGGCACAGATCGCTCCGACGTCCTCCTGTGGGAACACGACACCGCCGCCACGATTGTGCGTGTTCTCCACAGCAACCAGCGTGGTGGGTGGAAAGATGATGTGGCCCGGCGGCTTGTAGGCGGCACGCAAGTCTGCCGCGGTGAACAAGCCGCCGCTTCCTACTACCGTGAACTGAACGCCGGAATTTGCCGCCGCCGCACCTGATTCGTGCCACACGACATGCGCCTCATCGCCCACCACGACATCATCGCCTGGGCGCGTCAGCAATTTCAGACCGATCTGGTTGGCCATGGTGCCGCTCGGCACGAAGGTCGCTGCCTCCTTGCCGAGCAGGCCCGCAATTCGTTCCTGCAGTGCGCGCACCGTCGGGTCTTCGCCATACTGATCGTCGCCTACTGGCGCGCTCGCCATTGCCGCACGCATCGCCTCCGATGGCAGCGTCACGGTATCCGAGCGCAGATCGATCCGTTGCATGCTAACTCACCTCATTCCTTTTGCTGCCATGACGCCGCTTGCATATAACTGCCATCGAGCGAACCGCTCGGCATCGACCATGTCGGCCATTACCACGTTTTGAGCGCAACCTGCGCGCGGCAATCCCGACCGGCGCCCGCTAGACAGCCACCTGCATCTCGCCCAGATACGCCTCGCGGATCAGCGGGTTCTGTCGCAGCTCTGTCGCAGTGCCTGACAACACCACCTGCCCAGTCTGCAGCACATAGGCACGGTGGGCGATCGACAGCGCCATGTTGGCGTTCTGCTCCACCATGAAGATCGTGGTGCCTTGTTTGTTGATCTCCTGGATGATGTCGAACACCTGTTCGACATAGATCGGCGACAGGCCCATCGAGGGTTCGTCCATGCACAGCAGCTTCGGCCGTGCCATCAGCGCGCGGCCCATCGCCACCATCTGCTGTTCGCCACCCGACAACGTGCCCGCGATCTGATTGCGCCGTTCCTTGACGCGCGGGAACAGGGCATAGACCCGCTCGAGGTCCTGGTCGAATTCCGGCCCGCGCTTGCGCAGATAGGCACCCATTTCCAGGTTCTCGAACACCGTCATACGCGGGAACAGCCGCCGTGCCTCCAGGACGGGCGCGATGCCGCGTCGTACACGCTCCGCCGTTGGCATCCGTTCGATCGCCTGTCCCTGATAGACCACGCTGCCGCGCGTCGGTCGCACCACTCCCATAATGGTCTTCATCGTGGTTGACTTGCCCGATGCATTGCCGCCGAGCAGGGACACGATCTCGCCATCACCGATCGTGTAGTTGACCTGTTTCAGCACATGCAGGTCACCGTAGTGGGTATCGATGTTCTTGAATTCGAGAATCATCGTCGTCCTCAGTCAGTCATGGCGGGAGCCGGGACCCAGCCATCAGGCAACATTCACCGACGCCCCCGCCAGTGACGCCTGCGCATTCCGACCCAGATACGCCCGCAGCACCTCCTCATCGCGCCGCACCTCGTCTGGCTTGCCATGCGCGATCACCTCGCCGTGGTCGAGCACGTAAACGGTATCGGCAAGTGTAGTGACAACGTCCAGCTTGTGCTCGATCAGCAGCACGGTGAGGCCCAGAGCGTTCAGGCTCTTGATCTGCTCCGCCAGCTCCAGCGTCTCCGCCGGATTCATGCCGGCGGTCGGCTCATCGAGCAGCAGGATGCGCGGTCGCGACGCCAGTGCGCGCGCAATTTCGATGCGGCGGCGATTGGCGTAGGACAACCCCGCCACCACCTGCGTGACGCGCGGTGCCAGGCGATTGCCAAAGATGGAGAAGATTTCCATCGCCCATTCGCGCGCCTGCTTCTCTTCTGCCATGGTGCCCGGTGGATGCAGGATCGCTGCCAGAACGCCCGTCTTCAGCCTCGCATGCTGGCCGATCAGCGCGTTCTCCATCACCGTCAGGTTGGGAAACAGCCGCAGGTTCTGGAAAGTCCGGGCGATGCCCTTCTCCAGGATCTGGTAATCCGCCAGCCCCATGATCTCGTCGCCGTAGAAGCGAATAGAGCCCTCCTCCGCCTCGACCAGCCCTGTGATCACGTTGAACAGCGTGGACTTGCCGGAACCATTCGGGCCGATCACCGCAACCACGCCGCCTCTCGGCACCTTCAGCTCGACTTTATTAAGCGCCGTCAAGCCACCAAAGCGCACGGTCACGTCCTGGATATCCAGCGCCGCCTCCGGCGACCGCATCTCGCCACCAAGCCCATGCAGTTTGAGATCGCTGAACCCGCCGCGCCGAACCTCGGCGTGCTGCTGGTCGAGCGTCAGAGCCGCCTGTTGCCGCGTCGCCGGAATCAGACCCTGTCGGCGGAACAGCATCATACCGACCAGGATGAGGCCAAAGATCAGCTCTATGGATGGCACAAGGTCGACGTGCTGCAGCCAGATATTGTCCACCGCCCGGCCAATCGCGTGCAGCCATTCGGTCAGGTCCTGCAGCCACCACGACTGCAGCAATTGCAGGATGAACGCGCCCAGCACGACGCCCCAGACGCTGCCGATGCCGCCGAACACGATCATCACCAGGATCATCACCGAAACTGGGAAGCCAAACATCTCCGGCGTCGCCGTCTGGAGTTTGGCGACATAGAACACCCCGGTCATGCCGCCGAACGCGGCGCCAATGGCGAAAGCCAGCAGCTTGTACTTCGTGCGGTTGATGCCCATCGCACCCGCGGCGATCTCGTCCTCGCGAATCGCCATCCACGCCCGGCCGATTCGCGAATCGCGCAATCGCACGCTGACAAAGATCAGCAGCGCCACCAGCGCAATCGCCACGTAATAGTACGGTGTCGCGTCTACACCGAAGCTCCAGCCGAACAGCCGTGGCGCGGCAACTCCGTTCAGGCCGGCGGCCCCATTGGTCAGATCCGACCAGTTGCGCACCACGATCGGTACGATCTCGCCGAAGCCCAGGGTGACGATGGCGAGGTAGTCGCCCTTCAGTCGGAGCGTCGGAGCCCCGAACAGCACGCCGAAGAACGCCGCGAGGCATGCCGCGAACGGCAGTGCAAGCCAGAACGACAGCGTGAAGTGCACCACGCTGCCGTCGCCAGTCTCGGCTGGCATCTTCCCGACCAGGCCAAGGAACTGGAACGGTTCCCAGAAAGCACTCCATTCCGGCTGCAACTGAAACGCCGTGAGAATGCCGTAAGTGTACGCACCAATGGCGAAGAACGCGGCATAGCCGAGATCGAGCAGTCCGGCGAAGCCAACAACAATGTTCAGTCCCAGGGCCAGGGTGGCATAGGCCGCGGCGTTGGCCATGCTGTCGATATCGGCGTCGTTATTATGGACCAACGGGAATGCAACCGCGGCCGCCGTCAGCAACATCATCCAGATGCGCCGTCGCTGAACCTCTGGGATGCGCGTGAATGGCCGGGTGAGGACCGATACGGCAGCGGATGCGGTGGCGTTCATATGCCCCGCCCTCTCAGGACTTGCTCGGCGCGATGCGCCCGAACAGGCCGGCCGGCTTGAACACCAGCACCAGCACCAGGATCGAGAAGATGATGACATCGGTCCAGGCGGTAGCGATGAACTGCCCGCCCATTGCCTCGATCAACCCGATAAGCACACCGCCCACCATGGCGCCCGGCACGTTGCCGATTCCGCCCAGCACGGCGGCGGTGAAGGCACGCAGCCCGGCAGTAAAGCCGATGATAAAACTGGTGAAATTGTAGTAGAGGCCGAAGATCAGACCGCCGGCGCCCGCCAGCGCCGAGCCGAGGAAGAACGCCATGACGATGACCTTGTCCACCTCGACTCCCATCATCCGCGCGGCCTCGGCATCCTGCGCCGTGGCACGCATGGCCTTGCCGATCCGCGACCGCTGCACGAAGATGTACAGTGCCGCCATCAACAGCAGCGCGATTGCCCAGATCAGCACAACGCGGAAGTCCAGCGTGGCACCGGCAAGTTTCCAGCGGATCACGGGCAGCGGATTGGGGAAATTCTTCGAATCTGCACCGATTGTCAGCAGGATCACGTTGAACAGGATGTAGGACACACCGATTGTGGTGATCATGGCTGCTGGCCCCTTCACGTTGCGCAGGGGACGCAGGCACAGCCGCTCGATCGCCAAACCGAGGGCACCCGAAAACAGCATGGTGCCAATGAACGCCACCAGCAGCACGCCAAACAGCGGCAGGCCGGTCAGGATCACCTCCTGGCCGGATAGGCCGAAAGCCTGCAGCACGAACAGGGCCACAAAAGACCCGACCATGAACACGTTGAAATGCGAGAAATTGATCAGCTCCAGAATGCCGTAGACCAGGGTGAACCCCAGCGCCAGCAGCGCGTACATCGCTCCCAGACTAAGTCCGTTGATCGTCTGTTGCAGCAGCAGATCAAACGTCGTCATTGCGCCATGCTCGCGGCTTGGCGGCGCAGCTTCATGCAAAGTCTCCCTGTCGCTTGGCCAGCCTGCTGGCTAGCAAATGCCGTGCCTTTAGCACGGATTAGGGGCCAGGACAGTAGTCCCGGCCCCCGGGCCGTGCTCAGGACTGCGGCGCCACTTCGAGGTACTTGTATTGGGCGTCGATGTCGGTAAGCGGCTTGCTGGTGTCCTTCTTGATCTGGAACACGCTGACCGTCCGGTCCGCGAGGTCGCCATTGGCGTCGAACGACACCGTGCCCTGGATAGTGGAAACCTTGGCGGTCTGGATCGCGTCGCGAATATCGGCGCGCGTCACCGGCTTACCGGCGGCGGCCACCCGCTTGACCGCGTCGATGATCACCAGAGCGGCATCATAGGCGGTGATAGTGTAATCGTCCGGCGAGTCGTTGAAACGCTGCTTGAACGCCTCGATGAACTTGGCGGCCTTGGTGTCCTCGGTCAGGTGCGGTGCGGCGATCGAAGTGTACCAGCCTTCGACGGCCGGGAAGCCGGCGCCGCTCAGCAGGTCGGAGCTACGCATGCCGTCCGGCCCTGACTTGATGACGTTCGGAATTATGTCATAGGCCTGCTTGGCGAGCTTCACACCGGCCAGAGTAACGCCGCCGTAATACAGCGCATCGGCGTTCAGCGACTTGATCTTGGTCAGGATCGCCGTGTAGTCGGCGGCCTTGGGATCCAGCCGGTCGCGGCCCAGGACCTTCATGCCCTTGGCCTCTGCCTGCTTCTGAAACGAGTCCGCTACGCCGACGCCGAACGCGCCGCTGTCATCCAGCACGTACACCGTCTTCACCTTCAGCTTCTCGGCCAGGAAGTTCGCCATGTTAGGGCCCTGATACGCATCTGTGGTGACGGTGCGGAAGTAGATCGGCTTGCCCGCCGGGCGGTACTGTTCGGCGAATTTCGGATCGCTGATATCCGGATTGGTGGACGACGGCGTGATGGTGGCCAGCCCTCCCTGGCTCAGGATCGGCGTCATCGCCTTGCCGGCACCGCTCATCTGTGGGCCGATAGCAGCCACAACCTCTCTATCTGCGACCATTTTACGCGCGTTGGTTGCAGCCTGCGCGGGATCGTATTGGCCGGCAGTTGCTGTCCCATCATCGGTCACCAGCAGCTCGAAGCGATGGCCAGGCACTGCGTGCGCCTCATTCGCCTCATTGAACGCCATGACGATGGCATTCTTTACCCGATTGGCACCTTGTGAATCGGCCCCAGTCAGCGACAGATCAACACCGATCTTGATCACCTTGTCGGCGGCATAGGCAGTACCTGCCGCACCGAATGCCGCGAGGGCGGTCGTGGCGAAGAAAGTTTGACGTCGGGTCAGCATGTCGGAGGTCTCCCTGTTGGTTACGACTGCGGTGCGACGCCCGGTGTAATCGGACTGGTCCGCCGTGTCACCTGTCGCGCAGCTGGCGTACTGCTCGGTCACGCGCGCAATCTGCCAGAGGGGTTCGTGGCCGGCTAGCGCCGAAACCGAAGATCGAGACCGGCGGCGATCCACCCGGCTTCTATGGCATCAATATCGATGAACCCGGACGGATTGGCGCGTGACGGCTGGCTGGCCAGGCCCGGCGCACGCTCGCGGTCCCAGATTCCAAGCAGCCTGCGCAGTTCCGCAAGCGGCGCTGCATGGTCATCCACCCGCAGGTTGAGGTCCGGAAAATCCTCGGTCGTGATCATCACCATAGCCGCGGACTGGCGGCCGCGCCGGTCGCCGCCCGCCGCCTCGCCGGCCTCCATCGCCACCATCAGCCGTTCCGGCAAATCGAGTTCCGACTGCGCTCGGAACGTGGCCAGCGTCTCGGCAATCGTCGGCTCACCGGACAACATATTCCCCGCGACGCTTACCCCAGGTGCGGCCACACTGCCGCACCACTCGACGCAGTTCTGCCCGGTCCAGGCCGCGGTGCGCCCATGGCGATCGACCACGTGTACCTGACGAATGCCGCGGCCGGCATCGCCCGCCAGCGCACTCTCAATTGCCGCATCGGGCGGCAGTCCACGTGCCAGCGCGTCCAGGATCGCCGGACCAAGATAGCGATTGGTGAACGACTGCGTGGAGACCGCGCCCACCCCCGACCGAACGAACGGACACGAGGCGCCGACGGCAAACGCCTTGGTGGCTACCGCGACCGCAAAGGCGCCCGTTGTCGGGTCTTGGGTGACGATGGACCAAGTCATGCACGGATAGAGCGATGGTCGGCAGGTCAGGTCAAGTCAGCCTGCGAGACGCTTGCCAACCTTGAAGGCGCTCGCCGTCGCCAGTCACATCCCTCTATTGTGTATGAACATGGCGACGCCCGGTGTCTGACATATCCGACTGCGTCTTTCCGCCGCGATCTGAACGATAGCGTTACTCCGCCGCCGCCATGAGCGGCGGTGCCGCGATGTACCCCTGCGCCAAACGCCTTCCGGTTTCGCGCAGCAACTGCCTGTCCAATTCCGGCGTGTCTGCCGGAGGCACATTCAGGACCGTGTCGTTGCAGTACGTCGGAATTATGCCGCCGTCGCGGAACAGCCCCATGGGGTCATTGCCAGCCTTCACCGCGCGGATCCCGCGTCTGATCTGGTTTCGAAAGATCGTGATGCCACGGTCGGAGGTGCCGAGATGCTCCAGGCCGTGCACGGCGATCGACCGCTGCGACACCTGCGCCTCGAAATCCTGCGGATGGCGTTGGCTATCCTCGTAGGTGCCGGCGGCGAGTTGTCCCGGCAGCATCACGCTACGATCAGCCCACCAGTCGGGCGTCACCACGCCATGCGTTTCGCTGATATGGCGCAATTCGATCAGCATAGTGTTGGTATCGTCGAGCGGCACGATCCAGCGACTCATCATCGGGCCGCTGAACGGATGTGGCCGCTGGCCAGTCTCCCAGATCGGCGCAACCTGCTGCAAATTCGGCAGCACGTTCTCGACCATGCGTGCCCAGATGTTGTCGCCGACCCGCCTGGTCGCGACATAGATGATACCGACCGGCGTTTCGGCAAACTCCAGTTCCGGCAATACTCCGAATTCGTCGGTGAACACTGCGCCACTGACGATCGTGTGCAGAAACGCGGTGTGCACCGGGTCCATGGCATTTTCCAGGATCTGCAACCAGTTGCACGGATAGATGTATTTCTGGCCAGGCATGAACCGGTAGCCCATCCGCGGGAAGCTGTCATAGGTCGGAAACGCCGGCATCTGGTCTGGTGGGCCCATGTAGCCAAAGACCAGCCCATGTGCCTCATGCACCGGATAAGCCCCGTGGCAGAGGCGGTCCTTTAGCGTGCTGTCGGCCGGCTCGCCCGGCGTCTCCAGGATTGCGCCATCAACGTCGAACAGCCAGCCATGATAGCAGCAGCGTATGCCCTTCGCGCCAACGAGGCCGAACTCCAGCGAGGTGCCCCGGTGACAACAATGGCGTTCCAGTAAGCCAACCTCGCCGGCGCCGTCGCGGAACACGACCAGCTCTTCGCCGAGGATCTTCACCGCTAGCGGCAGGTCCTTGAGCTCATCCGAATAGCAGATCGGCTGCCAGAAGCGCCGCATATACTCACCGCAAGGCGTATCCGGGCCGATATGCGTCAGCTCAGAGTCTTCGTGAGGAACCTGCCGGTGATGATAAGCGCTGTAACGCGTCTTCAAGAACGGAGCCCGGGTGACCGCCATGGCAAGCCTCCTGTCCTGGTATCGTTGGCGCTTCCTTGCGTTGCAGAAACCTGATGGACGGCATCATGAACTCGTCACCCATCCGACAGCAACTTTATTCAAACAGGCTCACCGCTCCGTAATTGTTACGCGCTCGCTATCCGCTGTGCGTAGGTTGACCGTTGGACCGCGGGTTCAACGTTTCACCACGGTGATCTTGCCACTCGGCTCCAATGTCACAACAGCTGCGTCTGCCGGATTCTGGAACCCAGAATCGCGCAACGCCTCCTCGAAATCGGCGCGACTGACGGAAAACGTCAACATCGCCTTGTCGTCGCGTGCTCCTCCGCGGGCGAGCACGATCGGTATGCCTTCAAGCACTGCTGACCATTTCGGCGAGGCGGCCGCCGCGCGGCCAAGCACCCAGTGCAGCCCCATGAGGATTGCCATGGCAACCAGTGTGCCCCCGAAAGGAGCACTGCCAGTCACGGCCCGGCTGAGGCTCGAACCCAGGATGATGGATATCACGATGTCCGGCGCCGACCAGCGGCCGAATGTGCGCCGCCCCGTGATGCGTACCAGCAGCAGTCCATAGCCGAAGACCGCGACGGCCCGGAGACACTCCTGCCACCAGGTCACATGCTGCATCGTGCCGAAAATACTGTCCAAGTTACTCATCTGACGCACGTCCTGTCCCGGAACCGACAGCAGCCGAAACGAGACAGACACCGTGCGGTCCTGCCATATGCACGGATTTGATTCGACCGGTGCCTACCGCAGCTTCTGATCCAGTGCGTCACGCAGCCCATCGCCCAGCAGGTTGAACGCCAGCACGGTGACGAATATGGCGATGCCCGGGAACAGCGTGATCTGATCGGCGACACCGAGATACGACCGGCCTTCGGCCAGCATCGTTCCCCACTCCGGGCTCGGTGGCGGTGCGCCCAGCCCGATGAAGCTCAGCGCCGCGGCTGTCAGGATCGAGGTTCCCACCCGCAGCGAGCAGTAGACGATCACACTCGGCAGCGTCCCCGGCAGAATGTGGCGCAGCATCAGCATCGGCGCCCGGACCCCGATGCTGCGCGCCGCCTGCACATACAAGGTCTGCTTCAACGCCAGCGTACTGCCGCGCACCAGCCGGGCGAACACCGGCACGCTGAACACCGCAATGGCATAGATGACGTTGTCGATCCCAGGCCCAAGCAACGCCACCACGCCGATCGCCAACAGGATGCCGGGGAATGCCAGCAGAACGTCCATCAGCCGCATTATGAATCCATCGACCAGCCCGCCGAAGAACCCGCTGACCAGACCCAGCACAACGCCGGCCAGCCCGCCCAGCGCTACCGATACAAACCCGACCGTCAGCGAGATGCGTCCACCCCAAAGGATGCGGCTGAAGATGTCGCGCCCGAACGTGTCCGTGCCGCAGAGATGCTGCCACGATGGTCCAGCGAGTACGCTGTCATAGTCCGGGGTTGTCGGACCGTATGGCGCGATCCATGGTGCCGCGGCGGCCGCCACGATCAACAGCAACAGCACGCCACCTGAAAGCAGCGCCACATGCTTACGGCGGAAGCGTCGCCAGAATTCAGCCGAAGGCGAACGTATCGTCGGCGTGGCAAGTGCGACATCGCTCATGCAACAGCTCGGGCGAACGCCCAACCCTCTAAGCCTGCCACCGGGCTTGACCCGGTGGTCATTGCCGACTCGTTCCGCGCATCATCTAAGCCGGATCTCCGGATTCACCACAGCGTACAGCAGATCGACGATCAGGTTGATCAGCACGAATTCGAAGGAGAACAGAAGGATTTCCGCCTGGATCACCGGATAGTCGCGATAGGACACGCTGTCGACAAGCAGTCGGCCCAATCCCGGCCACGCGAACACTGTTTCCACCACGATCGCGCCGCCGAGCAGGAAGCCAAACTGCAGGCCGGTCAATGTGATCACTGGGATCAGCGCATTGCGCAGTGTGTGCTTCCACACCACGAGCCGTTCCGGCACGCCCTTGGCGCGCGCCGTGCGTACATAGTCCTCGGCAGTGATCTCGACGAATGCCGAGCGTGTGAAGCGCGCCATCACCGCGGCGACACCGGTGCCCAAGGTGAATGCCGGCAGCACAAAACTCTGCCAGCTTTCATAGCCACCGGTCGGCAGCCAACCCAGGCGGACCGAGAACAGGTCGATCAGCAGCAGGCCCAGCCAAAAGCCGGGAAACGAAATGCCGGAGATCGCCAGAACCATCGCCAACTGATCCTGCCAGCGCCCTCGCTTCACACCGGACAGCACGCCGACGGCGACGCCGCCGATGACCGACCACACCATCGCGAACACGGTCAGCAGCAGCGTTGGCATGAAGCGCTCACCGATCAGCTCAGCCACGGTCTGATGCGTCTTGATCGACCTTCCGAGCTGGAACTGCACAGTCTGTCCGAGATAACGGAGGTATTGCACCACCAGCGGCCGATCGAGCCCCATATCGGCGCGCACCGCGGCGATGTCCTGTGGCGTGGCATCCGGCCCTGCTACGAGCCGCGCCGGATCGCCAGGCAGCAGATGCACGAACAGAAACACGAAAAGGCTGACGGCCAGCAGCACCGGAATGGTGCCGACCAGCCGGCGGATTAAGTAATCTATCACGCCCGCTCAGCCGCCGTGACCGACGAACTCGCGTCAATCCAGCGACGCATCCGTCCTCAGATAGAACTGCTGATCCGGCCGCATGAACGCGCCGTGCAGCTTCTTGGAGTAAGCAGCCAGGCTGTGGTCCACACTCAGGAAGATCCACGGCGCGTCCTTCCACGCCTGCTCCTGCACTTTGGCGTAGGCCGCCGCGCGCTTGGTTAGATCGACAGTGGCCAATCCGGCCTCGATTGCCGCATCAGTCACAGGATTGCTGTACCAGGCCAGGTTCGACAGCACCGGGGGGAACGACTTGGTGTACAGGATCGGCCGTAGGCCCCAGTCGGCATC
This sequence comes from Acetobacteraceae bacterium, assembly GCA_024280945.1. GTDB lineage: Bacteria > Pseudomonadota > Alphaproteobacteria > Acetobacterales > Acetobacteraceae > JAMXLO01. The sequence goes on from JAMXLO010000146.1 coordinate 23,954, forward strand.
ACCGGTGGACGACGACCAGCCGCCGTACAGCATGACGATTGTCGCGTCCTCCGGCCCCTTCACGTTGAACATCTTCGCGGTGAGTACGCCGGCTTCCAGCGGCTCGACATTGATCTTTATGCCCACCGCAGCAAGTTGCTGCTGGATGAACTGCATGCCACGCTGCACCAGCGTATCTGCGCCGCCAGTCAGCGTTGATTCGAACCCATTGGGATAGCCCGCCTCCGCCAGTAACGCCTTCGCCTTTGCCGGGTCGTACGCGTAGAAGCCCTGCTTCTCATAGAATGGCAGCAGTTGCGGAGCCGGCGAGTCGATTGGATCGGCGTGGCCGTTGAACACCACCTTGATGAACGCCTGCTTGTCGATCGCATAGTTCAGCGCCAGACGCACGCGCGGATCATTGAACGGCTTGCGCATGTTGTTCAGATACACATAGCGGCCCAGGATCGACGGTTCGTTGAACACGGTGACCGTCGGGCTGTTCTGTAGCGATGCGATCAGCTCCGGCGGCACCGGGTAAATGAACTGCGCCTCGCCGGCCTGCAGCATAGCGATGCGCGCGCCGTTCTCCGGCACCGTGCGGTACGTGATCGTGTCGATCTTGGGCTGACCCTGCTTCCAGTAGTGCTCGTTCTTCTTCATTTTCAAGGTATCGGCACTCCAGCTGACGAACGTGTATGGTCCGGTGCCGGATGGATGCCGCGTCACCTCCTTGCCGTACTCCTGTATCGACTTCGGCGACATGATCAGCGCGCCAGGATGCGCAACGTCATTGACGAATGCGCCGAACGGATACTTCAGCACCATGCGCACCGTGTAATCATCGACCACATCGGTGTGGTCGATCATCACGTACAGGCTCTGCCGCTTCAGGTGGTTGTCGGGATTGCCGGCGCGGTCGAAACTGAACTTCACCGCCTGCGCATTGAACGGCGTGCCATCATGGAACGTGATGCCTTTACGCAGATGGAAGGTGAACTCCTTGGCGTCCTCGGTCGCCTCGTAGCTCTCGGCCAGCTGTGGCTGCAGCTTCATATGCTCGTCGAGGTTATAGAGTCCTTCGAACATCAGCCGCGCTGCCGACTGCGAGAGATTGTCGTTCAGATCCGCCGGATCGAGGCCGGTCAACGTCGCCGGCACGCCCACAACGAGGTCCTTGGCGCCATACGCCGCGCCAGGTGCCGCCAACAGCAGCGCAACGAGCAACATCCGCACGGAATGCAACACAGCCAGATCCTCCCCCTTCAGTACAGGCCGCCAACCCGGTGACGCGCGACGAAATGGTCCTCGCCCACCTGCACCAGCGGCGCCACGATGGGCGGATCGTCGAGCCGACGCAACGGGCTCGGCACCTCGCTGTCATCAAGCTCGATGGAGTGATCGCGCCGCCGCGGGTCGGGGATCGGCACCGCCGCAAGCAGGCGCCGCGTATACGGGTGCTGCGGGTCGCGAAAAACCGCCTGGCGCGGCCCGATCTCGACGATCTGCCCCAGATACATCACCGCCACGCGGTGACTGACCCGCTCCACCACGGCCATGTCGTGCGAGATGAACAGGTAAGCGACACCAAGCCGTGCCTGCAGCGCCATCAGCAGGTTCACCACCTGCGCCCGGATCGACACATCCAATGCCGCCACTGCCTCGTCGGCAATGATCAGGCTCGGTTCCGACGCAAGTGCCCGCGCAATGCAGCAACGCTGACGCTGCCCGCCGGAGAGTTCATGCGGATAGCGCCGTGCATGTTCCGGTAGCAGGCCGACCAGACGCAGCAACTCGTGCACGCGTCGCTCCACTGCCTCCCCGCGCAACAGCCTGTGCGTACGGATCGGCTCGGCGATCGAGAAGCCGATCGTCAGTCGCGGATCGAGCGACGCAAGCGGATCCTGGAACACGTACTGCACACGGCGACGCAATTGCTCCTCCCGCTCCCGATCAAGCCGGGTAACATCGACCGCATTCAACCTGATCTCGCCGGCCTCCGGTCGCTCAAGCCGGATGATGCTTCGCCCAGTGGTGGACTTGCCGCAGCCCGACTCACCAACCAGCGCCAGCGTCTCGCCATGCCGCACCCTCAGGCTCACCTGCTCCACGGCGTGGATACGGTGCGCAGCACGAAAGCGCCGCCGAACTTCGAACCGCGTCGTCAGCTTCGCCACCTCCAGCACCGGCGGTATGTCCGTGCGCACCGTCGCCTGCGGCTCCGCCGCCCGTCCCGCTTCCGGAAACGGCAGCGGCAACGTCGCGTCGCCAAGGCTGCCAAGCACCGGCACGGCATTCAGCAACGTCCGCGTATAGGGATGCTGTGGCGCGTCGAACACGCGCACCGCATCGCCCTCCTCCACCTTCACCCCGTCGCGCATCACCAGCACGCGATCCGCCATCTCCGCCACCACGCCCATGTCGTGCGTGATGAAGATCAGCCCCATACCGTATTCGCGCTGCAGGCTCCGCAGCAGCCGCAGCACTTGCGCCTGCACGGTCACATCCAGTGCGGTCGTCGGCTCGTCGGCAATCAGCAGGCGTGGGCGACACGACAACGCCATCGCGATCATCACGCGCTGGCGCATGCCGCCGGACAGCTGGAACGGATAGCGTTGCAATTGCTGACGCGCCTCCGGAATGCGCACGTGCTCCAGCAATCGCTGCGCCTCGGCCAATGCGGCCGCCTGCCCGAGACCCTGATGCAACATGATCGCCTCAGCGATCTGGTCACCGACCCGCAGCACCGGATTGAGACTGCTCATAGGCTCCTGGAACACCATGGCCATCTCCGGGCCGCGCAACTGCCGCATCGCTTCCTGCGACTCGGCTACCAGATCGCGCTGCCGTCCGCTGCGATCGGTGAACAGGATACGGCCGCCGCTGATGTGGCCACCGGTGTGATCGATCAGTCGCGTGACGCTGAGGGCGGTGACCGACTTGCCCGACCCTGATTCCCCGACGATGGCCAGCGTCTCGCCCTCGGCCACATGCAGATCGAGTTCGCGCACCACCGTGGCCGCGCCACGATCAGTGGCAAAGGCGACGCTCAGGCCTGTTACGTCAAGCAGCTTTTCAGTCTGAACCATTGTCTCGGATGTAAACCCAATTTCGCCGGTCCCGTCATGGCCCGCTTCTCGCTGAGCCGGAGAAACCACACTCTTGTCCTGAGGCATACAGGATAGCTATGGATGCACGCTGGCCCCTGCGCACACAATCAGGAGCAGCGGAATCAATGTACTGCTCGTGCCACTCATTCCTGAGCCGCCGCGGTTTTCTCACTGGAGCCACGGCCCTAGCCGCAACGGCTGCACGGGCGCAGACGGCGCCGCGTCGCGTCGATGTCCACCATCACATCACCGCTCCGACTTGGCTCGACGCCGTGAAGAAGGCGAGGCTCGACAATCCGCCGATGTCGAACTGGACGCCGCAGCGCTCGATCGAGGACATGGACAAGGCCGGCACGGCCACCGCCATCACCTCGCCGACCACGCCGCAGATTGGCTTTCTATCCGCCCCGGATGCTGCCCGCATCGCACGCGAGTCGAATGAGTACGCAAAGAGGCTGATGACCGACTTTCCCGGGAGGTTTGGCGTATTTGCCATGTTGCCCATGTCTCATATCGATGAGAGCCTGAGGGAGATCGAATACGCTTTCGATACGCTCCGCGTCGACGGCATCGGCATGATGACCAGCTATGGCGACAAGTGGCTCGGCGATCCGCAGTTCGCCCCGGTGTTCGATGAACTCAACCGGCGCAAGGCGACTGTCTATACGCATCCGACCACCGCCAATTGCTGCATCAATCTCGTGCAGGGCATCGGCGACGCCACGGTCGAATACGGCGCCGACACCACCCGGACGATTGCCAACCTGATCTTCAGTGGCGCAGCCCAACGCTACGGGGAAATCAACTTCATCTTTTCCCATGGCGGCGGCGTCCTGACAGCAGTGGCCGAGCGCCTGCAAATCCAAATGGTCACCACGCCGCCATACAAGGGCAGATTTACCCGCGACATCGTGGACAGCCAGCTGCGGCGCTTCTATTACGACACCGCTCAGGTCGCGAACGCGGTGACGATCGACGCATTGGCGAAACTCGTGCCGACGTCGCAGATCGTGTTCGGCACCGACTACCCGTATCGAACCGGAGCGGAGCAGGCACAGGCGCTCGCCCAGCGGTTTGGCGCCGGTGATCTGAAGGCGATTGACCGCGACAACGCTCTGCGCATCCTGCCCCAGCTGCGTGCGGCGTGAAAGAGAGTGGAGAACGAGATGCGAGCGTGGCCGGTGCTGCTGGTGTTTGTGTTGGCCGCCTGTGGCAACAGCGGCATGACCCGCAACTTCAGTCTTTCCCGGGACGCCGCACCCGAGACCATGGCAGCAACGCGCGTGCCGCTAGCGACGCCGCCGGAGCTGGCGACGCGGCCCACCCGTCCGGTTTCGATAGGCGGCAGCAGTTCCAACGCACAGCCAACCGCCGATCAGGCGCCGGCCAGCGCCGGCGAGGCAGCCCTGGTGGAAGCGGCCGGTCCGGCGCCGGACCCCCAGGTGCGCAGAGAGATCAACGAGAAATCCGGGATGGTCTATCCAAGCCCTGAGTTCGTCGATCGCCTGATGAGCTGGACGCCGCCACCTGGCCATACGCCCACCATCACACAGGGCAGCAAAGGCGGCTGGTTCAGCCGGATCTTCTGAACGTCGCGATCATCGCCCGCACATCCGCTGCGGAGTATCCCTGGGCGCGCAATTCGCGCAGCGTTTCCGCCCTGTCGCGCTTGGCAAGCCTCCGCCCGACCGCGTTCACCAGCAGTTCATGGTGCGCGTAGGTCGGGCACGGCCAACCCATCAGGGCCTGAAGCAGGCGGTGGAGATTAGTGGCCGACTTAAGATCCTCGCCGCGCGTCACCAGCGTGACGCCTTGCAGCGCGTCGTCATGGGTAACGCACAGATGGTAGCTGCCCGGAGCATCCTTACGCGCGAGCACGACATCGCCAAACAGTTCGGGGCGACAAAGAATGGTGCCCTCGCCCTCTTCCTCGAATGCCAAGGGCGCCGCGATGGCGCGCGCCATGTCGAGTCTCAGCGCATATCGCTCTCCGGCAGCGATACGTGCTTCCCGCTCATCGACTGAAAGGTTTCGACAGGTACCCGGATATAGCGGGGCGCCGTCCGGCGTGTGTGGGGCGCTGGCCGACTGAACGATGTCGGCGCGCGTGCAAAAGCATGGATACAGCAGACCGCGGACCGTGAGAGCATCCAGCGCCGCGCGATACTCGGTCAGATGCTGTGACTGCACGCGCACCTCGCCATCCCAGTCGATGCCAAGCCACGCCAGGTCCTCGAGGATCGCTGCGGCGAATTCGGGACGGCAGCGCGCTGTATCGATGTCCTCCAGACGCAGCAGGAACTTTCCCCCGGCCTCGCGCGCACGGCGCCACGCGGTCAGTGCGCTGAAGGCGCTGCCGAGATGCAGATAGCCAGTAGGGCTGGGCGCGAAGCGGGTGATGACCGACATTGGCACGCGCAGAAATTACTCGCTTCACCGGCGGAGGGAGAGTGGGATGGCAGAACTGGATGGCCCGCGATGGGGGCCCGCATCGAAAGCGGCGCCGAAGCAACTTGTCGTGCTGTGCCACGGGTTGGGCGCCGATGGCCATGACCTCATCGATCTCGCACCCACCTGGTCGCGAGCGCTGCCGGATGCGCTTTTCGTTTCGGTGGACGCGCCATTTCCCCACCCTTCCGGGTTCGGCCGGCAGTGGTGGAGCGTAGAGGATCGCTCGCCCCCGGTGGTGGAAGCCGGTGTGCGTACTGCCGCCGAGTTCCTGAATGCGTTCATCGACGCGGAACTGGCGCGGCTGGGCCTGCCGGCCCCGAACTACGCGCTGATGGGCTTCAGCCAGGGTGCCATGACAATACTGTTCACCGGCCTGCGCCGCACCAGCGCGCCGCGCGCCATTCTGGCGTTCTCTGGCGCGCTGGTCGCGCCGGAAAAGCTGCGGGCCGAATTGGCCAACCACGCACCGGTACTGCTGGTCCACGGCGAGGCAGACGATGTGGTCCCTGTGCAGCGCTCGCGCGACGCCGAAACAGCCCTCCGCGCAGCAAGTTTGCCGGTTGAGGCCGTTTACGTGCCGCGTCTCGGTCATGGCATCGACGACACTGGGTTATCGATGGGCGCTCTCACGCTGCAACGCGCCTTCGCCGCCTGAGGCAGGGTGCGCCCACGCCGTGCCAGCCAGGCGTCGCGCCAGCAACTCGATCACCGCATCGACTCGCACCGGGCGATGAGTGCTGGGAGGCGTGACAATGTTCAGCGCGACCGAGGGCATGGTCCAGTCGGTCATCACCGACTGCAGTCTTCCGGCTGCGATATCCTCCCAGACCAGGAACTCTGGCTGCACCGCGAGGCCCAGCCCCGCGAGCAGCATCGGCCTCAACACATCGCCATTGTTGGCCCGAAGTGGACCATGCGGCGACACAACCACCTCCTCGCCCGAGTAATGTGTGAAGCGCCAGCGGTCCGGTGTCGGCAGGTACGCATATCCAAAGCAGGCGTGGCCGATAAGATCCCTGGGGTGCTCGGGACGCCCGTGGCGGTCGAAATAGGCCGGCGCGCCAATCAGCAGCCGACGAACCTGACAAATGCGCCGGGTTCTCAGACTGGAGTCAGCAAGCGCCGCAATCCTCAGAGCAAGGTCGAACCCGCCGCCGATCAGATCGACCTGTTCGTCCGTCAGGTGCAGGTCGATCGATAACAGTGGATACGCAGCGAATAGATCCGGCAGGATCGGAGCAACGTGCGCCATCCCGAACGACATCGGCGCGGTCATTCGCACCAGGCCATGAGGCACATCGGCCCGGGACATGGCCTCTTTCTCCAGCGCCTCACCTTCGGCCAGGATGCGGGCAGCACTGGCGGCCGCATGGCGTCCGGCTTCCGTTAGCGCCAGGCGTCGTGAGGTGCGGTTCAGCAGGGATGCGCCGATGCGCGCCTCCAGTCGCGCCACAGCCTTCGAAGCGGTCGCCTTCGATAGGCCAAGATCGGCGGCAGCACGCGCAAAGGATGCGGTCTCCGCCACCTTCGCGAAGACCGCCCAGGCCTCCAGATCGGGCAGACGAGGCATGGCAAATCCGGAAACGATGAATTTCAATTGTTTCTCTTTTTCGACCGTGCCGCCACCCCGATTTTAGCTCTACCCGAGCCAGGCAAGCACGTTGCCGGAGATGGGATATGAGGAGATCCGCCATGATCGACGTGAGACCCTATGACAGTCTAGGAGGCGGCCAGCACGGCTGGCTCGACACCCGTCACCATTTCTCGTTCGCCGATTATCATGACGCTCGTCGGATGCACTGGGGCGACCTGCGCGTTTGGAATGATGACGAGATCGCGCCGCAGAGCGGCTTCCCGCCGCACCCGCATGCCAACATGGAGATCATCACCTATGTCAGGCAGGGTGCGATCACCCACCAGGACAGCCTTGGTAACCGGGGAAGGACCGAAGCCGGCGACGTGCAGGTGATGAGTGCCGGCAGCGGCATCCGGCACGCCGAGTACAACCTGGAGCCCGAGACCGCCAAGATATTCCAAATCTGGATCATGCCGCGCGAGAACGGCGGCGAGCCGTCATGGGGCGCCAAGCCATTCCCAAAGTCGGACCGGACCGGGCGCTTCGTCACCCTGGCCAGCGGTGATGCATCTGACGATGACGCGCTGCGGATTCGCGCGGACGCTCGGGTGTCCGGTGTGACACTGGCCGCCGGCGAGACGGCGGAGTATCAGCTAGGCGCCGGCCGGAAGGCCTACCTGGTTCCAGCCACGGGCGCCGTAGAGGTGAACGGCAAACACGTTGCGGCCCGTGACGGCGCCGCCGTTCAGGATGAGAGCCTCCTGCGGATCCGAGCGATCGAAGATGCCGAGATCGTCCTGGTAGATACGGCCTGACGATTCCAGGAAGTGAACATGATGAAGGACCCAACGCACCCCTCGCCGCCGAACAGCATCAAGATGGTGCTGCTGCCGCGTGCCCACGACGTCGGCGGCTTCGAGGTACGCCGCGCCCTTCCGGCCCGCGAGCAGCAAATGGTCGGCCCGTTCATCTTCTTCGACCAGATGGGGCCAGGCGAGTTTCTGGCTGGGCGAGGCCTGGATGTGCGGCCACACCCGCATATCGGCCTCGCCACCGTGACCTACCTATTCGAGGGCGAGATCCTGCATCGCGACAGCCTCGGTTCGCGCCAGCCGATCGTCCCAGGCGACGTGAACTGGATGACTGCCGGCCGCGGCATCGCACACTCTGAGCGTACCGACCCGGAACTCCGCAGCCACGCCAACCGCCTGTACGGCATTCAGTCCTGGGTCGCCCTGCCGAAGACGGCCGAAGAGACGGCTCCGGCGTTCGTCCACCATCCCGCGTCGAGCCTGCCGCAAGTCGAGGACCATGGCCTGCGGCTTCGGCTGATCGCCGGCGAGGGCTGGGGCATCGCCTCACCCGTCGCAGTCTCCTCGCCGCTGTTCTATGCGGATGCCATCCTGGCGCCCGATGCCTCGATACCGCTGCCGGGCGAGCACGAGGAGCGTGCGGTCTACGTCGTGCAGGGCGACATCGACGTGGTCGGCGATCGATTCGAGCCTGGTCGCATGCTGGTGTTCCGTGCAGGCGATCAGTTGGCCCTCCGCGCAGGACCGCAAGGCGCTCGGGTGCTATTGCTTGGCGGTGCAGCGATGGACGGGCCGCGGCATCTGTTCTGGAATTTCGTCTCCTCCGACCGCGAGCGGATCGAGCAGGCCAAGGCCGACTGGGCAGCCGGACGCTTCGGCAAGGTGACCGGCGACGATGCGGAGTATATTCCGATTCCACAATGAGAGTTCGGCTAAGTCCATGACGACTGGATGATTCTGCCCCCGGCTTGGCTTGCGGCGCACGACGCGCTCTGCGATAAACGAGACGGTTCTCGGCGGCGCACAATATCTGGCGGGTCGCTCACCGCTTCTCCCCCAGGACTTGCGCTCCGTACGCAGAGGAGCGGCGTTTGCCCGACGGTGGCCAATTCTATCCTGCGCTGGTACTGAACGCGGACTTCCGCCCATTGTCGTATTTCCCGCTGTCGCTCTGGTCCTGGCAGGACGCGGTGAAGGCAGTGTTTCTCGATCGGGTCTCCGTGCTGTCGGAATATGAGACCGAGGTGCGCTCCCCTTCCCTCACCATGAGGCTGCCGAGTGTCATTGCGCTGAAGGATTACATCCCGTCGGCCCGGCGTCCCGCCTTCACCCGGTTCAATGTGTTCCTGCGCGACGCCTTTGTCTGCCAGTATTGCGGTACTCGTACTCCAGCGCACGACCTGACATTCGATCACGTGGTGCCACGCAGCCGTGGCGGACGCACCACATGGGAAAACGTCGTCACTGCGTGCGGCGAATGCAATCTGCGCAAGGGCTCCCGTCTGCCCCGCGAGTGCGCCATGTTCCCGCGCTCCAGCCCGCGCCAGCCGACCACCTGGGAATTGCAGGACAACGGCCGCGCATTCCCGCCCAACTACCTGCACGAGAGCTGGCGCGATTTTCTCTACTGGGATAGCGAACTGGAGAGCTGAACCGTTCAATCGCGTCCCCATGCGTGCGATACGACGCTCATGGACGAAGTCCCACCAGCGGAACTTTTCTCCGCCCTCCGCCGCATGGGGTTGCTGGGGGCTGAAACCAGCGTTGGCGGCGAGCGGCTGACGGGTGGCGTGTCATCCGACATCTGGCGCATCGACCTCCCGTCCGGTCCCGTCTGCGTCAAGCGCGCCCTGGCGAAGCTGCGCGTAGCGGCGGACTGGCAGGCGCCGGTCGAGCGCAACCGGTATGAGGCGCGCTGGATGCGCCGTGCGGCGGCCGCCGTCCCCGGTGCGGCTCCCCGGCTGCTGGGAGTCGACGAAACCAGCGGGACGCTCGCCATGCAATTCCTGCCTGCGGATCGCTACACGCTTTGGAAAACGCAGCTGCGCGATGGCGACGCCGATTCGGCATTTGCCGCACAGGTCGCACATGCTCTCGTCGGCATCCATGCGGCGACGGCGGCCGACCCGACCGTCGCGTCGGCGTTCCCCACCGACGCCATCTTCTATGATATTCGACTTGAGCCTTATCTGGTTGCCACCGCACACGCCCATCCCGACCTGGCGCAGCGGCTCCATAGCCTTGTCGCTGCGACGCAGGCCAACAAGCACGCACTGGTGCATGGGGACGTCAGTCCGAAGAACATACTGCGCGGACCTAATGGTCCGCTGTTCCTGGACGCGGAATGCGCGTGGTGGGGCGATCCTGCCTTCGACCTGGCATTTTGCCTCAATCACCTGCTGCTGAAGTGCCTGTGGGCGCCTTCCGCCACACCTGGATTCCTGACCTGCTTCGACGCGATGGCCAACGCCTATGTCGCGCGCGTCACCTGGGAAGGTCCGGCGGCACTTGAAGCGCGTGCCGCGCAACTGCTCCCAGGCCTGTTTCTCGCCAGGGTGGATGGCAAGTCGCCGGTCGAATACATCACCACCGAGCAGGACAAGAACCGGGTCAGGCGCGTCGCACGGGCGCTGCTCACCCATCCGGTGGAGGCTCTTGGCGACGTCAGCCAGGCCTGGGCGAAGGAGCTTGTCGGATGACCGATACGACGATCGCGTTTGTGCATGGCCGACGCGTGTGGGACAGCCGCGGCCGACCGACCGTCGAAGCCGAAGTGTTGCTCGAAGGCGGCGGTGTTGGTCGGGCCATCGCACCCGCAGGCGCATCGACAGGCGCCGGCGAGGCGCTGGATCTGCGCGATGGCGGCGATCGGTTTGGGGGTTACGACGTGACCCGCGCGGTTGCGCATGTGAACGGCGAGATCTTCCGCGCCGTCACCGGGCTGGATGCAGCGGATCAGGCAGCGGTCGATCGTCGGCTGATCGATCTGGACGGCACTCCCAGCAAGTCGCGTCTCGGCGGCAATGCCGTGGTGGCCGTGTCCATGGCAACGGCGCACGCCGCTGCAGCATCTGCCGGCCAGCCGTTGTATCGCTATCTGGGTGGCCCTGACGCACAGATGCTGCCGCTGCCGCAGATCCAGATTTTTGGCGGTGGTGCGCACGCTGGACGGCGTGTCGACATTCAGGATTTCCTTATTGTTTGTCCGGCTGCGACCAGCTTCGCCCAGGCGCTCGACTGGACCGCCGAGGTGTATCGCGCCGCGGGCGAGTTGATGAAGGAAGCCGGAACGCTGCAGGGCGTCGCCGATGAAGGCGGCTGGTGGCCCGCGTTCTCCACAAATGAAGAAGCATTGGAAACGCTGGTCCGCGCGATCGAACGCGCCGGCTTTAACCCCAGCGGCCAGGTCGCCATCGCACTCGATGTTGCGGCCTCCGAATTCGGCCGCGGCGGCAAGTACAAGCTGGCGCTGGAGGACAAAGAACTGGACAGCGATGGCATGGTCAAGCTGCTGTCCGGTTGGATCCGCCGCTATCCGATCGTGTCGATCGAGGACCCTTTGGCCGAAGACGACGACGTCGGCTTCGCGGCGTTTACGCATGAGGTCGGCAAACGCGCGCAGGTGGTCGGTGACGACTTCCTTGTCAGCAAGGCATCGCGCGTGCGGGAGGCTGCATTGCGCGGTGCTGCGAACACGGTGTTGTTGAAGCCGAATCAGCGCGGCACGCTCACCGAGACACTGGAGGCGTGGCAGGCCGCGAAGGAGACAGGCTTTGCCGGCATCATGTCTGCCCGGTCCGGTGAGACCGAGGACGTGACGATCGTCCACCTCGCAGTAGGCTGGGGTGTCGGTCAGCTCAAGGTGGGCAGCTTCGCGCGCAGCGAGCGCATGGCGAAGTGGAACGAGGCGCTGCGCATCGAGGAGGCACTCGGCTCACGCGCGCGGTTCGCCGGAGGTGGCGTGCTGGGACGCTCGAGGTAGATGGGGTCCGCACCAAACTCCTCCTCCCCTCGCGGGAGTGGGGCAGGGGAGGCGCCTTGAACGTCCTGTTCCACTACGCCGCCGGTCCCGATCTCGCAGCTCGCCTCGCCGCCATCCCTGACCTGCAGATCACCGTCTGCCCAGAACCGAACGACGCCCTGCTCGCACGACTGCTGCCCGAGGCTGACGTGCTCTGGCATGTGCTGAAGCGGTGCACGTCGGAGATGATCGCAGCCGCGACGAAGCTACGGCTGATTCAGAAGATCGGCGTCGGGGTCAATACGATCGACCTGGATGCGGCGAAGGCGCGGGACATCGCGGTGTGCAATCTGCCTGGCACAAACGCCCGCGCAGTGGCCGAGCTGACGTTGGCGCTGATGCTCGCGGTACTGCGGCGGCTACCACGCTTCGACGCGGCGATGCGATATGGCGAATGGTCCGATCCAGATCTGCAGGATGGCATCGGCGAACTCGGCGGTCGCACGATAGGTCTGGTCGGCTACGGCGCCATCCCGCGCCTGCTCGCGCCAGTATTGGTCGCCCTCGGATGTCGGGTGATCTACTCGTCCCGCACGCCGCGGTCCGATGCTATCGGCGATTATCGGTCGCTCGACGCATTGCTTGCCCAGGCGGACGTGATCAGCCTGCACCTACCTCTGGTTCCCGAGACGGAGCACCTGATCGACGCAGGGGCACTGGCGCGAATGAAGCCTGGCGCGGTGCTGGTGAATACGGCGCGCGGCGGGCTGGTCGATCAGTTGGCCCTGACCGAAGCGTTGGCGAGCGGCCGTCTGGCCGGTGCCGGACTGGACGTGTTCGTGCACGAGCCGCATGACGCTTCCGAACCGCTGTTTCAACTGCCCAACGTCGTGCTGACCCCGCACATCGCCTGGCTCACCACCGGCACGTTTGATCGCAGCTTCGCGCTCGCGGCCGAGAACTGCCGCCGCCTCGTCGCCGGCCAGCCACTGCTGCACCGCGTGGTTTGAGACGCATTTCTCCCACGCTGATCGTTTGGCTGATCATCTGCTATGCGTTTCTTTACGCGCCGATCGGCTTCCTGTTCGCGCTCAGCTTCAACGCCTCGCGGCTGGTCACCGCCTGGGATGGGTTCTCGCTGCGCTGGTACGCCACTCTCTGGCATGATGATGCGCTGATCTCTGCCGCCCTGCTCTCGCTGCGCATCGCCGCGGCTTCGGCAACGCTGGCGCTGATCATCGGCACCCTGGCCGGTTATGCACTGGCGCGGCTCGGCCGCTTCCGCAGCCGCGCGGCATTGACCGCAACCTTGGCGGCACCACTGGTCATACCGGAGGTGATCACCGGCCTGGCGCTGCTGCTGCTATTCGTCGCGCTGCAACAGAACATCGGCTGGCCGGCGGGCCGCGGCGCCGGCACGGTGACGCTGGCGCACGCCTCGGTCTCGGTCGCCTATGTCGCCGTCATCGTACGGGCCCGCCTGGCCAGCACATCGATCGATCTGGAAGAGGCGGCGATGGACCTGTACGCACCGCCGTGGAAGGCCTTCGCACTGGTCACGCTGCCGCTGATGGCGCCGGCGCTGGTCTCTGGCTGGCTGTTGTCGTTCACGCTTTCACTGGACGACGTGGTGGTCGCGAGTTTCACGTCAGGTCCCGGCGCCTCGACGCTGCCGATGGTGGTGTTCTCCTCGATCAAACTCGGCCCGACGCCGGAGCTGTATGCGCTGGCAACCGTCATCGTTGTGACCGTCGCCGCCATCCTGGTGGGCGTGTGGCGCACGCAAAGGGGCTCTGCGGCGGGAACGATTGCCGGGCGCGGGCCGCTCCGATAGGGTCCGCGCCCTGCCCGACCCTAGGAATCTGCCATGCATCTGACCGCCGAACGCCTCGACCGGATCCAACCGAGCCTGACGATCGCGATCGCCACCAAGGCGCGGCACATGATCGCCGAGGGCAAGAACGTCATTTCGCTGTCGCAGGGCGAGCCGGATTTCGAGACGCCGCGCAACATCAAGGACGCCGCGATCCGTGCGATTGAGGAAGGGCAGACCAAGTACACCGACGTGGCGGGCACACCGGAACTGCGCAAGGCGGCTGCGCAAAAGTTCAAGCGGGATTCCGGGATCGACTACAAGCCGGAGGAGATCATCATCTCGACCGGTGGCAAGCAGGTGATCTTCAACGCCATGCTGGCGACGCTGGACAAGGACGACGAGGTGGTCATCCCCAGCCCGTGCTGGGTGAGCTATCCGGATATCGTCTCCCTGGCGGACGGCAAGCCGGTGCTGGTGCCGTGCGAGCAGAACCATGGCTTCAAGCTCCGCGCCGAGGCGCTGGAGCAGGCGATCACGCCGCGCACCAAGTGGTTCATGCTGAACAATCCATGCAATCCCACCGGCGCAGCTTATTCGGCTGAAGAGCTGCGACCGATCTGCGACGTGCTGCTGCGCCACCCCAATGTGTGGATTTTTACCGACGACATCTACGAAAAGCTGGCGTACGACGGCTTCAAGCCGGCAACCATCGTGCAGGTCGAACCGAAGCTGCGCGAGCGCACACTGACAATGAACGGTTGCTCGAAGGCGTATGCAATGACCGGATGGCGCATCGGCTTCGCCGGTGCGCCCGCGGCGCTGATCAAGGCAATGGATAAGCTGCAGAGCCAGTCGACGTCGAACACGAATTCGATTGCGCAGGCGGCAGCGGTGGAGGCGCTGACCGGACCGCAGGAATCTATTGAGGCGATGCGCAAGGTGTTCGAGGAGCGGCGCAACCTCGTGGTGGACATGCTGAACAAAGCACCCGGCATCCACTGCCATAAGCCCGAGGGAGCATTCTACGTGTATCCCTCGATCCATGGCTGCATCGGCAAAACCTCGCGCGGCGGCAAGAAGATCAGCGACGACGAGAATTTCGTGCTGGCGCTGCTGGAAGAGACCGGCGTCGCGGCCGTGCACGGAGCGGCGTTCTGCTATCCGGGACATTTTCGCATCGCGTATGCCAATGCCACCGAGGAACTGCGTGACGCCTGCGCGCGGATCCAGCAGTTCTGCGAAGGCCTTCACTGATGCCCGGCTTCTCCAACCGGCTCGGCCGCGTCCAGGTCGCTGCCAGCGTGCAGATGTCGATCCGCGCGCGCGAATTGCGGGCGCAGGGCGTGGACATCATCTCGCTGACCTTGGGTGAGCCGAATTTTGCCTCCCCCCCGCACGCGATCGAGGCGGCGCATCAGGCGGCACTGCGCGGTGATACCAAGTACCCTCCACAGGATGGCACGGCGGCGCTGAAGCAGGCGATTCAGCGCAAGTTCAGACGCGACAGTGGGCTGGACTTTGCGCTCGACGAGATCTGCGTCAGCAACGGCGGCAAGCAGGCAATCTTCAACGCGCTTGGAGCGACACTGAACCCGGGCGACGAATCGGTGATCCCTGTGCCGTCGTGGAGCGCCTATGCACTGATGACCAAGCTGTTCGACGGCGAGCCGGTGTACGTCACCTGCCCGCAGAACAACGGCTTCAAGCCCCGCGCCGACGACATCGATGCGGCAATAACGCCGAAGACCAAGTGGCTGATCCTGAACAACCCGAACAATCCGTCTGGCGCCTGCTGCTCGGCCGATGACCTACGTGCCATCGCCGACGTAATGGTGAAGCACCCGCACGTCTGGGTCATGTCAGATGACATGTACGAGCACCTGGTGTTCGACGGCTTCAAGCACGCCACGATCGCCGCAGTGGCGCCCGAGTTGCGCGATCGCACGGTGACGATCAGCGGCGCGTCGAAGGCCTATGCGATGACCGGCTGGCGCATCGGCTTCGCCGGCGGCCCGAAGAACCTGATCAAGGCGATGGTGAATATGCAGGGTCAGGCGACTGCCGGTGTTTCCACCATCGGCCAGGCGGCCGCCGCTGCCGCGTTGAACGGGCCGCAGGATGGCGTGGCCGAGCAGATCGTCGCATATCGCAATCGACGCGATATGGCAGTGAAAATGCTGAATGCCTGCAAGGGCATCAACTGCCATAAGCCGGAAGGCGCGTTCTATGTGTTCCCTAATGTCGCTGGCTGCCTTGGCAAGACCACTGCCAGTGGCCGCATGCTGGGGTCCGATCAAGACGTGTGCATGGCACTGCTCGAGGAGGCGCATGTCGCGACCGTGCATGGTGCGGCGTATGGCATGAGCCCGTATCTACGTGTCAGCACCGCAACAGATGACGCTTCGCTGGCAGAAGGCTGCCGACGGATCGCAACATTCTGCGAAGGCCTGCACTGAGCGGGACTGGGCGCAACAACGTGCAGATTGCGGCGGCATAGACGAAGACATCCGATGAGGATTCCGCATCATGGGTACGGAATTGGCATAGGAGGTCATCGATGGAGAACTACGACGTCCTCATTCTTGGCAGCGGTGCAGGTGGCAAGCTCCTGGCATGGCATTTCTGACAGTCCGGGCCGCGAACCGCGGTGGTGGAGCAGCGCCGGATCGGCGGCTGCTGGCCCAACATCGCCTGCCTGCCCAGCAAGAACGAGGTCCGCAGCGCAGAGGTCGTGCATCTGGTGCGCAACGCCGCAGAATATGGCACGATAACGGGTGCGGCCACCATCGACATGGGTATCGTTCGCAAGCGCAAGCGGGCGATGGTGGACGATCTTGTCGCACTGCATCTGCGCAACTACGAGGCGAGCGGCGTCGAATTGGTCATGGGGACCGGGCGGTTCGTCGGGCCAAAGACGCTCGAAGCGGCGCTCAACGACGGCGGCTCGCGTACACTGGCCGGTGATCGGGATGTCGTCGATGTCGGTACACGTGCGGCCATACCGAATATCCCTGGATTGGAGGCGGCGAAGCCGCTCACCCATATCGAAGCCCTGGAGCTCGATCATCTGCCAGCGCACCTGATCGTACTCGGCGGCGGATATGTCGGACTGGAGCTGGCACAGGCGTATCGCCAGTTCGGCAGCCGTGTGACGGTCATCGAGCAAGGTCCGCAACTGATGGGTCGCAAGGACCCTGACGTTGCCGATGAAGTGCTGGCGTTCCTGCGCGACGAAGTTATCGAGGTCGTCCTGAGCGCAGGCGCCGTCGGCATGACCGGCAGATCTGGCCAGACGGTCACCGTGACCCTGCGCACGAACAGGGGTGAGCAACGGATCGAGGGGACCGACATCCTGGTTGCAGCGGGTCGTGTTCCGAACACCGAGGGTATCGGCCTTGAGAACACCGGAGTAGTGCTGGACGAGCGGGGCTATATCCTCGTCAATCACCGGCTGGAGACGAGTGCCGCAGGCATCTGGGCTGTCGGTGACTGCGCCGGCGGTCCGCAGTTCACTCACGTCGCCGAAGACGACTTCCGGATCATCCGCGACAACCTGGCCCGCGGCAATCGGAGTACCGGCAACCGGCTGATGCCTACTGCATGTTCACCGACCCGCCACTCGCGCATGTCGGATTGAGCGAGACTGATGCGCAACGCCAGGGAATCGCAGCACGCGTGGCCCGGGTGCTCACGAGCGTGGTACTGCGCACCTTCGCGACCGGCGAGCGGCGCGGCTTCATGAAGGCCCTGATTGCGGCGTGCGGCGATCGCATTCTGGGCTTTACCATGATCGGCGCGGATGCCGGCGAGGCAATGGCCGTTGTTCAGACGGCGATGCTGGCTGACCTGCCCTATCAGCGCTTGCGCGACGCCGTGTTGGCGCACCCGACGGCGGAGGGACTTGGTCCTCTGCTGGCGAACGTGCCAGCGCGGTAGGTGCCGGTGGCACGGTGTGGTAATCGCTGCACCATGTCAGTCATCATCCGCCGCGGCCAGGACGCCGATGCCGCCGGTTTTATCGCACTGATCGGCACCTGTTGGGCCCAGTATCCGGGTATCGTCTTCGAGGTTGATGCCGAGATGCCGGAGCTGCGCACGCTCGCCACCTATTATGCAAACAGAAGCGGTGCGCTGTGGGCAGCTGAAAGCGATGGGCAATTTGCAGGGATGGTCGCCACCATACCGCACGCGGCGGGGACGTGGGAGATCTGCCGCGTCTATACAATGCCCGCTACGCACGGCAGTGGCCTTGGGGATCGTCTGTTGTCTACGGCCGAGCAGCATGCGCGCGAGGCTGGGGCCCAGCGACTTGTTCTCTGGAGTGACACTCGGTTCGATCGCGCCCATCGCTTCTACGAGAAACACGGCTACGTGCGGCACGGCCCGATCCGCGTGCTGCACGATCTATCAAGCTCGCTGGAGTTCGGTTACGCCAAGCCGGTCGCGGGTATCGAGGTGCTGGATGCGCCAGCCGCTGCATCGGCCGAGCGTCGGCTCACCGAAATTCTACGCGCCTGTGTCGAGGATGGCGCATCCGTGTCGTACCTCCCGCCGCTGGCCACCGAGCTTGCGCGCGGCTTCTGGAAGCAGGTCTCTGCAGACGCCGCAGCTGGCACACGCATCCTCCTGGCGGCGTGGCATGACGCGATCCTCGTCGGCACTGTGATGCTGGAGTTCGCTTCCGCTCCCAACCAGCCGCATCGCGCCGAGGTACAGAAGCTGTTGGTGCATCCGGAGGCGCGTCGGCAAGGTATCGCGCGCGCGCTGATGACGCGCCTGGAGCAGGAGGCGCAGCGCGCGAAGAAGACGCTGCTGACATTGGATACGCGGGTCGGCGACAAAGCCGAGATGTTGTATCGTGACATGGGCTGGCACGAAGCCGGGCGCATTCCTGGCTTTGCGCTCAACGCCGAGCGCGTCCCATGTGCGACGGTGTTCTTCTGGAAGACGGTGCCGTCGGCCTCGGACTAAGCCAGCGCCAGCTCGCGATGATGCGGGTCTGCTTGCCCTCGACATTCCTGTTGATGCCGGTCATCCAGGGATCGATCGCGTTTGACCAGCCCACAGGCCATTTGTCCTTCAGCCGTACCCCATCCACACGACGAATGTTGATGCGATGCGCACGCCTCCAGCGTGCGCATCGGTTGACGAACAAAGGGTTAACGGACCAGGAACTACGCCTCGGTCTTGTGCTCGATGCCCTTCTCGGCGAGCAGCGTCTCAAGCTCGCCGGACTGGAACATCTCGGTGATGATGTCGCAACCGCCGACGAATTCGCCCTTGACGTACAGCTGTGGGATGGTCGGCCATTGCGAGAATTGCTTGATCCCCTCGCGCAGCTCCATGTCCTCGAGCACGTTCGCCGTTTTGAACGGCACCCCCATATGGGTGAGTATCTGCACCACGCGGGCCGAGAACCCGCACTGCGGGAACATCGCCGTGCCCTTCATGTAGAGCATCACCGGTGCTTCATCGATTTCGTTCTGGATGCGATTGAACACGTCGTTGGCCATCGTTGGACTCCTAGGGTCTCGTTCAGTCGGGGGCTGAGGTCTGTAACGCGAGGGCGTGCAGCTCGCCCCCCATGCGGCCGCGCAACGCCGCATAGACGATCTGGTGCTGCTTGACGCGCGGGATGCCGCGGAACGTCTCGGAGACGACCGTGGCGGCATAGTGGTCACCGTCACCAGCGAGGTCCTCGACGGTGACACGCGCGTCCGGGATCGCGGCCTTGATCAGCGCCTCGATCTCATTCGCCGCCATCGCCATGCCGGTCCTCCATCCAGGACGGGAAGAATCGTTCATGCGCCGCGCGCAATGCCCGCACGGATATTGTGCCCCCATCGGGCAGTGTCAAATCCTGTCCACCGGATGTGCCGATGCGTACGGCTATCAGCCCAGCCGCTTCGGCCGCCCGGATCAGCGACCCGGCATCCGGGACGGCCAGCACGTAGCGGCCCTGGTCCTCGCCAAACCAATAGGCGTGACCCGGAATCTCGCGTGGACCGGTGAACACACGTGCGCCGGTCAAACCCGCCATGGCCATCTCCGCCAGCGCGACCAGCAATCCGCCGTCAGAGACGTCGTGGCAGGCCCGCACATTGCCAGCGAGGATTTGTGCGCGGACGAAATTTCCAACGGCCTTCTCGGCGACGAGGTCGACAGGCGGTGGCGCGCCCTCCTCACGGCCTGCGATCTCGCGCAGCCAGAGCGACTGGCCAAGCCAACCTTTGGTCTCACCGACAACGACGACATCTAGCCACGGCCCCAGTGCAATGCCGACAACCTTCCTCACGTCGTCCAGCACACCGAGACCGCCGATCGCCGGTGTCGGGAGAATCGCGCGCACGCCGCCGGAAGGCAGCCGTGTCTCATTGTATAGACTGACATTGCCCGAGACGACGGGGAACTCAAGCGCTTCGCACGCCGTCGCCATCCCGCGAATGGCCGCGGCGAACTCGCCCATGACCTCCGGCCGCTCCGGGTTGCCGAAGTTCATGTTGTCGGTGATCGCCAACGGCCGTGCACCCACCGCTGTCAGGTTGCGCCAAGCCTCGGCGATCGCCTGCCGGCCACCGGTCTCTGGATCGGCAGCGCAATAGCGTGGCGTGCAATCGGTGGTCAGGGCTAGCGCTCGCGTCAGTCCTTCCAGCTTCACCACTGCCGCGTCAGCGGCTCCCGGCCGCTTCACCGTCTGCCCACCAACCGTGCTGTCGTACTGATCCCAGACCCAGGCGCGGGAGCAGAGATCGGGGCACGCCACCAGTTTCCACAGCGCCGACGTCAGACCAAGGCGGTCTTCCACCCTGGCGGCGTTGATCACCTCGTGCTTCTTCGTCTCCGTGGTCGGGCGGTGGTAAAGCGGCGCCTGTTCGGCCAGTGGCGCCAGTGGAATGTCCGCTTCCACCGCGCCATGATGACGCACCACGATGCGACCGGTGTCTGTCAGCCGGCCGATCACGGCAAAGTCCAATTCCCACTTCTCGAAGATTTTTCGCGCGGCGTCCTCGCGGTCGGGGCGCAGCACCATCAGCATGCGCTCCTGGCTCTCCGACAGCATGAACTCATAGGCGGTCATGCCGGTCTCCCGCGCCGGCACGCGATCCAGATCGAGCTCGATACCGACACCGCCCTTCCCTGCCATTTCCACCGATGAACTGGTGAGTCCGGCGGCACCCATATCCTGAATGGCGACGATGGCGTCGGTGGCCATCAGCTCCAGGCACGCCTCGATCAGCAGCTTCTCGGTGAACGGGTCGCCGACCTGCACGGTGGGACGTTTTTCGTCCGCATCAGCGCCGAACTCGGCCGAGGCCATCGTGGCCCCGTGGATGCCGTCGCGCCCGGTCTTCGAGCCGACATACACCACCGGGTTGCCGACTCCCGCTGCCGCCGAGAGGAAGATGCGGTCGACCGGCGCAATGCCGACGGTCATGGCATTGACCAATGGATTGCCGTCATAGGCCGGGTGAAAATTGATTTCACCGCCGACCGTCGGCACGCCCACACAATTGCCGTAACCGCCGATCCCGCGCACCACGCCATCGACGATGCGCTTGGTCACCGCGTTGTCGGGTGAGCCGAAGCGCAGCGCGTTCAGATTGGCGATCGGCCGTGCACCCATGGTGAAGACATCGCGCAAGATGCCGCCCACTCCTGTGGCTGCGCCCTGGTACGGCTCGATGAAGCTCGGATGGTTATGGCTTTCCATCTTGAATACGGCGGCCAGGCCGTCCCCGATGTCCACGACACCGGCGTTCTCGCCAGGACCATGGATGACCCAGGGCGCCTTGGTTGGCAGTTGGCGCAGCCAGACCCGGGATGACTTGTAGCTGCAGTGCTCCGACCACATGACGCTGAACACGCCGAGTTCGGTCAGCGTCGGTGTGCGGCCCATGATCTCCAGGACTCGCCCGTACTCATCGGCCGAAAGCCCGAATTCGGCGGCGAGCGCCTGGTTGACGACGGGGGATGTGCTCGGGTGGTCCATGGCGCGGGGCTGATATAACTGCTCCGGCGGCAGGCTGCCATCCGGGCGGCGAACGCGGTAATCTGTCGGCATGGACACGGTTTACGACACGGGCGTTCTCAGCCGCTATCCAGTGCCCCGGCACCGTTTGACACGGCGCGACTACTATCGTCTGGCCGAGGCCGGCATCCTGTCGGAGGACGATCGCGTCGAGCTGCTGGAAGGACAACTGGTTGATTTGTCGGCGATCGGGCCACGCCATGCGATCGCGGTGGATGCACTGACTGAAGTGCTTGTCCTGGCTGCGGCTGGCCGCGCGGCGGTGCGGGTACAAAACCCGATGGTGCTGGACGATAATTCGGAACCACAGCCGGACATCACTCTCGTGCGACGCCCCTGGCACGGCTATCCGCATGAACATCCGCGACCCTCTGACATTTATCTGTTGATCGAGGTCGCCGACTCGAGCCTGGAATTCGATCTTGGGGCAAAGTTGGAACTATACGCCCGGGCCGGCATTCGCGAATTCTGGGTGGTGGACCTTCCTGGCAATCGCGTTCTGGTGCATCGCGGCCCGAACGGCGGTGGATACGATCCGACGCCCATCGTCGATATGTCGGGTACGGTCCAAGTCGAAGCGCTGCCCGATGTGACGATCTCGGCCGCGCGGATCTTCGTCTAGCGACTACTGAGCCGCCAGCGCGTCGAACATCGGCTTGCCGTCGATGCCACCCATCAGCGGGTCCACAAGGTCCTCGGGATGCGGCATCAGGCCCAGGACGCGCAGATTGGGCGACAGGATGCCGGCGATCGAGTGGGCACTGCCGTTGAGATTGGCTTCGGATGTGATCTCGCCGGTTGGGGTGGCGTAGCGCAGCGCCACCAGCCCCTCGCCTTCCAGCCGATCGAGCGTGGCATCGTCGGCAAAATAGTTGCCGTCGCCGTGCGCCATCACCGCGCGAAATGTCTGGCCGCGCTGGTACTGGTTCGTGAACACCGTGTCGCTTCGCTCGACCCGCAAATGGCAGTCCATGGAAAGGAAGCGGAGCGAGGCGTTGCGCAACAGGGCACCAGGCAGCAGACCCGCTTCAGTCAGGATCTGGAAGCCGTTGCACACGCCGAGGATATAGCCCCCACGGGCAGCGTGCTCACGCACCGCGCTCATGACCGGGGAGTGCGCTGCCATCGCACCGCAGCGCAGGTAGTCACCATGCGAAAAGCCCCCAGGGATCACGACGAGGTCCAGACCGCTGAGGTCCGTTTCCTTATGCCAGATCATCCGGGGCTCGGCGCCCGACTGGCGCAGCGCGATCACCATGTCGCGCTCACGGTTGATGCCGGGGAAGACGAGGATACCGGCTCTCATGGAACCTTCCGGGCGAACACCCGGCTATCTGAGCCTGCGACCGGGCTTGCCCCGATAGTCATGGCCTGGCCCGACCAGCCCATCATCGATGCGGCTCAGTGCACGGAAAGAAGCGGACGATGGCCTGGCCGACGGCAGCCGGCGCCGGTCCGTCCTCGTGCGTATCTGCATAGGCCGTCACCACCTGCGCCAGCAGGTCCGGCGTGAAGTCGGACGGCGGACAGACACCGCGCGGTGGTGTGGGAGCGAATTGCAGATCGTAAATGCCGGAGACGTAGCCCACGCACAGGCCGTGCTGGGCCGGTTCGGCCGAATGGCAGGCGGTGGCCAATTGCCTTGAGGTCATCTGCTTCCAGCCTTGCTGCGCCGGCTGGCCATGGGCGCGTGCCGTCAGCAGAGGCAAAGCTGCGGCTAGCAGCAGGAGACGTCTCCCCCTCGCCTTGCGGGAGTACATTGGTGGCAGGGGGCGACCGGACCATCCCGCGGCCCCCTCCCCCCACCCCCCTCGCGCAAGGGGAGGGGGAGTGCTTGGTGCCGTGTGTTCACCCATCCACCGACACCCGGAAACTTTCGATCACCGGGTTCGCCAGCAGCTTGGTTGCCATCTGTTCGGCCGCCGCGCGCGCACGGTCGGGGTCGCTTTCCGTCAATTCGAGTTCGATCACCTTGCCGGCCCGCACTTCACCCACGGCGTCGAACCCAAGCGAGTTCAGTGCGTGGCCGATAGCCTTGCCCTGTGGATCGAGTACGCCGACCTTCAGCATCACCGTGACGATGGCCTTCACTGCATCAGCTCCGGACCCTTCATGTCGCGCACTCCCGCCTCCGGCAGGATGCCGAGACGCTTCGCCACTTCCTGGTACGCCTCCTCGACCTTGCCCATGTCACGGCGGAAGCGGTCCTTGTCCATCTTCTCGTTTGTTTTCGAGTCCCACAGTCGACAATTGTCGGGACTGATCTCATCGGCCAATACGATGCGCATTTCATCGTTTTCCCACAGCCGCCCGAACTCCAGCTTGAAGTCGACCAGGCTGATGCCGACACCAAGGAACAGGCCGGTCAGGAAATCGTTGATCCTCAGGGTGAGCGCAACGACATCGTCGAGATCAGCGGCATTGGCCCAGCCGAAGCAGGTGATGTGTTCTTCGGAGACCAGCGGGTCGTTCAGTGCGTCGTTCTTGTAATAGTACTCGATGATCGAGCGCGGCAGCCGGGTGCCTTCGGGAATGCCCAACCGCTGAGAGAGACTGCCGGCCGAGATGTTACGCACCACCACTTCGAGCGGAATGATCTCAACCTCGCGAATGAGCTGCTCGCGCATATTCAACCGGCGCACGAAGTGGGTCGGAATGCCGATCTCCGCCAGCCGCATCATCAGATACTCGCTGATCCGATTGTTCAGGACGCCCTTCCCGGTGATCACGCCCTTTTTCTGCGCGTTGAAAGCGGTCGCATCGTCTTTGAAATATTGCACGAGCGTACCGGGTTCCGGCCCCTCGAACAGGATTTTGGCTTTCCCTTCGTAGAGCTGGCGGCGGCGGGCCATCACGATCCCCTTCTGGGCGAGTGCCTGGGGGTATAGCAGCGACCGGCCGACGTCGCCATGCCGGGAGGGATCAGGCCACCGCCCGGAACGGCGCCTCATGCGGCGGGCCGGCAGCGAACAACCACAGCCATTTTTCTGCTCTGGGCAACGCGACCAGGGAGGAACAGACGGTGCCGAAGCCACCGCGCGGCATCACGTTGATCTGCTCTCCCGGGGTGCCGGTGCGATCGGCGAGGATCGCCTGCCAGGCGCTCCAGTCTCCCGGACCGGGCGATTCCGCTGCGCGGAACCGATCGAGATGCCGGGCCACGCGCGGGCTCTCTCGATCGTCCGGATCATGTGCGGTGATCATGTGCAGACCGGGCGTCAGTCGCGTGGCAGCCGGTTGTCCGTGGCCCAGACCCCGGATGAAGAAAGCGCCATTTCGGTCTGCTATGACAAGATTAAAGCTGCGCCAGACACTGGCGTCCGTCTCGCAGACCGTGGCCACCGCGTTGCTCGCCGACGCATGCTTCAGCGCCAGCAACGGCAATTCCCCCCGACTGCTTTTGCCGGCCGCGGGCCCCAGGCTTCCCGGGCGATTGAGCACCGCCGCCGCCACGTTCGCGTCGTTCACCCCCATCCAGCTCCCTCCAGCCGTGCGGTCGCGTCCGGCGACGACCCCAGGAAGCTTGGGCCAATAGCGGCCCGGCGGGTCCCATGCCCGCTGCAGCATCTCATCGCGGTTGGCGGCCAGGACCAGCGGCCAGTCATGCCCGGGGCGAATCAGGAGGATAACGGTGCACATCTGAGGACCGTGTCAGCCCGGGCGCTTCTGCATGAATCTGCCATTACAACAGGATATTGTGCGATGATCTTCGCACGCCTACTGCCCTGGCTGTGCCAGAGCTTCATCAATGATCTGCACCGCGCGCCCCCGATCACGGGCCCCCAATGCCGCACGCGCCTGCCCGATCTTGTCCACCAATGGATTCCGGCTGGGCGCGCTGGTCTGAAACAGCGGCACGGAACGATCGAGCGCGCGCGTCTGAGCCATCTCCAGTGCCTGTTGTGCCTCACCGGTGCGGCCAGCGATCAGCGCGAAACGCGCCGCCTGCAGATATGCCTGGACCGGAGCATCCTCGCCCACGGGCGGCGACGGCAGGTTCGGCGCGATACTCGACCGGGTGTCGTCTGGCCCGATGTTGGAAGCGCGGTCCGACAGCGGGAGCGACGCGCCGGTGCCGATCTCGTTTCCCGGCCGCGCGCCAGTGTCTGTGGACGCTCCGGGCGGCAGGCCCTGCGCCCGGGCCGCTGATGCAGCCGACGCCATCAGCAACACCACCGCTGCCATTACTCGCCGCATGATCTGCATCTCTCCGCTCAGGGTTCAACAACAAGCACAGGCACACCACGCGATGCGGCAAAGTGCGAAGACACTGCCGCATCATCCGCACCACAGGCGCCGCGACCGTGCACCACCAGGCGCTCGTTGTCATCGCGCAGGCCATCCAGCACGTCTTCCGGCATCACGCCACGATTTGTGCGAAACTTCATGCGCCGCACCGGCATGCCAGCTGCGCACACGTGGTTGGTCACGCGAAGCGGGGCCATAGAGGCGCGCGAGCGGCAGGACGGGATCCATGCGTCGACGATCCTGTCCCGGCGTCGGTGGCGGTGCAATTGCACCGTCCGCCGTTAGCTGCGTCAGTTCGGTCGCTTTGCGCGGTCGAGCCGATTGTTCAGATACGCGAGCCGGCGCAGGAGCAGCGGAAGCTCGGGCTGGGATGGAAGCGGTGCATCGCTCAGGATACCCACCCAACGGCGCCGGTCGTCTGCCGACATGTGCAGCCAACGGCATTGGCGCTCGACATTGAGCCCGATATCCTCCGCCATGCGGAGAAACTGGCTCAATTCGCGCTTGGCAACATCGGGCGCGATGCCCTGCTGGTAGTGCGACATCTGGTCCTCCCGGATCTGGTGGGACCAGATCATCCCGATTGCCCGCCGCCAGTCGTTGATCTACTTCACACTGCACGCCGAAACGTGGCGCAACGGGAGGGCAGCATGGCGCGCTTCGTGATCGCACCGCATATGCGGCTGCATGAATGGGTGGCGGAGGAAAAGGGCTACTTCGCCGACGCTGGCCTCGACTATGAGTTTCGTGACGAGTTGCGTTCGCCAGATGGTCGCCGCCATGATCTCGGCGATCGGGTCGGCGCCTATCAGACGATCGAGAAGGGTCGCACCTCGGACGTCAGCTGTGCCTGCCACTGGACGGTGAACGTCGCCGCCTCGGTCGGGCATGGCAAGCTATTTGCCGACTGCTATTCGGTCGCGCCCGCGGGCATCTTCGTCCCCGCCGCCTCCCCCGTCGCCTCCCCCGAACAACTGGCGGGCGTGCCGATCTCTGTCGGGCATCAGTCGGGCAGCCACTATTCGACGATACAGGCGCTGGAGCAGTACATGCCGATCGCCGATATCAGGCTGTCGTTTGCGGATGGGTTGCTGTTTCGTCGTATGGAGAAGCTGATCGACGGCGAAGTGCCGGCCGTGTCGCTGTTCAGTGGTCCATACTACTTTGCCGAGCAGCTTGGGTTTCGCAAGGTGATCGACACCACGTTCATGATGGTGTCGATGATCACCGGGCAGCCGGACCCGGAGGATGTGCGGCGTTACTTCGGTGCACTGCGTCGGGCGCAGCGTGACATCGACCTGCGTCCTGAGCTTTACACCCGACATTATCGAAACGAATTTCCTGAGCGGTTCCATGCAGTGATGGACACGCGTCGCTGGGGCCCAGGGGAGCGGCTGGTGTTCGAGCCCTACACCAAGGGTGTGTTCGAGCAGGCGTTCAGGTGGATTGCTGACAGGGAAATCTTCCCTGTGGATCAAATGGGAGCCGGCCGCTACGACAACGCGATATTGTCGCTCGCCTGATGCGCCGTCCCGTCTGCGAGGCCTTTCGATCCGAAACATGTCGCGAGATCGAGGGGGCCATGACTTTCGTTACGCTGCGTGCGTTCGGCAGGAAGCGACACCGCGCGTGCCTAATTTGCCGAGGTCGCGGCGCCGGCAGCACGGCGCGCATGTACAAACGCGCGGATTTTCGCCTTTGGCGCAACCGCGCCTGACGTTTAGAGGAACGATCGATGGCGCCGCACGACCATTCCCGTTGGGGACCGACCGATCAGATCGGTGCCGGCAATCTTCTGACGGTGGAGAAACGCCTTGCCGCACTGCAATCGGTGCGCGAAGGGCGCGTGTACGACGTGAGTCATGAAATCGGCATGGGCGCGCCGTTCATGGCGCCGAACCAGACGCCGTTCCTGCTGTCGATCTGGGCGTCCTGGCGCGATTCGATCAAACGCCGCCGCGCACTTGGCGCCACCAACGACGCCGGCGCGAACGTCGAGCGCATCGAGATGACTGCGCATGTTGGCACGCACATCGATGCTCTCGGACACTTTTCCAAGGGAGACCGGCTATACAACGGGCTGTCCGCTGCCGACACGGTGACTGACTGGGGCCTGGAGCGACTGGGAATCGAACATGCACCGCCGATGATCACCCGCGGCGTGCTGCTCGATGTGGGCGGCTGCGACGGCGGTCAGCATCTGAACCCTGGACGCGCGGTCACACCACAGGAGCTGGCCCGCGCCGAAGAAGCCGCGGACGCGTCGCTTGAGCCGGGGGACATCGCTTTGATACGCACCGGCTGGGGCCGCTATTTCGGCGTCGACAACGCGCGCTACCTGCAGGGCGAGCCCGGCATCGATCTACCCGGTGCACGCTGGCTGATCGAGCGCGGCGTGGTGGCGATCGGCTGCGACAACATGGCGGTGGAAGTGTTGCCCAACCCGAACCACGGCATCTCGATGCCAGTGCACCAGCACGCGCTGGCCGAGGCCGGGGTGTATTTGATCGAGAACCTGGCACTGGAGGAACTGGCGCGCGACGGCGTGGGCAGCTTCTGCTTCATCCTGCTGGCGACCAAGTTCCGCGGCGCCACAGGATCGCCGGTTCGGCCAGTGGCGATGGTGTAGCTGACGATCTTTCCGACAGTCTGCTGCGGAGTGGCGTCATCAGTTCAAGCCTCACGTTGCGGTGGATGCTCGGACGCGGATTGCCGCGGCTGGGCTGGTCGGTGTGACGCACAGGCAAATCTGCTGCTCGATCCGTGCATGATGCTGCTCCATGGCGGACGCGAACGCACGGAGAAAGAATACGGCGGCCTGTTGGCGCGAACAGGCCTGCGCTGCACGCGAATGGGCGCGACGTCAGGACCGCAATCGATCATCGAGGCGGTTCCCGTCCAAGCATGCGCCGCTGGCACAGCCCGATTTGCTCAGCGCGCGAAGTCTCGCAACACCTTCAGACCCCGCTCCAAATCGGCGATCAGGTCATCGACATCCTCGAGTCCGATATGCAGACGGACCAGCGGACCTTCGAATTTTGCAGCCCTCGCAGTGCGGGTCACGAAGCCGGTGGTCGGCAGCGCCAGGCTTTCGAAACCGCCCCATGATGCGCCGATGCCGAACAGCTCCAGCGCCTCGACAAAGGCATGCGTACTCGCAACGGAATACTCTGGACGGAATTCGACGCCGAACAGGCTGCATGCGCCGGTAAAATCCCGCTTCCAGATCGCGTGACCCAGGGCACCGGGTAGCGCCGGATGTAGCACCTGCTTCACCTCGGGTCGCCTGCGCAGCCAGTGCGCTACCTCCATGGCGCTGTCCATCTGCTGCGCCAGCCGCACTCCCATCGTGCGCATGCCACGCAAAGTCAGCCAACAATCGTCCGGGCTCGCGTATTGCCCGAGTCCACGGACCGTGGTGTGCAGCTTATGCCAGTCGGCATCCGAATTTACCGTGACGCAGCCGATCAGCACGTCCGAATGACCGGTAGGGTACTTGGTCGCCGCCTGGATCGATACATCGACGCCGTGCAGGAACGGCTGGAAGTGATGGATCCCCCAGGTGTTGTCCATCAGCACCTTGGCGCCACGCGCATGTGCCGCGCGTGCAATCGCCGGAACGTCCTGCACCTCGAAGGTGTGGCTGCCAGGGCTCTCGGTATACACAACTGTTGTGTTGCTTTGGATCAGATCGCCGATGCGCGCCTCGTCGATTTCGGGATCGTAATACGTCGTCTCCACGCCGAAGCGCCGCAACACGCTATCGCAGAAACTCCGTGCCGGTCCGTACACGCTGTCGGGCATCAGGCAGTGATCGCCACTCTTGAGAAAGGCCAGCAGCGGTGTCGTCACCGCGGCCAGCCCGGAACAGACGATGGCACAGCGTGTGCCGCCCTCCACTTCCGCGATGACGTCCTCCAACGCCCAATGGGTTTCGGAACCACCCAATCCGTAGGTCAGCAGGCGCTCCCCACGCCGCGCGCCCATCGCACGGCGCTCGGCCACCGTCGGATACAGCACGGTGCTGCCGCGCAGCAGTGGCGGATTGACGAAGCCATGGACGCGTTTGCCGGCGCGGCCGGTGTGCGACAACTTCGTGCGGAAGCCGCGCTTCGACGTGTCGGTCACGCCGACCGGCTTTCCACCGGCGTGTCGGAACGGCTACCCCATTCCGTCCATGATCCGTCATAGACGGCGCCCTCCGGCAGTCCGGCGACACGCAGGCCAAGGGTTAAAATGCAGGCGGTGACGCCGGAGCCGCAGCTCGTCACCACCGTTCGCGCCCCATCGACACCGGCCTTCACCAGCCGTGTCCGCACCGCCTCCGCGGGCCGGAAGGTTCCATCGGCGTTCAGCAGATCAGTGTAGGGCACGCTCGCCGAGCCAGGGATGTGACCGCTGCGCATGCCGGCGCGCGGCTCCGGCACCTCGCCGGTGAAGCGAGCGGCAGCTCGGGCATCCAGTACCAGTTCTACCTGCGTACCCACATTGCCTAGAACATCGCCAATGCCCCGTAGGCGTGTGGCGCGAAAGTCGGGACGGAAGGTTACTGGTCGTGGCGACGTGGGCTCGCCCGCCTCCACGGCGCGTCCTTCGCGTTGCCATTTCGGCAGCCCACCATCCAGTACTGCGGCGCTGTCATGGCCGAACAACCCCATCAGCCACCAGCCGCGCGCCGCCGATGCCAGTCCCTTCTGGTCGTAGAAGACCACGCGCGAATCATTGGACACGCCGAGTACACTCATGAGCTTGGCGAACCGTCCTGGCGTCGGGACCATGTGCGGCAATTCGGTGTCCGGATCGGCCACTACATCAATATCGAAATAGCGTGCTCCCGGAATATGACCGCGGAGAAACTCCGCGTGACCGTCCTTGTCCTCGTTGGGCAAATACTTTGTGGCATCGAACACGATCAGGTCCGGCTTGCCCAGTTCGGTCACGAGCCAGTCCGTGGTGACAAGCGGTCCCATTCTGCTCCTCCGTCATCAACAGCGCAGTTTCAGCACCGCTTGTGACGAGTCAATCCGAGCACCTGCAGCTTGCTTCCTGAAAAACGTGGCTTAACCGCACAGTAATTCGACGGTGCGAGCATCCAATGCCAGCTGCCGTTTGAGTGTCGCGTGTGCTGCGTCACCGACTTCTTGGTTTCCAGCGCGGAACTCAGCCGGCGATAGCTGGCCGGCATTGGAACCCCCGGCATGGGTAGGCGTGATCAGACGGTCACCTGGACCGTCTCTCTGTTGGCGAGCATCGCCGCCCTGGCGATCGCGATTGCCCCGCCGCTCACTTCGTTATTGGCCGCTGGGAATTCGATGCACAGGCGCGTTGGCAGACCAAGTTTCTCGATTACCGCGCCAATGCCACCGAGAATACACTGGCACCTGTGTGGATAAACAACCAGTTTCTGTTCAATGCCCGGGTCGGCTATACGATCACGCCGCACGTCTCGGTGGCCCTGTCGGCACAGCAACTGAATACGCTGCGACTGGTCCAGTCGGCCGCCCCGCCGGTCGAGCGGCGCGTGATCCTCACTTTGGTCGGTACGCTATGATCGGTTCCAAAGATCGTGCCAATATCGGCGCCAATGCGCCTTGATCTGTGATTCGCTCTGGCCCTGGCCATAGGCGGGTGATATCAACGGTGCAGCGCGCTCGACCTTGACCAGCACAACATGCTGCTTCTCGCTTGCCGAACCGCGCTTTCGATAGAATGCCAGTGCCTGCTCGAGCTGAACACCTTGCAGAATCGTCGCGGTGCCTTTGAAGCGATAGCCCCTGCGTGAGAGGCTGTCGACGACGTTGATCTCTACGGCGGGGTTCTGCCGCAAATTGGCGATCGTGCCCGGCGAGCAGATGTCGGCAAAGACAAGGTGCTCGTCATCCCATATCGCCGTAGTGCCCTTCGGAGATAGGTTAGGCGTGCCGTCGGTACACACAGTCGCAATGAAGCCCAGCTGCTGCTCTTCCACCATGCGTCGCATGTCGTCGGTCAGAATGCCCACGCGCTGTCTCCTCGCGAATGAGATCGCTACCCCGCTGGTGCGATGATGATGCGCCGGTTCTGTTTTCCCTTGTTCTCGATCTTGACCACCGAGATGCGGCCAATCTCGCCGGTGCGCGCGACGTGCGTCCCACCGCAGGGCTGCAGATCGACCAGGGTCCCGTCATCGCCGATCCGCATCAGCCTCAACCGGCCTGCGCCACGTGGTGGTGCCACCGACATCGTGCGCACCAGATCCGGATTTGTGTCCAGCACCGCGTCATCTACCCATTCGATCCGCACCGGGTAGTCGGCATCGATCAGCCTGTTCAAGCCGGCCTCGATGTCCTCCTTCGGCGGTGGGCTTGGCAGATCGAAATCGAGCCGCGAACGGTCCGCACCGACCGAGCCGCCGGTCACCGCGGCGCCCTTGATCACGCTGCACAATAAGTGCATCGCCGTGTGCATGCGCATCAGCCGGTGCCGACGGTCCCAGTCGATCTCAGCCTCGACAAGTGAGCCCGCCGGCGGCAGGGCGGCATCGGGCGCAGGTAAATGTCGAATCGTCTCGCCGTCGCCTTTCACGGTATCGACGATCGGTGTCTGCCCTCCGTCCCAGCGGAGCACCCCGACATCGCCAGGTTGCCCCCCGGAGCGGGCATAGAACACCGTCCGGTCCAGTACGATCGCATTGGGACCACTCGCCAGCACCGTTGCACGAGCGGTGCACAGTCGCGGGTCGTCCAGGAACAGCTTTTCCGTCATATGCACTTCCGGGTGGGAGCCCGGCCTTCTCTCGTCACATGACCCCGGCCTTGTGCGGCGGCCCTACCGCCCCTCACGTCGCTATCCACTCCTTGCGCAGCGCCTCGCGTTGCACCGCCAGCCACAACAGGCCAATCGTCGCCACCGAATTGCACATCTGTCCCGCCACCGCCGATGCTATGGCACTCTCGGCTGGCAAGACGCGCACACGGATGTCCTCGTGCTCGTCCGCCGCGCCCGCATGTCCGATAACGCCATCGGGACCCGCTGACGGCACCCGCACGCGTCCGACGAACAACTCGCACAGCTCATCCGCACCGCCCGGTGTCAGCAGAAACCCACCGATCCGGTGCAGTACACCGACGGCAAGCCCCATCTCTTCCATGGTTTCGCGCCGCGCCGTCTGCTCCGCATCTTCACCTTCATCGCACAGCCCGGCGGGCAGTTCCGCCAGCACCGGGTCAACCCGCGCCATCAACGCCGGCAGCCGGAACTGCTCGATCAGCACCACTGCATCTGCCACGGGGTCATACGGCAGCACAGCGGCCGCCCGACCGCGTCGCCATACCTCCCAGGTCTTCTCCCCCGACATCGCACCGTCGAAGCGGCGGTGGTGGAAACGGACCACGTCGAGTGGAAATCGGCCGCTCCAGACCCGCTGCTCGGACAGCAACTGGACGTCGGGATGAGCCGGAAGCTTTGGAAAGCTGCGATGCGGCATGCCTGGAAGATAAACCCGCCAGCGGCGGCCGGCATACCCTCCGATCAGGCCGGCACGGCGGTCGCCACCAATTGCCGTAACCGCGCCGCCCCCGACGGCCCTTTCAACGCATCGCGCCAACTCGTCTCGGCTACGCGCTGGTGCGCGGCGATCGCCTCGTCAGCCCCAGTGATCATGGCGACGCCGGTATGCGAGGAAGGATGCGTATCAGACCGGAATGGATTGATCGCCAGACTAACTCGATCCCGAGCGCGCAGGATCTTGAATGCTGAGGATGGCTCCGCTCCGGTGAGCAGACCGAATTGCAGTCCCATCGGCTCGGTTTCCATCAGCGCAGCCATGTTCTCGACCTCGGTGACCGCCACGTCGCGGCAGATCCGGCGCACCCGTTCCGAGACATTGATTCCGCCGGCGACACCGGCTTCCAACAGCCGCTGAACCGAGGACAGCGACACCATGGCGATGATCCCCGGCCGCCGCATCGCGTACATGCGCTTGCGGGCAGCGAGGATGCCCATGACCTGCTCGGCCATCGATCGCATCGAAGTCCGCTCGACGGACGCCTGATCGGCGGCCTCCTCGAATGCCTCGCCAAGGGCACTATCGTAGGCATCTGACGTGGTCAGATAGCAGATCGGGCCGTAGAGCTGCAGGATCTGGTCGGCCGTCTCCTCGATCTGCCGGATACGCTCAAAGTATCCGATTGGCCGGTTGTAATACTCGACACCAATCCCCAGCAGCGAGAGCGGTGAGATCTTCAGCAGCTCGGCCAGGCGCTTGATGGTATCAAGCTTGATCACCTCGCCCTTTTCATAGCGATAAAGCGCGGCGCGCGAGACGCCCAGGCGCGCGGCGATCTCCTCTGCACGCAACCCGGACTCCAGCCTATAGGCGCGCAGCTGCTGACCGATCTCAGTGAAACGCATTGACATCCGGCCATCCCCCATCGGCCTGTGGCCGCAACCCCGGCGCGAATCACCGGAGTCTCAGAATCGGCACAGCGGGTCTAGCTTATGGCCAGCACGCTCGGAATTTCAATCCCTGTCCACCTGCTGCGACTCGCCGCCACAGAGGGGCACCAGATCATTTCTTGTCCCGAATAGAAAAGTCGGCAAGGCCTTCGATCGCCAGGATCAGAGCCGAATGGTCCAGGTCCGCCCCGCCGTGCGCTGCACAGGACGAGAACATCTGCTGGGCGACCGCGGTGTTGGGCAGCGAGAGGTTGAGTTCCTTTGCCGCGGACATCGCCAGGTTGAGGTCTTTCTGGTGAAGCCGGATCCGGAAGCCTGGATTGAACGAGCCGTTGAGCATGCGCTCGGCGTGCACTTCCAGAATGCGAGAGGAGGCGAACCCACCCATCAACGCCTGTCGCACCTTGGCCGGGTCCGCACCGGCGCGCGCGGCGAACACCAACGCCTCCGCACAGGCCTGGATGTTGAGCGCAACGATGATCTGGTTCGCTACCTTGCAGGTCTGGCCATCGCCGTTTTCAGACCCGACATGGGTGATGTTCTTACCCATCAATTCGAACAACGGCTTCGCTTTCGCGAACGCCTTCTCGGGGCCGCCGACCATGATGGTGAGCGTCGCCTGCTTCGCCCCCACCTCGCCGCCCGACACCGGGGCATCGAGGTAGTCGCAGCCAAGCGCATTGATCTTCTTGGCAAACTCCTTGGTGGCGATCGGGCTGATCGAGGACATGTCGATCACCAGCGTGCCGGGCTTCAGTCCTTCGGCGACACCGTTCGGCGAGAACAGCACGTTCTGCACGTCCGGTGTGTCCGGAACCATCAGGATCACGACTTCCGACTTCTGGGCGACTGTCTTGCCATCAGCCACGACCTCGGCGGCGGCACGAATGTCGTCGGCGAGCGAGGCGCGGTCATAGACCACGAGCGAATGCTGTGCGTTATGCAGGTTCAGCGCCATGGGCCGGCCCATGATGCCAAGGCCGACAAATCCGATCTTCATGCAGTGCCTCCTCTGATTCCTCGCGAGATGGCCGGATCAGTCCAGCCATGACGGGAAAAGACCGGGCTGCCGCCCGGAACCAAATTCGAGGGCCGGCTCAGACGCCGAATTCCTCGCGCCACTTGAGGCCGGCAACCGTGTCGCCGGACGGGCGGTATTCGCAGCCGACCCAGCCGCGATAGCCGAGTTCATCCATGCGACGGAACACGAACCGCCAGCCGATCTCCCCGGTGCCGGGTTCATTGCGCGCCGGCACGTCGGCGATCTGCATATGCGCGATCACCGGCATGAATTGCTCCATGCGCTTCGTGATGTCGCCCTCGGTTGTCTGACAGTGATAGACGTCGAACTGAAGCCCCAGCCGGTCCCTCCCGATCGCCTCCACCACCGCCGCTCCCTGCGCCTCGGTGTTCAGGAAATACCCAGGCATGTCGCGGTGATTGATCGGCTCGATCACCAACTTCACTCCGACGGCCTGCGCCCGCTCGGCCGCCCAGGCCAGGTTAGCGGCATAGAGGCTGCCGGCGGTCACCTGCGGGACATCTGACGGCACAATGCCGGCCATGCAGTGCACCAGCTTGCAGCCCAGCGCGCCGGCATAATCGAGCGCCTGCTTCACGCCATCGCGGAACTCCGCCTGCCGGCCGGGTAGACTGGCGGTTCCGCGCTCGCCTGTGCCCCAGTCACCGGGGGGCATATTGAACAATGCCTGGGTCAGCCCTTCGCCATCCAGCCGCTTGCGTATTTCGCCGGCAGGATGTTCGTAGGGGAACAGGAATTCCACAGCGTCGAAGCGCGCCTTGCGTGCCGCGGCGAAGCGGTCGAGGAACGGAGCCTCGTTGAACATCATCGATAGGTTTGCGGCCAAGCGCGGCATCGCGGACCCTCCCCGTAAAGGCGACGGGAAGCTACAAGCGGGCGGGGAGATTGACCAGCGGATGACCGCGGAACGGATGCTGTTGGCGTTGCTGCTCGGCGGCATCGGTGTCGGCTGCGTGCTGGTGCTGTACCCGTTCTTCTCAGCACTGCTATGGGCTGGGATCCTGGTGTTCACCACCTGGCCCGTGTGCGACTGGCTCCACCAGCAGCTCCGGCTGGGTCGCGCCGCCGCCGCTGGCGTGATGGTGGCGCTGACCGCTGTGACGATCGTGCTGCCACTGGCGCTCGCCGCCCCGAGTGGTGCCAACGATGTGAACCAGCTGCGCGGCGTGATCGACGACGCGCTGCGTGCCGGGCTCCCCGACGCTCCGGACTGGGTCTACGCAATTCCCGCCGTAGGGCAAACGCTCGGCGATCTGTGGAACCGCTGGGCCGCGGACATCAGCGTCATGGTCGAGGCGCTGGGTCCCTATGTCGGCATCCTGCTCGAGGGTGGGTTGGGTCTGCTGCTGGGCCTCGCCAACGGCGTGCTGCTGTTCATCCTGGCGCTGTTCATTGCCTTCTTCTTCTATCTGTACGGCGAGCCGATCGCGGCGCGGCTGAGCCTGATCCTGCACCGGATCGCCGGGGCCCAGGCCGAACGGCTGATTGTCATCACCCATGCGACGGTGCGCGGGGTGGTGTACGGCATCCTGCTGACGGCGATCGTGCAAGGCATCCTGACCGCGTTCGGCCTGTGGCTGTCCGGTGTGCCACGGCCGGTGCTGCTGGGCGCCGTTGCCGGCTTTATCTCGGTATTGCCGATCGGTGCACCGGTGGTCTGGATTCCAGCAGCACTCTGGCTGCTGAGCAGTGGCCATATCGGCTGGGGCGTCTTCCTCGCGGTTTACGGGGTCGTCGCTGTGTCGGGAGCGGATTCGGTGATCCGCCCATGGTTCATCGCACGCGGCGCGCAGCTGCCGTTCGTGCTGACTGTACTCGGCGTACTGGGTGGTGCGATCGCATTCGGCCTTCTGGGCATCTTTCTTGGCCCAGTGCTGCTGGGCATCGGATATACGTTGGTGAATGAGTGGGCGGTCAGCGACACCAGCGTTGTCGCGGCGGATGAGTGACGCCAGCCGAGCATGCGCATCAGCGGGCGTCGGTTAGTTCCCTGCCCATTTTCGAGCGCCTTCGCGCCTAGTACAAGCGGCGTCGTCCTCGGTCTGCTGACGGATTAGCCTCAGTGGACCGCATCATCGGCTCAGCATAGGGAGGATTAGACATGCACTGGACCGACCGACGTGAACGTTTCCGCGCCGCCCTTGCCGGCGATCAATGCATCCATCCCGGCTCGGTGTTCGATCCGATTTCCGCACGCATCGCGGAAGAACTTGGGTTCGAGGTCGGCATGTTTGCTGGCTCTATCGCCTCCTTCACCGTGCTGGGCGCACCCGATCTCATTGTATTGACGCTGAGCGAATTTGCTGCACAGGCGTACCGCATCAACCGTGCCGGGAAACTGCCACTTCTGGTGGATGCCGATCATGGCTACGGCAACGCGCTCAACGTCATGCGTACGGTGCAGGAACTCGAGACGGTGGGTGTCGCCGCTATGTGCATCGAGGACACGTTGCTGCCACGTGCCTATGGGGAAAAGAAGCCGAGCCTGATTTCGCTCGATGAGGGCGTGGGCAAGATGCGAGCGGCGATTGCGGCGCGCGAAGATCCATCATTCGTCATTGTCGGTCGCACAAGCGCGGCAGCCATCAATGGCACCGACGATGTCCTTCGCCGTGCCAAGGCCTATGAGGCGGCGGGGGTCGATGCGTTGTTCTTTGCCGGCGGCATGACGCGCCAGCAGCTCGATGCGATTTCGGACACCGTAAAGCTGCCGTTGATGCTTGGCGGTTCGGGGCGCGAACTGCAGGACCGCGATTATCTGGCAAGCCGCCGCGTTCGGATTGCACTGCAGGGCCACCAACCGTTCTCCGCAGCAGTGCAGGCTGTGTACGACACGCTGAAGGCATTACGCGAGGGCACCAAGCCGAGCGATCTGCAGGGCATCGCCTCAGCCGAAACGATGCGACGCGTCACGCGCGACGGCGATTACAAGAGCTGGACGGAAAGGTTCCTGGGAGGCTGAGGCCTCCCGTCTTCCTCATGGCATTCTTGCTCCACCCGGCATTGCGATCCGGCGACCCGTACCCTCTGGCGCTGGCCGGTCCCCGCAGGCTCGCACGGCGGCGCTGATCTTCTTCAACAGATCGGCAGGGAATGGAGCGACCCGCCGTACCGACATATCGATATGCAGCGCGATCAGCTCCTGCGCGGCCACCCGATGGCCGTGCTCCGCATGGAACATTTCATGGAAATAGTGCAATCGCTTGGTGTCCGCACCCAGCAGATACGGCACCACGCGCACCCGCTCCCCCACGCGGACCTCACGCTCGTACAACGTGTGCGTCTCAGCGGTGAAAGTCGAATTGCCGGTCGCCTCGCGATAGGCCTGCCCTATGCCGAGAGCGTCATACAACAGGTCGGTCGCCTGATCGAACAGCACGACGTAATAGGCCAGGTTCAAGTGACCATTGGCATCGATCCACTCCGGCAGCACCAGGCCTTCAAGCTGCGGCATTTCCATCGGCGGCACATTGTTGACGAACTGACCCAGGGTCAAGCACACAGCAGACAACATGTCAGAAGTCCGGGTCGGACAGATGGGGGTGACCGACGGGTTGCCTCCGCGAGAGCGGCGGCGTGCCATGCTCGCCGTGGCGATCGCCATTGCGATGTCTGTCCTCGTCACGTCGCTTGCCAACATTGCGCTGCCGACCATCGCACATGACCTGAACGCAACGCCTGCGGCCTCGATCTGGGTGGTGAACGCCTACCAGCTCGCGGTCACCGTCACGCTGCTGCCCTTTGCCTCGATCGGCGACATCTATGGCCACCGGCGCGTCTATATCTGGGGCCTTGCGGTCTACACCGCTGCATCCTTGTTATGCGCGATCGCGCCCTCGCTGCCAGTCCTGGTGATCGGACGGGTGCTGCAGGGTTTCGGCGGCGCCGGCATCATGAGCGTCAACGGTGCCCTGGTGCGCTTCATTTTCCCGCGCAACGAGCTGGGACGAGGGATCGGCTTCAACGCACTGGTCGTCGCCGGATCATCGGCCGCCGGTCCATCCGTCGCCGCCGCTGTGATGTCGGTGTTCTCCTGGCCTTGGCTGTTCGCGCTGCAGGTGCCTGCCGGTATCGCCGCCCTCTGGATGTCGCATCGCTTCCTGCCGTCGACCCCACGCACGAATCACTCATTCGATCCTCTCAGCGCGGTCATGAATGCCGTGACCTTCGGGCTGTTCATCACTGCGCTGGATGGCATCGGGCGCGGGCAAGGCGCCGCTACGGTGCTGATCGAACTCGGTGTCAGCATCACCGTCGGCTGGTTCTTCGTGCACCGGCAATACACCTTGCCGGCGCCGATGCTGCCGGTCGATCTATTCCGTCGGCCGGTCTTCGCGCTGTCGGTGGCGACGGCGATCTGCGCACACGCTGCGCAGCTTGTCGCCTTTGTCGCACTGCCATTCTACTTTCAGTACGTCAGTGGCCTCTCGCCGATCCAGATCGGCATATTGATCACGCCATGGCCCGCCGCATTGGTCGTAATGGCACCGATCGCTGGACGTCTGGCCGACCGCTACTCGGCGGGCCTGCTCGGAGGGCTCGGGCTTTTCGTCATGACGCTGGGTCTGTTGTTGGTTCTGTTCCTGCCCCATCGACCAGCGCAGCTGGACGTTGCCTGGCGCCTCGCTGTCTGTGGCATCGGGTTCGGCTTCTTCCAGTCGCCCAACAACCGCCTGATGATCGCCAGTGCACCCCGCGACCGCGCTGGGGCGGGCAGCGGGATGCTGTCGACGTCGCGGCTACTTGGTCAGACAACCGGCAGTGCGCTCGTTGCTCTGCTGCTCGGTCTGACGCACGACACTAACAACGGCGTGGAGTTGGGCACGCGGCTCGCCATCGGTATGGCCGCCGCATTCTCCGGCATCGCGATGATCCTGAGTACGCTGCGCCTGCGCCGACCGCAGTCCCAATCAGCCAGGGCCGGCCTTGGCGAACGAAGCAACAGAATGTCCCTCTTCGATCCCGTCAAGCGTTCCCGCGAAAGTGGAAAGCCGGCGCGTTCGGAAGTACAGACGGATGGGCTGGATCCCCGTCTGCGTGGGGATGACGAAACGGAACGCGCGGGGCCTGCTAGAAGCCCACCCGATCGCCGCCCTTCAGCTTGAGTATCTCGCGGGCCTCCTTCGGCGAGGCGATCTCCAGACTCAGTTCTTCCAGGATACGTCGGATCTTCGCCACCTGCTCGGCGTTCGACTTCGCCAGCGCGCCGCGCCCAATGTAGAGACTGTCCTCCAGACCGACCCGCACGTTGCCGCCGAGTATGCCGGCCATGGTGGTGAATGCCATCTGATGTCGTCCTGCTGCCAGTACCGACCAGACATAGGCATCGCCGAAGAGCTTGTCCGCGGTCTCCTTCAT
Organism: Acetobacteraceae bacterium; assembly: GCA_024280945.1. GTDB lineage: Bacteria > Pseudomonadota > Alphaproteobacteria > Acetobacterales > Acetobacteraceae > JAMXLO01. Next base: position 64,772 of record JAMXLO010000146.1, read on the forward strand.
GAACAGCAGGTTGCGCGGATCCGCCCCGATGCCGCCCAGAATGCCAAAAATTGTCTGCACGAACAGCGGCGGTTCGACGATTTTCTGATCGAGACAGTAGGCCAGATTGTAAAGATGCCCGACGTCGTAGCATTCAAACTCGAAGCGGGTGCCATGCGCCTTCCCCAGGCGTTCGACGATACCGGCGATATCACGAAACGTGTTGCGGAAGATGTGGTCGTCGGTGCGGTCGAGATACGGCTTCTCCCAGGCATGCTTCCACGTCTTCACCCGGTCACCGGCGCGGGCGATGTTGAAGTTCATGCTGCCCATGTTGAGGCTGCACATCTCGGGCTTTGCCAACAGCGGCGCAGCAAGGCGATCGTCCAGCGTCATGTTGAGGCCGCCGCCCGTCGTGATGTTCACCACGGCATCCACGTTCTGCTTGATGACCGGCAGGAAGCGCATGAACACTGCTGGATCCGGTGTCGGCTCCCCGGTCTGCGGGTCGCGCGCGTGCAGGTGAATGATCGCCGCACCGGCCTCAGCCGCTTCGATCGAAGAACGCCCGATCTCTTCAGGTGTGATCGGCAGATAATCCGACATACTCGGCGTGTGGATCGCGCCCGTAACAGCGCAGCTGATGATCACCTTCGCCATGGTCTCCCTCCACGAAGCTCCTGCCGGCAATGTGCACCCTGCGTGCGCTCCAGGCCAGCCGCGGCCGTGGCGTTGGGGGTACTGAATAGACACTGGCGGGGATTGCCCCATTGCGCTTGCAATGACACCAATAGGGCATGCTGAGATTATCCGTCCTCGACCAATCGACGGTTGTCACTGGCCGCTCGCCGGCCAGTTCGATCCGCGAGAGCCTGGCGCTGGCGAAGCATTGCGAGGCGCTGGGTTACTCGCGCTATTGGTGCGCCGAACACCATAATTCGGTGAGCCAGGCCGGCACCGCGCCCGAGATCCTGATCAGCGCGATCGCTGCCACGACGACGCGTATTCGCATTGGTTCGGCCGGGGTCATGCTGCCGCACTATTCCAGTCTGAAGGTGGCCGAGCAGTTCCGCGTCATCGAAGCGATTGCTCCCGGACGGGTCGATCTTGGCGTGGGGCGTGCGCCAGGATCCGATGGACGCACCGCGTTTGCACTGAACCCGCTGGCGGAGACAGCAGCCGATCATTTTCCGGCGCAGGTGCGCGATCTGCTGGCCTGGCTCAAAGGTGAGAAGCTGGTAGAAGGCCATCCCTTCCGGGACATCGTCGCGCAGCCGCAAGGCGCGACCGTGCCGGAGGTATGGATACTCGGCAGTTCGGACTACGGACCGCAGGTTGCGGCCTATTTTGGCCTGCCGTTCTGCTTCGCGCATTTCATCACCGATGGACGCGGCGTCGCGGAGGCGATGTCGGTCTACCGCGAGAACTATCGGCCGAGCGAACGCTTCCCGCAGCCTTACGGCGCGTTGTGTGTGTGGGCGATGGCGGCGGAGACCGAAGCGGAAGCGGCGCGACTGTTCCGCTCACGCGAGATGTGGCGGCTTGGACGTGACCGCGGGATCTTTGCACCATTGCCATCGCCGCAGGAGGCTGCGTCGTATGCGTATTCCGCAGCAGAGCTGCAGCGCCTCCAGCGGGTGCGCGCGCGAGCAATCTATGGGACGGCGGGCGCTGTTGCCGACAAGCTGCGTGCGCTTGCAGCCGAGCACGGTGTGGATGAGATCGCCATTCTAACGACCTTGCATGATCCGGAGGCGCGGCGCCTGTCGTACACGCTGCTGGCGCAGGAGCTCGCACTGGCGCAACACGTATCACTGGCCGCGGAATAGAGGAGACAGCGCATGCCGCAATTTCTGGTAACGATCTACGATGGAACTGACGCCGAGGCACCCGCGCGGCGGCAAGCTACGCGACCGGCGCACCTGGATGGGCTGAAGGGCAATGTCACCAGCGGCAAGCTGGTCTTTGGCGGCCCGATCTTTGATGAGGCGCAAAACCCCATCGGATCGTTCCTGCTGGCGGACTGCGCTGACCGCGCTGAACTGGATGCGATGATTGCCAATGATCCATATACAAGGGGTGGTGTCTGGCAGCGCGTGGACGTGAAGCAGGTGCGGCTGGTGGTGCAGGACGGCCGGATCACGCCCTAGGCCACCCCCCTCTGGGCCACCCCCCCCTGGGCCAGCTACGTTGCCGCGCACGCCAGAGCTGGTAGCGAAATGCCAGCCAGGCGATCAGAGCGGCAACCACCACGACCGGAATCAAAATCAGCGCAAACCACAGCGCAAATGCGGCCACCGCGAGAGCGCCCGCAGCGACTGCAATGACCACCGCCCAGGCAAAGACGCGCGCCGCGATCGGCGGACGCTGCGGGCGATAGCTGCCGTCAGGCAACAACTCGATTTGTGGCGGTCGGCGATCACTCATGCGTGCCATAGTTGGCGCGCCTGTACGACTGGTTCAAGGTGATTGCCGGCGGGATCAACGGAGGCACAATCGTGAAAGTCGGACTGTTCCTGAACACGCAATTCCAGCCGGGCCAGTCAGTGGCCGGGCACCTGCCGGATCTGGTGACGCAAACTCACGCAGCACGAGAGGCGGGTTTCAAGTCGCTGTGGTTCCCTCACCACTATCTGACGGGGCCGCTGCAAATGCTGCAGATCGTTCCGATGATGGCGTATCTCGCGCAGCATGCCGAAGGGATGCAGATCGGCCCGAACATCCTGATCCTGCCGTTGCTCAACCCGGTGCATGTGGCGGAGGAATCAGCAACGCTCGATGTGCTCACCGGCGGCAACTACGTGCTTGGCGTCGGGCTCGGCTATCGCGACGGCGAGTTCGCCGCGTTCAATACGTCGTTAAAGGAACGCGCCCCACGCCTGGAGGAGAGTATCGCGCTGATCCGCCGGCTGTGGAGCGGCGGGAAGGTCACGCACAAAGGCCGCTTCTACCAAGTGGATGATCTCGCGATTGGACTGAAGCCGGTTCGGGATGGCGGACCGCCGATCTGGATGGCGGGAACAGCCCATGCCGCCATCCAACGTGCCGCGAGATTGGCCGATGCATGGATGATCGTGCCCAGCACGCCTCTCGCTCAGCTGGCCGAACAGATGCGGGTGTATCGTGCTGCGCTGGCTGGCCGTGTACCCGACTGCTTCCCGATTGTTCGTGAGTGCTATGTCGGCGCGGACCACAGGACGGCGCTCGATGAGTGCCGCGATGCGCTGCAGTACAAGTACAATGCCTATGCGTCATGGGGACTCGCGGATCGGCAGCCGCAGGCATTCGAAGAGCTTGTGCGCGATCGCTTCATCATCGGCGACGCGGTGTTTGTGAAGGAAGAGATCGCGCGCTATCGCGAGGCGCTTGGGGTCGATCACTTCATGATGCGCTGCCACTGGCCCGGGCTCGCCTTCGACAAGGCACTCGGCAGCATCAGGCGCCTGGGGGAAATCTTTGCTGCGTAACGCGATACGCATAAGCCGGAGCCGTCTTTGCTCCGGCGCCGCGTGTTCTATCCGCTAGACGTCATGTTCCCGGCGTGGGGTCGGTGGTCCGCCCCTTCGTGCGGTAGAGAACGAGGTTGCTCGGACAGACCGAGCAGAGCCTCACGCACGGAGGACGGACCATGGGAGAGTATAGCGAATTGTTCGTGGCGTTCGATGTCGCGAAGAAGAAGCACGCGGTGGCGATCGCCGAAGGCGGGCGGCGAGGCGAAATTCGGTTTGTTGGCGAAATCGAGAACAGCCCGGCAACCGGTGGGGAACTCCCGTCGCCAGTTATGTGGCCAGGCAGCACCTGACGCCCGTCCTCTAGACCGAAGAAAGCCCCGGGACGAGCATACGGAATGCGGTAGCCAACCCGCGGATAAGAGCCTGATCAACCGTCGTCTACCGCCCCATCTCCAGCTCTGTGCAGCCGCATTGATGAACAACTGCTACGCAATGCGCCCGGCAGGCGCACTATCACGCTTTCACGGCTTGACCGGGAACATAAGAGACTAGCCCTGCCAGACAGAGACAAGATCCTGCACCTGCGGCCGGGCTGCCGGCGAGCCGCCGCCGATCTGCGTACCGAGATACAGGAAGCCAACGATCTCGTTGTCCGGGTCGAGACCGAAGGCCTGCTTGACCTTAGCGTCGTAAGCAGGTGCACCGGTTTTCCACATGGCACCGTAGCCCTGCGCGCGTGCGGCGAGCATGATGTTCTCGGCGGCGGCGGCGGCTGAAACCAGTTGCTCCACGTCGGGGATCTTGTGGCCGCGATGGATGGCTGCCGCCGCGACCACGATGACCGGGGCGCGCATTGCCTTTTCGCGTTCGCGCTGCAGCGCCTCGGCCGATGCGCCAGGGTCCATGCGGCGCAGGCAGTCGGCCATCAGTTCGCCGAACTCTTCGCGCTTGGGTTCGGGGATTACAACGAACCGCCAGGGCCGCAGCCGACCGTGATCCGGCGCCCGCAGCGCGCTCTGGAACATTTTCTCCAGTTCGGCCTGGCCAGGACCTGGTGACGCCAGCTTCGTTGCGGACTCACGGCCGACCAGCAGTTCCAGCGCATCCATTTTGGACCCTCCCAACGGATCAGTGTGCAAGCGGACCGTCGGCCTTCTTCCATGCGTCCATGCCGCCGTGGATGTGGCAGGCGGTGGCGAGGCCCGCGTCCTGAGCCGCCTGCACGGCCATGGCCGAGCGCTCGCCGAAGGCACAATAGAACACCAGGCGCTTGTTTGTCGCGCTGGCCAGTTCGTGCAACATACCACCTGCCTGGATGTTCTGCTGCAGGTCCGGATATGGGGCGTGCAACGAGCCAGGGATTACGCCGTGCTTCTCACGCTCGGTGCGTTCGCGCAGGTCGATCAGCACGCTGTCGCGTCGGCCGACGAGCGCCTTCGCATCATCGACAGAAACAGCCCAGCCGCGGCGCGCGATCTCTTGCTGCACCAGGCCCTGCCGCATATTGGCCGGGACCGCGACGTCCATCATCTTCGGGTTGGACAGATTGAGATTGTTCATAAGTGCGACATATTCGTCGACCGACTTGACCTGAAGCCGCGGATTGTAACGCTTCTCCTCGCCGATCGTGCTGACCGTGTCGCCTTTGTAGTCGTGCGCGGGGAATACCATGGTTTCTTCAGGCAGGCGCAGCAGACGGTTGAAGATCGACTCGTACTGCGCACGCGGGTCGCCGTTCTGGAAATCGGTGCGGCCGGTACCGCGGATCAGCAACGTGTCGCCGGTGAACACCCGGTCGGGCATGATAAAGCTGTAGCTGTCATCGGTATGTCCGGGCGTGTAGGCCACATCGAGGCTGATGCCCTCGATGCCAAGGCGGTCGCCGTCGGCGATGCGCATTGAAACGACATCGACACTGGACTGTTCACCCATCACGGTAATGCAGCGCGTGCGGTCACGCAGCGCGCCAAGGCCGGTGATGTGGTCAGCGTGGAGGTGCGTATCGACCGCTTTCAGCAACTTCAGGTCGAGTTCACGGGTGAGCTGAAGGTAGCGATCCACCTTCTCAAGCACCGGGTCGATGATCAGCGCCTCGCCGCCGCGACGGGAAGCGAGGAGGTAGGTATAGGTGCCGGACGTCGCGTCGAACAGCTGACGGAAGATCACATTCACCTCCGGTTTTGCTCTGAAGGAGAACAGGATACTCCACCGCCCGACGCGCCCGCCATGAAAATTTCACGGGTGTTGGTGGCTCAGGGTGCGCGCCCTCCACGAGAGGCAAGGTCGATAACGTTCGGCATCTGGCTGGTGGCAGCGCTTGTCCGGGCGCCAACGAGCACCTCCGCTACCTTGCGCGCGATCTGCTCTCGGTGAAATGGCTTGCCGATCAGGTGAACGCCGTCATCGAGGCGGCCATGGTGCACGATGGCATTTTCGGTATAGCCCGACATGAACAGCACGCGCAGTTCGGGACGGACCTCCTTGAGCCGGTTGGCAACCTCGTTGCCCTTCATGCGGCCGGTCAGAACGACGTCGGTCAGCAACAGATCGACCTTCCCATCGTTCTCTCCAAACAGGCGTAGAGCCTCAAGGCCGTCGGAGGCCTCGAGCACGCGGTATCCGAGATCGCGCAGGATCGCCACGCAGGCCTCGCGCACCGCAGATTCGTCTTCAACGACCAATATGGTCGCCGTGCCGCGCGGCAGGTCAGCTGGCGCCCCGCTGCGCGATAAGGGAAGGACAGCGCCCACCGCACGCGGCAAATAAAGCCGCACCGTCGTGCCTTCGCCGACCTCGGAATAGATGCTGACATGGCCCCCCGACTGCTTGACGAAGCCATGCACCATGGCGAGGCCGAGGCCGGTACCCCGCCCCTCATCCTTGGTGGTGAAGAACGGTTCAAATGCCCGGGCCAATACGCCCGGCGGCATGCCGGTGCCGGTGTCAGATACCGCCAACATCACGTAGTCCCCAGGCGTGACCTCGACGTGCTGGCGCGCATAGTCCGAATCCAGCACCTTGTTCGCCACTTCGATCGTGAGACGTCCACCTGAGGACATCGCGTCCCGCGCATTCAGCGACAGGTTTAACAGGGCGCTCTCGACCTGGGCGGGATCGGCCATTGCGGGCCACAGCCCAGCAGCATCCACCGTGCGCACTTCTATGTGCTCGCCAAGTGTTCGGCGAAGCAGATTGGCCATGTCCGGCAACGTCGCCGACAGATCGATCGGTACCGGCATGAGCGTCTGTTTGCGGGCAAAGGCGAGCAGCTGCTGGGTCAGCCCGGCGCCACGATTCGCCCCCCACAGCGCCCGGTCGATCCGGGCGCCTGCATCACTGTCAGCCGGTAACCGGGATTTCACCAGTTCAAGGTTTGCCATCACCACGGTGAGCAAATTGTTGAAGTCATGGGCGATGCCGCCGGTGAGCTGACCGATCGCCTGCAGCCGTTGTGCATCCCGTGTCGTGACTTCGGCGCGTACGCGCTCCGTGACATCGGTGACAGTGAGTACAAAACCACCATCGGGCGTGAAGGTACGCCGCAATTCGAAGTGACGATTGTCAGCCTGGCGGGTGCGTTCGTAGATGATCGGGTCGCCTGCCGCCTTGGGGGATAGGTGGTGGCGAACTTGCTCCATTGTCTCAAGCTGCAAATCGCGACCGGTGGCCAATTGCTCGACAATCGCCGCATAGGGGAGGCCTTGGCGTACCATGGGCCCTGGAAGGCCCAGCAGAGCAACGAAGCAATCGTTCCAGCGCATCAGCGAGCCGCTGCTATCGAACACGCCGATACCCTGACTGATGCTTTCGAACGCCGTCCGCATCCGCGTTGCAAGAGTGCGCTGTTCGATCTCGGACGACAGCAGCAGTCTGCGCGATTGCGCCAACAACCAACCGGCAAGCGCGAACAGCGCCATCGCCAGAATGCTGCCGCCAAGGGCCAGCCATCGCGCAAGCAATTCGGAGCGGTCGGCCCACTCGCGTCGCAGCTCCAGCAGATGCCATTCCTCACTGGCAACATCGGACAGGCCGGTGTCGATTTGGCGAAACAGGTCACGACGCGACGGCATGGCACTCAGCGCGGCACCGAGGTCGACGTCACGGCGCAGCTGAATCGCTCGATCCATTGCTTCCTTCTGGCGTTGAAACAGCGGAGCGAGGTCGCGCAGACGGTCCTGTTGGGCGGAATTGTCTGCGGTCAGCCGACGCAATTCACCCTGCAGGAGTGCAACGCGTTCGAAAGCAGCACGGTATTGTTCCAGATCATTGTCCTGTCCGGTCAGCAGATAGGCGCGCTGACTGCTCTCCGCATCGCGCATCGCCGTACCAAGTTGGTCGGTGGTGATGATGACATCGTAGGTGTGCTGGACCCAGAACCACGCCTGACGCGTGCCGCTGAACTGCGACCAGACAAGGAATGCCACCACGCCGACCAGGAGCGCGACGCCGATCGACGCGAACAGGTTGGCATTTCTCACCAGCGCCTTTGACACATGCCTCTCCGCGACGTTCCTGCGCTACAGGTCGAATTTGCCCTGGCGCGGGTCATTGATGCGCCCGCCGCGCCGAGAACGCGAGGCGGCCTGTGTGCGCGGCTCTGAAGGATGGAATGCCTGGGTCCACATCTTGCGCCGCGCTTCGTAGGCGCGCTGCTTTTCGGCGGCGTCGGTGAGAAACTTCGCTGTCACCTCCACCCGTGAAGGTGGTGAGCCGCCCCGCCCGCTCATGCCTTGAGCGCCATGTCGCGCAGTTCGGGCACCACCCAGAGTGGACGCTCGCCCCGGTGCGCGCGCAGCACGTTGTCGAACGCGTTGCGCGTCTGCTTCACGCGGGTCTCGCGACTGGCACCGGCGAGATGCGGCGTCAGCACCACGTTGTCGAGCGACAGTACCGGTTCCGATGGCGACGGGGGTTCTTGCGGGAACACATCCAGTCCGGCGCCGGCGATCTTGCCACTGGTGAGCGCCTCGTGCAGGGCAGGAAAGTCAATTACCGGGCCACGGCTGCAATTAATCAGCACCGCATGAGGCTGCATGTAGCCAAGTTCGCGCGTGCTGATCATGTTGCGCGTCAGGCGGGTGAGCGGCACGTGCAGCGTGATGATGTCTGAAGTGCGCATCAGTTCCGGTAAGAGCCGGAAGCGCACGTTCATGGCATCCTCCTCGTGCTCCGCCATGCGCACGACGTCGTTGTACTGAATGCGCATGTCGAAGCCGCCGGCAGCGATGCGCGCGACTCGCTTACCGATCGTGCCGAAGCCGATGATGCCCAGCGTCTTACCCTGCATTTCGTAGAAGGTTGGGATGGGTTCGTTGCCACGCCAGCGGCCGCCGGACGTCATCGCATGCTGCGGCACCAGTTTCCGGTACACTGCGAGCATCAGCAGGATGGTATGCTCGGCCACTGCGCGAGAGTTGGCGCCCCCATTGTTGGCCACCAGCACGCCGGCGCGTCGCGCTGCATCGAGTTCGACATGATCGTACCCGGCGCTGAACAGCTGCGCGAGCCTGAGGCGTGGCGCGGCGCGAAAGAATGCCTCATCCATCGGGCTCACATTGCCGATCAGATATTCGGTGTCTCCGAGTGCTCCGCTGTAGCTGGGGGTGCCTGGAGCACAGACGATGAGCTCGAAACCGGGGGGCGTCATCTCCCGCGCCTCCTGCACCGTTTGCTCCAGCGTGTTGACCAGCAGGACCTTGGTCGGCATCGACATTTCCTCCGCGTCGCGTGGCGCGAGGAGTCAAGCAATCCTGCGCAGCCGACGCAACTTGACCCGGTCCGATGCCGACAGCCGGTAATGTCGCGCGGATACCCGCAACGTGCGCAGCCAGTAGCCGAAGCTGAAACCGGGCCATAAGGTCGTATTTCGGCCGCTTCGGTCGAGGTACCAGCTGCGGCATCCAGTCAGCCAGACGGTCCGCTGCATCCAGCGATCCAGCTTCCTGACGAAGCTCGCCTGCTCCGTGGCGTCGATTTCGATAGAAGGCGCGTTGCGGCGTCGCAGCAGCCGTATGCAGCGCAGCACGTGGCCGATCTGTGCCTCCAGCATATACACCACCGAGTTGTGCCCAAGTCCGGTATTGGGGCCACCCAGGATGAAGAGGTTCGGGAAACCGGTAACAGCGAGACCGAGGCGCGCCCGCATGCCGTCGTGCCACGCTTCCGCAAGCCTGATGCCACTCCGGCCAAACACGTCGATCTCGCCAAGCGGTTCCGTGGCGTGAAAACCTGTGGCGAAGATCAACACGTCCACGGGACGTTCGAGCCCATCCGCCGTGAGGACGCCGTGCGGTGTTATGCCGGCGATTGGCTGAGTGATCAGTTCAACGTTGGTCCGATTGAGAGATGGGAAATAATCGTTGGACAACAGAACGCGCTTGCAGCCAATGCGATCGGCCGGCGTCAACAGCTCCCGTAGCTGGTCATTGTTCACCTGGCGCTTGGCGTGACTACGGGCGCGTCGTTCCGCGCCGACCGCCAAAGCGGGGAACCGTATGAAGGCGGGCGCACGCATTTCATGCGACAGGTAATGCCACGCCCGTAGCGCTCGACGGAGCAGAGGCACATGGCGAAATGCCCAGATCTGCCATGCACCATAGGGAGCATCGTATTTGGGCAGCACCCAGGGTGGGGTGCGTTGGAATAGCAACACGCGCGCCGCGCTGTCGGCGATGCGCGGCACAAACTGTATGGCACTGGCGCCAGTGCCGACGACGGCGATGTCCCTGTCCTGCAGATCGATTGCATGGTTCCAGCGTGCGGAATGGAATATGATGCCGCGAAACTCCTGCAGACCCGGTATCGCCGGAATCGCTGGCCGATGCAGAGCGCCCATCGCCAACACCAAGATACGCGCGGCGAGTCCCGAGCCAGCATCGGTTTGCAGTCGCCACAGATGCGCTGTTTCGTCGAAACGTGCCGTCTTCAAGCAAGATTGGCGTGACAGATGCGGTCGTAGCCCGAACTGCTCGACGCAGCCCTCCAGGTATTCCTCGATCTCCGGTTGGGTGGGATAGCGCCGCGACCAGTCCGCCTTGGGCACGAACGAAAACGAATAGAGATGCGAAGGAATGTCGCACGCACAACCAGGATAGGTGTTGTCGCGCCATGTTCCGCCGACCTTGTCCGCTCGTTCGATGATCAGGAAATCGTCCAGGCCCGCACGCTTCAGGCGGATTGCCATGCCGATGCCGGCAAATCCGGCGCCAATGATCACCACATGATAGGGACGTGCCGCATGTGCCACGGTCATACACCGACCCTGAGGATGGTGGTGGTCCGGTAGAAATCGAAAGGCAGCTCAGGCTGCTTCATCTGAGATGCCGTGCTCCCATCATGGCGCGGCAATCATAGCCCACGCCGATGCATCGTCCGAGACCGCGACGACAAGCCGTCAGCGATGCGTACGTGATGAAGGATGCGCTGCCGCATAGCGATCGCAGGCGTTCAGCGACACGCTGGGACCTGCCACGCCAAGAACAGACGGCGGCGGGGATTTGCAATGCCGAGATCGACCGGATCCACGACGTCGCACTGTCGGGTGGCGCGCTGTCAGGCAAGGCTTCCGGCGCCGGGGCTGTACCCAGGCCTGGCGTGTTTAGCGAGCGCTCCGCGCGACCTGCGCCTGCCGCTGCCGCGCTTGCGCCATGCCCTGGAGGATCGCTTCAGCATCCAGGATGACCTGTTTCTGCCGCCACTCGTCATCGTACCGCACCAGCGCGTGCTCCGATTGCGACTGCTGATTTGCGCAGGCCGCGATACTGGCGAGGGTGAAGCAGGCGAGCAGCAGGCGCATTGTTGGCATCCATTGGTCCCCGACCGACAGTTTCTACCCGGCCCCGTCACAGCTTGCCAGCGAGAAGTTGATGAGCCGTGGTCAGTCCGCGGCTGGAGGACGGCGCAGCGCCCAAAAAGCAACACCGCCGCAGGCGTAGAAGAAGATGGAAAGTGCGAACGCGACCTGGTAGCTGCCGGTGATATCGAAGCTCCAACCCGCCAGCCATGATCCCGACGCGGAGCCGATCCCGGTGCCGATGGTGATGACGCCAAGGATGGTACCGAGCTGCGGCCCTGGAAACAGGTCGGCGGTCTTCGCCGTGATCGCTGGGCCACGCGCGCCCCAGGTGAGGCCAAAGAAGCAGGAATGCAGCCATAACAGCAGATGCTGATCCGGGGACGTAATCAGCATCGCGCAGATGACGCCAAAGATCGACGTGCCGTAGGTCACGATGGCGGACAATTCCCGTCCGACATAATCCGACAGGGTTCCGGTGATGATGACGCCGGGCAGCGACAGGAAGGCGCCGAGGCCCAGAACTTCCGCCGCATATAATTTGTCGAACCCGAGAGTGACGGCAAAGGCAAGCTGGTGCAGGGCCACCAGGAAGCTGCCGAGACCAGTGAATACATAGACCAGGAACAGCAGCCAGAAGTGCGGCGTACGGATCGCCCGCTGCAATGTCCAGCCCGAGACAGCCGCACTTCGCCCCGCTCCCATCATCCGTTGCGGCTCCGAATTCTTGAACAGCGCGGCGAGCGGCAGGAAGGCTGCGGCCATAAAGCCTCCCTGCGCCAGGTAGGCTCCACGCCACCCCCAGGTAACGATCAGGAGCTGCGACAGCGGCGCGGAGAAGGCGCGGGCAAAGCCATTGGCGGATTGCACGACCGAGACTGCCAGGCCGCGGTTCCGCACGAAGCGCCGCGACAGGATCGGCACGAACACCACAAGGCCCAGGCAATTCGCGCCAAGTGTCATGATCACGCCGTACAGCACGATGATCTGCCAGAGCGCGTTAGCGAACGAGCTGGCGATCAGGCCCACTGCCAGCAAGCAACCGCCGATCAGGACCAGACGTCGCGGGCCCAGCCGGTCCACCAGAATACCTACCAGGGGCGACGTGGCCCCGCTGATCATCTGAGACACCGAGTAGGCAATCGAGCTTTCGGCGCGCGTCCAACCGAACGCCTCGATGAAAGCGACCAGAAACACCGTGTAAGAGTGCATGCAGGCCGCACCCACGGCGAAGGTCACGAACGCCCCGGCCAGCAGCAAGCTGGCCTGACGCGATGACGGGGTCAGGGAGATTCGGGGGCGCACGGTTACCCTTCGCTCGCTCGGGCCGACGCCCTGCACGGCGGCAACTGTGCGCCCCAAGCGGGGGAGCCTCAACCCCGCGGAAGGAACGTCATCCGTGTCGAGGCTTGCCGACCAGCACCATCAGCGCAGCGGAAAGTTGCAGAGCGATGCAAAGCGCAACCGCTGCGGCATACGACCCGGCGATGTCGTGTGCCAGGCCCAGCAGCGTCGGGCCGAATGCCAGCGTGGTATAACCGACCATCGACACGAGACCGATCACCTGCCCAAAGGATGCCGCGTCGAACTCGCGCTGCACGATCAGCGCCGGCAGTGTGATGACGTTCCCGACTGACAGGCCGAACAGCACACTGCCGACATACAGCGGCGCCGGCTGGTCGGGGACAGTCAGCATCAGCCCCAGTCCTGCCGCCTGGGCGGCAAAACTCGCGGCTGACGCGATGCGCTGGTTCATCCGATCAATCAGCGGCGCCATTGCCAGCCGCCCGCCGGCGGCGGCGATCGCCGTGGCCGCTACCGCGTTGGCCGCGCCCAAGGTCCCAAGATGCGGCAACAGGAACGCCATCTGGTGCACGATGAAGCCCACCTGTGCGGCCAGTGCCAGGGCAAACGGCGCTGCGATGCTCCACACGTGCGGGCTGCGCAGCGCCGCATATTGGCCGCCCAAAGCCGGCCGATCCGCGCCGATTGTCGGCGCATTGCGAACACCAGTGATCAGGATGGGCAGCAGGAATGCCAAGGCGATCAGCACCAGCAAGGGCACTGCTCGCTCCAGCCCCAGGGCCTGCGCCACACGTGCGAGCAGCGGTGCGACTGTGAAGCCGCCAGCACTCGCACCGTTCAGTGCCAGGCTCAGCGCCAGGCCGCGTCTGTGCTCGAACCACAGTGCAAGCGTCATTGCGAGCGCCGTCGTGGTCGTGGCCGCCCATCCCGTCGCCATGACGATTGCCCATACGTAGAGCTCCCACGGCAGTCGCGCGCGCGTCAGACCGATCGCGCCGACGCCGAGAATTGCCGCGCCACATACCAGAAGCAGCCGAGGACCAAGGCGGGTGAAGGCGCGATGGATCCACAGCAGCAGCAGTCCACCGGCCAGATAGTAGAGCGTGGTCGCCGAGGCGATCAGCGAGGTCGGCCAGCCACGCGATGCGTGCAGGTCAGCAAAGTATACCGACAGCCCATAGAAGCCGAACCCCCAGGCAAACGTGGCGGTGCAAAAGCAGGCCAGCACGACGGGCCAGCCCACGCGGAATTCACTCGTGGCCGGGGCAGCGCGGAGTGGTGCGGTGATCTCGCTCATGCCCGGAAGGTGTGATTCGGTGCGGCGAGCGGCAAACGATTCTTCGTGGCGCCTTCAGTTCAGGAAATCTATTCTGACGCCATGCCCGCCTTGCCCCCGCTCAATGCGCTGCGTGCCTTCGAGGCAGCCGCGCGTCACCTCAGCATGAAGGAGGCAGCCAATGAGCTTTCGGTGACACCGGGCGCCGTCAGCCAGTTGGTTCGCGGGCTGGAGGAACGGCTTGGCATGCAGTTGTTCCGTCGGGGCAATCGCTCGCTCGTCCTGACCGAGGCAGGGCAGAGCTACTTTGCGCCGGTGCGCCATGCGTTTCGGCAGATCAGCGAGGCGACGCGTCGGCTGCGCGCGCAGCCGGACGCTGGTGTGCTGACAGTGAGCGCTCCGCCCGCCTTCGCCGCGTCATGGCTGGTGCCCCTACTCGGCCGGTTTCGCGCCCGGCACGCGGACATCGAGCTCAACATCACCACCACGCGGGGGCTGGCAAATTTCGCGGCCGATGGCGTGGATGTCGCGGTCCGGCATGGCCTGGGACGCTACCCGGGGCTGCGTTGCGACCGGATCGCGACGATCGCGATGGTGCCGGTGTGCAGCAAGGAGTTGCTTGCCATGCAGGGCAATCCTCGACCACGACAGCCGACAGATCTGCTGCGACTGCCGCTGCTGCACGACGGCGAACGGCAGGATTGGGCCCTGTGGTTCCAGGCTCACGGTGTCGGCGATCTCGGCCACGTTGCCTCCAGCGGCATCAGCTTCGACGACCAGACACTGCTGATCCGCGCCGCTACATCGCATCAAGGGGTGGCATTGGTGAGCGAGCCTCTGGCACGGCCGGAACTTGAGCAGGGGCGCCTGGTGCGCGTTTTGAGTGCGGGCTGGCCGCAGGAGTTTTCCTATTGGCTGGCCTGCCCGCGCGCAACCGCCGAGCAGCCGAAGATCGTCGCCTTCCGGGAATGGCTGCTGGTCGAGGGACGCAGCATCAATAGGAACGCGCGTCGAGCCAAGCAAGCAGCGCGGCGCCGTACACCTTGAGGCTCTTGTAGTGTACCGTCGCGTCGGGCAGCGCGCGGACCGCTTCAGCCAGGCGCGCCGCGTCCGCTCGCGTCGTGATAGCGTGGGCCATCCGGTAGCTGTGCACGCGGATGCCGAACAGGATTGCGCCTGACTGCGGCAGTCGGCGCAAGGTCTGACGTTCCACGCGCAGGTACAGCCGTTCGCCAGCATTGTCGGCTGTTATTTGGGTGTCGGTCTGTTGGCGCCATTTACCGCTTGGCTGAAACATCGCGGGGCTGTCCAGCACTGACCAGTTCAGGCGCGATGCGATATGACCCGGCTTCACCTTCGCCATGAACCGATCGACCGGCGTGGCCAGTCTCTCGGCATAATGCGGCACCGGCGCATGCACGGCGACGAGCGGCTTGCCGATCTTCTCGTGCAAGCGCCAGCGACTGGGGAAACAAAGCATGGCAGCCGTGAAGATCGGTCCGCCGTCGCCTTGCTGGATGATGCAGAGATCCTCCTGCACCAGCCTTCCCGCCAGTTCCAAGGGATCGCAGGGCGGCGCGTCCAGATCCCAGGTTTCGCCGGTGAGCGCGTTGTGCAGCATTCGACCGTCACGCACGAACCAGTCGGGTGCATAGGTCGTCAGGTTGGCGATGACCTTTTGCAACGTTTCGAGGCGTGCAGCATCGGACACCGGCAGAGCGGCATACACGTCCCGGTGCCGTTCGCGGAGCAGCTGCTGCTTTTCGACCATCTCGTCCGCATAGCGTTGGTCGAATTCGAACCAGGCGCTCTCCGGCACCGTGGTCAGCGCCATCGCCATGCGATACGGGCCGGATTCGAACGGCAGGTAGACAGTCTCGCATGCAGGTCCCCTCCCCCCATGCCCTTCCCGCGAGGGGAGGGGGAGTCCTGAGACGTGCGCGTCGACTCTGATCAAATCACCCCCTTCTCCCGCAGACCAGCAATCTCGGACGCACTGAAACCTAGCCGTTCATGCAGCACCTCGTCGGTATGTTCACCGAGCAGCGGCGGCGGGATGCGGTAGTCTGCCGGGGTCTCTGACAGCCGGACTGGATTGGCAACCACCTTCACCGTCTGACCGGAGCTGTGCGTCATCTCACGAACAACGCCGCGTGCGATCACGTGCGGGTCGGCGAATACCTCGGACAGCTTGTTGATCGGCCCACAGCCGATCTTCAGCGCTTCCAATCGATCCACCCACCAGGTCGTCGTTTGCCCCTGCATCACCGGGGTCAGCGTGTCGGTGACAAGCTGCCGGTTCTGCACCCGCGCCGCATTGGTGGCGAAACGGGAATCCTCCAGGAGATGCGTCAGCGCAAACGCATCGCAGAACCGCTTGAACGTCGGGTCGTTGCCGATCGACAGGACGATGTGGCCGTCGGCGGTCGGGAACACCTGATACGGCACGATGTTGGGATGCTGATTGCCCAGGCGTGCTGGGTTCTCCCCCGTCGCCAGGTAGTTCATGCCCTGGTTCGCCAGCCATGCAACGTGCGTGTCGAGCATGCTGATATCGATCTGCTGCCCCCGCGCTGTCGCATCACGGTGTCGCAATGCCGCGAGGATGCCGATGCAGCCATACAGTCCTGAGAATAAATCGCCGACCGGGACCCCGACCTTCTGCGGCAGCCCGTCGGGCTCGCCGGTCAGGCTCATCACCCCGCCCATCGCCTGGATCAGCGAATCATAGCCTGGCCGAGGCGCATAAGGCCCGGTCTGGCCGAAGCCGGTTATCGAACAATAGATCAGGCCGGGAAACGCCTGATGCAAGTCCTCATAACCAAGCCCGTATTTCGCCAGTGCACCGACCTTGAAGTTCTCCACCAGGACGTCGGACTGCGCGATCAGCCGCCGCGCGATGTCCTGACCCTCGGGCTTGGCGATATCCAGAGTGACCGACCGCTTGTTGCGATTCACACCAACGAAATAGGCACTCTCCCTGGTGCCGGGCATATATGGCGGCGCGAAGCCGCGGGTGTCGTCACCCGCGCCGGGGCGCTCGATCTTGACCACGTCCGCGCCGAGATCGGCCAGCATCTGGACGCAGGTCGGACCCGCCAGTACGCGCGTGAGGTCGAGCACCCGGAGTCCGCGAAGTGGTCCGGTGGGTTGCGTGCCAATAGGGTCGCTCATGCCGTGTCTCCAGCTTGCCGGGGTACCCTCAGCAGTCCATACCGACCCTGCCGCTTATACCCCGGGAGGACACGCCGGCAATGCCGGACACGATGCTGCCGCCACGCGTCTCGAGCATCGAGAGCCGTGCGTCCTGGGGGGCCGCCATGCTCACGCTGGCAATTCTGTCGATCGCATACGGTGCGCCACTGCTGGTCGTGGTCGGGATGAAGCCGATCCAGGATTCTCTCGGAACTGACCGGTCGGTCGTCGCGCTCGCCGGGGCGTTGGTCTGGGTAGGGACCGGTCTCGGCGGCATGGCCATGGGCTGGCTCGCCGATCGCATCGGCATCCGGCTCTGCGTGACGATTGGCGCAGTCATGATGGCGTCGGGTCTCGCGCTGTCGTCCATCGGCAATGTGTGGGCGCTGTTCGTCGGCCACGGCCTGCTGATCGGCCTCGTTGGCAACGGGGCGATCTACGCACCTCTCGTGGTCTACGTGTCACGCTGGTTCGATCGCCGACGCGGTTCGGCCCTGGCGTTGATTTCGTCCGGCCAGTACATCGCCGGCGTAGTCTGGCCGTCGGTTTTCGAGCACGGCATTGCACTGTACGGGTGGCCGATCACTATGCTCGGCTATGCGGTGGTCGTGCTTGCGGTGATCCTGCCGCTGACGATCGGAGGGTTGCGACCGTCACCGGAGGCACTCAGCGGCTACGCACTTGCCGCCGGTCCGCGCGCCGGCGCCCAGGTTCTGGGCATGAACCCGAACTTGGTCCAGGCGCTGATCTGCATTGCGGCGTTCTTTTGCTGCATTCCGATGGCCGTGCCCAACGGGCATCTGGTGGCCTTTTGTGCCGATCTTGGAATCGCACCGACGCACGGTGCTGCGATGCTATCGGTGCTGTTGGCCAGCGCGTTCATCAGCCGGCAGTTTTGGGGAATGCTGGCCGATCGCATCGGCGGGCTGCGCGCAGTTCTGGCGGGATCAGCCTGTCAGGCGGTGGCGATCGTCGCCTTTCTGCTGACGCAGAACGAGGTCGGACTGTTCGCCGTCTCCGCCGCGTTCGGCCTCGGCTTCTCCGGCATCATCCCGTCCTACGTCGTGGCGCTGCGCGATCTGTTCCCGTCCTCGGAAGCGTCGTGGCGCATCCCGATCTTTTTCTTCATGGGCATGTCAGGCATGGCGTTCGGCAGCTGGCTCGCTGGGGAATTGTACGATCACTTCGGCTTCTACGCTCCCTCGTTCGGCGTGGGAGCCCTGTTCAACCTCGCCAACCTCTGCGTGATCGGCTTCCTGGTGGCCCGGCAGGGCGGCAGGGAGCGGATTGCGCTGGCCTTCAGGTAGGTTTCGGCAGGTCGATCCCCGCCAGCGCCTGCCAGACCCGGATGACAAAGGCATCGTCCTTCGTGCCTTCGCCATGCGCCGCCGCGGCCAGGAACAACTGATGCGCCGCAGCAGCCATAGGCAGCGGGAACGTCAGGGCTCGCGCCTGGTCGAGCACAATGCCAAGATCCTTGACGAAGATGTTCACCGCCGACAGGGGCGTGTCGTCCCCATCCAGGATGTGCGGCACACGGTTCTGCCACATCCATGAACTGCCGGCCGATGAACTGATTACCTCGAAGAGGGTGCGAGGGTCGGCGCCGGCCCGAATGCCCAACGCCAACGCCTCTGCCGCGGTGGCGATGTGCACACCGGCGAGCAGCTGGTTGACCATCTTCACCGTACTGCCGATGCCCGGCTGATCGCCCAGTCGCCAGACCTTGCCGGAGATCGCCTCCAGTACCGGCTGCACCCTGGCGAAGGCCGTCTCCGGACCGGATGCCATCACCGTCATGGTCCCGGCGTGGGCACCCACCTTGCCGCCAGACACCGGCGCATCGAGCATCTGGAACCCTGCGGCAGCAATCTTCTTGTCCAGCGCGCGGGCGGCTTCAGGTGCGACCGTGGCGCAGCACAGGATGACCGCGCCTTTTCCAAGCTTGCCAAGGCAACCGTGGGGGCCGAACAGCACATCCTCGGTCTGTGCGGCGTTCACCACGAACACCACGACCACCTCGGTATCAGCGGGAAGTTCCCCAGCTGTGCCGACCGCGGTGCCACCAGCGCCGGCGAGTTCAATCCGCGCCGTATCGCGGACGTCGCAGCCGGTCACCTGATGACCCTTGCGCACCAGATTGAGCGCCGCACCCATTCCCATGGTGCCGAGCCCGATAACGCCGACCTTCATGCTGTCACCTCCCGTGACGGAACCGCTCCACCGCGGCGACCAATGCCCGGCGGATGCCTGGTTCCAGCGCCGAATGGCCCGCATCTGGCACGATGGACAGGCGTGCTGCCGGCCAGGCCGCCGCCAGTTCGAACGCGGTGCGCGGCGGGCAGATCATGTCGTAGCGGCCCTGCACTATCTCCGCCGGAAGCGTACCGATGCAGTGCATGTTGCCTAGCAGGCCCTCGGGCGGCAGGAACAGATTGTGCGCGAAATAGTGCGCCTCGATGCGGGCCAGCCCGAGAGCGGTGCGGTCCTGTGCGAATGAACTGACCGTCTCGGGGCTTGGCAATAGCGTGCTGCATGAGCCTTCGTACACCGACCAGGCGCGCGCTGCAGGAAGGTGGACCGCCGGATCGGGGTCCGTCAGACGACGCAGATAGTTGCCTAGGAGATCGCCACGTTCAGCCTCTGGCAAGAAGCTGGCGAAAGCGGCATGCGCGTCGGGAAATATCGTCGCCAGGCCGTGCAGGAACCAGTCCACTTCCGCGGGGCGCCCAAGGAACACGCCGCGCAGCACGCAGCCGATGACCCGCTCGGGGTACGCCTGCGCATAGGCGAGTGCGAGGGTCGAGCCCCACGAGCCGCCGAACAGAACCCAGCGCTCGAGGCCAAGGTGTCGCCGGAGTATCTCGATGTCGGAGACCAGGTCTTGTGTCGTGTTGTTGGCAAGTCCGCCGAGCGGGCGCGAGCGACCTGCGCCACGCTGATCGAAGATCACCACACGCCAGAATTCAGGATCGAAGAAGCGACGGTGCACGGCGCCGGCACCCGCGCCGGGGCCACCGTGCAGGAACAGCACCGGTCGGCCGCGCGGATTGCCGACCTGCTCCCAATACATGACGTGACTACCCGAGAGCGGCAGATAGCCGGTCTCGAACGGCCCGATCTCGGGGAAGAGGTCGCCACGTGGCATGACGGCCGATGGTATAGGGGGCAGCGCTGCGGCGGAACAGGGATCGACGCGATGCAAAGACTCTGGATTGGCCTCGGAGCGTTGGCTGGGCTGACAGCTGTCGCGATGGCGGCGTTCACCGCACACGGCCTTCGCAGCCTGGATCAGATGCGGCTGGCCCTCTGCAAACTGGTGTTGAGATGCAAATGCGGCATGCACTCGCATTACTGGCTTGCGGGCTGTGGGGCTTGCGCGGTGGCAGGCTGGCGACGGCGCGGGGGCAGCATTCCCGTTGCGGACGCGGTTGTCATATGGTTCGCGCCGTGCTGTTCCGAATCGGCCTGGGGGGTGGTTGCGCCAAAGGGCGGTGTATTGCTAACGGTCGCCCAGGGGCTTTGTAGCGCGCACAGGGATCCTGGTTGCCGACCACACGCGCAACCGAAATAATCCATGGCACACCAAAATCAAACCGGTGCACCGGCAGCAAGTCACGGGCATTGCCAGGTCGCAGCGACTGAGTTACGAAGTGTAAGACCCATTTTGTATTCTGCAATCCGTTGTAACATTCAGCAGCATGATCGTGCTGATTGCAGGTATGCCTCGTTCGGGGTCTACGTTTTCATTCAACGTGGTCCGTGAGGTTCTGCAGGTCCGTGGGACGCTTCACCAAGAGACCTGCGAGGACGTGCTCGGTGCCGTGAATCGGGCTGGAAAAGCGCGGCATGTGTTGGTGAAGGCCCACAGTCTCGATCGCGCTTCCATGGATCTGGCCAAAGCCGGGGCCTTTAGAACAGTGATTACGGTTCGTCGCCTGGAGGATGCGATCGCTTCCTGGCTCAACGCGTTCGATACACTACCCGAGGAAACGGCAACGGTCGTGCTGCAACGCTGGCTGCAAATGTATCGCGAACTGCGCGACCGCGCTCTGGTGGTGCCGTACGACGAGATCGACAAGAGCCCCCGGTTGGCAGTACGGCGAATTGCCCACGGCATTTGTGCAGGCGTTGGAGCGATGGAACTGTTCCGCATTGCGCACCGATGGGAGAAAGCCCGGGTCAAGCGCCGGGCCGACCAGATCATGCGCGGCAGCGGCGTGCAGGATCTAGGTTGGAGCTACTACGATACCGAGACGTTCCTCCATCGACGGCATATTTCGGAACACAGTTCGCGTGCAGCAGAGGAGCGTGTGGCACCTGAGCGTTTGGCGCCCATACGCGCGGCGCTGATGGAAGCGTCGGCGGCAGTTGGCCTTACCTGACGCCAGATCAGCAAGGGAGGCTCGGCTCAGGTCAGGGCGGCATGGTGAGCAAAGGGACTCTCCGCCAGTTTGTCGAACGGGGCGTGAGCCATTGATTCAACCGAGGAACTGTTGGCACACTGAAGAGTGTGACGCTGAGAAATGTGTTATCAACGTGACGGTTTACGCACAGGTCGACTACACTAGGTTGTTGGGCACGCACGGCGAGGTATTTGCCTCTGGCCGAGGCTAAGGGCACATTTTCGCAGCGGAGGCGGACTGCATGATGCGGGTGTTTGGTTGAAAGCCACTGCCGCTCGATACGGGTTGGAACGAGGAGGCATGTGTGCCTGACGAACTGCATGACATCCTTCGCAATCGCGTGAAGGAGAAGCTCAGGCGCGATGAAGTCGTTGCGTCGATGACGGTACGGTTGTGCCGATCCATCGAGATCGCGCGCATCGCCGCAACTGCCGGCTTCGACACGATCTATGTCGACGTTGAACACAACACGCTGTCCATAGACGCTGTCTGTCAGATCTGCGTTTCAGCCATGCAATGCGGGATCACACCTCTGGTACGGGTGCCAGCCAATACGCCGGAGTTCATTTGCCGTCTGCTGGACGGCGGTGCGATGGGAGTGATCGCGCCGCATGTTCGCTCGGCCGAGGAAGCGCGCGAGGTGGTGCGCTTTGCCAAATTCACGCCGCAGGGCGAGCGCGGAGCCGGCGGTGCACTGCCGCACTACCACTACCGCAGCTTCCCTTCCGCTGCACTGAACCAGGCGATGAATGACGCCACGATAGTCGTCGTGATGATGGAAACAGTCGCGGCGCTCGAGCACGTGGATGAGATCGCTGCTGTGGATGGCGTCGATCTGATGCTGGTCGGTACCAATGACCTCTGCAATGAGATGGGCATCAGTGGCCAGTTCGACCACCCGAACGTTCGCGATGCGTATCTGCGAACCATCGCCGCCTGCCGAAAGCACGGCAAGCACGTAGGTGTCGGCGGATTGGCATCGCGGCCTGATCTGATGGCGGAATATGTGCGACAGGGCGCCCGATACGTGTCGACTGGCACCGATCTGTCCTTCCTGCTCGCTGTTGCTGCCGACAAGGCGAAGTTCGTTCGAGAGATCAGGTAAGGTCCTGCACGCAGGCGTCGATCAACGATTCGATCGATCCAAATACGCGCGCGCCTGCCGCAGTCAGGCAGTGGGTCTTGGAGGTGAGCGAACCTGCTTCACCCAGCACCAATGCACCAGCGTGGCCCATTGACACGCCCTCTTTCGCTTCGCGACCGGCAATCAGTGCGTAGACCGGCTTGCGTCCCGCGAGACGCTGGAGCAGCGCGGCGCATTCTTCCTCTTCGTTCCCGCCGACCTCGCCCACCAAGATGATCGCGCGCGTGCGTGGATCGGCGAAGAACACCGGCAGCAAATCGGCAAACCGCACACCCTTCACCTGATCGCCACCGACCCCAACCCAGATGCTTTGTCCAAATCCGGCCTGCACCAGACGATAGCCACACTCGTAGGACAGCGTGCCACTCTTCGACATGATGCCGAACGGACCAGGGCGAAGGCAGACGTCAGGCAGAAAACCCAGCTTGATCTCGCCCGGGATCGCCAATCCAGGCGTTGAGCCGCCGATCCAGGTCGCACCAGCGCGGCGCACAGCCCGTCCGATCCGCATCGCGTCGTGCAGCGGGATGCCTTCAGCGACCGTGACAATCAGACGGATGCCGGCGGCGAGGGCCTCTTCGACGGCGCCCAGTGTTTCCATTGGTGGGGCCATCGCGACCGAGACGACGGCACCCGTTGCCAACACTGCGGCGCGGCAGTTCACAAACACCGGAACGCCGGCGGCTTCCTTTGTATCGGTCCGGTTTGACGTGCCACCAACGATGTTGGTGCCATAGCCGCGCATCAGCGCCGCATGAGTCAGGCCCATCCGGCCAGTGATTCCCTGTACGATCACCGGTGTATTACGTGAGAGCGAGGCAATCATGCGCGCGGCTCTCCGGCTATGGCAGCGACGCTGCTCAATGCCTCTTCGAGATCTTCAGTAACCTGCATCCCAGGGTGACGATCCGCAAGGATGCGTCGTGCTTCGGCCGCTCCGCGTCCCACAAGGCGTGCCACCACCGGAACCCGCAGAGCAGGCGTCTGTTCGAGGCCTGTCGCCAGCAACCCGCCGAACTCGCCGAGATCGGTGATGCCGGCAAACACGCTCACCAGGACAGCCCGCAGTGATGGCCGCTCAGTTATCCATGTCAGCACGTGCATAACACGCTCGGGACTGCCGCGCATCTGGCCAGTGCGGATGTCGCAGAAGTTCAGTGGTTTCATGCCACGCGCTGCGAGTTCGTCGATGAGCATCATCGACAGCCCGGCACCGGTCGTCACCAATCCGATTTCACCTTCAGGATCTATCTCGACGTAGTCGAAACCCTCCGTCAGCTTGCGGTTGGCGTCTGCGTAGGACTGCGGCCGTGCCTCAAGCAACGCAGCAATGCGCGGCTGGCGTTCGACTGCGCTCAGATCGACCACCAGCTTCGCGTCGCCTGCGACACAGCCGTCATCAGAGACGAACAGCGGGTTGATCTCGGCCAACGCTAGTTCGCACTGTAGTAGCAGGCCGGCGAGTCTGCGGCCCGTCGCAATGATGTGGCTGCGCCGATACGCCGGCTCGTTGGCAACGAGGTCTGCCAACGCCTCTGCCACACTGGCCGGATGTGGCGGACTGAGCCGACTTTGCGTGGCCATCGACTGCTCGATGTCGACGCCGCCCTGCACACTATAGATCACCCGCAGACCGTAGCTCGCGGGGTCGACCATGACCGCCAAATAACGCTCGTCCCCGGTAACTGATTGCTCGACCAGGCAGACATCCACCTTGTGGCCCTTCAGCCGCTGGCCCAGAAGACCGCTTACCGCAGCCACCGCTTCTTGCGGCGTATCACAACGCACGATTCCACCGGCCTTGCCGCGTCCGCCGACCGGCACCTGCGCCTTCACCATCCACGGACCAGTGCCGGGCAGGCTTGTCCCCCGGGCCTTGCCCTGTAGATCGCCAAGGGTCGCATTGATCGTCGGCACCGCCGCTGGAACGTCGATCCCATGCTCCGCCAGCAACGCCTTGCCATCCGCTTCGATCAGCAGCACGTCAAAAGGTCCCCAGGCCAAGAACGCCCTGGTCAAAGTCCAGGTCGGCGACAATCTTGCGGCCCATCAGGTCGCGGAGCGTTTCCGACGTTCCACCACCGATTGTGCCGTAGCGAGCGCCCCGATACAGCCGCGATACCGGATATTCGTCCGTGAAACCGAACCCGCCATGCAGTTGCACAGCCTCGGAGGTAACGCGCAGCGACATCTCATTGCAGAACACCTTGGCAGCCGCCGCCATGAACGGATCAGGAAACGGATTCGCTGTCAGACACGCGCGATAAAGGATGCCGCGCGCCGCCTCGATATCCTTGAACATATCGGCAAGCTTCCAGCGAATGCCCTGATGATCCGCAATCGGTTTGCCGAACACCGTCCGCTCACGCACGTAGTTCACCGCCTCGTCGAATGCACCTTCTGCCAATCCCAACGAAATGCTCGGGTTGAGACAGCGTTGGGTATTGAACGCGGTCAGCAGCTTGCGAAATCCGTCATCCTTGATCACGAGATTTTCCAGCGGCAGCTCGCAATCGTTGAACTGAATTTCGAACAGGTTCTCGCCACCCATTGTGTGATAGGTGCCCGTCACCTCGAACCCTTTGGTGCCCGCTTCCAGCAATACGCAGCCGATACCCTCGCGCCCCGGCTTTCCATCGATCCGCGTGAACACAATGAACACCCCGGCCTCGGGCGCCCGGCTGATCAGCGTCTTGGTGCCCTTCAGGATAACGCGATCGCCAACGATGCGGGCGTTGGTGCGATAGTTCGCCACATCAGTGCCGGCATGCGGTTCTGTCATGCAGATCGCCAGCATGCAGTCCCCACTCACGACGCGCGGCAGGATGCGTTCGCGTATTGCCGCAGGCGCATAACGCGCAATCACCCGCGTTTGCACGCCGGCCTCGCCCAGCACGGCCATTGCTGTAACGTAACACGCTTTGGCGATCTCCTCGAGGATCAGCGCGGTGTCCAGGATCGGGAGGCCCAGGCCCCCAAATTCCTCGGGCACCGACATGCCGAGTACGCCCAAAGAGGCCAGCTGCTTCATGTTCTCCCAGGGGAACGTGCCGTCCATCCAGCGACCGGCCTTCGGCTTGAACTCGGACTGCGCGAGCTCGCGGACTGAGGCGACCATCTGCCGTTGTTCTGCGCTGATGTGGAAGTCCATGCGCTGCGATCCTTGAGTGCTGCTGTAAGCTTAGCCGCCACCCCCCCTTTGGCAATCACCGCGGGGGTGCTACCCATCGGTAGCATTATCGATTGGAAAGTGCATGCCAGATGCTGGAGTGGCGCCGGCCGGAACGGCCGCGCGCAAATTTGGCTCGATCGAGGGCGTGGAACACAGCCTGGCCTCCGTCGGCTATATCCCAAGCCGACAGATCGCCACCGCGGTGTATCTCGCCCAGCACCTGGAGAAACCAATCCTGGTGGAGGGTCCGGCGGGCGTCGGCAAGACCGAACTGGCGAAGTCAGTGGCCACTTGCCTCGAGCTGCCACTGATCCGCATGCAGTGCTACGAGGGCCTGGACGAAGCAAAGGCGCTGTATGAGTGGAAATATGGCAAGCAGCTGCTTTATACGCAAATCCTGAAGGACAAGATCGGCGATGTCCTTGGTGGCGAAGAGACATTGCCATCCGCACTGAATAAACTGCACCAGTTCGGCGACATTTTCTTTTCGCAGCAGTTCCTGGAGCCCCGACCGTTGCTGCGCGCCTTGCAGCAGCCTGGAGGCTCGGTGCTGCTGATCGACGAGATCGATAAGTCCGACCAGGAGTTTGAGGCGTTCCTTCTGGAAATTCTGTCAGACTACCAGGTCACCATTCCGGAGATCGGCAGCATCCATGCGATAAGGACGCCAGTCGTGCTGCTGACCTCCAACAGCACGCGTGATCTAGGCGATGCGCTGAAGCGACGATGCCTGCATCTGCATATCGGCTTTCCAGATGCGAAGCTCGAGGGAAGAATCATTCAGGCACGTGTGCCGGGGATCGAGACCGATCTGCGGCGCGAACTGGTCGCATTCGTGCAGCAGCTCCGCTCACTGGACCTGAAGAAGGTGCCATCGGTCAGCGAGACCATCGACTGGGCGCGCGTTCTGGTGTTGCTGCACGCCGCCTCTCTGGATGCCGAACTCGTGCAAGATACCTTGAATGTGCTGTTGAAGTTCGAGGCGGACATCGAGGTGGCGAACAAGCAGATCGCCACCTTGACACAGAAGGCGAAGCAGGAGGCCGGTCTGCCAATATGAGCGGGGCGCTTGCTTCCGAGCCACTGCGGCAGTTCCTTCAGGCCGCCCGTAGCGCCGGCATCCGCGTTTCCGCGGCCGAGGGGATCGACGCTGCACGAGCGGTGCAGGTGGTGGGCTACGGCGATCGGATGGTGCTCAAGGACGCGCTGTCCTTGGTCCTGGCGAAGACGCCGGAGGAGAAAGATCTGTTCGACGAGGCCTTCGACCTCTATTTCCGACGGGACGACCTTGCTCGGAATGACGAGAGGGATATCGACCCCGAGGCCCGCATCACGCAGAGTGGATTCGGCGGCGAGGGGCTTGGGGGCGGCGGCGGACGTTCACTCGCGCAGATGCTGTTGGATGATGACCGCGCTGCACTGGCCTCAACGATGGAAGCGGCCGCGCGGGATTCGGGTATCCAGAACATTCGGTTCTTCACTCAGCGAAATCTCTATACGCGACGCATTTTGGATCGCATGGGACTTCGCCAGGCAGAACGCGATATGGATGCGCTACGCAAGGACGGTGACCAGACGACCGCGAAGCATCTGGAGAACCGCATCGAGGCGCTACGCGACCAGGCGCGTGACCTGGTCGAGCGCAACCTGCTGCTGTTTGCACGCGGCGAAACGGAGAAGTTTCGTGAGGAACTGCTGAGGTCCGCACGCCTTACCAACCTGGAGCGTCGAGACCTCGAAAGGATGCGCGTGTTGGTGCGCGCGATGGCAAAGCGGCTTGCCGCGCGCTACGCCAAGACCCGACGGCGGCGTCTCCGGGGTCACTTGGATGTAAGACGAACCCTCCGCAAGAACATGGGATGGGGTGGCATACCGTTCGTCACTGTCTGGAAGCAGAAGCGCATCGAAAAGCCGAGGGTCATGGTACTGTGCGACGTATCTGGCTCAGTCGCGGCGATGGCGCAGTTCCTGCTGATGTTCCTTTATGCGCTGAACGAGGCATTGAAGGACATCCGCTCATTCGCGTTCGCCGGCAGCCTGATCGAGGTCAGCGACATTCTTGAGTCTGAGCCGATCGAAGTCGCGATTGCCAAGATTATGCAGTCGATCGGTTTCGGCTCGTCGAATTACGGCAACTCTTTGGCGGATTTCGAGGATGGATGGGAGCGCTACGTCACCAGCAAGACAACGATCATCATTCTGGGCGATGCACGCGGCAACCGGACCGATCCTCGCACCGACATTATGCAACGCATGTCGCAGCGGGCGAAGCGTATCATCTGGCTGAACCCGGAATTCCGCGCCGCCTGGGGCACCGGTGACTCGGATATGTTCAGGTATGCGCCTTACTGCAACGTCGTTACGGTGTGCAACACACTGCGTCATCTCGAGCGGGTCGTGACCGACCTCTTGAAGGATGCCGCATGAGCCTATGTCGCTGAGGCGATCGCCGCGCACAGTTCGTCCACCATGCGCCCGATCAACGCTTCGTCCTCGCCTTCCGCCATCACGCGAATCAGCGGTTCGGTGCCGCTTTCCCGGATCAGCAGTCGGCCAGCTCCGTTCAGTACTGATTCAGCTTCGGCTATGGCATGCTTGATCCGGCTGTTGTGCAATGGGGACGGACCAGTGAAGCGGACGTTCTTCAGTAGTTGTGGGAGCGGCGTGAACATCCGACAGACTTCGCGCGCCGAGCGATTCTGCTGGACAATAACCGCAAGGACCTGAAGCGCCGCAAGCAGTCCATCGCCCGTGGTGGCAAAGTCGGATAGAATGACGTGTCCTGACTGTTCGCCGCCAAGGTTCATTCCGAGTTCGCGCATGCGCGCAGCGACGTAGCGATCGCCGACCTTGGTGCGATGCAGGGTCAACCCCTTGGCCTGCAGAAAGCGCTCAAGGCCGAGGTTGGACATCACCGTGGCAACAAGCCCTTCTGCTTTGAGCAGACCGCTGCCTGCCCAGGATTGGGCGATCAACGCCAGGATCTGGTCGCCGTCGATCAGCTCGCCACGCTCGTCCGACATCAGCAGGCGATCGGCATCGCCATCGAGTGCAATCCCCAGGTCTGCGCGATGCTCGACGACTTGTGAGCAAAGATAGCCTGGCACGGTGGAACCACAGCCGCGGTTGATGTTGAACCCGTCCGGAGACACACCCAGGGGTATGACGGTGGCACCCAGTTCCCACAGCACGGTTGGCGCAACGCGGTAAGCGGCACCGTGCGCGCAGTCTACCACGATCTTCAAGTCGTTGAGCCGCAATCCACGAGGGAAGCTGCCCTTGGCAGCCTCGATATACCGGCCGCCAGCGTCATCGAGTCTTGCGGCACGGCCGAGGGATGCGGGCGCTGCCATGCGAGAGCGCATGTCGCTTGTCATCAGGGCTTCGATTTCGCATTCCGTTTCGTCGCTGAGCTTGAAACCGTCAGGGCCGAACAACTTGATTCCGTTGTCCTCGTACGGATTATGCGACGCCGAGATCATCACGCCGAGATCGGCGCGCAGACTTCTTGTCAACATCGCGATGGCAGGTGTCGGTAATGGCCCCACGAGCCTGACATCCATGCCCGCGCCAATGAAGCCGGCAGTCAGCGCGGGCTCCAGCATGTAGCCTGACAGGCGCGTATCCTTGCCGATGACCACGAGGTGCCGGTGGCTGCCACGCGTGAACAGCAACCCGGCAGCCTGGCCAAGCCGCAGCGCGGTCTCGGCCGTCATCGGATCCGTATTCGCCGTTCCGCGAATTCCGTCGGTGCCGAACAGGTGCCTGTTCTGTGTCATGAAACCTCGGACATATGGACCAGCCGGGATGTCGAACCCGATATCTCTCAGGCAGAAGCGATTTGCGGATCAGCCGGAAGCATATATCAGAAATTATTAATGCTTACACCGTTTCTTGGGCGTCATGGCTGCGCCCCCCATTGGGCGTGTGCATGCTGTGATACGGCCCAAGGAATGGGGGCGCCGGGCGCGACCGGCTACCCCGCGCCGCCGGCTTCAGCCTGGCTGCGGCGCGGGTCCCAAGCCACCCGCCGGCGGCGTGGGTGCCGCGGGCCGACCAGCAGCCGGCACCGACGCCCGACGACTCTCCGGCGCCGGCTCGTCGACAACCTTACGGATCACCGGCTCACCGCGCAGAACGGTTCGGATTTCATCGCCAGTGAGCGTCTCGTGCTCCAGTAGGCCGCGTGCCAAACGGTGCAGCTCCTCGATATTCTCCGTTAGAATGCGTTTTGCCTTGGCATAGGCGCGATCGATGATTTCCTTGATCTCCCCATCGATCTCTCGCGCCGTCGCCTCGGAAACATTCTTGTTCTGCGTCACCGAATGGCCCAGGAACACTTCCTGGCTATTGTCGCCATAGGCAATCATGCCGAGTTTGTCGCTCATGCCCCACTCGGTGATCATACGGCGCGCCTGATCGGTCGCCATCTTGATGTCGCCAGCGGCGCCATTCGACACCTTGTCGGGTCCGAAGATGATTTCCTCAGCGGCCCGGCCACCCATCGCCATCGTCAACTCGGCGAGTAGCTTCGACTTGCTCTTCGAGTAGCGATCGCCCTCGGGCAGGCTCATCACCAACCCAAGTGCCCTCCCGCGCGGGATGATCGTTGCCTTGTGCACCGGATCGCATTCCGGCTCGTGCATGGCGCACAGCGCATGGCCACCTTCGTGATAGGCGGTCATACGCTTCTCGGCCTCGGACATGACGAGCGAGCGCCGCTCGGTGCCCATCATCACCTTGTCCTTGGCCGCTTCGAACTCGGCCATCGCCACCACGCGCTTGCCGATGCGGGCCGCAAGCAACGCCGCCTCATTCACCAGGTTGGCCAGGTCGGCGCCGGAGAAACCGGGCGTGCCGCGGGCAATGACCTTGGGATCGACGTCAGACGCCAGAGGCACCTTGCGCATGTGTACGCGCAGGATCTTCTCGCGCCCGTTCACGTCGGGGTTCGGAACCACGACCTGGCGGTCGAAGCGGCCAGGCCGCAGCAGAGCCGGGTCCAGCACGTCGGGCCGGTTGGTGGCGGCGATCAGGATGACGCCTTCGTTGCTTTCGAAGCCGTCCATCTCCACCAGCATCTGGTTCAGGGTCTGCTCGCGTTCGTCGTTGCCACCTCCGAGACCGGCGCCACGGTGCCGACCGACCGCATCGATTTCATCGATGAAGATGATGCAAGGGGCGTTCTTCTTGCCCTGTTCGAACATGTCACGCACGCGGCTCGCGCCGACGCCGACGAACATCTCGACGAAGTCGGAGCCGGAAATGGTGAAGAACGGCACATTCGCTTCACCGGCAATCGCGCGCGCCAGCAAGGTCTTGCCGGTCCCAGGGGGGCCGACCAGCAGTACGCCCTTGGGGATCTTGCCGCCAAGCCGTTGGAACTTTTGCGGGTCCTTCAGGAACTCGACGATCTCCTGCAGTTCGCCCTTCGCTTCGTCGATACCGGCCACATCGTCGAACGTTACGCGACCCTGCTTCTCGGTGAGCATGCGCGCTCGCGATTTGCCGAACCCCATCGCGCGACCGCCACCGGCCTGCATCTGGCGCATGAAGAACACCCAGACGCCGATCAGGAGCAGCATCGGGAACCACGATAAGAGGTAGTGCAGCAGCGGATTGACATCCGAATCTTCGGGTTTGGCAATAACCCGCACACCCTTGTCCGTGAGGCGGCCGACCAGCGAGGAGTCCTCGGGGGTATAGGTCTGGAACGTCCGTCCGTCGGTGAGTTGCCCGGAAACCGTGCGGCCCTGGATCACCACGTCCCGTACGCGTCCGTTGTTCACCTCGTTGATGAAGTCGGAATAGGCGACCTGGGTGGCCGCGTTGTGAGTCGCGCCAGGCTGGAAGAGGTTGAAAAGCACCACCAGCAGGAGGGCTATGATGACCCACAGTGCCAAGTTGCGGCCGAAGTTGCTCATCTGTTTCTGCTCACGTCCAAGCCACCCTACCGTGCCCGCCGGGTGCGACCGAAAGGTAAACCTGCCGCACGGGATCACACCAACATAGGGTGTTGCGGTCCGTCATGCATCCCCAAACGGAAACGACGGTGGCGCGGCCGCTCGAGGCGGGCTGAACAGCAGGGATAGGTGCTGACAGGTCAGGGGATCGGGGAAATCAAGGTGGGGCACAGCATGAATTCTAGAACCTAGACGGATGGCAGGCAGAGTCCGGAGTACGGCTGAAGGTAGCTGCGAATCTTCCCGGACCTGTGGCGCGTCGTCGCCTAGGCCGCCGAGCATAGCCCCAGTCGGCACAGCGGCATCCCCCCGGAGGCGAAACCGCCCGTCCCACCGGGTGTTGGGGTGCGCGGGAACCGGTGACGCCATTGCCGCCGCTTCACGAACCACCAGCAACCCCGGCCCCAGTCGACCAGCCGGCAGCAGCCGGGCTCCCGCCAATGTCGCCGGCCTCGGTGCCGCGGCGAGGGCTGTGACCGACCGCAAAGCCGGGGGATAGGCCGCGCCGGACACGGCCTGCAGCAACGCGGCGAGGACGCCGGCTGGCATCGGCCGGCCAGAGAGCACGGCAAATCCCTCCGGTCGTATCACGGCCTCCTCGGCCAGTTCTGCAGCGACCGTGGTGGCGCGTGCGGCGCGGCCCAGTGCCGCCGCTGTCGCGGTCGCGCGCAGAGCATTGGTAGCCACGCCGATACCGTCCCGATCATGACGCAGCATGCGCAAGCGTGGCCGCAAAGCGGCGGCGTCCTTGTTTGAAGGATCTTCGACCCACTCGACCGCCTCAGTGGCGAGAGTGGCCCGGAGCCGCGCCGGTGGGAACGTCAGGAGCGGCCGCAGCAGGCGGAGCCATGTCAACTCCACGAGTGGGAGCATCCCGGCCATGCCGATCGGGCCACTGTCGGAGAGCGCTCGCATGAGCACCGTCTCCGCCTGATCTGCGGCATGATGCCCCAGCAGCAGATGCAAGATGCCTGCTTCCCTGCAGGCCGCCTCGAGCGCGGCAAATCGCGCCGCTCTCGCCCTTTCTGCCAGCGCCGGGCCTCGTAGAAGGCCATCAACCGGCAACAGCCCCGCTTGGATGCCGCGAGCGGCCAGCCGAGCCGTGACTAGGCTGGCCTCCTGGCGAGACTCGGGTCGCAAGCCGTGATCGACGATCAATCCCAGCAGCGAGCCGCCGTTGTCCCGCGCCCACCGATCAGCGAGCAGTGCGAGGGCCATGCTGTCCGGGCCGCCGGACACGGCCGCCCCCACGCGCGGGCTCCGACCGAATGGGCCTAGCGCGGCCATGGACGCAGCGAACTCCGCGATCGACACTGGAAGTGACAATGGGGTTTAGCTCACCGGCAGCCCGCCCGTTGTCCCGACGCCGTCACCGCATCGCGAAGATCGGGGCGAAGCGTGGGGTACTCGGAGCGCAGCTTAGCGAGAGAGTCGCACGCAGCCTTCTTCTCGTTGATGGCGATCAGGGCATTCGCCAGACCAAGAAGGGCGTCAGGCGCGTGCGTCCCCTTCCTCGCGCGATTGTAGGTGTCATCATAGGCGATGGCTGCCTGCGAATACTGGCGCTGGCCCATCAACGCCTGGGCCAGCAGGAACTGCGCGTCATAGGCCCGGGGAGAGGCGCGACTGCTCGTCAGCACCTCGCGCGCCGCCTGTTCCGCGGTCGGGTAGTCCCGGCGAGCCAGCGCCGCGTTCCCTTCCTGCATGGACAGTTCCGGTGTCCGGCGGGCAGGTGACGCTGGGGGAGACCCAGACACCGGCGGTGGGCTGGCGGGCGCCAGGTTGCCGGGGGGCGGTGAAGGCGGAGCTGGCGAGGCGCCGCCCCCCTGCGCTCGGGCACCAGTTGGGTTTTGCGTCTGGAACGCCATATCGTCGATCCGCTTGGCCAGATCGGCTCCTTGCCGCTGCACCTGGTTCTGTGTCTCGTCAATGCGTCCACGAAGTTGGCGAACTTGCTCCTCCAGTGCATCGACACGCGATAGTAGCTGAGTGACCAGATCGCCGCTCCCTCCGACCGGAGGGGGGGCGTAAGGGGTCGGCGCACGGCTGGGAGCAACGTTGCCGCCTCTGGCAGCCTGGTCCTGCAGTATCTGCAGCTGACGTCGCAGGTCCAGAATCTGGTTCTGCAGCGCGATCCCTTCGCGGCTCTCAACCTGCGCACGAGCCAATCCCACCGGCGTCAGAAGAACAAGCAGCAAAATCAGACGTGCTGCTGCTGATCTGACCATCTCAACTCTCCCGGCCTGCATGCGATGGGCTTAACGGAAAGGTGTCCTGTAGAGCTGAAGCCAGGCTGTCATATGGCGACCTGCGGCAAACGAAACCGGCGACCAGTCGGCCGCCGGTTGTGGTCGCGCAAACCGAAATCTACGCCTTCAGCGCACTGACGTGATCGTGTTGCGGTTCTGCGCCCAAGCCTGCTCGTTGTCACCGAGCGCTGTTGGGCGGTCCTTGCCGTAGCTGATCGTGGTGAGGCGGGGCGCTGCAACGCCCCGCGCAACCAAATAATCACGGCTGGCATTTGCTCGCCTTTGGCCAAGGGCGAGGTTGTATTCCTCGGTGCCACGGTCATCGCAATTGCCCGCGACCTGGACGTTGACCTGTGGATACTTCGCCAGCCAACCTGCCTGCCGATCAAGGGTTGCTTTCGCATCAGACCTCAAATTCGAGCGGTCGAAGTCAAAGAAGACCCGGTCCCCGACATTGGCGACCAAGTCTTCCTGGCTGCCGGGGACGGGACCAGCGGTAGTTGCTGCGCCTGTGCCGGTCGAGGCGTTCTCATTCTTGTTCGCGCATGCCGCAAGCAGGGCAACGGCTGCCAGAGCGCCAATCATCTTGCTGTTCATGTTGCTTTTTCCTGGCCTAGGGTTGGCGTTCGGCAGATACACCGAACCGATACCGGGGTAAATCCATTCCGATACTGGACGCGATTAGCGGCTCGCGCCGTAACTGGTCAAGAGAATGGGAGCACCACTCAACGTTGCGCTGGTGCATCATGCCGCCAGCGGCGACCAGGCAGGGTCGGAAGCATCGGTTGGGGTAGTCACCAACCGTTCGTTGAAACCAGTGATGTCCACCGAGACCAGCCTGGACGAGAAGCCGGACCCGCGGTTGTCGCGTGCAGCCGATTGTCGCCAGAACATCAGCACGCGGCCGTTGGGTGCGAATGTAGGACCTTCAACCGAGAAACCTTCCGACAGAAGGCGCTCGCCGGAGCCATCGGGATGCATCACGCCGATCGAGAAGTTGCCCGACTCGCCGCCGAAACGCGTGAAGGCGATCAGGTCGCCGCGGGGGGACCACACCGGTGTGGCATAGCGACCGGAGCCGAAGCTGATCCGCCTGGCCCCACCACCACCGGCCCCCATCACGTAGAGTTGTTGATCCCCTCCCCGATCCGAGTTGAAGACGATCTGACTCCCATCGGGATTGTAACACGGGCTGACGTCAATCGAACCCGAGTCGGTAAGGCGCCTCGAGGTATGACTAGCAAGATCGACGCTGACGATGTCGGAACCGGTATTGGTGGAAACAGACATGACCACGCTGTTGCCGTCAGGGGCGAACCGAGGGGCGAAGGTCATGCCGGGGAAATCCCCCAGCACCCGTTGCTGGCCGGAGCTGAGGTTGAACAGATAGACGCGTGGTCGATTGTTCGCGTAGCTCATGAAGGCGATTTCGTCCCGGCGGGGATGGAAACGCGGTGTCAGGACCATCCATGAGCCGTCAGTGAGATAGCGATTGTTCTCGCTATCCTGATCCATGATCGCCAGGCGTTTGGTCTGGCGTCCCCGCGGGCCGGTCGCCGCTATGTAGACGATGCGGGTATCGAAATAGCCCTTTTCACCCAGCAGGCGTTCGTAGATGACGTCGGCGATGATGTGGGCGATACGGCGCCAGTTCGCCTGTGTCGTCGTGTACGCGGTTCCCTGTAGCTGCGCCTGTGGCAGTACATCCCACAGCCGAAATTCGAGGCGCACCTGGCCACCACCCTGCGCCTCTGCTCGCCCTGTCACCAGCGCTTGTGCACCTATGGCCTTCCAGTTCTGGAAGTTCGGCATATCACCTTGCGCGCTGGAGGCCTGGATGTACGCCTGCTGCGCGATCGGTCGGAACAGGCCGGAATGCGCGAGGTCGTTGGTGACCACGTTCGCAATGTCCTGCCCGAGTTGCGCGGAAGCTCCATCGCTACCGGTGAAGCCTGGGATAGCAATCGGGATAGGATCGGCCCGCGCCCGATTGACGTCGATGACAGCAGTGCGGCCGGCACTGCTCGTCTGCGCAGCAACGGCATGAGTACCCGCGATCAGGGCGGCTGATCCCGCAGCACCCACCATCAGCGAGCGTCGGCTGAGTGGAATGATGGACAGTCGGTTCATCTCGGATCTTTCCCTCAAGCAAATCCCCTTATGGTCGGAATCGGAACGTGAATGTGCGCACCTGGCCTAACATCGTTCCCGGCAGCGGCAGGTTGGCGCAATTCGGATCCATGACGGCTCGCACGGCGCGCTCGGAGAACACGCGCAACCGCATGTTGCTGCCGACACGACCCGCATCCTCCGGCGCGACGACCGCACGGCGAACGACCCCGCTCCCGTCGGTCGTTACCGTCAGCAGCACTTCCATCTTGTCGAGGTCGAGCATTCCCGGATCGGTGGACCAGCAGCGCCGGACATAGTCGCCGATTGCGCCGCGCTGGGCGGACGTCAGTCCAGAGGTGTCGTCGCTGTTCGGATTGCCGCCCCCGTTGGGTGCCCCACCGGACTGCGGATTAGAGCGTGCTCTTGGCGGCTGCGACTGGCGCTGCAGCGTACGCAGTTTCTCCAGCGTGTTATCCAGCGCCGTGCTTTCCGGGGCCGGGTTCTTGGTCTGATTTGGCTGAGATGTGGTGCTCTGCGGGCTCGGCGTTGGCACGGGCGGTGGGGGGACCGGAAGTGGTGGTGTCGGCAACTGCTGTTGCGCCTGCGGCGTGGGCGGTGCTGCAGGCGGGGCAATCGATGGCGCCGGTGACGGAGTTGGCGGCGGCACGGGCAAGGGAGGCGTCGGCAGCGTCAAAGCGGTCGATTGTGGCGGAGCCGGCGGTGGAGGGGGCGGAGGCGGTGGGGGCGCTGCCTCTATTGGCTGCGGCTTGGGCGGCTGCTGCGCTGCAGGAGCCTGAGTAACGTCCGGGACATTCGCCGGCGCCGGCACAGCTGCAGGCGCTGCGGCATGGACCGACTGCTCGGCAGTTCCGTCGAACACCATGGCGACGCCTACTTCTTGCTGCTCGTCCGGTGGGAACTCGCGCGCCGGCAATCCGACGAGCAGCAATAGCAGTAAGGCAAGATGCACGGTCGTAGAGATAACGGCACCACGACGAAGCGCAGCGTTGGCACCGCCGAACCGGCTCACTCGGGAATCGGAAGCGTGCAGAACGCGTTGCAGCACGCGGTTGGCCTCACCCGGCTTTCTGGCCCGCCGGCGCCGGCTTGGCCGGCTGCAGCGTTGGCTGCTCGGCCAGCAGGGCAACCTTGGTGAAGCCGCCCTGCGTGATGGTTCCCATCACCTCCATGATGCGGCCGTATGCCAGGTCTTTGTCACCCCGGACGAAGATCCGCCGCTCCTGATCGTTCTGTGCGATCGCCTGCAGTTTCGACACCAGCTCCGGCAGCTGGACCTCCTGATCCTGGAGGAAAATCTTGCCTGCGGCATCGATGCTGACCGTCAGCGGTTGGCTGTCCGTGTTCAGGGGTTTCGCGTCCGTCTTGGGCAGATCGACAGAAACGCCCGAGGTCATCAGCGGCGCGGTAACCATGAAGATGATGAGCAGTACCAACATGACGTCGACGAGCGGCGTGACATTGATTTCGGATAGCGGGCGATACCGGCCGCGGCCGTTGCTCCTGCCATTCGCTCCTATGGCCATGACCTAGGCGCGCTCCTCGCTCTGACGCGACAGGATTGCGCTGAATTCCGCTCCGAAGCCCTCAAGGCGCGCGGCGAAGCGAGCGAGGTCGTTGCTAATCTTGTTGTAGGCGAGCACCGCCGGTATCGCAGCCACGAGGCCGATCGCGGTGGCAAACAAGGCTTCGGCAATGCCAGGAGCGACAACCGCCAGATTGGTGTTGTGCATGGCGGCGATCGCGGAGAACGAATGCATGATGCCCCAGACGGTACCAAACAGACCAATAAACGGCGCCGTCGCGCCGACGGAAGCGAGAAAGATCATCCACCGCTCCAGCCGGTCCATTTCACGTTGAACCGTCACTGTGATGGCGCGATCGATCCGTTCGCGGACTGAGGTACGGCTGATGTCAGCACCGGCCACGCGAACCGATCGGCGCCACTCGCCCATCGCTGCGCCGAACACCGCAGCCATGGGGTGCGCCGGGGTGGCCGCCTCCTGTTCGAACAAATCCTCGAGGCTTCCGCCAGACCAGAAGCGATCCTCGAAACCATCGGCCTCGCGATTGACCTTGCGCAGGCTCGACCACTTTTCAAACACCACTGCCCACACCCACACGCTGGCTGCGAGCAAACCGATCATGACGATCTTCACGACGATATCGGCCTCCATGAAGAGGCCCCAAAGCGACAGGTCAACGCTTGGCGTCGCCAGATTGGCCGCATCGACAGCTCGATCCACCTGCTACCCCCTATCCTGCGCCGCGGCGCACATATCGCTCAGAACACGCCGCCAGAGCGGCGGAAGACGACCTAGCTTTCCTTCCCCCCGCCTGACGCAGGCAAGACGTACGGTCAAAACCGCGCATGATCCTTCTGGCCTTCGAACGTCCTGCCGCAGTGTCACAGATGCGCCGCCAACCACCAGCGGTTCGGTCACCACAACCAACGAATCGTCGAGACGGGCTGGATGGACATAATCCACTTCGACGCGGCGCACCACGAACATCAGAGCAAATCGTTTGACCAGTTCGGCGTGCGGGATTCCCGCCGCGCGCAGCGCCTCCGTACGGGCGCGTTCGGCGAATCGTAGATAGGTGGCGTGATAGACGACACCACCAGCGTCCGTGTCCTCATAGTAAACGCGCACGGCATAGCGGTGTCTGCCATCCGGCGATATGGAGGGCGGATGTCCATTCATTCACGAAGCAGATCCAGTTGGTCGGGCTGTCGCGGCGGAACTGGAAGCTGCAGGTGTCGCCAGCCCGGCTCACCCAGCATCCGGCCACGGCTGGTCCGAAGCACGAGTCCCTCCTGGATCAGGAACGGTTCGATTACGTCCTCCAGCGTATCGCGGGCTTCCGCCAGCGCCGCAGCCAAAGTGTCAATCCCGACTGGTCCCCCTGCATGATGCTCGGCAATCCTGCGCAAGTAGCGACGGTCCATGGCGTCGAGGCCGAGTCCGTCAACTTCCAGCCGGTTCAACGCGACGTCTGCGAGGTCGCGGTCGATCTGTGATGCACCCGCGACCGAGGCAAAGTCGCGCACCCTGCGCAACAAGCGTCCGGCGATTCGTGGTGTGCCCCGCGAGCGACGGGCAATCTCTCCCGCGCCGTTTGCAGTCAGCGGTACCCCCAATTTGGCAGAGCCGCGACGCACGATCAGTTCCAACTCGGCCGGCGTGTAGAACACCAGACGCAAGGGTATCCCGAAGCGATCACGCAAAGGCGTCGCCAGCAAGCCGGCCCGGGTCGTGGCGCCGATCAGGGTGAAAGGTGGGAGATCAATGCGGACCGATCGTGCCGCCGGTCCTTCCCCGATGATCAGGTCGAGTTGAAAATCCTCCATGGCAGGATACAGCACTTCCTCGATTGCAGGTTGCAATCGATGGATTTCGTCAATGAACAGCACGTCCCTGGGCTGGAGGTTTGTCAGGATTGCGGCGAGGTCGCCCGCGCGCTGGATCACCGGTCCTGAGGTCGCGCGGAACCCGACGCCCAGTTCCCGGGCGACGATCTGCGCGAGCGTGGTCTTTCCCAGGCCTGGCGGCCCGTGAAGCAGGACGTGGTCCAATGCCTCGCCGCGCGCGCGGGCCGCCTGGATGAATATGGCCAGATTTTCGCACGTCGCCTGCTGCCCGACGAAGTCATCGAGAGTTTGTGGCCGAAGGCTGGCCTCGGCCGCGTCCTCTTCCTTGCGGGCGGGCGAGATCGTGCGGCCATCGTCCTGCCGGGCAGGCTCGGTGGCTGGCGATCTGGCGCCGGTGGCCGCGCGGGTACGGGCGCGACCGCTCATCCGGTCGTCCTCTGCGCCAGTTCCTTCAGGCTGTCGCGCAGCACAGCACCCAGTGTTGCGGCATCGCCGGCCCGGTCGACAACCCGGCCAACGACGGACTGCACCTCCTGCCGGCGGTAGCCCAGGTTGAGCAGAGCCGAAATGGTGTCCTCAGCCATCTGAGAGGCGGGGGCTGGGGCAATGCTGAAGGCGGGAGCGGTGGGCATTGCGCCGACCTTGTCGCGCAACTCGGTCAGCAGCCGGACGGCGAGGCGTGTGCCGACGCCCGGAACACGGGTCAGGCTGGCGCGGTCGCCAGCGGCAATCGCCGCCGTCAGATCGCGCGGCGACAGGACTGAAAGTATGGAGAGTGCGACCCTGCCGCCAACGCCTTGCACCGTGGTCAACAATCGGAACCAGTCCCGCTCAGCGGAATCGACGAAGCCATACAGCAGGATGGCGTCATCGCGCACGTGCGTCTCCACCAGAATCCGTGCCACTTCGGGCGATGCAGGCAGCGCCGACAAAGTACGCGTCGAGGCGTGCACCAGATAGCCAACGCCGTTGACATCGATGATGCAGCGGCCGTCCTCGAGCGCCTCGACGCGACCGGTAAGCTGGGCGATCAAGCGCTTCTCTTGGGGAGACGCCAAGCCGCGTTGCTGGCGCGGTGATGCGCGTGACAGATGGCAACCGCGAGAGCATCCGCAGCGTCGGAGCGGCGGATGACGGCACCGGGCAGCAGGCGTTGCACCATCATCTGCACCTGTGTCTTATCGGCGCCCCCTGTGCCAACCACCGCCATCTTTACCGACTTGGCCGCATATTCCGTGACAGGTACGCCTGACAGCGCCGGGGCCAGCAGCGCCACACCGCGCGCATAGCCCAGCTTCAGTGTCGCCGTGCCGTTGCGGTTCACGTACGTCTCCTCGACGGCGGCCTCCTGAGGCCGGTGCTGTGCAAGAATCAAAGCCAGCGCGTCGTGGAGCGCCTTCAACCGTTCTGGCACAGTCATCGCGTTGTCCGTGGCGATCACTCCGTCCGCCAAGTGACGCAACCTGTTCCCGTCAGCCTCGATTATGCCCCAGCCCGTGAAGCGCAGGCCGGGATCGATGCCGAGCAGCCGTGTCATGCGCGAATCGCATCCTGTTCATGGCCTGTGCTGGTATACGACAGGCGAGCGGCAAAGGGAGTGGGTGGATGAGCGACGAGTTGGTTTTCTATACGAATCCAATGTCACGCGGCCGCGTCATCCGATGGATGCTCGAGGAGGTCGGACACCCATATCGCACCGAGCTGCTGGACTATGGAACGTCGATGAAGGCGCCTGAGTACCTGGCAATCAATCCGATGGGCAAGGTGCCGGCGCTTCGTCACGGCGACACAGTGGTCACCGAGACGGCGGCGATCTGTGCCTACCTCGCCGACGCGTTCCCGGGGGCTGGACTGGCGCCCCCGTCGGGGGATCGGCTGCGCGGTCCGTATTATCGATGGTTGTTCTTTGGCGCTGGACCTCTCGAGGCGGCGTGGACCAATCAGGCGTTAGGCTTCGTCGTTCCGCCAGATCGCGAAAGGATGGCCGGATACGGAAATTTCGCCGCGGTACTGAACGTGCTGGAAGGCGCCCTGGAGCGTGGGTCTTATCTGGTTGGCGACAACTTCTCCGCTGCCGATCTGTACATCGGCGCTAACCTGGGTTTTGGCCTGGAGTTCGGTATGATCGACAAGAGAGCGACTTTTATGGGCTATGTCAGTCGGCTCAGCTCACGTCCGGCTGCGCTGCGTGCCAGGGAAATCGATGAGGCGCTGGCGGCAAAACACCAGAACTGAATCAGGCTGACAACTTCTGCATGATGGCGTCCGGAATGTCGAAGTTGGCATAGACGTTCTGGACGTCGTCGCTGTCGTCCAGCACATCCAGCAGTTTCAGCACCGAGGCGGCGCGTTCCTCGTCAAGCGTCACCGTGGTGACAGGGCGCCAGTCCAGCCTGGCGCTTTCTGGGGCACCGAAGCGAGCTTCAAGAGCGTCGCGAACGGCGAAGAAATCCTCGGCCGCAGTGGTGATTTCGTGGCCGTCCGCATCATTCTCCGCGCCGTCGGCACCTGCCTCGATCGCTGCCTCCAACATGTCGTCGGCAGATCCAGCTGAGGCCGGATACCGGATCACCCCGAGGCGACTGAACAGGAAACCCACTGAATTCGTCTCGCCCAGAGCCCCACCGTGTTTGGCAAAGGCGGAACGGATATCGGACGCCGTGCGATTGCGGTTGTCCGTCAATGCCTCAACGATGATGGCAACCCCGGCAGGACCGTAGCCCTCGTAACGCACCTCGGTATAATCGTCGCCACCGCTCCCGCCGGTGGCCTTTTTGATGGCGCGGTCGACGGTATCCCTCGGCATGTTCGCCTGCCGCGCCGCGACCATGGCGGCGCGCAGTCGAGGGTTAGCGGCCGGATCAGGTAAGCCCTGGCGGGCCGCAACTGTGATCTCGCGGATCAGCTTGGCAAACTGCCGGCCGCGACGGGCATCCTGAGCACCCTTCCGGTGCATGATATTCTTGAATTGCGAGTGTCCAGCCATTGTTCACTAGTCTGTGAAAGAGATGATGCTCTTACGGCGTAGCCTACACTGTGACTGAACGAGGAGGCGAGACTTGACCGATGCACCCGGCTGGCCAGGCATACCGCCACGTTGGACGTCGAGCGCCAAGAGTGGCGTCGGAACCGCACTGTCGCCCGTCAGTCGTGTGTGGTTTACCCTCAGCCACGGCATTCTCGATGAAATCTATTACCCGCGTGTCGATCAGGCATGCACGCGAGACTTTGGGTTTATCGTAACCGACGGCAAGAGCTTCTTTGCCGAAGAGAAACGCGACTGCACATTCGAGATCGCTGGCCTCGAAGACGGGGTACCTGCGTTCCGGCTAGTCAATACGCATGTCGGCGGACGGTTTTGCATCCACAAGGACATTTTGTCGGACCAGCGCGCGGATGTGGTGATCCAGCGGGTGCGCCTCGAAGTGCTGGATGGGCCGCCGCTCAGGCTGTTCGCCTTGCTCGCACCGCATCTGGTCAATGGCGGAGCGCACAACACGGCCTGGATTGGCGATTATAAAGGGCACCGGCTGCTGTTCGCCGAAGGTGCTGGGACGCGGCTTGCCCTCGGCTGCTCCCGCACGTGGGTCGCCCATTCGGTAGGATTTGTGGGGGCATCTGACGGCTGGCAGATGCTTCACCGAACGCGATGCCTGACCGAGGAATATGATAGGGCGGCGGACGGCAATGTTGCGCTAACGGCGGAGATCGAGGCTCCCGAGGACGAATTTCGGCTCGCCTTGGGGTTTGGCCGGACTGCTCCTGAGGCCGCCTTCCGCGTTCGTGCGAGTCTTCAGACACCGTTGGACCGACAGATGGAGGAGTATGCCACCGGTTGGCGCGCCTGGCAGGCACAGCTGCGCTCGCTCGACCGCAAAGTGGCTGGGCATAATGTCTATCGCGTTAGCACCGCGGTGTTGCGCTGCCATGAAAGCCCCACCTTCCCTGGCGGCCTGATTGCCAGCCTGTCGATCCCGTGGGGCAGCAGCAAGGGCGACGATGATCTCGGCGGATACCACCTGGTCTGGCCGCGGGACCTTGCCCAGACCGCTGGGGCTTTCCTCGCCTGCGGTGGGTTCGATGAGGTGTTGCGCATCGTGCGCTACCTGCGTGCCGTTCAAGAGGACGACGGGAGTTGGCCGCAAAATTGCTGGTTGGACGGCACGCCGTACTGGCACGGCGTGCAACTCGACGAATGCGCGTTCCCCATGTTGCTGCTGGATATGGCTTGGCGTGAGGGTGCAATTCAGCGGCCCGTGCTGCCGGCCTATTGGCCGATGGTGTCACGCGCCGCAGGCTTCGTCATCAGCCACGGGCCGCGCACCGGGCAGGACCGCTGGGAGGAAAATGCGGGATATACGCCGTTCACCTTGGCCGTTCAGATTGCGGCCTTGCTTGCCGCAGCGGAACTGGCCGAGACCTGCGATATCGACGATGTCGCCGCATACCTGCGCGATACAGCCGATGCCTGGAACGAGCAGATCGAAGATTGGGTCTATGTGACGGACACCCGACTCGCACGGGAAGTCGGGGTTGCGGGGTACTATGTCCGCATTGCACCCGACGTACCGGGTGAAGCACGGGCCGAGTTGCGCGGGATCGTCGAAGTCCGCAATCGGTTTGGCGAAGCGTGCCATGTGGCAGCAGACGAACTGATCAGTACCGACGCCTTGGCACTGGTGCGGTTTGGGCTGCGTGCGGCAAACGATCCACGCATCGTCGATACGGTGAAAGTGATCGATCACGTGCTGCGCGTGGATCTGCCCTACGGGCCGGGTTGGCGGCGATACAACGGGGACGGCTACGGCGAATACGATGACGGCCGGCCCTATGACGGCACCGGGATTGGCCGGCCATGGCCGCTGCTCGCTGGGGAGAGAGCGCATTACGAGTTGGCAGCGGGCCGCCGCGCCGAGGCAGCGAGACTGCTGGAGACGCTGGAGGCAGGGGCGAGCCCTGGGCGCTTGCTGCCGGAGCAGGTGTGGGATGGACGGGCTATCCCAGAGTTGGAGTTGTTCCCGGGAAAACCGAGTGGCTCGGCGATGCCGCTCGTCTGGGCACACGCCGAACACATCAAGCTGCTTCGATCTCTCGCCGATGGCGCGGTGTTCGACCGGCCGCCGCAGACCGCGAGACGCTACTTGCGCGAGAAGCACGTCCCGCGTTGCCGACCGTGGCGACCGGATTGGCGAACGCCTTCGGTTCCGGTCGGCAGGGTTCTACGGCTGGACCTCCCGGAAC
This sequence comes from Acetobacteraceae bacterium, assembly GCA_024280945.1. Lineage (GTDB taxonomy): Bacteria > Pseudomonadota > Alphaproteobacteria > Acetobacterales > Acetobacteraceae > JAMXLO01. Next base: position 109,449 of record JAMXLO010000146.1, read on the forward strand.
CCTCGCTTGTCCACTGGAGTTCGGATGGCTGGGAGACCCGCCACGACGTGATGACACATGACACCCGCCTCGGCATTCATACCGCAGACCTGCCGACGGATGGCGTAATACCCGGGCATGTCTTGACGTTCACCTGGAAGAATATCGCGAGCGGCAACTGGGTCGGCACCGATCATACCGTCACCGTTGGCCCACCATCCTGAGGTCTCTTGCGCAGTAGGAATCGCTGGCGTCCCTCCAGCACCAGTTCCCGCCGCTGGTTGTGCACCGTGCTGCGCAAGCCGACCACGCCAGTGGTCCGATTAGGCGATAGCTCATCGACTTCCAGCATTGGGTAGACCGTGTCGCCGGCGAACACAGGTTTGCGAAAGCGGCTGGACTGCTCGAGGAAGCCGACCAGCGAGTCCTCGGTCACGAACGGAAACAGACCTGCGCCGGGTGCCGTCTGGATCAATGTCTGGAACCCATGCGCCAGCATGCCAGGAAGGCCATGCGCGCGGCAGTACTCGACATTGTAGTGGATTGGGTGGTGGTCGCCGCTGGCGGCCTGAAACGCCAGGAACAGCGCTTCAGTCATCGTGCGGCTGGGCAACACGAAATGCTCGCCCAGGCGGAAGTCTTCAAACCATCGTTGCTCCGGGATCATGCGATGCGAGTGCGGGTCGAACTCACTCATAACGCTCCGGCCGAATGCAGTGCGCCGATCTCGTTCGAGCTGAAACCGAGCTCCGCCAGGATCGCATCAGTGTGCTCGCCGAGTGCTGGAACTGATCCCATTGCTGCCTCTGCATCGGTGAAGCTGAATGGCGGCAGCAAAGCGCGCACGGGCCCTTCTGGCGTCTCGACTGCGCGCCAGCGATCGCGTGCCGCAAACTGCACGTGATCCCAAACGTCGGCAGGTTCATTCAAACGACCATTGGCGATACCGGCAGCATCAAGTTTTTCCACCACGTCGAGCGACGCTTTATCGGCGAGGTAGTCCTCGATCAGCGCGGTCAGTTCGAGGCGGTGTTCCCGGCGCGCGTTGTTGTTATGGAAGCGTGGATCGGCTGCGAGCTGCGGCATCTCCAAGACCTTCGTACAAAAGGTAACCCATTCTCGCTCATTCTGTACACCGAAGATCACCAGGCCGTCCTTGGTGTGATGCGCACCATAAGGGGTCAATGCCGGGTGGCTGGTGGGCAGCCGCGGCGTTGTCGACCTGCCGTACGCCTTCCTGTAGAGCGGATAGGTCATCCACTCTGCCACTGCATCGAGCATGGCGATCTTGACATTGGCCCCCTGCCCGGTCGTGCCGCGGCGCACCAGGGCGGCGAGTGTGCCGGACAACGCATACATGCCGGTCGCAATATCGGCGGCCGAGATGCCGACGCGGGATGGAGTTTCTTCTGTACCGGTGACGCTGATCAGCCCCGCCTCGGCCTGGATCAGCAGATCATACGCCTTCTTGTCGGCGAATGGCCCGCTTTCGCCGTAGCCGGAGATATCACAGACGATCAGTTTCGGATGACGTGGCGCGAGGTCGGGATGACTGAGGCCAAGGCGCGCCGCAGCACCGGGTGCCAGGTTCTGCATCAACACATCTGCACCTCCGACAAGGCGGTCCAAAACCTTGGCCGCTTCGGTGTGCTTCATGTCCAGGGTCATGCTGCGCTTGCCACGATTGAGCCAGACAAAAAAGCTGGACTGGCCATGCACAAAACTGTCGTAGTGACGGGCGAAGTCTCCCTCGCCTGGTCGCTCCACCTTGATGACGTCGGCGCCGAGGTCCGCCATGTGGCGCGTGCAGATCGGTGCCGCGACCGCATGTTCAAGCGCCACGACGCGGATGCCTTGCAGGGGTAGCACGATCTTCTTGTCTCCGCTCACTGTCGGTCGAGGAAAGCGCCGCGCCGCGGGCCTGTCAAAGCCCGATGGTGGCGACGGCAGATATCGCGCTGGCGATTCCGGGGGCGGCCGCGAGAATCTCGCGGCCGGCGCTGGCTCTGTCATCGGCGAGGAAGTTGCTGACCTTTGCACCGGCCTCCGCCAGGATGGTCAGAGCAGCGGCGACGTCCCAGAGATTGATGTGCAACTCGACATAGGCGTCGACACGACCCGCGGCGACGTCGGCGAGGCCGAGCGCGCCCGAGCCGCCGAGGCGCGGCATTGCGCCGGCTGTGATGATACGATCCGCCAGGGCCATAAATTCTTGCCGTGGGCGCCGCTGCGACCAGCCGACCTCGACCGTGGCCTGCGTCAGATCGGTCGTATCGGCGGCGCGGATGGGAGCGCCATTGAGCGTCGACCCCATGCCGACGCAGGCCGAGAACGTTTCCCCCAGCGCAGGTGCAACTATGATCCCAATCACCGGCGTGTCGCCATCAAGGCAGCCGAGAGAGACACAGAAGCGGTGGCCGCCGCGCATGTAGTTGGCTGTGCCATCGATTGGATCGACGACCCAGCGGAGACTGCCGAACCGAACGCTACCGCCCTCCTCTCCTTGGAAACCGTCTGCCGGGAAGTCGCGTGCGAGGCGTTCTGACAGCAGGCGCTCAACTGCTCCATCCGCATCGGTCAACCAGTCCTGGACACCCTTTAACGTCGCTGCGATTGTGCCGCGTTCCGTTCGCATACGCAGTGCCAGAGACGCTGCCTCGGTCGCAAACGCGATCGCGGACTCAAATCGGTTGGCAAGTGCGTTCATCGAATTCCCGCCCGCATGAAGCTCTGCACGAATTGCCGTTGAAACAACAGGAACGCAACCAACAAGGGCATACTCGTCATTATCGTGGCTGCGGTCACGATAGACCAATCGATGCCCTGATCGGTTGTGGCGAACACAGCCAGGCCGACGGTGAGCGGCCTGGTCGTCACTGAGTTCGTGATCACCAGAGGCCAGAGGAAGTTGTTCCAGTGGTAGCTGACCAACACCAGGCCATAAGCAATGTAGGTCGGCTTCGCCAGAGGGACGTAGACCCGCCAGAGCCGGCCCAAGAGAGAGCAGCCTTCCAGGCGTGCGGCATCATCGAGGGGCTGTGGCACGGTCAGAAATGTCTGCCGCAGCAGGAAGATGCCAAAGGCTGAACCAAGATATGGCAGCGCAATCGCTAGAATGGTGTCGGCCAGACGCAGGTTCACGACGGTTCGATAGTTCTCCACCAACAGAACATCTGGTGCCACCATGAGCTGCAGCAGGACAATTGCGAACAGCAGATCACGGCCGGGGAAGACCATGCGCGCAAAGGCGAAGGCGGCCAGAGTGCAGAGAACGAACTGTGCCGCCAGGATCAGTGTCACCAACATCAGCGTGTTGATCAGATAACGTGCGAAGGGCGCCGCAAGCCATGCTGCTTCGAGATTGGCGAGGGTAACCGGGGCGAATATATCGAAGCGCGTCGCGTAAATGGCGGGATGTATTGCCGTCCATGCCGCGTAGAGTAGTGGTAGCAGCCACAGCAATCCAAGGAGCCAGGCGCCCAGCGTCTCCAGCAGGCGTCCAGGCAGGCGGTCGGTGGAGACCATCAGCGGTAATGTACGCGCCGCCCCAGCACGCCAAACTGGAATGCAGCGGTCAACGCCATGATGAACAGCAGCACGACGGTCGCCGAAGCCGCTGTTGCGGTGTCCCAGAAGCGAAATCCGGTCTCGTAGACATAGAACAGCAGGAGCGTTGTTGCATTGTCAGGTCCACCGCGCGTCATTACGATTATGTGGTCGATGACGCGGAAGGCATTGATCACTGCGTTGACCAAAACGAAAAGAGTCGTCGGCATCAGCAACGGCAAGGTAACGCGGCGGAGGAAATTCCAACGCGACGAGCCTTCCAGGGCGGCGGCCTCACGCAGATCGGTCGGCATCGTCTGCAATGCCGCGAGGTAGAAGATCATGAAAAATCCGGCTTCCTTCCACACCGCGACGATCACCATTGCCGGCAGTGCGGTGGAGGCATCTCCCAACCAGTTGTGCCTGCCTCCGCCAAACAATGCGATTATGCTGTCGAATAACCCGTAATCAGGCGTGTAGAAGAATGTCCAGATGTTGGCCACGGCAATCATCGGCAGCATGGTGGGCAGAAAATAGGCCATGCGCAGCAGTGCGCGGCCGGGCAGTGCCTCGTTGACTGCGAGCGCCATCAGCAGCGCCAGAACGATCGACGTCGGGATGGTGGCAATGGCGTACCAGACGTTGTTGCGCAGCGCCTGCCAGAACACCGGGTCGTCTATCAGGTCCAGGTAGTTGGCCAGCCCAACGAAGGGAGCGGGACGGCTGCCATGTTGGGTGGCGAAGAGACTGTCGATCAGTGTTGCAGCCGTCGGCCAATGGGTAAATGCCGCAAGCAGGACCAAGGCGGGCAGCAGGAGCAGATAGGCACAGACAGTCTCGCGCCGCATATCGGGTCGCTGGCTTCAGGTTCGCTTATAGGGTTTCAGTATGCGATCCGACTCGGACTGCGCGTCACCCATTGCCTGAGCCGGCGTCTTGCTCCCGTTGAGGCAGGCCTGGATGTTGTCCGTCAGAATCTTGTACACACGCTGGTTCTCGTGCACCGACAGTTCTCCCGTCGCCACCGGCAGGAAGGTGCGCCCTACGCCTGCGGCCGGCACCTTCGCGATATGATCCTTCATGATCTGTGTCTCATATGCCGCCGGACTGGTGGCGATGTAGCCGGTATGGGCTGACCAATCCGCGGCGCGCTCCGGGGCGCTGACCCATCGGGCAAAACGCAGACTCGCAATACGTTCGGCTGGACTGGCACTCCTGAAGAAATACATATTTGCGCCACCGACGACGGTGTGCGGCGAGTTCTTGCCGGCCAAGCCCGCCATGCCGAATGGGAACTTTGCCTTGTCGAGGAAATTGGACAGGCCGCCTGTCGTGAACTGAATGATCGCCGTGTTGCCTTCCAGGAAGTCCGGGGATAGTTGCGGCCAATTGGATACGCCCTCCGGGGTCACGTGATGATCCGCCGAGAGGCTGCGCCAGAAGGCCATCGCCTCGATGGTCTTCGGCTGATTGAAATAGACCTCGGTGCCAGCTTGGTTCATCAGAATTTGCTCGGCCTGATTGGCGAATGCGCCAAATGTCCATTGCGCGTTGCCGAGATCGCCGGCCATTTTTACACCCCACCTGGTCACCCGGCCGGACGGATCGCGTTTGGTCAGCTTCCCGGCGGCAGTAGCGAGACCAGCCCAGGTCGTGGGGAACTTGTCCGGATCCAGGCCTGCATCCGCGAAAGCACTCCTGTTGTAGTAGAACACCGCGGTCGAACGCTGGAACGGCACCGACCAAGTCTTTCCCTCAGCGTGACTATTTGCCATGAACGCAGGGTAAAACCCGTCGAGCCACCGCTTCGCATCGGCGTCCAATCCGATATCGTCCAGTGCAACCAGTATGTCCTGATCGACCAGGCTGTGTATCTCGGATGCCCATAACACTGAGAATTGCGGGCCGGCGCCGGACTTGATCGCGGTCAGAGCTTTGATCAGTGTCTGGCTGTAGTCGCCAGCGTAAACCGGTTCGACGACTATGCCGGTCTCCTGTTGGAATGCCTTGCAGTAGCCGTCGATGATGGCGGCGATCGGTCCTCCCACGGCCACCGGATAGTAGAAGGTCAATTTCTGCACAGTCTGGGCGCGCGCAATGGCCGGCGCGGCAAGGACGGCGGTCGTGGCGGCAAGCAGTGACCTTCGTTGCAGCATTGTTGGACCCCCTGTTGCGACTTAGTCGCCAAGCTCGTGGACCAGTCGTGTGACTGGTTGATTGCGTACCGCCCGGGATATGGCGACGCCAGTCGCCGCATCGAAAAGATGGACCGGCTGATCAGTGGCGAGATGCACTGCCGCACCGATGGAAACATCAACGCGGCCGGGAAGCCGCGCGAGCAGACGAGCCTCGCCTACGTTGCAGGTCAAGATCGTCTCTGCACCCAGGTATTCGGCGAGCTCCACATGCACGGGAATGCCACGTTCGGCCAGTCTGAGATTCTCAGGCCGGATGCCACCGAGCAGCTCGCCGGGGGCTGCGGGCGCGACAACGGGCGATGTAGTGCCTCGCAAGACAAGACCATCGGCGGCCCGATCGAGCGAAAACAGATTCATTGGTGGCGTCCCCAGGAAGCTCGCAGCAAAGCTGGTTGCTGGATTTGCATAGATTTCCGCCGGCGGCGCATCCTGCTCAACACGACCGCTGCGCAGGAGCACGATCTGATCAGCCATCGCCATGGCCTCGGTCTGGTCATGGGTCACATACAGCATGGTGATGCCCAACCGGCGTTGCAGTGCAAGGATCTCCCTACGCATATCGGCGCGGAGCTGGGCATCCAGATTGGACAGCGGCTCATCCATCAGACAGACCGGCGTCTCGGCCACGATGGCTCGCCCCAGCGCCACGCGCTGCTGCTGGCCGCCTGAAAGCTGGCCAGGCTTGCGCTGCAGCAGGTGGGCGATGTCGAGGATTTCGACCGCCCGCTTCAGACGACGTGCCCGTTCGGACGCTGCGACGCGACGCGCCCTGAGACCAAACATGATGTTTTCAGCAACGTTCAGATGGGGGAACAATGCATAGGACTGAAATACCATTGCCACACCGCGCGCTGCGGGTGGTGCGCGCGTAACGTCACGGCCAGCGATCTGCACGCAACCTGAGCTTGCCGTCTCCAGCCCGGCGACGATCCGAAGGCAGGTGGTCTTGCCGCACCCGGAAGGGCCCAGCAGCACGGTGAAATGGCCGGGCTCGACATTGATCGACACGCGATCCAGCGCCGCGACCGATCCCCAGTGTCGGCTGACACTGACCAATCGCACAGATGCGCCAGCTGAGCGGGGTGGTTCCGGCTTGGCTGCCGAGGCGGCGAACATGCAGCAGAACTCACGGTGAGAGCGGCGCAATTTGTACGGTGATTAACGGCCAGGGCAAGCAGCATGGCAGGCCAAACCGCGGCGTATGGGCAAAGCCAGGCATTGATCTTCGCCACGGTGCTTGGAATGGTGGCGCCATGTCCATTCTCTCCGGCCACGCAAGAGTCGCGGGGATTGCTGGTTGGCCTGTTACCTACTCGCGCTCGCCCCGCTTGCACGGATTTTGGCTACAGCGCCATGGCATCGACGGCGCGTACATTCCTCTGCCGATCCGTCCCGGCGATCTTCCCATCGCAGCCCGGGGCCTGCTGGCGGCAGGGTTCGCCGGTGCCAATGTCACCATACCGCACAAGCTGGCAGCGTTCGAGATCTGCGACACAGTCGATGATACGGCCCGGCGCGCCGGCGCGGTGAACACCCTGGTCTTTCGGGATGGCAAGATCGCCGGCAGCAACACTGATGGATACGGTTTTGTTGCCAACCTGCAGGCGCATGACGTTGACCCGGTTGCCGGGCCGGCACTGCTGCTGGGTGCCGGAGGCTCGGCTCGCGCCGTTGCCGCGGCATTGCTGGACGCGGGCGCGGTGGTCACGATTTCCAATCGCACCCGCGCGCGGGCCGAGAACTTGGCGCGGGATCTGCCGGGGTTACGGGTTGTGGAATGGAACACAAGGAACGCCGCCCTGCGCGATCACGCCCTGGTCGTCAACACCACGCCACTGGGAATGGTCGGCCATGAGCCGCTCGAACTGGACCTGTCTGCGGCGCCCGCCTCACTGGTTGTGGCGGACAATGTGTACGTACCACTCGAAACATCGCTGCTGGCCGCGGCCGATGCCCGCGGGCTCCGCAGTATCGGGGGGCTGGGCATGCTGCTGCACCAGGCGGTCCCCGGCTTTCAGTCGTGGTTCGGGGTCAAACCAGTTGTGGACGAAGAACTGCGACGTTTCGTCGCGGCAGATCTTCTGGCGTAATGATCATTCTTGGCCTGACTGGCGGGATTGGGATGGGCAAGTCGACGGCCGCCGCCGCCTTTCGCCGGGCCCACATACCGGTATTCGACGCCGATGCTGCCGTGCACCGGATGCAGGCGCGCGGCGGACGGGCTGTGCGTGCGATCGGCGCCGCCTTTCCTGGGACTGTACGGGATGGATCGGTGGATCGCGCGGCGTTGCGGGAGGCAGTACTCGGCGACCCTCAGGCACTCTCGCGGTTGGAAGCCATTCTGCATCCGATGGTGCGCGAAGAAGAGCACGCCTTTGTGTCACGTGCCAGACGCCGAGGGTCCCATGCCGTCGTTTTGGATATTCCGCTGCTGCTGGAGACGGGCGGGGACCGGCGGGTCGACCGCGTCATCGTGGTGACTGCGCCGCGAGCGGTGCAGATCCAGCGGATACGGGCGCGCCGGAGAATGAGCGACTCGGATATCCAGGCTGTAATAGCGCGGCAGATGCCGGATGAGGAAAAGCGCCGCCGCGCCGACGTGGTCATCCGCACCGGGCTGTCGCGGCACGCGTCGCTGAAGGCGTTGAGCCGCGTCATAAGGGGGGTTCGCGGTGACACGTGCCATTCTGTTCGATACTGAGACCACCGGTCTAGAGCCGCATCTCGGTCACCGTGTGATTGAGGTTGCTGCGGTGGAATTGATCAATGATCTGCCGACCGGCAAGCACTTCCACAAATTGATCCATCCAGAGCGCGACGTGCCCGAGGAAGCTACCAGGATTCATGGCTTTACGCTGGCTGATCTCGTCGACAAGCCGCGCTTCGGAGATATTGTCGATGACCTGCTGGAGTTCTTCGGCGACGCGAAGCTGATAGCGCATAATGCGCCGTTCGATTTTGCGTTCCTGGATTATGAATTCGGCCTTCTCAGGTTACCCCCGCTTTCTGCACATCGCATGATCGACACGCTGGGGCTGGCAAAGGCTCGATTTCCTGGCATGCCGAATAGCCTCGACGCACTATGCAGGCGTTTCGCCATCGATCTTAGTGCACGGGCAACACACAATGCCCTGCTCGACTGCAAGCTTCTGGCGGATGTCTACCTGGAGCTCACCGGCGGCAGGCAGCGTGGGTTGTCCCTGACGACCGCAAAGACTGCGATCGAACTGGTCGTCTACACTTATGAGGGCAGCCGCATCCCGCGACCGATTGTGCCCACAGCCGACGAGCTGGCCGCACACGCGGCCTTCCTCAGCAGGCTAAAGGATCCCGTCTGGCTGAATGGCTGAAGCCCGCCCGGGGCGGCTTCAGGCGACCACCGACGTTCCCGGCTGGTTCTGCGCCTGCGCCCGGCGCGCCTGCCAGAGCGCAACGAAATCGATCGGCTGCAGCAATACCGGCGGGAACCCGCCATCGCGCGTCACGTCGGATAGAATGTTGCGGGCGAATGGGAAGAGGATGCGCGGACACTCCACCAGCAGCACCGGCTCCACCGCGTTGTCTGGCAATCCGCTCAGGGTGAAGACCCCGGCGTAGGTTAGTTCAGCCACGAACACAGTTGGCGGCACGGCGGCCGCTTGGCCATTGCCCGACGGGGGAGCAGCCTCGTGCGCTTCGGCACGGATCATGATAGCGACTTCGTAGACGCTCTGACCCTCCTGCACCCGACGTGCCTGAACATCCAGGTTGATGTTCACCTGAGGCTGTGCGCGGAGTTGCGTGTAGATCTGTGGGGCACCGGGCACCTCGAACGAGAGGTCCTTGACGTACTGGATATTGACCACGAGCGGAGGCGTCTGTTGCTGGCCCTGGTGGGGCGGTATGGTCGTCTCGGACATTGCCATCTCCGTATCGTTGCGGACCTGGGCCGTCGGGTCAGCCTGCCGGGGCCGGGTAGCACGTATGGCAGCGTGGCGCCAACAGTTCTGGAGCTGGCCTCAGTCAGGCACGCCACGTGAGTTGCTCTGGTGCGGGACCGTTCGGGTCGCACCGCAGCCATTCACCGTTCGTGACGCTCTTGCCGGTCATACACAGAATGAAGCCCCAGTGGCTGATCACGAGCGTGTCGGTCCAATCCGGCAGGGCGGCCATCTCGGCGCGGAACAGCGCTGCACGGCCAATCACTGAATTGGCCGGCTCCTCGATCGCCGGCCACCAGACTTCGTCGATTGCGGAAAAGTCATGCTCCGGCCATGAGCGCTCCAGCTCGGTCCTGGGGCTCCCTACGTCGCAGGCGAACGCGAAGCGCTCGCGCACCACTGGATTGACCAGCAGCTTGACCCCCAACGACCGAACAATCGGTGCAGCCGTTTGCAGCGCGCGCGTGTACGGAGAGACGATGATCCGAGTGATCCGTTCGCCGGCCAGGCGGCGCGCCGCCTCCATCGCCTGCACATGACCGAGCTCGGTCAGGCGGGGATCAACGATCCCGGGGTCACGGCGTGTCGCGGTGAAGTGCAGGTTGAACTCGCTCTGGCCGTGCCGCAGCAGGATCATCGCCGTGGCAATACAGGCCGAGATCGTGGCCGGCAACCCAACGGCGGGGTGCCAGAAAAATTTGTCTCGACGTCAGGTCGCGCTTATCTGTTGTCATTGAGGAGAGATGCAATGGGTGCGAGCGGCAGTTTTCCGGTTGACCTTATTCTGTTCGGGATGATCGCGGCATTTCTGGTGCTGCGCCTGCGCAGCATTCTTGGCCGGCGCACCGGCTTCGAGCGCCAGGCTCCCCCCTATCAGCCGCAGCCTGGGCCAACCCCGGCAGGGCCCGTCATCGAGGGGCAAGCCGAGCCGCCCGCACCAGCGGCGGCCCGCAATATCCCGGAGCCGGCCAGCGCAGTCGGACAGACGCTGGCGCGCATGCGATCCATTGACCGGAACTTCGACCCGTCGACGTTCCTTGATGGCGCGGAGAAGGCCTTCCGGATGATCGTGGCCGCTTTCGCTGCTGGCGACCGCGCAACCTTGCAGAGCCTGCTGTCGCGGGACACCTATAATGCATTTGAGCAGGCGATCAGTCTGCGCGAAGCCGCCGCCCAGAAACAGGTGAGCGCGATTCACGCGATCCACAGCTCCACGATTGAGGACGCGGAGCTGCGCGGCACCGAGGCCTCGGTCACCGTGCGTTTCGTATCCGACCAGACCAGTCTGACGCAGGACAAAGATGGGCACCCTGTCGTAGGCACCGATGCGGTGACTGAGATCACCGACATTTGGACCTTCGAACGAGACCTCGCGATGCCTGACCCGGTTTGGCATCTGGTTGCCGCCCGCAGTGCGTGACCCGGGCGATGCGGCATGCGGATAGCGCGTGCCCTGATCCGCGCTTGGTGATCGCCTGAATGCCGCCGTCCCGGCCTCGTGTGGCGTTGTTTGTCACCTGTCTCGTCGATCTGCATCGTCCGACGGTTGCATTCGCCGCCATCCGGCTGCTGCAGGGAGCAGGCTGCCAGGTCGAGGTACCGCGCGCGCAGACCTGCTGCGGCCAGATAGCCTACAACTCGGGAGACAGGACGACCGCAAGGGATATCGGCGTCACGATCCTCGAGGCGTTCGGAGGCTATGACTATGTTGTCGTACCGTCCGGGTCTTGCGGCAGCATGCTTAAGCTTCATCTGCCACTGCTCTTTGACGACGACCCCAATCTCCGGTCGCGCGCGAACTCTCTCGCCGAGAGGACATTCGAGCTGGTCAGCTTCCTCAGCGATGTCATGAGCCTGGAGCAGCTACCCACTCGTCATGCTGGCGGTCCCGTCACTTATCACGATAGCTGCTCAGGCCTACGTGAGCTCGGGATACAGGAGCAGCCACGCAAATTCCTGCGGACGATCGGCGCCACGATCACCGAGATGCCGGACGCGGACGTCTGCTGTGGCTTTGGTGGCACGTTTTGCGTCAAATATCCCGAAATCTCAGTTCGAATGGCATCAGATAAAGTTCGCAACATCCTCGCGACCGGAGCAGAGACCGTAACGGCGGGAGATTTAGGGTGTTTGCTCAACATTGCGGGGCGGCTGCAGCGGGAAGGCCATCAAATCCGAACGCGCCACGTGGCTGAGCTGCTCGCGGGCATGACTAAGGATGTCCGAGCAATTGGCGAGCCCCCAGAGTAGGACGTCTGACCCTAGCTAGGCTCACCTTCCAGCTAGTGGCCGCGCAGGATTTGGCTCAGGAATAACTTCAGGCGGTCGGTCTGCGGGCTGCCGAACATCCGTTCCGGGGAGCCGATTTCGACAATCTCGCCACGGTCCATGAAGACGACCCGATCCGCCACCTGGCGTGCGAACCCCATTTCATGGGTCACGCAAATCATGGTCATGCCTGATTCGGCCAACTCGATCATGACATCCAGAACCTCCTTGATCATCTCAGGATCGAGCGCGGAGGTCGGCTCATCGAACAGCATGATCTTCGGTCGCATGCAGAGCGCTCGTGCAATGGCAACGCGCTGTTGTTGCCCACCCGAGAGTTGACCTGGATACTTTCTGGCCTGCTCGGGAATCTTCACACGAGTGAGATAATGCATGGCCAACTCCTCGGCCTCGGCCCGTTGCATTCTGCGGACCCAGATCGGTGCGAGCGTACAGTTTTCCAAGATTGTCAAATGAGGAAAGAGATTGAATGATTGAAACACCATGCCGACTTCGCGACGGATCATATCAAGGGACCGCAGGTCGTCGGTCAGTTCGACTCCGTCGACGACGATTTTACCTTGCTGGTGAGTCTCAAGTCGGTTGACACAGCGGATCATTGTTGACTTACCGGAGCCGGACGGTCCGCAAACGACAACACGCTCCTTCTCCGCCACACTCAGCGAAACATCGCGAAGCACATGGAGCGAACCAAACCACTTGTTCACCTTGTCCATAACAATGATCGGTGGAGCACTGGTATTCGCAAGGTGAGCAACCACATGGTCCGCAGTGACAGGCTGACTCATCGCGATGCCCAGCTGGGACACGGAGCAGTTGGCGTTCCAACGCGCGACTGCATTGCAGGAAACTCCTCAATCGAAGCGGATTGGCTTCGCCAGAGGCGGCACTGTGCGGTGCGCTGCACGAAATTACAATGGCCCGCGGTTCCTAGTCTTCAGGGAGCCCCGCCCGTCGTAGCCCCTCCGCGTAAAGATTCCGATCGAGCAATCGCGTCATAGGTGATCGCTCGATAGCGCTCCTGACACAAAAGCCCGGCTCCAGTTCGAGCAATCGTGCCATCACACGGGCTGCCTCCCGCTCGCGTCGGAGTTGTCCGAGCGTAGCCAGGTATCCCTTATAGGTCGAGGTGAAGCTTGGATTCAGCTCCATAGCCCGACGCCCGGACGAGAGCGCCTTCTCTAATTCGCCGCGCAAGAAGTATGGCATCATCAGCGCCATGTCGAAGAAGAAGGCATGTGGATCGTGCGGTGCAAGGGTTTGCGCCCAAGTGATCTGCTTGATGGCCTCTTCGTGCAGACCGAGATAGCACAGGGCGAGACCGGAGTAGCACCAGGCGAGCGGCAGACCTGGGTTCAGCGAGAGCGCTCTCTCGTGCAGAGCACGGGCTTCCTCGGGCCGGCGATCCAAATATGCGCGCACGTGGCCGACCAACGACAGAGCTCGGGCATCGCCCGGATCGAGTGTGACAGCCCGTTCAGCCAGCTGCCTCGCACGGAGCGCTGCTGCTGATGGATCCGGCGCCCAAGCCTGTCCAATCAACAGCACATTCCAATAGGCGCACCAAGCATGTGCCGCCGCATTTGCAGGGTCCAATTCGATCGCCAAAGCCAGCAACTCGCCAGCAGCTTGGAACCCTGAAGGCTCCAGTCGATAAATCGAGGGGATGGCGCGCAACGTTAGATCGAATGAGGTCGGAGTGACCAGCGGCTTGGCACCACGACGCTCACCTTCGCGAAGTAGCATTTGTGGGTCGATCTGTGCGGCTGTCTCTGCAGCAATGGTGTTCTGCAGGCTCAGTAGATCGGTAACCTCAGCATCGTGGCTGCGAGCCCAAACGACATTATTGCCGGAATGGAGGTCGAGCAGCCGGACGATGACGCGTACTCGATTGCTGCCGCGCTGAAGCGTGACATCCAGCATGTAATCGGAGTCAGGAGCGGGGGATCCTGTTTCACCCTGTGCCGCACTCACGCTGCAGGCGATCCAGCGGAAGCGCGAGATGGCCACCGACAGTTCTTCAGCCAGGCCCGGCATCAGTCCAGCTGCCGTACCGCTGCCCAACGCTCGCAAGGGAAGAACCCGCAAGCTGACCCGCTGATCGGTGCTTGCCGATTTGGCAGAAGCTAAGGGAGGTATTTCGGGTTCCGAGGCGCCACGGAGCAGTTCGGATGTTTCACGAGAGGGCAGCAAGCCAGCGCTGGCCAAAGTATTCAGGCATCGCTCGTACGTGAGCCGTGCCGCCGTGCGATCACTCAGCTCCAGGTTCGCGCGGATCAGAGCCTGCCAGCCGCCTTCGTGTGTTCGTTCGATTGCCAGCAGCTGCTCCGCAGCATCGCGCCGGTCATTGGCATTCTGTGCCGCGACCAGCGCCGCTTCGGCAAGTTGAATGCCTCGATGGACTATCTGCCGACGCTGCTCGGCCAACCAGACTTCGAATGCTGGATCGAGCCCGTCCAGGTCTTCCAGCAAGGGGGCTCGAAACATCCTCAGGTCAATAGGCTGCCCAGCGGTGGTGGATGCCAGCACGCGCGTGTCGAGCCATAAGCGATCATCGAGCAGTCCGAGGTGATCCCGGGTCGTTCGCAATAGAGATACAGCACCAGCACCCAGCGCATGCTGCAGCTCGTACACTGATTGGCGAAGCGACCCCCGGCCCTGCTCGATAGCGCGACCACTCCACAACAGCCGCGTCAGTCGTGTGCGGAGGACCGGCTTGGGTGCGGCCAAAGCCAGCACCGCCAGCACAGCTCTCGTCTTACGGGATCTCGGCAGGATGTTCCGACCTACCTCATCTTCGGCTTGCATCTGCCCGCACAGCGTAAGGCGCAGCAAGGGTCCGGCGGCAACCGGTCCTTCGACGTCGGCCAGCTGTCGGGCGTGTAGCAGGTTGATGACAGACCCCTTCCCAACAATAATGTCTTACAACCTGAAGTAGATCATATTGTGGAAAATGCTAGCAAAAGGCGCAATTGGATGCAAGCTTGCCCCGCGGTCTGGGCAGTTCGGCGTGTGCGGCACTTCGGGCTATAGTTCGCGTAGGCGGCAATGCGGAGGGTGGTTCGTTATCGATGGCATCACAGCAAAACCTCGCTCTCTCTCTCCCACGTCGCGTTGCGATCGCCGCCCGGCTGCGACCGACGATTGGCCTCTTGCTTTGCATCGCGATTGCCGCGGTGGCCACTGCGGCCGCAGCCTATGCACCAGTCGTTGGCGCCCCGGTTATTGCCATCGCGCTTGGGGTCCTGATCACCAACACTCTTCGCGGACCGCTGCAGATCAGCAAGTTGGCTATTGGTGACGTCAGCAAGTTGTGCCTCAAGGGTGGCATTATTCTGCTAGGGGCCAGCCTGGATCTGGGCGTGATACTTCGCACAGGAGCCGCCTCGCTCCCGGTACTGATCACGACCATTGCCGTTGGACTGGCCTGCGCACTCCTGCTCGGTCGGGCGATAAGTGTTGAATGGCGGATGCGGTGCCTGATCGGGATCGGCACCACGATCTGCGGAGCATCCGCCATAGCTGCTTTGGCACCTGTTGTTCGCGCTAAGGCGGAAGAGATCGCCTATTCGATCTCGGTGATCTTTTTTTTCAACATGCTTGCGGTCTTCATTTTCCCGACAATTGGCCATTTCATTGGGCTGACCGGCCCCGGCTTCGGATTGTGGGCTGGCACAGCGATCAATGATACGTCAGCCGTTGTTGCAGCTGGCTTCGCTTATAGTACGGATGCAGGCACGATCGCGACGATCGTGAAGCTCACGCGCACCACGTTGATCATACCATTGGTCGTAGGGTTTGGACTGCTGATGCCGTGGTTCGAACCAAGCCCGGCGCAACAGAGCAATTCACTGGCGCAGCGCGCCTATCAGGCTGTACCCGTTTTTATTATTCTGTTCGTGTTGGCCTCATTCCTTAACACGCTGGGTCTGCTGGGCGATTGGGCACCTAAAGTGCAGATTCTCGGGCGCTGGGTCATGGTGGTGGCGCTCGCGGCAGTCGGACTGCAAGGCCACTGGCGTGCTTTCACCGGCGCAGGAGCCCGTCCCCTGTTGCTGGGCCTCGCAACCTGGATCGCGGTTGCCCTGGCGAGCCTGACGATACAGGTCTGGACCAACACCCTATAAGATATGAAAATTTTCCTTGACACGTTACCTGCGTTCCAGTAACGAGGTCGCGTCAACGGGCGTAGTCTGTCCGTAATCCCGAAAACGTAAGCCGGCCCAATCGCCTATCCGCGGCGCTGACCGGCGTTTACGCGTGTCGAGAAATACGCCCGTTGGCATTAAGTCAGAAGAGGAGACCTCAGAATGACGCCATCTACTTTGCCCGCAACCAGCGACACCGGCCGCATCCGCCTCGGCGCAGGCTGGCGGCTGCCTTCCACCAAGCCCTCTCGCTGATCTCGGGCAGCTCTCGAGGCGCTTCACCGGAGGATCGCCGGTGAGGCGCAGTCGTGCCCTGGTACGACCTGAATACGGAGTGGCGAACCATGACCCGCTCGAGCCGCCCGATAGTGCATTTCTACCGGCTGATCGACGAAGCGCGACTACCACAGCGGGCTGATCGGTCAGCGGCAGGCACATTGCCCACGCGGGCCTATCGTTATTGCGAGGCGGTTACCAGTGCGTCCGGTTTTGGCTGGTGGATCTTCCCGCCGACAGATCTACAATTCATATGGGATGGGTACGACATCTTCTGGCAATGCACCGGGTGGCAGGATTGGTTGCCGCTGATGCCGACAGCGCAGTTCCCTGACTTTTCGTCTCGATTTGATCAGGTCGCTCCCAGCTCGCTGAACGGCTGCTCGCCACCCTTCCTGTCGGCGCTGCCAGAACCGGGAACGGTTCAGATCTGGACCGGGCTGATGGCGCGCACAGCACCGGAGTGGAGCCTGCTGGTACGCGCGCCGGCCAATCTTCCCTCGCCAGGCGGCTACACGATGTATGAGGGTATCGTAGAGAGCGACCGCTGGTTCGGCCCATTGTTTACAAATCTCCGGTTTACACGGAGCCACGCACCGATACGGCTGCGACCGGACTTTCCTTTCGCCCAGGTACAGCCGCTGCCTCGCCTCGCATATGCTGATATGACACTTGGTGCGACGGCGACGACCGCTGAAATGGAAAGCCTGGAAGCAGGCGACTGGGACGCCTACAAGGCAACCATTGCGGATCCTAACGATAATCCTGATAGGAGCTTCGGCAACTACGCTGTGAGGACCCGCAAGCGGTCTCGTGCTAGCTACCCGCTCCACGACACGGTTAGCTAATTATGTCGTTAAAGCGGCATCAGCCTCATACAGTTCCCCTTGCGACCAGCTCGGAACAGAAAATCAACCACAGCGCCAATACCCAACAGTCTTGGCCACTTGACGACTGACGTCAGTTGCCAAACCTCTTCCACTGCCTCGATGGCGCCGAGGAGAGCGGGATCGTCATTGCTGATCAGCAGGACCGGCAGATCCCGATCGTAGGTGGCGACGGTCATCAGGACGTGACAGCCATCCTGGCCGGCGCCATCCATGGCCGCAATGACGGCCATCGGGCGGCGCTCGGTTAACAGCGAGCCAAGATCGTCACGGCTGGGCATTCGCTCGACGACAACGTCGAGACAGTCACAAACAGCGCGCAAGGCAGTCGAATATTCCTCGTCGTCTTCGACCACAAGCACGATCGGCTCGCGGCCAGCTTGGCCGGACAAGGCTCCGCCGTCTTGAGTGGCAGCAAGCACCGCGATCGATTGGTCCATGTAGGTCATCGCGCCCCTCAGATCTTCGAAACTGACAGGCCGCAGTTTGCCTCCGCTGACACCGCCGTTGAACCAGTGCAACGGTTAGTTCGCCGTTAACTCCCGCCAGTTTAGCGTCAAAGCGCAACGACCCATCATTCACCCGCGGTGCAACGCCACCGTCCAACGACATCTGCCAGATTGCATCAGTCCTTGGATTGTATCGGAGGTCGAGGCCTTCCCCTCGAAGGTGATCGAGAGGTCTTGGCGTCCCGGACCAGCCCGAACAAGTTTGCCAACGAGACGGCTGTCCTTCCCCACATCGCCGCGGACCACCTCCGCTCCCTGAAATGGGTCAAAGGCAAAGCCGTGCTCGCCGATGGTCATCAGCCCCTTCGTCGCCACCCCGCACGAGCCAGCCTCAGGGATAACGTCTCCCACCCAACGGCCTTGCAGGCCATTCCACGAACGAACCTGACCCGACTGCAGCGCGTCACTAAGTTCGCTGTGGCAACCGCCAACGAGAAGCAGCCATAAGAGCCACCAGGCCGTACGATCCGACGATCGAGGATGGGCTAGGATTTTTTTCTGATTCTTCTTGCCCACTATCCCCAAATTCTGATAGATATCTTGCCATGATGGCATGATGCGTAAGCAGGACGCCTGCCACTCAAGCCCTAACTCACCTATCATGAAGCTCCTGCTCATGGTTCTCTCACGTGTCCTGAGCAAGCGACAGGAACTCCATCTACTGATCGATGTCGGGTTCCTCGCACGCTTCGCAGAAACGGCCCAAGGAGTCGAGCCCAGAAGTCGAGAGCCTGATGGGCTGGGCAACGTTGGTGCTGCAACGGGACGGACAGACTCCCGCCAGGCACCATCGCCTGCTGATCGCAGAGCTCGATCGGGTCTCACGAGGCGACATCGACCGGCTCATGGTCCTCATGCCACCAGGTTCGGCAAAATCGACCTACACATCTTTGCTATTCCCTGCCTGGTGGTTCACTCAACATCCCACTAGCTCCGTTATCGCAACCTCACATACGACGAGCTTGGCCGAGCACTTTGGGCGGCAGGTGCGCGAGTTGGTCCGGGAGTACGGCGATCAACTGGGCTACCATCTGCACGCCAGCCGGCACGCCGCGGGCCAGTGGCAAACGACTGAACGGGGCGAGTACTTCGCAACCGGCATCCGCGGTCCCCTGATCGGACGGCGCGCCGACCTGGTAATCATTGACGATCCGGTCAAGTCGGAAGCCGAAGCAGACAGCCTTCTCCTCCGCGATCGCGTTTGGAACTGGTATCGCTTCGACATGACCACGAGGCTCAAGCCGCGCGGTCGGGTCGTGTTGATCATGACGCGGTGGCATATGGACGATCTGGCCGGACGCCTGCTTGCGCAACATCCGGCTGAATGGCGCGTGTTGCAGCTTCCTGCGCTGGCCGAAGAGAACGACCCATTGGAGCGACCGCCGGGCGCGGCACTTTGGCCAGAATGGGAAGACGAAGCCGCGCTGCAGAGAAAGCGCGAAACGATCGGCGAACGGGCATGGTCGGCGCTGTTCCAGCAGTCACCAAGGCCGATTGTCGGAAGCCTGTTCAAGACCGAATGCATTGAAATCCTGGACACGGTCCCAACACAAAATGCCGATGTCGTCGTGCGCGGGTGGGATCTCGCGGCCACATCCGAAGTTGGTGGGCATGACCCAGATTGGACCGCGGGAGTGAAGCTCGTGCGAGACGACCGCGGTCGGTTCATTGTACTCGACGTTGTTCGGATCAGGGGTACACCGCGTCAGGTGGAAGAGGCTGTGGGTGAAGCCGCACGGGTCGATGGCAAAGCAGTGACGATCGGGCTGCCAGAAGATCCCGGGCAGGCGGGCAAGCACCAGACCAACTATTTCACACGCCAATTCGCTGGATATCGTATAGACACGTCGCGCGAAACCGGCTCTAAACTGACCCGTGCTGCACCTGTCGCATCGCAGGTCGAATCGGGCAATGTGGCAATCGTTCGGGGCAATTGGAACCACGCCTTTCTTGAAGAACTGCGCGACTTCCCCTTTGGCCACAAGGACGACCAGGTGGATGCACTCTCACGCGCATTCACAGTACTGACCGAACGGGGCCACCCAGCGCGCCGCGTCACTCTACCAGTGCTGATGCGATAGTGGCGTCGCCAGAACCTGGTCAACCGCATGTTTGAAACGATCTGTCGTCTCATCCCAACAGACCCGCTTTACCCATCGCGGACGCGCACGCTGGATATTCTGAAGCGCGTACTCGACGGCAAGCTGTACGATGTCCTGCCCTATCAGTTCCATGAGGAGCGAGGTTCCGGCGGGGAGTATATCCCGCTGCGCAACCGCCGACCCAGTGTTCGCTATGCGCTCTGTCGCACCATCGTTGAGGATAGCGTGTCTCTCCTGTTCAGCGAGGGGCACTTCCCGACCATCGACTGTGCCAATCGCGCTGTCCGAGCCACGCTTGCCGATATCGTCAAGGAGTCTCGCCTAAACCTGATAATGACTGAAGCGGCGATGCGAGGCGCCATTGGATCGGTAGCTATCCTCATGCGCGTACTTCGGGGACGAATATTCTTCGACGTTCTGGAAACCACGCACCTGACACCGCACTGGGATCCCGAAGAGCCGGACAAGCTGTTGCAGGTAACCGAGCGATACAAAGTGTCTGGCGAACTTCTCGTCTCAAACGGATACGAGATTGCCAATGTTACCGGCGAATACTGGTTCGCACGCGAATGGGACGTAAACGTTGAACGCTGGTTCATCCCACTCCCTGTCGACAGTCCGGACGCTGCCGC
Organism: Acetobacteraceae bacterium; assembly: GCA_024280945.1. GTDB lineage: Bacteria > Pseudomonadota > Alphaproteobacteria > Acetobacterales > Acetobacteraceae > JAMXLO01. The sequence continues at coordinate 129,935 of JAMXLO010000146.1, forward strand.
GGTCGACGAGGTGCGGAGCGTGCAGCACAATCTCGGGTTTGTGCCAATGGTCTGGATCCGGAACCTCCCGGGCCCATCCTCAACCGGTGATCCTGCCGACGGCGCATGCACCTTCCGCGCGGCGATCGAAACGCAGATCGAAATTGACTATCAGCTGAGCCAGGCTGGCCGTGGTCTGAAATACAGCAGTGATCCCACGCTATTGATCAAGGAACCGGCCACAACAGACAATGAGATAATCAAGGGTGCCGGCAACGCCCTTGTCGTCACCGAAAAAGGTGATGCGAAGCTATTGGAAATCGGCGGTACTGCTTCGGCTGCCGTCATCGAATATGTGCGGACCTTGCGCGAGTTCGCCTTGGAGAGCGTGCACGGCAATCGAGCCAATGCCGATCGACTGACTGCGGCGCAGTCGGGTCGCGCCCTGGAACTGATGAACCAGGGTCTGGTGTGGCTCGCTGATAACCTCCGAGTAAGCTACGGCGAGGGCGCGTTGTTATCGCTCGCACGCATGGTCCTACAGGCTTCGCAGATCTATCGGATACGGGTTATGGGGCGAGAGGTTGGCGCCATGGACCCGCTCGCGCGGCTCTCGCTAAAGTGGCCACGCTGGTATCCGACAACCGCCGACGATCGACAGAAGGACGCGCAGACACTCAGCACATTGGCAACTGCAGGCCAGATCAGCCGCGAGACAGCCGTTAAGGCGATCGCGGATACCTACGATATCGAAGATGTCCCTGCGGAACTCAGCCGTATTCTCAGCGACCAGCACTCCAGCGAAAACAACTGATGACAGATCATGAGATGTCTTCGGCGTCGGACGTCGATCCGGTCGCCGAATTGCGCGCACGCGCCGAAATGCTCGAAAGCCGCCTGGTGAATACCGAGCAGGAGGCCCGAGCACGCGTGGTGCAAGCCGAGCTAAAGGTCGAAGCCCTCCGCGCCGGGATCGTGGACCTGGATGGCCTAAAGCTGATGGACCCGTCAGCGGTTGAGATTGACGAAACCGGCGAAGTTAAAAACGCCGCTGATGTCATCACACAGCTCAGGCGGGCAAAGCCTTGGCTGTTCGCCGGTGGGTCATCCTCGAGTTCCGCGAACCCACCCCCTGCCCAACCCCCCCGGCAAAAGCTCGCCACGGAAATGACCGACGCTGAATATCGTGCTGCCCGCGCCGCCATTCTTAGGCATCAGTTGTAAAGGATATCCCGAATGGGCATTCAGAACTTTCCTCCAGCCTTGCAGCCGATCATTCAGCAGGGTTTTCTGGAGCGGGAATTCCAGCAGGCGCTGACATCACGGCTGGGCTATCGGGCCTGCGCCGACCGTGTGAAAATATCAGTCGGCATCGGCGAGACGCTGACCAGAACCCGCGCCGGCTTGAAGCCAAGCGTCACCACCCCGATTGCGCCAAGTACCAACACCAGCCTCGATAATGGGCTGACGCCGACTGGTTGGGGAGTCGAGCAATATACCATTTCGATTAATCACTATGCGGCAACCACAGACCTCAACATGGTCACGAGCAGAGTCGGGATCGCGTCACAATTCCTGCAGAACGCGTATGTAAACGGAGAGCAGGCAGCGCGCAGTCTGGACGAACTGGCACGCAATGCCCTGTTCAACGCCTATTTTGGTGGCAACACCCGCGTGCGCAGCACGCTTGGAAGTCCGGGCACAGCGGTTTCCGTCGATGATATTCGTGGATTTCAATACGCCTTCATCAATGGCATTCAGCAGGTGGTGGGTGTGACCAACCCTTTGACTGTCACAATTGGAGCCACCGCTTACACTCTGGTGGGCGTCGCGGCCGATATCACCAATGTTTCCTCCACGCCGAATGGCGTGTCCGGTGTCCTGACCTTCTCCGGCAATGTCGCCGTCGCGGATGGCACTGCTGGCAACCCGGTCGTTGCTGCCAACGCTGCGGTGATCGTTCGTCCGGCGCAGCGGAGCACGGCCTCAGCCTTGACTGCAACCGATATGCTTACGATGTCTTGTCTGCTGGATGCCGTATCGAAGCTGAGGATGAACGCCGTTCCCGAAATCGATGGCGTCTACAACTGCTATCTGGACCCGGTATCTGCACGACAATTATTCGCGGACCCCGACTTCAAGCAACTGTTCCAAGGCGCGACCTCGGCCAACCAGGTATTTCGTCAGGGAATGACCAACGATTTCCTCGGTCTGCGGTTCATCCCCACTACTGAAGCATATGTTCAGCCGCACCCCACGCTCGCTGGTCTGATGGTCCGTCGACCGATCGTCTGTGGCCAAGGAGCCCTCATTGAGGGGGACTTTGCCGGGATGGCGGCCGAAGATGTTGCGCCAAGAGATTCAATCGTCTCTGTCGTCGATGATGTGGCCATGGTGACCAGAGAGCCGATTGACCGCCTGCAGCAGATCATCGCGCAGTCCTGGTATTGGATCGGTGGGTTCTGTGCTCCATCCGATACCACAACGAACCCGACGACTGTGCCAACGGCTACGAACGCGGCGTTCAAGCGCGCAGTCATGGTTGAGCACATCGGCTGAAGGCTGTAACGACGGAGCATAACATGGCCATTGGCTCCATCACGCCGTTCCGCCCGACAGGCACGGTGCCGCTCAGCGCGAGCACTTCATCCAGTGTGGTGGCGCTCGCAGGTGGCGGTGAAACGATCGTGGTCACGAACACCACCTCGTCTCTCGCCTACATCCGTTTTGGCGCCGATCCCACAGTCTCGGCCACTAATGCGGACATGCCGGTGCTGGCGAACTCACGGGTCATGCTGTCGGCGAACAGTCTCGTTACCTACGCTGCTGGCGTGCTCGTCAGCGGAACCGGCAATGTCCTCTTCACCCGCGGTGACGGATCCTTCCTCTGATGGCGTTCAGCGAACCGGAGAAGACCGACATTCGGCGGTTCTGTGGCTACCCCGCCTATGGGTCAGCGGCCGCCGGCTTCGAGAACTGGCGGTTCTATCAGGCCTACGGGCTCCTGGAATTCCGCATGAACAACCTATCATCTGCGGAAGAGACGGTCGTGAGACGATACCTAGGTACGCTGCTTGTGCTCGAGCACGCCGTACCGCGTTCAGGTGACAACCTCGATACCGACCAAGCATCCGTGTGGACTCGCAACAGAGATGAACTGCGCGATCGCACCAAGCTTCTCGACGACTGGCGGCACCGGCTCTGCGGATTCTTCGGTATTCCGCCAGGACCAGCACTGCATGACAGCAGTAAAACCTTGATCGTTTGACATGGATCCTGCACGGCTCACGGATCAGGTCCATCGGGGGCTGAACGCCGCCGCTCGGGCCGTGGGCGCGGACACCGATGCCTACCGTCCTTCGGGTGCAAGCGACCCACTGGCGCCAACCAACAGATTCCTTCGCCTAAGGGCGGCCTTCTCTGCCAACGATGGGCGGTTTGCACACCCGAATTCATATGGTCAAGCGCTATGGTACGGCATCTTCGACGCGGCCTACACGCGGCCCGGTGACTATCTCACCCAGGCCGACGGCGTCTGGTTCATCGCTGCTCAACAAAGACTGCTGCCGGTTCTGTGCGTGGAAACCAACCGTGTCGTCTCTTTTTTTCGCGCGACCGCTCCCTCCAGCAGGGGTGTCAACAAGTACGGTGGCACCACTGCTACGAACAATCGACCGCTGCTCACGAACTGGCCAGCCAGCGTCTTGGGGGTGTCAGGTCGTAGCCAACCCACTGCGGATCTGCCAGGCGACACCTCGGTGCCTTACTGGACGGTTCTGCTTCCAGCGGTTCCTGGTGTCGTTCTACTGCCTTCCGACCTGATGAGTGACGATCTTGGCCGAAATGCAGTCGTCTCGGGGGCTGAGCTGACAGAACTGGGCTGGCGCGTGACTGTGCGGCAGGCAACCACCTAATGGCAGATCAGTCAGACGTCGAGGAAGCGCTGGTCAACATAGTCTCGGCCGCACTCTACCCGGGCGGGACTGCGGAACCCAGCGTTCCGGGACCCAACTGCCGGATCTATCGTGGATGGCCCAATCCTGCGGCACTGGATGCCGATCTGACCGAAGGAACCATCAACGTCACCGTATTCCCGATTGGTGGATCAACGCGCACCACAACGCGGTACTCCGAACAATGGACTGGTCCGCCGGTCCAGCCAACACTGACAGCGATGGTTGACGGCATGACCGTAATGTTCGGCGGCAGAGCAGAACCGGGTCAAGTGGCCGGCATCCTCGTCGATGGCAGGCCCTATGCCTACAGAGTACTAGACGGCGACACAAACCAATCGGTCGCTGCCAACCTCGCGGCGATGATACGCACAAGTGCGATTGTTCAGCTTTCGCAAGGCAACGTAACCATCCCAGGAGCTCGGAAACTGGTGACCAGGGTGGTATCAGACACGCCAGTGAAGCAGGAGGCTCGTCGGCAAGAGCAGGGTTTTCGCGTGTCCTGCTGGTGCTCGGAACCGGCGACCCGCGACTCTACGGCCACCGCGGTTGACCTGGCATTGAGCACACAACACTTCATTGCGCTCAGCGACGGGACGAACGGCAGGCTCACCTACGCTGGAACGACCGAATACGATCAATCGCAAAATGCAAGACTGTATCGGCGCGATCTGAACTATAACGTTGAGTATGCAACAATACTATCGAACACGCTTTCAGCAATGCTGTTCGGAACTCTTGGACTGAACGCAGCATCATTCACCGTTTGACACGGAGCTCACATGCAGGTCCATTTGGTCGTGGTGAAGCCGTTCGCGGCGCTCACTCGTGGTGACATCGTCACTGACCCAGATCGTATCGCTGAGATCCTGAAGGGCCAGCACGCATCAATGGTCGTACGCGTTGCCGCCCCAGCGAACAAGGGAGTTTAGGTCCGATGCCGATTGTGCAGCAAGGCAGCATAAACACGACCGCTCTCGTAGTACCTGACCTGTACGTCCAGATAGTTCCGCCACAAAACCTGGTTCTGAATGGGGTGCCGACCAATGTTGTTGGCGTCGTCGGAACTGCGTCGTGGGGACCAATCGGCCACCCGGTCATCGTGGGCACGATGGCGGACTATGCTCAGAACTTTGGACCGATCATGGTAAGAAAGTTCGATATGGGCACACAGGTTGCGACCGCTGTACAGCAAGGAGCACAAAATTTCCGCTGTATCCGGGTGTCGGACAATACGGACACGGCCGCACAGACGATATTGCCAGGCACCACCGTAACCTTTACAGCACTCTATACTGGCTCTCTAGGCAATCAAATCACTCTGACGCTCTCCTCAGGATCGAGAGCAGACAGTTGGCGGCTAACGGTCTCGCTCCCGGGGCTGCAACCGGAAGTGTTTGACAACATTTCGGGCAACGGTGCCGAATTCTGGTCGGCCCTCGCGCAGGCGATCAATCAGGGGCAGAGCCCCCAGCGCGGACCATCGCAACTCATCGCTGCCAGTGCCGGTGGAGCAACCGTCGAACCCTTTGCTTTCTCGACAACGCTTGGTACGACTGCCGCTGGGACAGACGGCGCAACCGATGTGACAGCGGTGACACTTGTCGGTCTGGATTCCCCGCCGCGTTCAGGCATGTACGCGCTTCGAGGCCAAGGCTGTGGCATTGCTATTTTAGCGGATACTGACGATCCGGACTATTGGACAACGCAGGCAGAGTTCGGGCTCGAGGAGGGGATCTACATGATCCTTACCGGCCCAGCTGGCGACACCATCGAGAATGCTGTGGCGGTCAAGCAGCAGGCGGGTCTCGACAGCTACGCAGCCAAGCTGATGTTCGGGGACTGGCTCTGGTGGTCCGACCAAGTCAACGCAACCATTCGACTGGTATCCCCCCAGGGCTTCACTGCCGGCCGATTGGCAAACCTATCACCCGAACAGTCCAGCCTGAACAAGCAGTTGTACAGCGTCATCGGAAGCGAGAAATCCGGCACGCCAGGCACAAATCAGCGCGCATCATATTCTTCTGCCGATCTTGCCGCTCTGCTGGGCGCCAGCATCGACGTCATCACCAACCCCCAGCCTGGCGGCAATTTTTGGGGCGTCCGTGGTGGTCATAATTCCTCCTCCAACCCCGCGATAAATGGCGACAATTATACCCGATTGACCAACTATATCGCAGCGACACTCGCCGCAGGAATGGGCCAGTATGTTGGTCAGGTCATTACCTCCGACCTGTTCCGCCGGATACGGGCGACGCAGCTTGCGTTCCTACAGAACATGCTCGGCCAAGGGCTCCTTGGCACAACCGACGGCAGCCTGCCGTTCAGCGTCGTCTGCGACACATCCAACAACCCCTCGGATCGCACAGGTCTCGGCTATGTGCAGTCGGATGCACAGGTCCAATACCAGGCCATCAACGAGAAGTTCATCATCAACATGGAAGGGGGCCAGACAGTTCAGGTGTCTCGCCAGACCCTGCCGAGTGGCCAAGTGGCGACATAAGGAGCAGACGAAATGTCCCTGACCATGTTCTCAATCGGTCGCGACACACAGCTTGTGGTAATAGGACCGGCAGGTCGCATCGATCTGACACATGTCACATCGTTTGACAGCCGGCAGATTACCCGTTCCGTTCGTGTAGACCGCCTCGACGGGACACACATGGGCACCGAACTTCCCAAAGGGTGGGAAGGCAGCTTCGAGCTTGAGCGCGGCGGTTCCGTAGTCGACGACTTCATCGCCGCGGCTGAACAGCAGTACTTCAATGGTAACAACGTCTCACATGGGACGATGTATCAATATGTGACGGAAACGGACGGCTCGACGTCCACATACCAGTACGATGGGGTGATATTCCGGTTAAGCAATGCGGGGACCTGGAAAGGTGACAGCAGTGTAAAGCAGAAGCTGGAGTTCTTCGCTGTACGGAGGCGTCGGATCTGATGACACCCACTACCTCTATCTTGACATCCGCTGCCGCTAGCGAAACCGTCACCGATGATGACGGACGGCGGTTGGCGATCCGACGACTGACGGCACTCGACAGGCTCCGGTTATTCAAGGCGGCCGGCCCAGTTCTAGCCCAGAACCAGCCTTGGCTGGGCATGGCATTGATCGCAAGCTCGGTGAACGCAATCGATGATGTGCCGACACCGACACCGGCCAACGAAGCCCAAATTGAGGCGATGGTGGCTCGGCTTGGCGATTCTGGAATTTCGGCAGTTGCCCAGGCGCTGCAGCAATTCGCGGATCTTACCGCAGCGGAACTCCTGGACAACGCGGGAAACTGAGTCGGCACCCCGAACTGATCGACTGTCTCTATCTTGTTCGGAACGGGGTGCCGTTCGACATCGCATTCAGCCTTCCTCCTGACGAGCGACTGGCATTCGTGGTAGCCCTGGGATCGCTGGATGGTGGCGTTTTCGACTGGCAGGCGATGCAGTGGAGAGCACGGCCGTGACCGTGACCCGTCGCAAAGCGATGTCCATCGGAACCAGATTGGCATTGAGCCGTGGCGTATCTGATGGCATGGCGCTGCTCCGATCGCGTCAGGCGGGGCTCAGCATCGCCATGGGACCCGATGCGACAATACCTGTTATGCTGGCGCGCCTTGGAAAGGCGCTTTCGGCTGTTCCAGTAGCGGCGGCGCCACCCATGAGAGCGGCCACAATACCTGCCACTCATGCATTCGAACCCGACTCCTCCAACACGCCTAGGTCTGGCGTGTTTAACGATGCAGCACGTCGAGTGGTCGCTCCCCAGGTTGCCCTTATGCGCGTGACGCGGGACAATCCAGCAGTGTCGCTTACGCCGTCAGCCGACGGGTCGCGCGCCATGCCTTTATCGGCAGCCAATCGTGCGGATGGCCCCAGCGGTGACGACCGCCGGGCCACGCCAAATTTGACGCCAGCGCAAGGCATGGGAAGGGGATGGGGCCACCAAAACGGAGGTCCGCTCTCTGGCAAACGATCGCACGAAGCGGGCGTCACACAACTGACATCAGGCGACTCCCACACGCCGGCCGCAGTTCCGCCGTCTACTGACGTGTCCTTACGTCTGTCCACGATGAACCTGCCCTCGCCGACAATCGCGGCCGATGGCCCCTCGTTCGCACCAGTTGCCGACTCGCTGACACCAAAACCGGCGTTCAGGGACACCAGCCCGATTTCTCGCAGCATGCGAACGAGGTCATCCGCACCCGTCTCTCCTGTCTCTATTGCGCAAGTCGGCCGTGGGGCAGAGCCGCGGTGGCAATTCGCCGCGCAGTCGCCTCGTATCAGTGCACGAACCCTTCCACACATCCCTTCAGCTCCGATCAACACCCCTGATCCGCAGAGTTATGCAACAGAGAACGGAGCCATTTCGGATCCGACCCCTCCATCAAATCCCGAGTTAAATTACCGGCCTCAAGGCACGACGACAGCAGCATTCGCCGAAAACCGGTCTCAAGCAACGCAGGCGGATCAGGAGCCAGGCCATGGCACTATTGTGCTCGACGGCGCTGAACTTGGCCGATGGGTCATCGGCTACCTGGAGAGCCAAGCCTCACGCCCCGGAACAATGACGACCGGCATCGATCCAAGGATGACTGCAACATTCGCAGGAGCTCCAACAAGTGCCTGAGCGGGCTCATGATAAGCATCTTTTCTTGCCCAGCCCGACTACCGGAACGCCGATATTCAATGCATACATAACCGCAGCAGTCGCCGCTCCCGTATGGTCCTATTCTACAGGGAACCCACCTCAGCCCGGCACGGGTCAGCCGGCTACGAGAGATGACTTCAATGACTGATGTCGCACTTTTACTTGGTCCTATTGCCTTTCAGGATTTCGAGGTCCCAGCCGGTGTAAACTTCGGAGGCAGGCAGCGGCTAGCATTACACCGACTGCCATCTGGACTGCGTGTTGTTGATACGCTGGGCCGCGATGACGCCGACATCTGCTTCACCGGGATCTTTACGGGATCAGACGCGACGTCGCGGGCACGCGGTGTCGATGAAATGCGCGTGGCCGGCATCGCTTTGCCGCTTACATGGGATGTGTTCTTCTACACTGTCCTTATCGCTGAGTTTTATGCGGACTACTGTAACGGATCATGGATCCCGTACTGGATCCGCTGCACTGTGCTGCAGGATGAGGCGTCTGCACTGACGCAGGTGGCAGCCTCGCTCGCCTCAGCAGTCATAAGCGACGCCAGCAGTGCTATCGGTTATGCGTATGGCACCGGCATAGATCTCGCCGGACTGCATCCCATGCTGACTGCTCCAGGCGCGATGACTCGCGGTACGGCACCCTTTGTGTCCGCCCAGGCCCGCCTGACTGGCACTGCATCGTCGATTGCGGATGCGGTCAGTGCCGCCGATGCCGGACTTACCGCTATCAGCGACGCTCCAGTCGCCACGGCGCAGGACGGGGTCAACGCGTTAGCGGGCGCAACAGACACCAGTGGCCGACTCGCATCACTGGTTGCTGCAGGCGCCCACGTCCGTCGGGCTGCAACCAATCATGCAAGCGCCAGCAGTTGATATGAAAGTCATTACCGTTGCCGGTGACAATCTATTTCGCATCGCCGCTGCAGAACTTGGCGATGCAACGCAGTGGATAAGAATCGCCGAGCTGAACCTGATAACCGATCCGGTATTGACTGGCGTGACAACACTACTGATTCCGGATTTCGATCCGAATGCGGGAGGTGGAGTTGCCGCTCAGTGATCTCGTCCCAACCACCCGCGCTCCACGACTCCGCATTGTCGCCAATGGCCAGGTTCTTACGGGGGCCACCCAAGCAGACGTATTATCGAACAACTACTACGCGGCAGATCGCTTCAGCGTAACCGCTGCGCTTGGCGCGGATCCCTGGGCGAGTGCGGCATTTTGGGCTAGTGCTCCCGACGTACTGGTGGACGTGCAATTCAGTCTCGATGGCGGTGCGTCCTTCACAAGCCTCGTCCAGGGGACCGTTGACAATATCAGCATCGATCCTGCCTTCGGCCTCGTACACATTGATGGTCGTGACCATGCCGCCGCGTTGATCGAGGCCCGGACCCAGGAGACTTTTGCCAACCGAACCGCAAGCGAGATCGCATCACTTTTCGCAATACGTCACAACTTGACCCCCCGTGTGTCGCCCACCACGACGCCAGTCGGACGATACTACCAGGGCGAGCACGACCGTACGACGCTTAACCAATTCAGCCGGGCAACCACCGAATGGGACTTACTGGCTTTTTTGGCACAACAAGAGGGCTTCGATCTGTTCGTGCGGGGACAGACACTTTGCTTCCAACAAGCTGCTTCGTCTGCCGATCTCGCCTTGGAGTTGAGCGTTCAGGACGTGCTCGATATCAAGATGTCGAGGTCGCTCGCTCTGGCGCGCAATATTGAGGTCGTAGTCAAGAGCTGGAACTCGCGGCAGAATTCAGCATTTTCCCAACGGGTCAGTGCAAACCAACTCGAAAGTGCCGAACGATCCGGCACACTGTCGCAACGCTACGTCTTCGTTCGGCCGAATCTAACAGCCGACGATGCACTGAAGTTCGCTCAGCGCAAAATCGCCGAGCTAGCACGGCACGAGCGTACCGTAAGGATCAGTATGCCAGGAGAACTCGCTCTTACGCCACGCAGCGTTCTCGCGATTCGGGGCACGGGTACCGATTTCGACCAGACCTACTATGTCGATGTCATTGAGCGAAGGTTCCGACAGAGAGGGGGACTGGTCCAGCACCTCCTGGCTAACAATTCCTCGCCGAGATCAGGTGCAATGGTGCCGTAACAGTGGAACGGTTCCTGAATATCATCAAGCAGCACGCTGGAGCTCTCGATCAGGGGGGGAGTCAGCCGCGCTTCGGTATAGTGACATCGGTGGACCCGTCCACGGCAACCGCCAAAGTTACTTTACAGCCAGAGGGGGTTCTGACGGGCTGGTTGCCGGTGCTCTCACCATGGGTGGGCTCCGGCTGGGGAATGTATTGTCCGCCGTCGCCAGGAGATCAGGTCCTTGTCGTCGCGCAAGAGGGCGACGCGGAGCATGGTCTCATCATTGGACGTGCATTCTCGAACGTGCAGCTCCCACCCGCGGTTCCGATCGGCGAATTCTGGTTGATGCATAAGTCGGGCACCTTCATCAAGCTGCAAAACGATGGAACTATCCAAGTACAGGGAGATTTGCATGTTGCCGGTGACGTTTATGACCGACAGGGCTCCTTGTCGCGGCTGCGCAGTCATTACAACAGCCATACACATTCCGATTCACGTGGCGGCATGACCAGTCTGCCAAAACAGACGGATTGACCGCAGTGGCCGATGTTTTTCACCAGTGGGGGTCGGACCTCGTGATCGGTCCGACCGGCGATATCGGCACAATCGACGGGTCGGCGTGGGGTCAGCAGCGTGTCCTACGCCGCCTGCTTACCAATCCCGGCGATTACATCTGGCAACTGGACTACGGCGCAGGGCTTGCGCGCTTCATCGGGCAACCAGCCAGCCCCCTGCAGATCAGGGCGATCATACGCAGTCAGATATTCAAAGAAGCGTCAGTGGCACGCCAGCCTGAGCCGCTCATCAATGTGCAGATTTCGCCTGGTGGTGCATCCAGCACCGTCTATGTCTACATCCGATACGTGGACGCCGAAAGCGGCCAAACTCGGGTACTTTCCTTCTCGGTATCAAGCTGAACCAAATGCAACTCCCGCTTCGTACATTCAACACACTCGTTGAATCGATGGCCGCGGCAGTTCAGGCCTCTGCGACGCGACTGCTCGATTTTACTGTAGGCTCGGCTTTCCGCGCCGTGCTGGAGGCAAATGCCTCTGTCGCCTTGTGGATGCAATGGCTTATTCTGCAGGTGCTGCGGACTGCCAGGGCAGCCACCAGCACCGGAGCTGACCTCGACAGCTGGATGGCAGATATGTCGCTGACGCGACTACCCGCGGTCAGCGCCACAGGGATCGTAACGTTCTCACGTATCACGCCGACCCTGGCCGCCCTGGTGCCGGTCGGCACACTTGTCCGCACCGCCGATGGCACGCAGACCTTTTCGGTTCTCATCGATACGACCAATCCCGCCTGGGTAGGTGCGAGCAGCGGGTACGTCGTCACCAGTGGTCTGGCCTCGCTCGATCTTCCTGTAGCGGCAGTGGTGCCGGGAAATGCAGGGAATGTCCAGGCGGGCGCAATCTCCTTACTGGCTTCTGCTGTCCCGGGTATCGACTCGGTGTACAACTCGAGCGCCTTTCTGAACGGCCTCGATGCGGAGACTGATAATGCCTTCAGGAGCCGCTTTCGGAACTTCATCGCGAGCCGTTCACGCGCAACGCCCGCGGCGATCGCCTACGCAATCACCAGCATCCAACAAGGATTGAACTATACCATTCAAGAGAATACCGATCCGATGGGGCAGCCCAGCCTCGGACAGTTTGTTGTCACCGTGGATGATGGGTCAGGTAATCCGTCCACGACACTGCTATCAACCGTGCAGACTGCAATCGAGGCTGTGCGACCAGTCGGCTCATTCTTTAGTGTTCGGCCACCAAACGTTGTTACGGCGGATGTCTCGATGCTGATCACTGTGGCATCAGACTCTATGAAGACGCCGGTCCAGGCGGTCGTCGGCGATGCGGTGAAAGACTACATAAACGGCTTGTCGATCGGTTGCGGTCTGGCACTGACAAAATTGGCGCAGATCGCCTACGCGGCCAACCCATCGGTGATCAACGTGAGCGCCTTGCTGATAAACGGCACGCCGGACGACCTCCCCGCCATGCCGACGAGCGTCATCAAGACAGGAATGGTCGCGGTGAACTGATGTGATCGGCGATCAGTCAGACATCCTCGGGCGCTTGCGCTCGGTACTGCCAGCAAGGTGGTTCCCGGATGGTGCTCCTGTTTTGGACGCACTTCTGGGCGGCCTTGCTTCTGGCTGGAGTTCTGTCTACCAGCAACTGCAATATGTGCGGGCTCAGACTCGCATCGCGACAGCCACCGACATTTGGCTCGATGTCGTCGCACAGGATTACTTTGGCTCCCGCCTGACTCGGCGGGAAGGTCAGGTGGATCCGGTATTTCGAGCGATGATTCAACGCGAACTCTTCCGCGAACGCGGAACCCGTGCCGCTATCGTGTCGGTAGTGCAGGATCTCACAGGACGTCCCCCACAGATCTTTGAACCTGCACGGCCGGGCGATACCGGCGGATACGCATCGTCCGCCGGCGGTGGCGGAGGGGCGGGGTACGGTTGCGCTGGCGGCTGGGGAAGCCTGACTCTGCCGTTCCAATGCTTTGTCACCGCTTATCGTCCAATCAGTGCAGGCATCGCCATGATCAGTGGCTGGTCGTCGAACGGCGGAGCCTACGGCCAGGGCGCAATCGAATATGCCAGCCTCACTATGGTGCAGGCTCAGGTAACCGATGCTGATATTTATAATGCCGTCGCTGGTGTGCTTCCCGTGGCGACAATCGGTTGGACCCGGATCACCGACTGAACCGGTCAGCGAGATCAGATAGAGGACCCTATGGACAGAATCCTGGTGTACCCCGGAGGCATTCCGCTTGACACCGATCTGCTCAATACAAACCGAGACAGCATGATCGCATTGGGCTACCTCGCCCAGGCAATTCTCGGAACTGACACCGTGGTTGACGGACTGGTCTGCTCACCCACGACGCCAGCCTCACTGTCAATCACCGTCGGCCCAGGCAGCATCGTCCAGTTATCCGTGGTCGACACCGTCGCCTACGGATCCCTGCCAGCCGACACCACCGATCTACTCGTCAAGCAGGGCATCAATCTTGCCCCAACCTCCTTTACGTTGACAGCGCCGACAACGTCCGGCCAGGCAATCAACTATCTGATCCAGGCCGCGTTGCTGGAAGGCGATATCAATCCGGTCGTTCTACCGTATTACAACGCGGCCAATCCGGCACAACCTTACAGTGGGCCAAACAACGCTGGGATAGCGCAGAATACGCGGCGCGTTCAGCGCGTCCAACTGCAACTGAAGGCCGGCGCCGCAGCCAATTCCGGGTTCCAGGTCACGCCGCCTGTGGATAACGGATGGGTGGGTCTTTACGCCATCACGCTCTCCTATGGGCAGACGACGATTACCAGCACGAATATCACCAAACTCGCGACCGCGCCGTTTCTGGGCTGGAAGCTTCCCACGCTACGACCCGGCTTTGCATCCGGCGTTGGCACTTACACAAGCAACGGCATCTTCATGGTTCCGACAGGCGTCAGCCAGGTGGAAGTTGAGGTGTGGGGAGGTGGGTCCGGAAGCTACGCTTCGACGCAGTCCTACGCCAGCGGCGGAGGCGCGGGGGGCGGTTACGCGCGCAAACGCGTGACCGGACTGGTTGCCGGCCAAACGATTCCAATAACGATTGGCACTGGCGGCGCGGGCGGCACCACGAGTGGCGGCGCACCATCGCCGGGTGGAACATCGAGCTTTGGCATCTATGTGAGCGCCACAGGCGGCAGCCTGAATGGCTTGGCGACCATGCAGGACCCGCGTAACGGAGCAACCCCTGGTGGGTATGGCGTTGGCGGCGATGTCAACCTGACCGGATCCGCCGGCCAAGGCGGGACGCTTAATCAGGGCGGGCTCGGCGGCGGTGCACCGATGGGCGGTTGCCAAAACAGCGGAACCACGGGTGTGGCTGGCACCTCACCTGGCGGCGGTGCTTCTGGTGCCGGCACCGGGGCGAACAGTGCCACCCCGTATAACGGCGCACCCGGCGCCTCCGGCCTGGTTGTGGTCAGATGGTAGGATCGGCAATGAGGACCTATGCGAGGATTCAGAACGGCATCGTCGCGGAAGTGCTGAAGACAGACGGCGACGTTACTCGTATGTTCAACCCGGCTCTGGTCTGGGTGGACATCTCTTCCCAGGCCGATGTCATAGAAGGCTGGCATTTCGACGGGACGACTTTCACCGCTCCAGCCACACATCATACTTCTGCGCAAGCCCCCAGCATTGCTGAGCTGCAGGCGCACCTCGCGACGCTCAGCGTACAGATCGCCGCATTGAGCGATCGCAACTGACCGCATCCATATCAGGGGAGCGCCATGCCTACTCCGGCAACTCACGTCTGGAAACCAAGCACGGCGCGTACCATCGTGCTCGACTCTTTCATCCCTGTGCCTCGCGGTTCGACCGCAGTTGCACCCCCGCCCTTGAACTGGCCGACCAAAGATCCCGCCGATGTCCTGGATTATCAGTTCGATATATCACCCGCGCTGGTGGGGAACGATGGCGATGTCATTGCGTCGGTCGACGTCATGATCGAGCCGGCAAATCCTGGCGACCTTACATTGAACAGCGTGATGACGGACGGGCCGGTTGCAATTCTGTGGCTCTCGGGTGGGCAGTCGGGAATCGTGTACGCGGTGAATCTGGCGATCGGGACTGCGAACGGGCGAACCATCAACCGCACAATTCTGCTGCCGGTTCTCTACCTATCCCTTCCGCCCGTCCCACCCAATGCTCTGGTGACTGACGTGGGAATGGTGCTGACCGATCAGAACGGCAATCCGGTTCTCATCTCGTAACACCCGCACAGTACCCTTCACGACTTTGCTGACGCGCTTGCAACACTTGCGGGCCACGAGCCTAAGAGGCTGACCTCACTATGCCGACAATTGATCAGCTTGCGCCTGGCACGGCGGCGTCGGATTCCGATGAATTCCTGGTCAGCCAGAACGGCACCGCCCGCAAAATCACCAGGGCACAACTCCTCGCCGGCGTACAGCCCCAGCTAGCCGTCAATTCTGGGAAACTGATTGGCCGCACGAGCCCGGGCACAGGCAATCCGGAGCCGATCAGTATTGGTGCCAATCTTCGATTGATCAATGCAACGCTGTCGGCGAATGCCGCACCATTCAACATCATCAATTTGGCCATGGGCACTGTCCCGGCCAGTGGAGACCTGGTTCCGCTAGGACAGCACGGCAGCAATCTGGCTGTCACCTACCGTCAGTTCATGAATGGCCTGTCGGACATCTCCAACCTTGATGTAAGTCAGCTTCTGGTGACGCCAACTGGAGCGCAGGCGTCATGCAAGCTGGCTGATCTTGCAGCCAATATCGTGTTGTTGACAGGCGGTACTCTGACCGGTCCGCTGATTCTTGGCTCCGATCCGACGCAGTCGCTGCAGGCGGCAACGAAACGCTACGTCGATTCACAGATCACGACGGTTTTGCCCAAGACTGGCGGCACTTTATCCGGCAGTCTCACGCTGGCCGCTGACCCAACGCTAAATCTTCACGCCGCTACCAAGCAATACGTTGATATCCAGGTAGCGACTGCTATTCCGAAGACCGGGGGGACACTCACGGGAGCCTTGATCCTGTCGGCCAATCCGATAATGGCTCTGCAGGCCGCAACCAAGCAGTACGTCGACACCCGTGTTCTGCGAACCGGCGATACGCTGACCGGTCCGCTGATGCTTGCCGCCGATCCCACGACGCCGATGCAGGCAGCCACGAAGGGCTACGTCGACAATCAGATGGCGGGTGCGCTACCGAAAACCGGTGGCACGCTCTCCGGTGCCTTGACTCTTGCTGGGGACCCGTCCGCGTCACTTCATGCCGCCACGAAGCACTATGTCGATGCTCAGGTGGCGACCCAACTACCCCTCGCCGGCGGCACCATGACCGGTCCTGTCACGCTCTGCGGCAATCCGACGATGCCCTTGCATGCAGCGAGCAGGCAGTATGTCGATGGGCAGGTCGCCGGCGCTCTTCCCACGACCGGCGGAGTACTCACCGGGTCCCTGACCTTGGCAGGCGATCCCATTGCGCCCTTCCAGGCCGCGACCAAGCGATATGTCGATACCTGTACAGGTGGCGGTACGGGCGTCATCAACGTGCGGGCAGCACCGTACAACGCTCTGCTGAATGGATTCACCGACGACACCGCCGCGTTCAAGGCAGCCTATCAGGCAGCCCCAGCGGGTTCGGCGATATACGTGCCAAATGGCGTGACGGTTCTTCAACCCCCCTCGAACTGGGGCATTTCGGTGACCAAGCGCGTCAAGTGGATCGTCGACGGCACGACACTTGCCGATGGAACGCCGCTGTCAAATACGATCCCCGGAGGTGGGGGCCCCACAAACAACTATCTCCCAGGCATTGTGGTCGGAAACAGCGCGCAAAGCGCTGAATTCTCCCAGAACGGGTCGCAATTCACCGATTTCGCTGTCGTGCACTCATCGTACGTCGTCAACCATTCGGCGGGAAGCGCCGCGGTGATCGCCAACAATCGGACCGATACCATCATCTACAACAGCCCGGCGAACTACGTGTGGGGAGGCGTCGACAGGCTTCTGTGGTGCGGAACGCAGACCCCCAGCGGCTTTGCTGCAGCCGAGCACGTCGGGAGGTATGTGCAAACAATCAGGCAGGCTATCGGCAATGGTTCCAACGGCAAGCCACTGCCCCAGCCGAATCTTTGGTCTGCTTGCTTGGAGTATCGGGACACCACAGGCCAGCCCTCCAGTTCCGCCGCATCTTCAATCACTGTGGAGCTGGACTGGTTCGGCAATGGGGCAGACGACGGCTCAAGGCGGCAGGTACAGTCCATAGTAATCGGGCAGCACACCACGTCAGGGGCGCCCGTCGAAGTCTCGACCATCTTGGGCGTATGGTTGGCCGCTGGCAGCAGTGGCCGCGCCTATACCGTCTTCAACGTTAACGTACCTTTTTCGACCTCAGTCCTTGATACGACTTCGGCTCAGCAATTATCCGGCGCCGCAGCCAT
Organism: Acetobacteraceae bacterium; assembly: GCA_024280945.1. Taxonomy (GTDB): domain Bacteria; phylum Pseudomonadota; class Alphaproteobacteria; order Acetobacterales; family Acetobacteraceae; genus JAMXLO01. The sequence continues at coordinate 147,622 of JAMXLO010000146.1, forward strand.
ACGGATGGCCGCCGGTCATTCTATAGCTTTCGAACCGACCGCCAATTCCAGATTGGCCTATGACAGCACTACTGGTACGCTTCGATACTATCAGGGCACCTTATCTTATCCTGTTGGCAAGGGAATTTCGGTCGGCTGGCAGAGCTTATATTCCAACAGTGCCACCCTGCCGAATTACATTGCCGGAAACATCGTTACGCTCTCAGGCAGCTTGCCTTACACGATAACATTGCCTGCGGCGAGTACTGTGGCGGCTGGGACCGGCTTCACGCTCGCAGTTGTCGGAAGTGCGAATGTCACCATTGCCACAACAGGCAGCGACGCAATCGATAACAGGCCGGTCACCCTCTATCCAAATGACCGTTACCACGTTGTGTCCGACGGAACGTCCGCATGGCGCGAGGTGTTTCGGACAAATTCCGTCAATCCCCACTCCACAGGCCCGGTGGCATTGCCGACATACACCGTGGCAGCACTGCCAACACCGGCTTCTGTTGGCGCGATTGCCTTCGCCAGCAATGGACGCAAACCGGGCGAAGCGGCCGGAGCGGGAACGGGTGTCCAGGTCTACTACGATGGGCGGAGCTGGACATCGACATCCAGTGGTGCGCTGGCCACTGCTTGAGTCGCGATCAATGTCAGCGGCCTCTAGGATTCACTAATGCCGACAATCTCCCAGTTACCGGTTGCCACGTCAATCACACCAGCCGATGAACTGCCCATCAGCCAAGAAGGCACAACACATTCTGTGAGTGTCGGCACACTGCTTGCCGGCACACAGCCAGCCATCATCACCGAGACCGGACGCCTGCTTGGACGGATCAGTCTTGGTGCCGGCTCTCCAGAGTCTGTTGCGATCGGCGAGGGTCTGACCCTGAAGGCTGGAACCCTGGCCGCATCGCCGTTGGACCTGAACATCCTGCCGCAGCAGGCGACATTATCGATCAACGACACCGCCCTGGTAGACAGCGGCGGAGGGCTAGCTCGCCTGCCTTTGTCGACGCTTCGTGGCCTATACTCGGCCGGTTCAAACATCAGTATCGACGCCAACGGCACAATTTCCGCCGTGGTAACGGACAGTGGATCTTCGGGCGGCTTCAGCATCACCCAGCTCACACCCGTTGGCACGATCGCAAGCAGCGACCTAGTGGCCATCAGCCAAAATGGCACGGATCATACCATCAGCTATGCCGATCTGCTGGACGGGTTGACGATCGACAACGCACAACCAGCGGCACCTGCAACAGATACCGATACGCTTTGGGTCGCACAGACCAGCAGCACAATGCTGCGGCAAACTCTTGCGGCAATCTGGGCCTGGCTTGTCACCAAGCTGCCGTCGTACAAGCGGCCAGTGCTTGAAATTAGCAGCAACACCACATTGGATGGCACAATCCACAATGGTCGGCTGTTGATATGCAGCCAGCCGGTCACACTGACGCCAGTAGCTCTCAATATGGGGAGTGGGTTTCACTGCGACGTACTGAACCTGAGCGGCGCAGATGTCACGCTCGGTGTGGGAATCCTCACCTCGTCAGGTTCCGCGCAATTGCCGAGCGGCCAGACGGCAGCCATCAGTGTCGCCACCTACTCGGGGGGCACTGTCGTGTTCGCGTCAGTCTCCGGTACAGTGACGCAGGCCGCGCCGACGCAGGCGCCTGGACAGGTGACCGGGCTCACCGCAACCAGCCCGACGACCAGCACGATTGATCTCGCATGGACCCCGCCAAGTTCTGGTGGCGCGGTGGCGAGCTATTTGGTGCGCTGGTCACCGGCGGGCGCGAATGCCTGGACGCAAATTGACAATATCAGTGGCACGTCCACCATGGTCAGCGGCCTTACGGCCAGCACGTCCTACGATTTCCAGGTGCGCGCGACGAACGCCAGCGGCAGCAGCGCATGGACCGCATCGCAAACGGCCTTGACCACCAGCGGTGGCAACTATTCGCTGAGCAACGTCAGCTATAGCCCGGCCGAAGGCTCGACCTTCGCGATCGACCAAGGCGGCATCATCGCCCAGATCAGCGATGACAGCGCATCGGGTGATGGCAACCACACGGTGCCGGCGAGCGTCGCCTTCTACTGGTCGACCAGCAACACCGTCGTTCCGACAACCGGCGCCCAGCCCTGCGTGCAGTGGAGCAATGCCGGGCACAACCTCTGGGTCCAATACATCAACGCACCGGGCATGCTGGGGAATTACTATCTCTGGGCCGTAGCGAAGAATTCCGGCGGCAACGTGGTAGCAACCTATGTGTGGCCATCAGCCTTTACGGTTCACGCCTGATCAGCCATGGGGATCGCACTCGTCGCGCCTGGTCGCGCCATGCTCGCAGCGCGCGGGCGCGCAGTGTTGTGGCGGCCGTTGCGTGGCACGGCTGGCGGCGGCGACACCCCAAGCTTCACGGGCCCTTATCCAAACGCGATCGCTGGCCTGTCGGGCTGGTGGGATGCGGGCACGTTCGCTGGTCTGCTCGATGCCAGCGCGCGCCCGCTGCCGGCGTGGGATGTCGCGCCAGGCGGCACGGTGGCGAGCGTTACTGACAAGAGCGGCAACGGCAATGCACTCGCCGCCTGGCGTGTCAGTGGCAATACACCGCCGCAGGCAACGCCACGCTTGAACGGCCTGCTTGGTGGCGTCGGGCTCAACACCGTGGTGCCGCCGAACGCTCTTCCGCAGGCCGGCTATTGTCTTCCGCAATTGGATCCGGATCAGGGGTTCCGCCTCGCGGCGGCTGATCTCGGCTCCGGCAGTGGCTGGACCTGGTATCTGGTCTGGTCGCGGCCGAACTGGCGACAGGGGTCGTCTGGACCGATCACGCTGCTGAGCGCGGGCGGAACAACCATCCTGCAGGCGGATGGCGTGCGCGGTGCCGGCGATCGGCTGATGCTGTTCTCCGGCGGTGCGATGCGCGTGCTCACATCCTCGCTCGAGCGGCGGCACACGCATTCGGTCATCATCCGCAACACGCCCGGCAGCGGCGTCGATGTCTGGCTTGACGGCAACCAGGTGGCGAGCGGCGCGGCGAACCCGCTGGCCGGCAGCGCACCCGGCGCGTTGTTCGTGCTGCACTCGGGCGTGAGCCAAGGCGGCGCGCAATGCTGGTTCCATGAGGCGGCGAGCTGGCCGCGCGCGCTGTCATCACCCGAAATCACCACGTTGCTTGCGTGCGGTGCTCGCTGGCAGCGCGGGGCGCGCAAGGGTGTCCAGCTTCTCGTTGTCGGGCAATCGAACGCCGGCAATGGCCTTGTCGATGGTGCCTGGCATCTGCTGGCCCAAGGCGTCGCGTGGCACCTTGGCGCACTCGCCTATGGCGTCATCGGCCAGTATGGCGGCAACCCCACCACCTGCATTGGCGGGCACGGTATCTACGACGTGCGCCAGCCGCCCAACAATGGCGCGTCCTATCTGCCCGGCGACTTCATCCACAATCCGGCCGACGGCTCGGACCCGGTGAGCTACGCACTCGGCGCCGATGGAACGGCGGTGCAGAGCTATCTTGCGCAACAGCAGGCCGAGGACCTGGCCGACATCGGCGCGATCCTCTGGCCGTGGTCGGAGACCGATTCAACGCGCGCCTACAGCGAAAAGGCATTCTTTCAGGATGGCGCACAGAACCTGCTGGCGAGGCTGCGCGCCATGTTTGGCCGCAGTGCGTCGAGCCTGCCGGTGATATGGTGGAACGCGATGCCATTTTGGACCGATCCGGGCGTGCAGATGCTGCGCGAGGTCGCCCCGGCAATGGCGGCGGATGCAACGCAGCACGCGGTCATCGGCTGGCCGATGACCGCCGACGTCGATCCGCGCGAGGGCGACAATGATCACATTGCCGTCGCCGACAACAGAATCCTCGGGCGACGCGCGGCGCCAGTGGTCGCGCGCGCGATCCTTGCGGCGACAGGTGGCGACACCATCGCACAGCTCCCAACGAGCGTGCCGATGGTCGGCGGGCCGTACATCGTCCATGCCTGGCGGCAGGACGCAACGCATGTCCGGCTGACAATCCAGCACGACGCCGGCGACGATGTTCTGTTGCCCGGCACCGCGTCGGCCGGCACCGGCTTCGTGGTTATGGACGGCGGATCGGTCGCTTCGCCTGGCCCGCTGCGCTATGCCGCAACTTGCGCGCGCATCGATGCGACGCACCTGCTGCTGACGCTCGACGGTGCGCTGACGAACGCGAGTGGATCGTGTCTGCTGTTCTATCCCTATGGTTCCACGCGCATCGGTCACGGCAATGCGGTGACCGACAATGCATCCGCGATGGCGAAGCCGGTGGGTTGGGATATCGGCGCCGATCTCGGTCCTTCCTGGCGCCTCAACTTTCCTTTGGCAGCGACAACAACACCAGTCGTACTGAGCGACAGCCCAAGCTGAAGGTCATCAGCGAAAGTCACGCGAACGGGGAACCACTCGCTCCTGCCGAGGATGACTCGGGCTTCGCAATGACGGCTTCTGAGCTGCCGGCGTTACCTCGCTGATCCGCGCCATCAAGGCGCTGCGGTCATGCAGGCGATCGGCGATGACGTGAATGATGCCCTCCGGGCTGCGCTGCAGGCGCCCGGTCACCTGCATCAGGCTGCTGCCGAGAATGGCGCGGCGGAACCGCTCCAGTAGGCTGGCCCACACCACGATGTTGGCGATGCCGGTCTCATCCTCGATGGTGCAGAACACCGCATTGCCATTGCCTGGACGCTGACGCACCAACACGACGCCGGCGACAGATAGCCTCTCTCCGTCGGTCAGCACCGCTACCTGCGCGCAGCTCAACACGCCTTCGGCGGTGAACAGCCCGCGCAGGAAGCGCATCGGATGCGACTTCAGCGAAAGGCCCGCCGTCTGATAGTCCGTGATGACGTGCTCACCTTTGGTCATCACCGGCAGCGACGCATCGGTGATTGCCACCCCTTGGTCGGCAAACAATGGCAACTCCCCGATATCCGACAGCCCCCGCACCTGCCACAGCGCCGCGCGGCGATCGAGCTTCATGCTGCGCAGCGCATCCGCCTCCGCCAGCAGCACAAGTGCTGCCCGCGGCAACCCGCTGCGAACCAACGCAGCGAATGAGCCAGGATAAGAAACTCCCCCTCCCCTCGCGGGAGGGGGGCGGGGGGAGGGGGCGGTGCTATCACTACGCCCCTCCATCACCCTCTCCGCCCACTCCCGAGAAAACCCGGTAATCAACCGGAACCCCAACCGCAGCGCCCCGTCTTCCAGCGTGCAGTCCCAGTCACTGGCGGCAACATCGATCGGCCGCACCTCCACGCCGTGCTCACGCGCATCGCGCACGATCTGTGCCGGCGCATAAAACCCCATCGGCTGCGAATTCAGCAGTGCACAGGCAAACGCCGCCGGATGGTGGCATTTCAGCCAGGCCGAGACATACACCAGCAAAGCAAAACTGGCAGAGTGGCTCTCAGGGAATCCGTAAGTGCCAAAGCCCTCTATCTGGTGAAAGCAGCGTTCGGCGAAATCCCGCGTGTAGCCACGCTCCACCATGCCTTCGACCATCTTTTCAAAGAAACGATGGATGGTCCCAGCATTGCGAAACGTCGCCATGGATCGCCGAAGCTGATTGGCCTCCTCCGGCGTGAACTTCGCCGCCACGATGGCGATCTGCATCGCCTGCTCCTGGAACAGCGGCACGCCCATCGTCCTACCAAGCACCTGCTGCAATTCGTCGGCCGGTCCATACGCAGGAGACGGCAGTTCCACCGGTTCCATTCCTTGCCGACGACGCAGATAGGGATGCACCATATCGCCCTGGATCGGCCCAGGACGCACGATCGCCACCTCGATCACCAGGTCATAGAACGTCTTCGGCCGCAGCCGCGGCAGCATGTTGATCTGCGCGCGTGACTCCACCTGGAACACGCCGATCGAATCACCTCGGCACAACATGTCATAGACGGCAGGATCTTCCGTCGGCACCTGCGCCAGGTTCTTCAGCCCCAGCAGCTCGAACGCCTTGCGGATGCAGGTCAGCATCCCCAACGCGAGCACATCGACCTTCATGATCCCCAGCCGGTCGATATCGTCCTTGTCCCACTCAATAAAGGTACGCTGGTCCATCGCGGCGCGGCCGATCGGCACGGTTTCGTCCAGCCGGCCGCGCGTCAGCACAAAGCCGCCGACATGCTGCGACAGATGCCGCGGCAGTCCGACAAGCTGGCGCGCCAGTTCGATCGAGCGGCGAACAACAAAACTCTCTGGATCGAGGCCGATCTCCTTCAGGCACTCATCCGACCACAGCCCCTCCCCTGCGTGCCATGACTGAGCGGACAACGCTGCCGTGGCGTCCTCCGATAATCCCATCACCTTGCCGACCTCACGGATGGCTCGCTTTGGCCGATAGTGGATCACCGTCGCCGCAATGCCGGCGCGATCGCGACCATAGCGCTGGTAGATGTACTGGATGACCTCCTCACGCCGCTCATGCTCGAAATCCACGTCGATATCCGGCGGCTCGCGACGCTCGGTGGAGACGAAGCGCTCGAACAGCAAATTGATCTGCGCCGGATCGACGGCGGTTATGTGCAGGCAATAACACACAGCCGAATTGGCCGCAGAGCCTCGCCCTTGGCAGAGGATGTCATTCTCGACCGCGTAGCGCACGATGTCGTGCACCGTCAGGAAATACCGCGCGTAGTTGAGCTGCGCGATGATGCGCAGTTCCTTCTCGATTGTGTCGTGCACCGGCGGCGGCACTCCACTGGGATAGCGCACTGCGGCACCCTGCCATGTCAGATTGGCCAGGTACTCATCCGGCGTCAGACCAGGCGGGATCGGTTCGTCCGGATATTCGTAAGCCAGTTCCTCCAGCGAAAAGCTGCATCGCTCGACAATCTCCTGCGTGCGCAGAATCGCGTCGGGGTGGTCGTGGAACAGCCGAGCCATCTCGTTCGGCGATTTCAGATATCGCTCGGCATTGGGCTGCAGCGTAAGCCCCGCCTGATCGACGCGGTAGCCAAGGCGGATGCAGGTCATCACGTCCTGCAGAGGACACCGGTCCGGCAGATGATAAAGAACGTCGTTGGTCGCCACCATCGGCAACGGCAATGCCGACATCGCACGCAGACGCTGCGCATCATCGGCGCGATAACGCCGACTGGCGGCAAGATACGCCTGCCTGGGAAAATCCCGCTGCAATCGCAAAAGATTTTTCCGCAGGCCGGCATCCATCTGGTCCGGCACAATAGCGAGCAGGACCTGTCCTTCGCCATGTTCCAGCAAATCGTCGTAGTACAGAAAGCAGCGGTTGGTGGCTTTCGCCGCGTCGCTGGTATCGCCATGCGGCACACGATCCTTGCCGACCGTCAGCAGCCGGGTCAGCCGCCCCCAGGCAGCGCGATCCTGCGGATAGCAGAGCAGATCAGGTGTGGCGTCGCGAAATGACAGGCGCGCGCCAACGACCAGACGGATACCAACCTCTTTCGCCGCATCCCACATGCGCACCACGCCGGCAACGCTGTTGAGATCGGTGATGCCGATGGCAGAAAGTCCCAGCACCGACGCGGTGGCAGCCAGTTCTTCTGGCGATGACGCTCCACGCAAAAAGGAAAACGCGCTTGCTACCTGAAGTTCGGCAAACGACATGGGTCAGAGCGATTTCAGCGTGGACACCGCGATGTCATCCCGGGCGGCTGACCCGGGATCCAGGGCTACGCGCGTTCTGCTGTTTCCCTGGATCCCGGATTGGCACTCCGCGCCATCCGGGATGACGGAAAGAATCCGCACTAGCCGAACAACCCATGCAGGTACCATCGAGGCATCCGGTCACCGCCATGCAGCCCGGCGCGGAATATCCAGAACCGCGCACCGTCGGAATCTTCCACACGATAGTAATCGCGAACCAAGTCGGTTTCCGCTCGTCCTCTGGCCTGTTTGTCGCGCCACCATTCGGCAGCAATCCGCTCGGGCCCCGCGGCAGCACGGACACGGTGCGCCACACCGCGCCAGGTGAACCGAACCGGTGGGTCGTCCGGAACGATGGCGATCACTTCGATTCCCTCGGGCCGACGCAACAGCCGGATCGGCCGTGGTGCAGACGGATCGTCCACCCAGGAAGGCTGCTTCATCGGCAGTGGCGGGACACGCTGCACCGCACGCTCCGGTACGTGGCTGGCGTATGGCGCAATGCGAGAAATCCGCTCAGCACCAAGCCGGTTGGCCAGCGTGTCCACCACCCCCGCCAGGCGTTCAGTGGGATCTTGTGTTGCCATAAGTTGCGACTGAGATGCCTGAAGTGGCGCCACGGTCTCGGCTTCCAGTGCCATCACTTCGATGCCAAAGCCCGGATCAACGCTGTCGATCTTCTCACACAGCAACTTGGTCAGATACGTGACATCACGCACTGGCAGAGCAGTACCCACGGCAATACGCGGCACCTCGTCATCGACCCGGAAGAACGACGCGACGAACCGCTGGCCACCCTTGTCCTGCTCCGCCAACCGTCGGCACAGCCGTTCGGCAAGTTGCGCGAGAGCACGCCGGAGATCCTCTGCCGTGCCGATCGGCTCGGCGAAAGCCAACCGCTCTTGCCATTCGATTGGCGACCCCGGCCAGTCGATCGGCTCTTCCACCGTTCCCAGCGCCTGATCCAGCCGCAGCATCGGACCGGCCCCAAAACGTGCCGTGATCTGCGCGCGTTGGATCCGCAGCAGGTCCTTCACCGTCCGCAATCCAAGCCGGCGCAATCCGGCAACCGTACTGGCATCGAGCCGCAGACTGGCAATCGGCAGACCGGCCAGCACCGCCGCTTCCTCCCCTGTCGGCAGACTCATCCGATCCGCGCCCGCGTGCGCCAAGGCCCAGGCCGCCCCACAGGTGCTGGCAACTGCCAGTCGGCAAGTCATGGCCTTCTTCTCCAGCCGGCCCGCGAGATCCTGCATCAGTTCTGGTTCCGTCGCGAACGCCGCGGTGCAACCGGTGATATCCAGCCACAGGCCGTCCGGTGCATCGGATGCCGCCATCGGCGTATAGCGCTCGCACCACGCAGCCAGCCTGGCCAAGGCAGCCTCGTCCGCCGCCGGATCCGCATCGACCGCGATCAGCCCAGGACAGACAGCACGGGCATCAGTCAGGCTCTGCTCTGGCCGCAACCCCTGTGCCTCGCCGGCCTCCCCCACCGCGACCAGGTTCCGCACGCCACGGACAGCCTCCGTCGTGACCAGAGGTCTATCCGGCGAGGTGGAGACGCTGCGGCTGAGCCGCGTGATCGGCCAACGCGGCAACCACACGCAGAGGATGCGTCGAGTCATCCGAAGCCTCCATAATCCACTCGCCAGGCCGGCCGCCCCGGGCATGCGTCAGCGCCACGTGCCAGCGCGGCAGACCAGGGTCCTTGCCATCCCTCATGCTAGGCATCGGCGTGAGGTGCCATCGGGTAACAGCGACGCTGGTCTCCCGATCCAATGTCTTGCGGCCATGCGGCCAGCGTCGCAGCACAAAGCCGGTCGAGCCGTAGCGCAGGCAGGCAAGCTGGAGCCGGCGAGAGGCGGTGCGGCCAAACTGCCCCACCTCCCCCACCACCGCGGCAGTGGCACCCTCGCGCAGCGCCACCTCCATGGCGGCAAGCGTTGCGACGTCCTTGCCCGGGCGAACCAGCATCAACCGATTGGGATCGAGCCCATAGGACAGCAGGCCCGGCGGATGCAGATCCTCTGCAGGGGCAACCCAGAACACTGGCTTGTCCGGTTCGATACGGGCCAGCAAAGCCGTGACGAAGGCGGCCGGCAGTGCACCGGTCTCCGCGTCAATCCCGGCCGCACCGATCTCGTGCAACTGGCCGAGCGCCAGTCCGCCACCCAAGCAGCGGTCGATGCAAGGATCATCGAACGGCAACAGCCGGCTCCGCGGCTTCTCCACTCCCCGCAGCAGAGCAACCAGATGCGCCGGCAAGGCTTTGGGCCGGCTGAACCTGGCCAGACGGATGGATGGCCCCACTGAAAGCTGGTGGGATTCGTCGGTGGAGGGTTCGACGAGGTAAACTGGCACTCGCATGGCGATGTTCTTTATTTGTTCTCAGCCAGCGCCCAGAGTCAACGACTCGATTAGCTGCTCCGATTCGCCAGCCCCGCCCGCACCAGAAACTCTCGAGCGGGCGGCACAACCGCCTCCCCTTGTTCGGCCAGAAAAGCCGGCAATTCTGCCTCTGGCATCACTCGCATCTGCTCATATTCCAGGTTCCCCGCACGCCAGTGCGCCGCCAGCACCTCTGCTCCCCGCAGGCTTGTGTTCAGCCCAAGGCCAAAATCCGAGACGTGACTCCCCGGATGCTCGACGATGCACAGAGGCCGCGGCTTACCCACCGCCTCGGACAGCAACCCCAATTCTTCTCGCAGTTCAGCCAGCAACTGCCGCCGCACATCGACGGTGCCATCCGCATCCACTGCCCGGCCATCGACACTTCCGGCGGGCGGCAGTTGCCACATCCCGGCCTGATACACCGCCGCCCGGTGCCGTCGTCCGACCACCACCCCATCAGCGCAGCGCAGCACCCCGCAGACCGCGAAGGACCGGACCCCCAGTTCGGCGAACAGCTCCGGCCGCTCGATCTGTGCCACAAGGCGACGGTATTCGGTGAGGTGGCCGGTGACCCGTCGCGGCGAGATCACATCGGCGCTGAACACCTGGCCGTTGAACATCCGCCCGGCTCCGCCGGCAGAGACCCGTTCGCGAGCCAACCGCCACAGACGTTCCACCTCCTGATCCAGCGCAGGAGACAAATCCGGCATCGCGCACTCGACCCGCACCACGATGTCCGGCGCGACCTCGTGCACCACGTATCCGTCCACCGCCTTCCCTTCCCGCACCGACGCTCCAATAGTAGAGCCGGATCAGTCGAAGGAAGCACCGATGAGCCAGCACGAGCATCACCACGAAGCACCAGCTCCCGGCACGGTGGACTGGCGGCACAACGGCGTGCGGGTGATCAAGGGCAACCAGCTCGACCCGAATACAGCGCAGACCCCTGGCATGAACCGCGCCGCCGCGATCAACGCCGCGCGCGTCGGCGCACAGAAGATCTGGGCCGGCACGGTCAGCATCTATCCCAATGCGAAGACCGGAGCGCACCATCACGGTGCATTGGAAAGCGTGATCTACGTGGTGCGGGGCAAGGCCCGTATGCGCTGGGGCGAGCACCTAGAATTTGTCGCGGAGGCCGATGCAGGCGACTTCATCTTCGTGCCGCCCTACGTGCCGCACCAGGAGATCAATGCCAGCTCAGACGAAACGCTGGAATGCGTGCTGGTGCGCAGCGACAACGAGGCGGTGGTGGTCAATCTCGATATCGAGCCGGTGGAAAAACCGGAGGCGGTGTATTGGGTCGACCCGATCCACAAGCATCCCTGAACGCTAAAGCAGCTTGGCCAATGCGGTCAGGCGGTGACCGTAGGTGTGTTCTGCCAGGACCCGCCGCCTCCCCGCCTCACCCACCGCTGCCGCACGTTCGGGTTCGCGCTGCAGCCTGACATAGAGATCGTTCAGCTCGTCGGCATCACGATAGACCAGTATTTCGCGCCCGGGCTCGAAGCACAGTGGCAGATCCTGCTGATCGTCAGCGACCACAGGCGTGCCAGCGAGATAGGGGTCGAAGTGGCGCTGGTTGAGCCCAACCATGACGTTGCGTTCGTTACGCACGTTCAGCACTGCAAGATGTGTGCGATAGACCGCCGCCAGTTCTTCCAGCCCGATGCGGCGTGCATGGACCTGATGGCAGCCGCTTGGCAGGCGCACCCAACCTCGCCCGTACAACTGTAATGGCGTTCGGATCTGGCTGACCAACGCCAGTCGATATTCCGTCGGGTTGGCCACGAACACCATGTCGGATCGCCTGAACATTGCCTCATTCGCTGGCGCACGCAGGCGCGCGTTCGCGGCATGCGGCAGGAATTCCGCCCGACAGGCAAAGCCCAGCTTCCTGTGCAGTGCCAGCAGTCCCGTGTCGGTGTAGGCCACGGCGTCGAACAAGGCGGCCATTCGTCGGTGTTCGGAGCAGAATCGGTCGCCGACCCAGCCCAGCATTGGCGGCCGGTTCGGGAGAGAAGCGAGGCAATCCAGAATCGGCGGCGGTGTGTGATAGGCGGTGACGATCAGGATCAGGTCTGGCGCGAACCGGGCAATGGCGCGGCCGAGCTGCACACCGCGTGGCACGCCAGCCCAGCCTGCCAGCAGAATCCGTTCGATCGAGCGGTGCAGCCCGGGATTGCGCGTGCTGCCAAATCGCACCTCGTGGCCGGCCGCCTCGAAGCCAGCCACCGTATCCTCGGCCCAGTGCGTGACACTGCCACGCTTGCCGACAACGAACACCTTCACCGCATGTCCCAGTCAGGATCTGCTCTCGAAGATATCCGCAGTTGCTAGGCTGAGACGACTGGCCGCTTGTTCAGTTGCGTCACGATCAGCTCGATCCCCTGGGCATGCCAGCGCTGAACCGCCTTGTGATCGGCGCCGATCGCGCCGGCGATGCGGCGCCAGGGAAACAGGTGACGCCCGGTGATCGGGTGCACCAGGCTTCGGGCACCGACGATGCGGCGCAGCACATAGCGATCCCCAGGAATCAGCGAAATCCAGCCCATCGCCTCGTCCATCTGGGTGATCCGCGCGGGCGACGGAACCGGTGGACGGATGTGGTTCGTGCTCCAGCCGTAACTCTCGATCGCCGTGCGCACGATCTCGAGCGACGAGGTCCGCAGTCTGGTGGACCAGCCTGAACCTGGCAGCGCGAGCAACGCCGCGCCGGCCTCTTCCAGACGATGGATCACCGCACGCGCATCAATCGCGTGAGTGTCCTCGGCAAGCGCCAGACTCATAATCGGCTCCTTCAGCGGAGAAACACCGGCAGCGGATAGGGTGTACCTTCCAGCACGGTACCGGCTGTAAGCACCCCCCAACTCCTGGGATGCCCGGGTGGCAGCGGATCACGCGAAGGATCTTCGGGCGGGGCGCATCGGCGAGGCGGTCGGAGCGCTCCGATACGTCGGCCGCGATCGATGACCGTCCAACGTGCCATGCCAAGTATGGCGGCAATGCTTTCCCAGGACGCACCTTCCGTCCGCAGGCGCCTGATCTGACTGTCCTGCGCCTCAGTCCAGACAAGCCTTCTTGGCATGCCGCCTCCAACAGGATCGGGACAGCGCCAAGTTAGCCAGGGCGGCCTTCTATGTCAATAAAAATAACAGATGCGTTGTTAGCAAATCTGACCTATGATGCCAGGCATGACGAGTCCGCAGGACATTGGCGCCCGCATCCGCAGCGTGCGCGAGGAGCAGGGTTGGACGCAGGACCAACTCGCCGAAGCCGTAGGCGTTTCGCGCAGCGCGGTGGCGCAATGGGAAACCGGTCGTGCGGGCCAGGTGACCGGCAACCTGACGCGCATTGCCGCAGTCTTGGGGACCGGCGTGGAATTCCTGATGTATGGGCGGGATTCACGGGCCGGCAATCAGGCCTTCAAAGGCGATGAGCTGGCGATGCTGCGTTTGTATCGCGAGTGCGTGCCAGACGACCGGCAGCTTCTGTTGCGGATGGCGCGGCGGCTGGTCAAGGCCGCATCGAAAGGTTGATCGCGTTCAGCCGCGGCGCGCCGCGGCCACCATCGAGGCAATCGCACAGGACGCCTGCCGAGCCGTGAGCGAGTCGGCGCGGCTTGTCAGGATGATCGGAACCCGCGCACCAAGCACGATCCCCGCTGTGTCTGCACCAGCCAGAAACGACAGGCTCTTGGCCAGCATATTGCCCGCCTCGAGGTCGGGAACCACCAGCAGATTTGCCCGTCCGGCAACCGGCGACACAATGTGCTTGATCTCGGCCGCCTCAGGACTGATCGCGTTGTCGAGTGCCAGCGGGCCATCGAGAAAAGCGCCGGTGATCTGACCGCGGTCCGCCATCTTGCACAGCGCCGCTGCTTCAATGGTGGACTGAACCTTCGGGTTCACTGTCTCCATGGCTGACAGGATCGCGACGCGGACTTCCGGAAAGCCGACGGCATGGGCGAGGTCGATCGCGTTCTGAACAATATGCACCTTATCGTCCAGCGTCGGCGCGATGTTGACCGCGGCATCGGTGATGATCAGTGGATCGAGATGGCCCGGGACATCCATCACGAAGCAATGGCTGATGCGCCGCTCCGTACGAATGCCGGTGTCACGGGCGACCACGGCGCCCATGAGTTCGTCGGTATGCAGGCTGCCCTTCATCAGGGCCTCTACCTTGCCCTGCCGCACCAGTTCCACCGCCTTTGCCGCGGAATCGTGACTGTGTGCCGATTCCACAATCGGCAGCCCGGCAACGTCGATGCCGTGACGCGTTGCCAACTCATGAATACGCGCCGGCGGCCCCACCAGCATGGGGTCGATCAGTCCGAGCTTATGGGCTTCCAGCGCTCCGCCCAGTGACACCGCGTCGCACGGGTGCGCCACCGCCGTCTGGACAGGTGGCAATCTTCGTGCAGCGTCGATCAGGCGCAGGTATTTGTCGTGCGGGCGCGGTCGGATATGCGCGTGACGGCACTCTTGATCGCTCATGCTGCATGAAGTTGCCGCAATCTCGCGTCATCCGCATTGACCTGGATCAAGTGAAGCCGGCTACGAGATCACGCAAGCTTAAGGCGATGGTGTAGAATTTCCGGCACTGTGCGGATCGACTGAGGATTGATCGATGTCACGCATTACCAGTCCGATGCTTTGCATGGGTCTATTGGCTCTCGGCGCCTGCGCCGTTCCGCCGCCGGCGGGTCCGTCCGTGATGGCCCTGCCCGGACAGGGAAAGACCTTTGCGGCCTTTCAGGAGGATGACATCGTCTGCCGCCAATACGCTGCCCAGCAAACGGGCGGCGTGTCGCCGGGTATGGCGGCCACCAACAGCGCCGTCGGCAGTGCCGCCGTTGGCACCGCGCTCGGTGCGGCCGCAGGAGCAGCGATTGGCGCCGCCAGCGGCGCGGCGGGACCGGGTGCCGCGATCGGAGCCGGGGCAGGCCTTCTGACAGGAAGCCTGGTTGGCGCAAACAATGCCGCTGCCGCCTATGGCGGAACACAGCAGTATTATGACGTGAGCTATACGCAGTGCATGACGGCACGCGGCGACACGGTGCAATTCCCGCCGGCTGCCTATGCCGGCTATGCCTATCCTGCGTTCCCTTATCCCGCTTACCCCTATCCATACCCGCTCTATCCCTACGGCTACTACGGAGGCTTTGTGGCCCCGTCAGTCGCGATTGGCTTCGGCAGCGGGTGGGGTGGCTGGGGATGGCGCGGCCGGGGCTGGGGATGGCATGGAGGCGGCTGGAGCGGTGGCGGTTGGCACGGCGGTGGCTGGCGCCACTGATCGCAATCAGGGCTTCGTCCCTGGCATGCCATTGCCGTGCATCGGCATATGCATCGGCATCGCTGCGCCGGCTCCTTGCACCGCAACCTGCACGGTCACCTGGCCGGCATTGGCGAAAGTCAAAGTGACTGGAAACGTGTCGCCCTGGTTCAACGGCCGCTTCAGGTCCATCAGCATGATGTGGTAGCCGCCGGGGGCCAGCACGACCGGCTTGCCTTGGTCCAACTCGAGCGACGGCACCGGACGCATTTTCGATACGCCGGCTTCGCTGAACGATTCATGCAGTTGGGCCCTCTGAGCCACAGGCGAGGACACGCCCGTCAGCCTGTCCGCTGCACCATGGTCGACGATCGTGAGATACACCACGCCGGTGCGACCCTGTATCGCAGCACGCGACCAGGCATTCTCGATCTGGATGCCGTCGCCTTGCGCCAGAGCAATCGCCGGAGCAAGCACCAGCGCACTCAACAGCAAGCCAGTGAGACGAAGCTTCATCAACTGCACTCTTCAGGACATCAAGCGGCCGATATCGGCCGCCATCTCTGTGCCGTTTTGGTCCGGTCTGATCGGTGCCACGAATTTTCCGTCCGGACCCATCAGATACAGGACCGAGCTATGATCCATGCTGTAATCGTTTGGCCCGGGTCCGGTCCTGCGCTCCGCATAGTACACGCGGTACTCCTTGGCGACTGCAGCAACCTGTTCGGGAGTACCGGTCAGCCCGATCAGCCGAGGTCCAAAGGCAGCGGCATATTGTTTCACCACCTCTGGCGTATCGCGCTTCGGGTCCACCGAAATGAATATCGGCTGCAGCCGGTCCGCCCTGGCCCCTAGTTTGTCCATCGCATCGGCGACCTCGTTGAGCGTGGTGGGGCAAACATCGGGACAGAACGTGTAACCGAAATACACCAGCATATATTTCCCGCGGAAATCTCGATCGGTGACCTGCTGACCATTGCCGTTTTGCAGCGTGAAGGGTCCGCCGACCAGCGACGCGGTGCCGCCTTGCGTCAGCCAGACGAACGTACCGGCCCCAAGGATCAATAACGCGACGACAAGTCCGATGCTGCCGTAGATCAGCGCGTGTCGCCGAGAGGCCTGCGAGGGAGGGTGGGTCGATGCACTCATGCTGGCCCGGACCCTAATCCGAGAACCATGGGATGCAAGGGGCTAGGGTTTGAAGCAGATTTCCACACCGCCGGCAGCAGCTGCATCAACGAGGACCGCAGCGCCATCGTTGTGCGCAGCAATGTTCCGTTCGCTCACCAGGCGCCCGATCATGGCATTGCTGTCGGACGTTCGCAGAGTCAGTCGGGCGATGCGCGGAACGATGCCACCGCCCTGCCCTTGCATCAACCTGACGCAACCAGCCGGAAGCTCGAGCGCGAGCCCACCCTGGGGATCCGGAACCACGACACAGCCCACGAGCCGCGATAGGCGCGCGGCCGCATCGGCCGGCTCTGCGGCCATGATCCAGGTTTCCTCAAGTACGGTCGCGTTGTTGGGATGCTGCATATACGGTTCCTGCCACAACACATCCGGCGTGAGATGCCGCACGAGGTTGACGCGGCCTTCAGGCTGTTCCGGTGTCTGGATCAGCACGAACTCCGCCTTCGGGCCGTCTGGATCCGCGTTGTCGAACGGTCGAGCAAACCGGCTGACGGTTGCCTGCGCGATGCCCGCCCGGCGCAGCCGTTCCATCGCACTCTGTTCGTCCACAATGGCAAATGCCAGAACATGTACGCCTGCGTAGCGCGCCAGGAAGCGCTCCAGCGTGGCACTGCGCGCGTTGGGGTCGACGACAGCGAGCAGCTCGATATACGAGCCTCGCAGCATGACACAGCGATTGCCGATCCGACCGTCAGCATAGCGGGCACGCGGGGTCAGGATGAAGCCCAGCCTCTCGTAAGCCGCCGCCAGAGCCACAAGGTCATTCGCCACCACGCCGACATGGTCCAGCCTGGGGGGCGTCATTTCGCGTTTTCGTAATCTGGCAGCAACCAGTCGTCGGGCTCCGTGGCGGCATCATCGTACCATGCGCTCACCAGCGGATGCGCGCGGACCGCTTCGCAATAGGCATGTGTGGCCGGTGTAAGTTCAGGCCGCCAGGTCAGAAACCGTGTAACGACCGGAGCGTACATCACGTCGGCGAGTGTGAATGCGGCGCCAAAAAGATATGGTCCACCAGTGCCGAAGCGATGACGCGTATCTGCCCACATCGTCTCGATCCGCGCTATATCTGCCAGCGCCTCCGGCGTTCGTCCCAACCCGGAAAAATCGCGCCCGAGATTCATCCACATAAACTGGCGGAGGCCCAGGTAACCGGCATGCATCTCCGCGCTGATCGCACGTGCGTGCGCGCGCGCGCCCTGGTCCGATGGCCACAGTGACGGCCGCATCTCGGCGCAATACTCGCAGACCGCAAGTGACTCCCACACGCGGACACCGCGATGCTCGAGATACGGTACCAGACCGTTAGGCGACAGCGCCTCGATTGCCGGGGTCGGTCCAGGCCGACTGAAGTGGATCAGGATTTCCTCGACGTCCAGTTGCGCAAGACGGACCGCCAGCCAACCTCGCATCGACCACGATGAATACCGGCGATTGCCGATGTACAGCCGACCGTCGGGCACAGTCACCCTCCTGGTTGAGATAACTGTTGTGGTGCGGGCGCATCACGCGAATAGCCGAGTGCGCAAAAGCCTCCGCCCATATAGCGCTCCGCAACGGGATTGCCGCTCACCTTGCCGGCAAGCTGTCCGGCGAACGGATCGGCGCTGTCCAGCGGCTGCCACCCAACTCTGCCGCGCGCATCGTCTTTCCACCAGGTCATGCGCTGGTTGTCGGATGCGCCCCAGATGACGCTACATCCGACACGCTCGGCCAGGATGCAGCGCGCGACCAAACGGGACAGGTCCGGATACGATAGCCACGTGGCGAGCATGCGCGCATCCACGGGCTCCGGAAAACAGGATCCGATACGCACAAACACGCTCTCCACGCCGTGCTTGTACCAATAGAGTTGCCCCATCAACTCGCCATACGCTTTTGACAGGCCGTAGAAGCCGTCGGGCAGAAATTGCGTATCGGCACCGATTGTCTCGCTGCGCTCATGAAAGCCGATGGAATGGTTGGATGATGCGAAGATGACCCGCGCCTTTTCCCGTCGCGCCGCCTCGTAGATGTGGAACAGGCCGCGGATATTCGGTCCCAGCACTTCCTCGAATGGCCGCTCTACTGACACGCCCCCTAGATGGACGATCGCGCCGCACCCTTCCGCCAGCCGCGCTATCGTTACACCATCGTTCAGATCCGCCGCGGTGAAACTGGCGCCAGTCGGAACCTGGTCGGGAAACGGCGCGATATCGGTCAGCCGCAGCGTCCAGCCATCCGCCGACAATGACCTCGTCAGTACGCGGCCAAGCGCACCGGACGCGCCGGTCAGCAGCACGGGCTTTGCGGGCTTGTCACTCATTGTGCATCCTCACGTCGCAACACAGAGGGCGCATCATGCGCACGATCGAAGAGCACGCCCAAGCCCTTGCCGCGGGACACACCAGCAGCCGCGCGCTGGTCGAACAATGCCTGGCGCGCATTGCCGATCCAAGTGGCGAAGGCAGCCGTGCGTTCATCAAGGTCCATGTGGAAAGTGCACGCGCAATGGCTGACGCCATGGACAATCTGCGTCGTGTCGGACGTGTACCGAGCCGCTACGCCGGCATTCCGGTCAGCCTGAAGGACCTGTTCGATGTTGCTGGCGAACCTACGCCCGCCGGCTCGCGCGTTCTTGCCGATGCGATACCGGCCGCTGAGCACGCACCCGTGGTTCAGCGCATGTTGGCTGCGGGTTTCGTGCCTATTGGCCGCACCAACATGACCGAGTTCGCTTTCTCGGGCCTTGGCATCAATCCGCACTACGGCACGCCACGCTCACCGTGGGACCGCGCGGCCGGCCGTATACCCGGCGGCAGTTCGTCCGGCACGGCGGTGTCGGTATCCGATGGCATGGCGGTGGCGGGTTTGGGCACCGATACCGGCGGCTCGTGTCGCATTCCAGCCGCATTCTGCGGTATCGTCGGCTACAAGCCGACGGCGCGCCGGGTGCCGATCGCCGGTGTGCTGCCGCTGGCGCCCAGCCTTGATTCAGTCGGCCCCCTGGCACCCAGCGTGTCGTGCTGTGCGATCATAGACGCCGTATTGGCCGGCGAAGCACCGACCTTACCAGTATCGTGTAGCCCTAACGGCTTGCGTTTGGCCGTTCCCAATGTCGTGCCCGACGGCATGGATGGGACAGTCGCCGGCGCATTCGAGCGGGTATTGACCACGCTTTCGCACGCCGGGGTGCAGGTCAGCCACATCGCTGTTCCGGAGTTCGCCGAGGTCTCTGCCGTGAACGCCAAAGGCGGCTTCGCCGCGTCCGAGGCCTATGCCTGGCATCGCGCGCTGCTTGCCGAAAATGGCGATGTCTACGACCCGCGCATCCGCGTGCGCATCCAGCGCGGCGAGCGGATGAGCGCGACAGATTACATTGAGCTCATCGCGGCACGCAGCAAACTGATCGCTGCACTCGATGCGCGTACGCGCGACGTCGACGCACTGATCATGCCTACGGTGCCGATCATACCGCCACGCATTGCCGAGCTAGAGAATGAGCGCGACTACAACAGGATCAACATGCACATCCTGCGTAATACGACGCTCGCCAACTTCTTTGACCGCTGCTCCATAAGTCTGCCATGCCATGGTGCCGGCGAGGCACCGGTCGGTTTCATGCTGGTTGGCGAGACACTTGGTGACGCACGACTCTTCAGCATGGCGGCAGCAATCGAAAGCATGCTGCAGCCAAACGCATAAATTCATCGCTAGCCGAGTTGGTCTCCAGTCAGGCGCTCGCACAGCTTTGCCATCTCGGTGTGATCGGCATCCGAGCCGAACATCGCCTGCGCGGCCGCTACCATCTCTTTGGTCAAAGCAGACAGTGGCGCCGGTGTTTCCGTCTCACGTGCGACCTGCAGTGCAATCGAGAGATCCTTCGTCAGCAATCCCATGGTGAAACCGGCATCGAACTTCCGCGACAGGACGAACTGCTTGAACTTCTTCTGCGTCGAGTTGTTCATGCCCGTTGCCGCGTTCAGCACATCGACCATCACGGCCGGATCCAGGCCGAAGCGCTGGCCGATCAGCAAAGCCTCGATACCGATCAGAAACCCGCCGGCGCTGACCAGGTTGTTGAGCGCCTTCATCGCCTGGCCTGATCCCACCGCGCCGGTGCGCAGCACCGATGTGCCCATCGCCTGCAGCACCGACAGCACGGAGTCGATGATCGCGGGATCACCACCAACCATGATCGCTAGCTCGCCGGTCTTTGCCCGCGGCACGCCACCCGACACCGGCGCGTCGATCATATGACCCCCGAGTTCCATCACTCGCTCCGCAAGCACCTGCGTGACCGATGGAACGCCGGAACTCATCTCGATCACCACCGTACCCGGCTTCATGCCCGCCAACACGTTGTCGTCGCCACTCGCCAGCACGTGTTCGACAATGGCGCTGGTCGGCAACATGGTGATCACGACGTCCGATGCAGCGGCAAGCTGCTTCAGCCTGTCCGGCGCCGTCCCACCGATCTGCTGCACGAAGTTGTTCGCCACCTCGCGCCGCGCATCATTGACCTGCACAGGGAAGCCGGCCTTTACCAGGCACGACGCCATGGGCCAGCCCATGTTGCCGACGCCGACAAAACCGACGGTCGGTTGGTCCGGCATCAATCGCTGCCCTTCGCGCCGTCGACTTCCCTGAACACTTCCGTGGCGATACGGAATGCTTCGAGACAGGCAGGGATGCCGCAGTATGCGCCGATCTGCAGCAGGATCTCCTTGATCTCATCGCGCGTCACACCGTTTGTAAGAGCGGCGCGCAGATGCAGGCGAAACTCCGCTCCGCGATTCAACGCCGCGAGCATCGTCAGATTGATCATGCTGCGCGTCTTGCGGCTCAGGCCTGGACGTGTCCAGATCATGCCCCACGCAACCTCGGTCGTCATCTGCTGGAACGCGGCATTGAAATCGTCAGCACGGCTGACCGAGCCATCGACGTAGTCTGCACCCAGCACATCGCGGCGTACTTCGAGGCCCTTCTTGAATAGGTCGCTCTGAT
>JAMXLO010000147.1 GCA_024280945.1 Acetobacteraceae bacterium
TGCGGGCGAGGCGGATGTTCATCTCCTCATCGAAGCGGGCACGCAGTTCCACCACGGCGGTGACGAACTTGCCCGCTTCGGCCGCCTCGATCAGCGCCTTCACGATCGGCGAGTCGCGGCTGGTGCGGTACAGCGTCTGCTTCACCGCGATGACGCTCGGATCCTGCGCTGCCTGCCGCAGGAACTGCACCACGACGTCGAAGCTCTCGAACGGGTGGTGGACAATGATGTCCTTGGCGCGGATCGCGGCGAAGCAGTCGCCGCCGAAGTCGCGAATGCGCTCGGGAAAGCGCGGCGTATAGGGTGGGAACAGCAGGTCCGGCCGATCATCTACGATCAGCTGCTTCAGGTCGACGACGCCAAGAATGCCATCGGCCACATGCGTCTCGTCGGGCGTGGCGCCGGTCTCGGCTGCGACGAGAGCGCGCAGCTCATCCGGCATCCTGGCGTCGAGCGCCAGATGAATGGCCACGCCTCGCCGCCGTCGCTTCAGCGCGGTCTCGTACGACCGCACCAGGTCTTCGGCCTCTTCCTCGAACTCCACATCGGTGTCGCGTATCAGTCGAAAGATGCCGTGCCCGGTGATGCGGAACCCCGGAAAAATCCGGTCGAGGAACATCGTCACCAGATCGTCGAGAATGACGAAGCGGATCGGCCCCGCAGCAGTGCCAGGAAGGCGGATGAAGCGGTCCACCTGGCTGGGCAGCGGCAACAGCGCCCGCATCCCCTGGCCGTCTTCCTCCCTCAGCAGCAGCAGGGCCATCACCAGCCCCATGTTCGGAATGAACGGGAAGGGATGCGCGGGATCGATCGCCAGAGGCGTCAGGACCGGAAACACCCGCTCCATGAACCACGCCTCAAGCCATTTGACGTCGTCAGGTGTCAGGTGCGCGGGCTGACAGACCCCCATCCCGGCCGCTCGCAGCAGCTCCCGCAATTCCCGCCAGACCCGCTGCTGGTCGGCGAGCAACGCTTCGGCCCGAACCTTGATCTCGGCGAGCTGTTGTGCCGGCGTCCGGCCATCCGGGGAAACTGCCGTAACCCCCGCCTTTGCCTGGCCGATCAGGCCAGCCACGCGCACCGAATAAAACTCGTCCAGGTTGGAGGCGCTGATCGAGACGAAGCGCAGTCTCTCAAGCAGCGGGTGGTGCGGGTTCTCCGCCTCTTCCACCACCCGATGGTTAAAGTCGAGCCAGGAGAGTTCGCGATTGACGAACCGGTCGGGGCTGTCCCGCTGAATGGTCGACTGAGCCGGCTGTCGCGGTTCCGGCAGTCGCTCCAAAGCCACCGCCGCTCCCTCATGGCCCTTTACCAGCGCGTCCTGATCGGCCGATCTGTCCATGCGGCAATCCTACAGGAGAGCTTCGCCTTCCCGCGAGAGGCTGACTCCTGTCCCAGAAATTTCATCCAGCGCCAGAATGTCATGCAGCACCTCGGCTGCAAACCGGGCGGTGATGGTGCGGTGCCGGTCAAGCGCCGCGGCATCGAGCCGCTTGACGGCATCGCCGACGGCGGCGGCGCTGCGCGGCAGCCGGCGCACCAGCCATTCCTGCACCGTTTCCGGCAGGCGAAGCTGCCGATCGGCCAGCAGCCGGGCGAGCAGCGATCGGAGCAGCTCGTCCTCCGGCGGTCCGATCTCCACCGCTGTTATGGCACGTAACCGGCTGGTCAGGTCGGGCAGGCGCACCCGCCAGCGGGCCGGCGGTGACCGCGCCGCCAGCAGTACGGGTAAGCCAGCCTCCCCGGCGGCGTTCAGCAGGTGCAGCAGGGCGGCCTCGTCGGCAACGGCGTCAGCGTCATCGAGCGCGAGGCCGGCGGTCGGCTGGGCAGGGAGCCCGAACAGGTCCGGTCCACGGCAGATCTGCCCGCGGGTGCGCCCTGCCCAGATATGCAGCAGATGGGTCTTGCCCCGCCCCGCCTCGCCCCACAGTGCGAGGCGATGGCTGGGCCACTCCTCGGTGCGCCGCAGCCACGCACACGCCTCGGCGTTGGACGAGGCCAGGCGGAAGTCGACCTCCGCGAATCGCGGTTCGCGGAAGATCGGCAGAGGCAATTGACCGGACGACTGCACCGGCACACTGGGAACCGGCGCCTGGCCCGCGTCAAGCCGGCGACAGCCGCCGCGTGGACTTGTCGCCGAAGATCAGCCGGTCGAGGCTCCAGGCGCCGCCGCCAGCGACCGCCAGGTAGAGGAAGAGGAAGCAATAGAGAATGGCCGCGTCGCCCCCGTTGAGCATCGGGAAGAACGTCTTCGGCGCATGCACATAGAAATAGCCGATCGCCATCTCGCCTGACATGATGAATGCCGCCGCGCGCGTGTACAGCCCCAGCGTCACCAGCACGCCGCCAATCAGCTCGATCATGCCGGCGAACCAGGACAGGGCGAACATCGACGGTGACGGCCCTGGCGGGAAGCCCAGCAGCTTCGACGTGCCATGCTCCAAGAACAGCAGTCCCGTCATGATCCTCAGGACGCTGAGCATGTAAGGTTCGAATCGGCTAATACCATTCGGTTCCATTCATCCAGGCTCCTCTCAGAATGCTCTGCACGTAGAGGTCGTCATGCTCTGCAGATAGAGGTGGTCCACCTTGCCGTGAACGCCAAGAGCGCCCGGAATAGTCCCGCAGGACTAACGCTTTGACGGCGGGTCCAGGTAGAGCGGGCTCGCCAGGTAGCGGCGGAGCCAGAAGCGGCACAGCACGCCGATGGTGGCGGCCACGGGCACCGCGAGCATCACCCCGAGGAACCCGAAGGCGGCGGCGCCGGCGAACAGTGCAAAGATCACCCAGACCGCCGGGAGTTCCACCCGATCACCCAGAAAGCGTGGATAGATCACGTAGCCCTCCAGGGTCTGGCCAACGATCAGCACGCACCCCACCGCGATCACGCCGCGCCAATGTGGAAACTGCGCCATCGCCAACCCCAATGCGGTGACGCCGCCGGTGATCGAGCCGACATACGGGATGAACGACAACAATCCTGCTGCCATCCCGACGATGAGGCCCAGGTCCAGACCCACTATTGTCAGCGCAAGCGC
Organism: Acetobacteraceae bacterium; assembly: GCA_024280945.1. GTDB lineage: Bacteria > Pseudomonadota > Alphaproteobacteria > Acetobacterales > Acetobacteraceae > JAMXLO01. Next base: position 3,039 of record JAMXLO010000147.1, read on the forward strand.
GTAGTAAAGCGCCAGGATGATGCAGCACAGCGCCTGGCCACGGACCCAGGCGGACAGGATACGATCCACTTCGCGCGCCTGCGCACGGATGACATCGGCGTATCGGTGCGGCAGCCATGAATCGACCATGGAGATCAGCCGTGGCCAGTCGCGCAGCAGGTAGAAGCCAACCACCGGCGTGACGATCGCCAGTGTCAGCACATTGAAGATGGCAAATCCGGCGCCGGTCACGCTGGTCAGGGCGGAGGCTAGGAAGGTCAGCACGTTCCCGGCCTGGCCGCTGACCAGATCGCGCAGCTTATCGTTTACGACGTCGGAGCCGAAGTTTTGCTGCAGATCTATGATGACCTCGCTCGCCCAGATCTGCAGCAACTGGACATATTGCGGGATCCGACCGAGCAGCAGGCCGATCTGCTGGAGGATCAGCGGGTAGAGCAAGAGGATGAAGATCAGCACACCGGCGAGCAGCACCACGATCATCAACAGCGCCGCCATCCCGCGCGCCAGTCCCAGCCGCGTGAGCGTCGTCGTGGACGGATCAAGCACGTAGGCTATGCCGGCGGCGGCCACAAAAGGTGCCAGCACCGAGGCGAACAGCTGCAACACCAGCCAGGCCACCACCAGCAGTCCGACCACCAGAGCCACGCGCTGTCCGCGCGTCGCCTGACCTGGGATTGGCGCGGGTTCGGAAAACCAGGTTCGCTGCTCGGGCGGCGGGCGCTCCTGGGTATCGCTCATCGACGGCGGACCGTGATCCAGACGTAGGCGGCCCCCGAGGCGAGGGTGGTTGCCGCCACCATCCAGATCAGCACGGTCATCAGAATGGGTTCAGACAGGTTGAAACCCGACAGCAGCAGCGTGACGGCGACGAGTGCGATCTGCAACGCGGTATTAAGCTTCGACACGTAAAGCGGACGGATCAGCACCGACTGACCGAGCAGGGAGAGCACCACGACACCGCCCACGATCACGATGTCGCGGAACACAACCAGTATGGCCAGCCAGTCGGGCAGTGCCTTCACTGCCGCGAGTGTCACGTACATCGTCACAAGCAGTGCCTTGTCCGCCACCGGGTCCAGCAGGGCACCGACAGAGTTGCCGCCGCCGTTGCGGCGAGCCAGCCAACCGTCCAGTGCGTCAGACAATCCCGCGGCCAGGAACAGATAGAACGCATGCGTAAACTGGTGCTCCACCACCTGCCAGAATGCCAGTGGGACCGCGCAAAGCCGCGCGAAGGTGATCATGTTCGGTAGCGTCAGCAGCGCGGGCGAGGCGCTTCGGTCGAGCTGCGATCCGTCAGGCATCGGCCCGCGTTCCCTCGCTGGCAAAACATACGTTGCATCGTATGGCGGACTTTTGGTTGCGTCCGCCACCGAGCGGTTGGACAAAGCAAGGCAGTAGCGTATCGAGGGTGTGCATGACCAGTGGCCAGCGCGATTGGGTGGCGAACATCGGCAACGGGCTGACCTATCACGCCGCCGGCGTGGATATCGCCGCGGCCGATGCCCTAGTCGAGACGATAAAGCCGCTGGCCCGCGCAACGAACCGGCCGGGGGTGATGGGCGCTCTCGGCGGGTTCGGCGCGCTGTTCGACCTGAAGGCGGCTGGGTTCGTCGATCCGGTGCTGGTTTCCGGCACCGACGGCGTGGGCACAAAGCTGAAGGTGGCGATCGAGACGGGCATCCATGAGACCGTCGGCATCGATCTTGTCGCGATGTGCGTCAACGACATCGTGGTGCAAGGTGCCGAGCCGTTGTTTTTCCTTGATTATTTCGCCGCCGGCAAGCTCGATCAGCGGCAGGCGCGAGACGTGATCGCAGGGATCGCCTCGGGGTGCAACGAAGCCGGCTGTGCACTGGTTGGCGGCGAGACCGCCGAGATGCCGGGACTGTATCGGGAAGGCGACTATGACCTGGCCGGCTTCGCGGTGGGCGCAGCGGAGCGCGGTCACCTGCTGCCGCGAGGTGTCGAGCCCGGCGACACGATCATCGGCCTGGCAAGTTCCGGTGTGCATTCCAACGCATTTTCGCTGGTGCGACGGATAGTGGAGGCGAGCGAATTGTCCTGGTCGGCGCCGGCGCCGTTCGATCCGGATCAGTCACTTGGGCAGGCGCTGATGACGCCTACTCGGATCTATGTCCCGGCCCTGCTGCGGCTGCATCGGGCGGGCTTGCTGAAGGCGGCGGCGCACATCACCGGTGGCGGCCTGCCCGGCAATCTGCCGCGGGTGTTGCCACACGACACCGAGGCGGTGTTGGAGCCGTTCTGGTCCGTGCCGCCGGTTTTTGCCTGGCTGGCACGCACCGGCGGGGTAGCGCCGGATGAGATGTTGCGGGTGTTCAACTGCGGCATCGGCATGGCCGTCGTGGTTGCCGATGCGGATGCCGCGAGCGAAGCGCTGCGCGACCAGGGCGAGAGCGTGGCGCGCATCGGCCACATCGCGGCAGGCAGCGGACCGGCGAAGGTGCGGATCGAGTTGCCAGCTGGTTGGCCCGGGTGATTTCGAGAGCCAGGACGCGTGTCGCTATTCTGATCAGCGGCCGCGGCTCCAACATGGCCGCGCTGATCGGCGCTGCGCGCGACCCACACTTCCCCGCCGAAATCATGCTGGTGGTGTCCAACCGCCCGGACGCGCCGGGCCTGTTGCTGGCCAGAGAAGCGGGCGTTCGTGCAGTCGCCATCGACCATCGCCCGTTCGCTGGTGACCGGGCGGCGCACGAAGCGGCCGTCGATGCCGCGCTGCATGACGCGGGAACAGAGCTGGTCTGCCTGGCCGGCTATATGCGGCTGCTGACGCCTGCCCTGGTGGAGGCCTGGCAAGGGCGGATGCTGAATATCCATCCCAGCCTGCTGCCGGCGTTTCCCGGGCTGGACACCCATTCGCGTGCGCTCGCGGCTGGCGTCAAACTGCACGGGTGTACCGTGCACCTCGTGACGCAGACGATGGACGAAGGCCCCATCCTGGCGCAGGCGGCGGTGCCGGTTCTGCCCGGCGACACAGCGGAAGCTCTGGCAGAGCGCGTGCTGGTCCAGGAGCATCTTCTGTATCCGCGTGCCCTGCGCTGCTTCGTCCTGGGCGATCAGGGCACTCTGCCATCCAGGAATGTCGCGCTCGCCAACCCAGTTAAATGACTTCGAGTAAACGCAGCGGACGGCTATAGTAAAGCCGGAACATCCCATCTGTGTAACCGCACCCGCAACGGTGGGGGCGAAAGGGAGAAGCAGATGCTTATTTCCGATGTTTTGCGGCACAAGGGCAACGACGTCGTGACGGTGCGGCCGACCGATCCTGTCGCGCTGGCAGTCAACAAGCTCGCCGAGCACCGCATCGGCGCGGTGCTGGTACAGGATCAATGGATGAAGCCGGTCGGGATATTCTCCGAGCGGGATTTCATCAACAAGGTGGCGCATCACGGAGCTGCGGCCCTGGGGCTCGATATTCGGCAGGTGATGTCTTCACCGGTGCTCTCCTGTCGGGCGGCAGATCGCATCGATACCGTGCTCGGCGCGATGACGCTGGCGCGCATTCGGCACATGCCGGTCATTGATGACGGGAAGCTGTTGGGCATCGTCAGCATCGGCGATCTGGTGAAGTACCGACTGGACGAGAAGGAACTGGAGGCAAATGTCCTGCTGGATCTGTCGCGCATGCACGCCTGATCGGCTGGCAGTTGCGCCGAGCCAAGGCTGGAGTAGAGAACCGGCGAACTCCAGCTCCGGTCCCGGCGAATGGCGAATGATGCACCCGCTGTACTGAACACACACGTTACGGATACCGCAGAAGCGGAGCTGACGCGTCCGACGTCGTTGCTGCGGGTGTGTCTGTTGGCGCTGGCGGTTGGCATCGTGACCGGCATGGGTGCCGTGGTGTTCCGGGCATTGATCGGCCTGGTGCACAACATCATGTTTCTGGGCCAGCTGTCGTTTGCCTACGACTCGAGCCTGTTCACGCCGTCCCCGCCCTGGGGACCGCTGGTCATCCTGGTGCCGGTCATTGGCGCGATCGGTGTCACTTTCATCGTCAGCAACTTCGCACCTGAAGCGAAGGGTCACGGCGTTCCCGAGGTGATGGATGCGATCTACTACGGTCGTGGCATCATTCGACCGGTGGTCGCAGTGGCCAAATCGCTCGCCTCGGCCCTGGCGATCGGCACCGGCGCCGCGGTCGGGCGAGAAGGTCCGATCATTCAGATCGGCGCAGCACTCGGCTCGACCTTCGGTCAGGTGATCCGCATGGCGATGGGCCAGCGCATCATCCTGGTGGCCTGTGGCGCAGGCGCCGGCATTGCCGCGACGTTCAACACGCCAATCGGCGGCGTGCTGTTCGCCACCGAACTGATGCTGCCGGAGATCAGTGTCAACACGTTCCTTCCCGTGGCCATCGCCACCGGTATGGCAACCTTCATCGGCCGAATCTTCTTTGGTGACCGCCCTGCATTCGATGTTCCGGCGGACCTGGCGCCGCTGCCACCAGAGGCGAAGAGCGCCGCGGTGCTGGTGCTCTACGTCATCCTCGGTGCCGTCGTTGGCGTCGCGGCAGCTCTGTTTGTGAGGGCCCTCCACTGGGTAGAAGACCTGTTCGATAAGCTCCCCGGACGATACGCGCGCCACATGCTAGGCATGTTGCTCGTGGGCATCCTGATCTACGCGCTGATGCGCTGGGGAGGGCACTACTACGTCGAGGGGGTCGGTTACGCCACGATCCAGGCGACATTGCACAGCCAGCTGACCGGGGCATGGTTCCTGTTGCTGCTGTATGGCTGCAAGCTGTTGGCAACGTCACTGAGTCTGGGGTCCGGCTCTTCAGGCGGCATCTTCTCACCGTCGCTGTTCATGGGCGCGACGCTTGGCGGCGCATTTGCCGGCCTGGCAAATGCCGCATTTCCTACCCTGCCGATCAGCACACCGGCATTTGCTATGGTCGGGATGGGGACCATGGTCGGCGCCGGCACGGGCGCGGCGATGACCTCGATCGCCATGGTGTTCGAGATGACGCGCGACTACAACATCGTATTGCCAATGGTATTGGCGGTCGCCGTCGGGCTCGGCATGCGGCGTCTGCTGTCGCGCGAGAACATCTACACGATGAAGCTGTTCCGGCGCGGCCACCCGATCCCAAAGGCTCTGCACGCCAATATGTTTCTGGTACGTAGCGCGGCCGCGGTGATGGACCGCAATTTCGTGCTGGCGGACGAAGACGAAACCTTCGACCAGGTGTTGCAGAGGCTCACTGGCTCCGGCGGGGGCCTGCGCCACGTGGTGGTAACGCGGGGCAAATACATCGTCGGCGTGCTGCGGGTGAATGCCGACCTTCCGCGCGAAGTTGGGGCGCGTGTGGCGATGGGCGTCTTGGCGCTGCGCAAGTTCACCATCGCTCACGAAAGCACCGCGATGTTCGACGTGATTTCCAGGCTGTGGCGTCGCGATGCGATCATGGCGGTCGTGGTCGATGGCAATAAGCGCCCGCGACGAGAGAACATCGTGGGCGTCATCAGCAAGGAGCATGTCGCCGATGAGGTGGCAAGGAGCGTGCGCATGTATCCAGGACAAGACTAAGCCACACGAAACCGTTCACCGGACAGGCGCAGTTCCCGCGGTAGTTCGTGCGCCTGACCTGTCAGTCCGACGAAGCTGCCAGCACCTGATTTGCCGCGGCGCCCGTTCCCGCCGACGCACGAGCGACCTGCTGGATGCCGTCGCTGAGATCGCGCTATCGCGTCACTTGCGAGGCGACCACCGCTGAACACCGTCGCGCACCGCCACCATTCGGTCGCCGGGCGGTAGGGCCATGGTCCACATCAATGCCAGAAAGATCCGCAATCAACATGTTGCGGACGCTGATTGCGTTGAGGCAGCGCCACAGGCCGGCACAGTTAATCCCGGGTCGAGGCTTGCCCGTTCCGGCTCGGCTGCCATAGAACGCGAGCGAACGAATTGCCCGAACCGAGGCCGCATGTCCGACCACAGTCACGCCACTCACCCGCCGGTGCGGGCCGAGACGCCTGAAGCCTTCCTTGCCGACCGGCAGCGCTTTTGGAGCAGCTTCACGCACTTCACCCTGGGATCGGTGATCTCCATCATTGTACTCTTGGTGCTGATGGCGATCTTTCTGCTGTAGCCCCATTGGCCGCTAGCACGTGATGACCAGAGGCGGGATCGTCCAACGGTCTGAGTCACGCGCTCAACTTGAAGATCTAAGGCTTGGTGAGGTCAACCTGACCTCATCAGGCCTCAGACCCGGGGTTACCCTCACGGCCGATGATTTCGGCCTGACTGAGTCGGTCAATGAGGCGGTGGAACGCGCTTACCGCGCGGGGAAACTGCACGCCGCCAGCCTGATGGTGGCAGGGAGCGGCGCCGCTGACGCCGTGCGGCGTGCCCGCGGGATGCCGGGGCTGCGCGTGGGGCTGCATCTGGTGGTGGTGGAGGGGCCGGCTGCACTGCCAGCAGGCAAAATTCCCGATCTCGTCGATGCAAAAGGTCGATTTCCGTCCCAGCAGCTTCGCCTGGGCATCGGCTATTTCGCCAGGCCGCGTGTCCGCCGACAATTGGCCGCGGAGATCCGCGCCCAGTTCGCGGCCTTCGCAGCGACCGGACTGACACTGCATCACGCGGATGCCCACAAGCACATGCACCTGCACCCGACGGTGGCACAGCTGATGCTGGACATCGGCCGTGAATTTGGCCTCCGACGCGTGCGGGTTCCAACGGAGCCGCCGGCAGTGCTGGCGCGTTGTGGGACCCACGCAGGCTTCGGAGCGCATGCGCTGTATCACTGGTCACGCGTGCTGCGTCGACAGGTTCGGGCGAGGGGGATGACAACGACGGATTACTGTTTCGGCATCGCCTGGAGCGGGCACATGACGTCCGAACGTTTGGGGCGATTGCTTAGAGAATTGCCGAAAGGGGAGAGTGAAATCTATTTTCACCCAGCAGTTGAGCGAGACGCGCAGCTACGCCGCCTCATGCCCGACTACGAGCATGAGGCGGAACTGGAAGCCTTGCTGCGCGCTTAGTTCAATGCAGCCAGCCCGCGAGAATCGCCAGCAGCAGCAGCGCCACGATGTTGGTGATCTTGATCATCGGGTTGACCGCAGGACCGGCGGTGTCCTTGTAGGGATCGCCCACGGTATCGCCGGTGACCGCCGCCTTGTGGGCCTCGGAACCTTTGCCGCCGTGGTTGCCTTCCTCAATGTATTTCTTGGCGTTGTCCCAGGCGCCGCCGCCTGAGGTCATCGAGATCGCGACGAACAATCCGGTGACGATCGTGCCCAGCAGCATTGCACCCAGGGCAGAGAAGGCCTGCACGCGACCGGCGATGATATCGATCACCACCCACAGGATGATCGGCGCCAGCACCGGCAGCAGCGATGGCACAATCATCTCGCGGATCGCGGCCCGTGTCAGCAAATCGACCGCGCGGCCGTATTCCGGCTTCCCCGTGCCTTCCATGATGCCGCTTATTTCGCGGAACTGACGACGCACCTCTACCACCACGGAACCCGCGGCACGCCCGACCGCGGTCATGCCGAGAGCGCCGAACAGGTAGGGAAGCAGGCCGCCGATGATCAGCCCGATCACCACGAACGGATCCTGCAAGGTGAACGGCACGTCGAGATTGGGGAAGTAGTGCTTCAGGTCCTGCGTATAGGCGGCGAACAGGACCAGCGACGCGAGACCCGCCGAACCAATTGCATAGCCCTTGGTTACGGCCTTCGTGGTGTTGCCCACCGCATCGAGCGCATCGGTGGTGACGCGCACATCAGCGGGCAGATCGGCCATCTCCGCTATGCCGCCGGCGTTGTCGGTCACTGGGCCGTAGGCGTCCAGTGCGACGATCATGCCGGCAAGCGACAGCATGGTGGTCACTGCCACCGCGATGCCGAACAGGCCGGCGATCATGTACGTCACCAGGATGCCGATGCAGATGACGATGGCCGGCAGCGCGGTAGCTTCCATCGAAACCGCCAAGCCCTGGATCACGTTGGTGCCGTGTCCGGTGGTAGAACTCTGGGCGATCGATCGAACGGGTCTGAACTCCGTCGCGGTGTAGTATTCGGTGATCCACACGATAGCGCCGGTCACCGCCAGGCCTACCAGCGCGCAGATGAAGAGCTGCCAGCCCTGCACGGAACCGCCTCCGACGATCGGTAGAGGTGTGCCAAAGCCGATGAACCAGGCGATGATGATCGCGATCCCGACGATGGACAGGGCGCCGGTGACCATAAGGCCCTTGTAGAGCGCCTTCATGATCGCGTTGTCGGGGCCGAGTTGCACGAAGTACGTGCCGATGATCGAAGTAAAGATGCAGATGGCGCCGATGCCGAGTGGCAGGAGGAGCATGGCGTCGCGCACCGGTCCGGTGAAGAAGATCGCGGCCAGCAGCATCGTCGCGACGATGGTCACGGCATAGGTCTCGAACAGGTCGGCGGCCATGCCGGCACAGTCGCCAACGTTGTCGCCGACGTTATCTGCGATGACGGCAGGATTGCGGGGATCGTCCTCGGGAATGCCGGCTTCGACCTTGCCGACGAGGTCGGCGCCCACATCGGCGCCCTTGGTGAAGATGCCGCCGCCGAGCCGCGCGAAGATCGAAATAAGCGAGCCGCCGAAGCCAAGGGCCACCATCGCTTCCAGCACGCGCCGAAGTTCGTCGTCGCTGGCGTTGGCCATGCCGCTGCGCAGGATGAAGTAGTAGCCGGCGACACCAAGCAGCCCGAGGCCGACAACGAGAAGCCCGGTCACTGCGCCTGCCCGGAATGCCAGGCCAAGACCGGCTGCCAGGCCTTGCTTGGCGGCCTGAGCGGTCCGGACATTCGCCCGTACGGAAACGTTCATACCGACATAGCCGGCGGCTGCCGAGAGGACCGCGCCGATGATGAAACCGATCGCCACGTGGATGCCCAAGGTCAGGCCGAGGATGATCAGGATCACCACGCCGACGATGCCTATGGCTGTGTACTGGCGATTGAGATAGGCGCGGGCGCCTTCCTGGACGGCGCCGGAAATCTCCTGCATCCGTGCGGTGCCGGCATCCGCGGCGAGCACCTGTTTGCTGGTGACCACGCCGTAGATCAGCGCCAGCAGACCGCAGACGATGATCACGAATTGGGCCAGTTGCATTCTGCTTGATCCTCTGGTCGTTGCTTATGGGCCAAGCGACAGAATCGTGCCGCGGCCCGCTGGGTGGGCCGGGCGTATGCCAGATAGCTCAACGAGTGGCAAATCAGTGCCGGGGCTAAACCTATAGGTATTCCGCCAGTCTTGGCCGGAACCATTCCAGAGAGCGCCTGATCCCCTGCTCGAGCGAAACCTTTGGCTCCCAGCCGGTCGCGGTCCGAAATGCACGGTCATCGGCATGGTAGCTGCCGATGTCGATCGTGGCACGATCGGCAGGAAACTCCCGGGTCACGTATCGCGCCGGAGGGCCGGCAATGCTGACCAGGAGGTCGGCGATGTCATGCAGCGAGGCGGGCGGCGGGCCGCCGATGTTGAAGATCTGCCCGTGACACCCGGGCGTCGCGGCGGCCAGCAGGAACGCCTCGGTGACATCGTCAACGTAGGTCAGGTCGCGCAACTGCGGCCCGCCCCACACCTCGAAAGCGCGCCCCTCCAGGACGCAGCGCAGCCAAATCCCCAGGAAGGTCTGGCGCGCGTCGCGGATACGTAGCCGCGGACCATAGCAGTTGGTCAGGCGCAACGAAACGACCGGGCGTCCGCGTACCCGATGTTCCAGCATCCAGTATTGTTCGCCGGCGAACTTGGACACCCCATTGGCGTCGGGGGGAGCGACGGGCTGGTTCTCGTCGACCGGCAGTTTTTGCGCGCGGCCATAGAACTGACGCGTCGAAGCGTGCACCACCACAGCATCCGGTGCTGCCTCGCGCGCGGCCTGGATCAGGCGCACCTGCGCGACCGCGTTCACGGCGATGTCCGCCAGCGGATCGTTCTGCCCCCCCATGTGGCTGGTCTGCGCGGCGAGATTGAAGATAACCGAGGTCCCCTCGCATACGTTGCGCAGGTCCATCTCGCGAATATCACCACGCACCAGTTCGATCGGTGCATCCGCCAGGTTCGCCGGGTTCGCGCCGCCGCCGAACAGGAATCCGTCCAAGGCCACCACACGAGCACCACGTTGCACCAGCGCGTGGCACAGATTGGAGCCAAGGAACCCTGCTCCACCAGTGACCAGAACCCTGCGTCCTTGCCAGGTCATATCGCCTCTATGCATCGATCAGCGTTCGCCGCCGGCGCTGCGCGTGATCTCGCTGAAGCCGAACAGCAGCATCAGCAGACCCGACACCACCTCCAACGAGGTGATGGCGCGCACCAGCGACGATGTCGGCGCTATATCGCCGAAGCCTAGCGTCGTAATTGTGGCAATGCTGAAATAGAGCGCATCGACGAAGCTGATCCGGGTCGGCTCGGCATGAACGGCAAACTGCGGCATCGCCGCCGTCAGATCGGCGATGCGATAAAGACAGGCAAAAACCACCACGAGCAGCGCATAGAACGTGATGAACGCCACCATGGGGCGGATCAGCCGATCGAACCGTACAGCGACGCCTTCGAAGACCATTGCGATATCGATCATCACCAGGATCACATCGCGTATCGAGGCGATGACAAGCAGTGAGACCAATCCCGTGGCCGCCAGCAGGGCAATGCCCTGTTGCTGCGCATCGAGTTGCAGGCGCGGCAGCGCGAAAGACGCCGCACCGACCGCAAGCGCTCCGAACAACCAGCCGCTGATCCGAGGCAGGCGTTGCAGCTCGCGTATGCGGCGCGCATGGATGATGGAGTAGATGGCACGCCGACGGGCAAAGCAGCCGCACAGGAAAGCCAGCACCGGCATGGCCACGGCGCCTAGCGCGAAGGGACGGGTCGCGTCGGGAAAATTGGCCTCGCGGAAGAACTCGAAGGCGCAGGCATAAATCGCCAGAAAATTGGCAACCACCATGCCAAAGTGCGCCCCGCCCGAGAACAGTAAATAAAAAAACCCGAAGCCGACGGCGCAGGTGATCAGCGACGAGAGGGTCGCTGTCCAGTCCACGCCGATCGCGGCGGCAACAAGGCCGATCAGCGCCAGCGTGAAGCCGGTCGAGCGCAGCCAATGCCGATCCAGCGTGACGAGGTGCTCGCGCGAACGGACCCGGGTTGGGCGGCGGTTCACGGCAGGACGGCGGCCCCGGAGGTCGCCCCGGAGATCGCTGTGTCAGCAAGGGGTGTCTCGCGTGAGCAGCGATCGCTAGGCATCTGAACGCTCCACGTTCACGGACCAGTGTAGCAGAGCGGCAAGATTTCGCTGAATGGAAGTTTGACCAGCCTTAAGGCCGCCGCGGGCGCAAGTCTTTACCGCCACAGTGTCATCGGACCATCAGCCGCGGCACCGAGGCGACCAGCAGCACAATTCCCGAAAGGCTCAGCAGGACAAGTATGAGCCGGCGAAACCCGGCATCGCTGAACCGCGTGTAGAGCCGCACACCGAGCAGCGTGGGAACGATCATTGCCGGTGCCACCAGGACGAAGAGGAACAGCGTTTCGCGGGTAATGAGGCCGCTGGCACTGTACAATGCCAATGTCAGCGACTGCATCGACAGGCTGAAGACCTGGAACACGGCACGCTGCTCGTGTCGGCTCCAGCCTCGCAGCGAGCACCATAGCGTCGGAGCCGGTCCGTTCAGCCCGCCCAAACCGCCCATCATCCCGCCGATCAGCCCGACGCTGGCGTCGGCCAACCCGCCGCCGGCGGTGATGCGGGGCATGGTCCTCAGGCCAAGCATCAACGGGCAGTAGACGAGGAGGACCAATCCGACCGTCAGCTTGAACAGGGTCTGGTCGATATAGTGCAGCAGCCACACGCCGATCGGCGTGCCGATGCTGCCACCCAGCACGAAGGGACAGACGCGGCGTCGGTCAAAGCCGCCGCGAAACGCGCGGATCGACAGCAGCTGGCCAACCAGGGAACCGAAGACGACCAGTGGGCCAGCGACCTGCGGCGCGAGCACCCATACCCAGACCGTCATCGCGACAAGGCCGAAGGCGAACCCGGACAGACCCTGGACGAGGCCGCCAGCGATTGTTCCGAGCACGACATACCAGGCGAGCGCATCCATCGGCTGGCGGTGAATACAGCTAACTCAGGAGGCACCCAACATGCGCGGCATCTCCTGCGGTCGTCAGGCACCCCTCATCGGGCCCCCCACATCGGGCCCCCACATCGGGCCCGTTGCCCTGACTCCTCCGCCCCGGCTAGGGTGCCGAAGAAGGCCTGAGAACACAGCATGAACGATCTGTTCAGCGGCAAGGGAGCCGAGGGCTACTCTGCCAAGGATATCGAGGTTCTGGAGGGGCTGGAGCCGGTTCGCCGCCGTCCCGGGATGTATATCGGGGGGACCGACGAGGCTGCGCTGCACCATCTCGCGGCAGAGCTGCTGGACAACGCCATGGACGAGGCGGTTGCGGGACATGCCAGCTTCATCGAAGTGACGCTGGAGGCGGGCAACTGGCTCACGGTCCGTGACAACGGCCGGGGAATCCCGGTCGATCCGCACCCCAAGTTCAAGAATCTCAGCGCCCTGGAGGTGATCTTCACGACGCTGCACTCAGGCGGCAAGTTCGGTGGCAAAGTCTATGCGACGTCCGGCGGGCTGCACGGGGTCGGCAGTTCGGTGGTCAACGCGCTGTCCGAGGTCATGGAGGTCGAGGTCGCGCGCGATCGCGTGCTGTGGAAGCAGAGCTACGCACGCGGCAAGCCTACCTCGAAGTTGATCAACGCTGGGGCGGTGCACAATCGCCGAGGCACGTCCATACGCTTCAAGCCGGATCCGAAGGTGTTCGGCGCAATTGGCTTCAGCCCGGTCCGCCTGTATCGGCTGTGCAGGTCAAAGGCCTATCTGTTCCGCGGCGTCCAGATCCGCTGGGCCTGTGATCCAGGGCTGCTGAAGGGCGCCAAGGATGACACTCCGGCCGAGGCGGTACTGCATTTCCCCGGCGGGCTGCGTGACAGCCTCGAGGCCGAGATCGGCGAAAATGCACGGGTGCTGCCGCAGGTCTGGGCTGGCGAGGCAGATCTCGCTGGCAGTGCCGGAAGAGCCGAGTGGGCCGTTGCGTGGCTGGAGGAGGTCGAGGGGTTCATCCATTCCTACTGCAACACGATTCCCACGACACAAGGTGGCACCCATGAGGCCGGCTTTCGGGCTGCTCTGCTGAAGGGGCTGCGCGCATGGGGCGAGCAGCGGGGCAATCGGCGCGCGACACAGGTCGTGGCTGATGACCTGCTTGGGCCATGCGCCGTGAAGCTCTCGGTCTTCCTGCGCGATCCTCAGTTCCAGGGGCAGACCAAAGAGAAGCTGACGACCGTCGAGGCGACCCGCTTGGTGGAGAGCGCGCTTCGGGATCGGTTCGATCATTGGCTGGCGGGCAATCCGGCTCAGGCCGACAACCTGCTCGCCTTTGTCATCGAGCGTGCCGAGGACCGTCTCCGGAGACGTGAGACCAAGGACACCGCGCGCAAATCAGCCACGCGCCGGCTGCGGCTGCCAGGCAAATTGACCGACTGCACCCGCGAAAATGCCGCTGAAACCGAGATCTTCCTGGTGGAAGGTGATTCAGCCGGCGGCTCGGCCAAGCAGGCGCGCAACCGCGAGACGCAGGCCGTGCTGCCGCTGCGCGGCAAGATTCTGAATGTGGCCAGCGCATCGGCTGACAAGCTACGGCAGAACCAGGAGCTCAAGGACCTGATCGAGGCGCTGGGATGCGGGGTGGGGGAGCGGTTCGATCGCGCCAAACTGCGCTACGGGCGCATAATCATTATGACTGATGCCGATGTCGACGGGGCACACATCGCCTCACTGCTGATGACCTTCTTCTACCGTGAGTTGCCTGACCTTGTGCGTCATGGACATGTCTACCTCGCCCAGCCGCCGCTGTATCGGCTGACCCAGGGGACAAAGTCAGTCTACGCAATGGATGACGCTGACCGTGAGGCGAAGACGAAAGGCGAGTTCAAGGCAGGGGCAAAGGTCGAAGTGAGCCGTTTCAAAGGTCTAGGAGAAATGCCCCCATCACAGCTCAAGGAAACAACCATGGATCCGGCAAAACGCACGCTCCTGAAGGTTGTAGCGCCGCCAGACGAACGTGCGCGAACGAGCCAACTGGTCGAAAGCCTGATGGGACGGCGACCGGAACTGCGCTTCCAGTTCATTCAGGAGAAGGCACGGACGGTCGAGGAATTGGACATCTGATCTCAACACAGCTGTTGCATCGAGGACACATGCGCCCAGACGTGATTGGACCTGGCCAGTCCGAGGGCAGTCTGATGCCGGCATGGGTCGTTTCGTTTCACAGCACGCGCGAGGTACTTCTGTCAGGCGCCTGGCCGAGCGCCTTTTAGCCGTCGCCACCGCCAACCCTACACTGATTGGGCGTAGCGACCCGATCGACGTCCTGTCGGACGAGCAGTCGTCTCAGACAGGGGCGCTGCGGTCCGATCCAGCGCTCGATGCGCGCCCAAATTTGCAGGAACTCGGGTCGATGCCCGTCGCCGCGACGCGGCACGCCGAGGCCCAATCGGAACAGGTCCGCCCCGCCAGCCGGAAGCTGGGACGCAAGACGATGATCGTCGACTGCTTCGGTGCGGTGGGTCTGCTTATCGGTGTGACTGGCGACGTCGCTGGCACCGGTCCGGACGCCAAGCTGTCTCAGATCCGCAAGGAAGTCGCTGTCCTGAACGATCGGCAGCGCCAGGCACGGGGGCAACTTGGCACATTCGCATCCCGGCTGAGTTCGTCAGTCACACGGGCCGCGGTGGCAGCCGACAGTGCCGGGCCCGGCAGTCCGGTGGTTGCCCCGTCGGTGCCGGCGCTCCACTTTGTGGCCGGTATTAACCCAATTTTCCGGTAGCCGTTGCAGCCGCGAGTTGAGCCTCGTGCCCATGCAGGCTGAGTTGCCCAACGTAGCGATCCGTAATGTTCTCCTTGTCCTCGAGCGTCACATCCCAGATGTTAGTCCTGAGCTTAACGTCAACCACTATTGACAAGGGTTTTGTGGATACGCAACGAATGAACTGCCACGGAAGTAGCGCTCTATTCACGAACGATTGGTCCGGAACAAAAAGAGTGGGTGGTCGTTACGTATGCTGCGACTGACGCTGGACGATCTCTCGCGGGTGCCGGTCGAGCGGCTTGCGCAACTCTTGATGGAGTGGGCGCTCCGGGATCAGAAACTGCTAACCAGACTACACGCTACGATTGAGGAGAACAACGGTTCTTCTCCCGATATGGCTGATGCGCGGCCTCAATCAGGAAGCGCCGACCTGATTGGACAAAGTGCCGCGGTTCGGCACGCCCTGGATATGATCGTGCGCTTCGCCAGAAACGAAGAGCCCGTGCTCATCACCGGTGAGAGCGGCACCGGCAAGGAACTCGCAGCGCGCGCGGTTCATGACCGCTCGCTGCGTCGCGACGGCCCGTTTGTCGCCGTGAACTGCGCGGCTTTCCCTGCGACGCTGGTTGCGTCCGAGCTGTTCGGTTACGAGAAGGGCGCCTTCACTGGCGCACTGGCGCGCACCAAGGGGCAGATCGAGCACGCCAACGGCGGGACCCTGTTCCTGGACGAGATCGGTGATATGCCGGTGGATCTGCAGGGGCACTTGCTGCGTTTCTTGCAGGACGGGCGAATAGTGCGGGTCGGTGGACGTGAGCCCATTCGTGTTGACGTCCGGATTGTGGCTGCCACGAACGTCCGATTGCGTGAAGCGATTGCTGAGGGCCGATTTCGCGAAGACCTATATTATCGCCTGAACATACTTGCGTTGCACCTGCCACCATTGCGCGAGCGGCGGGAGGATATCCCGTTGCTGGCTGATTACGCGTTGCGGCAGGCCACCGGACAATTTGGCCGCGATGTCTCAGGGTTTGCTCCCGAGGCGATGGACGCACTCCGTCGGCATGACTGGCCCGGCAATGTGCGCGAACTTATGGCGGTGGTGCGGCGCGCAGTCGTGATAGGCGACTCCGCCATCGTAACACCCGCTGATCTGAGCGGCCTTAAAGAGCCATCGCGGCCGGCGAGCGGGGCGGCACCCCGTCCGTTGCCAGGTTCGGACCAGGAGCGTGCTGCTCTCATCGAAGCGCTCGCCGGCACACAGGAGAATATCACGCTGACCGCGCACGAGCTGGGGGTGTCTCGCGTAACCCTGTATCGGATGCTGCGGCGGCATTCGATCAGCCTGACGCGCGGACTCAAGGCTCCCCCCATAGCGGGCTGATGCCCCTATCCTGGGTGGATCGTCTCCAGCGCTTCCGCCAGGGACTGAAACGTCGGAGACACTGTGCCCTCTGCGCAGTCCGCCACGGCCCAGGCGGCGTTCTGTCCGATCACCAGCCAACGGGCTGTGTCGGAGCCACGACAGAACACGCCGATCACTGTGCCTTCCGGCTGGAAAGGCCAGGGTCTGCCGACCAGATCCTCGATTCCGTCGATGCCGGCATCCTTCGCCTCTGCATACCAACGGCGCAGATGATTACGCTCCTCGGTGTTGAGCCCGCTGAAAGAACGGAGTGCACTTGGCCGTGTCGCTTGCAAATCCAGCCGTCCACCTTAACCAAGCCCAACGAAGCCAGCATTTCCCAAATGTGGTGCTGCAAATGGCGGGCCAACCCCGGGTTGCCTCACCTCAAGCTGGGTCGCACTGGCTTGAACAAGTGGGACGGAAGCTGCGTTCATCGTGGTGCCGACCCAGCCCGAGACGGCAGCACAAGTCCCAATCCGTAATGCAGATCCGGCTTTCAACGGCGACGGCGATGCGCCCCTAGCGGGCACATCGTCACACCAGCGTGCGCTTCCAGATCAGCTTACCGCGTTGGTACTGGGGCGGGCAGGACAGTGGTTCCGCCTCCGCCGCCGCCATTGCCGACCACGTAAGAGAAGCCCCAGCTCACAGGCACGAACTGCAGCAGGTAGGTTTCGAAGAACCGATAAACCTCGGCGACAGTGGTGCGCGGCACAAACACGACGTCATATGGCGCCAGCCGCACGTCGGCCGAAGGGTCCTTCCCCCACATAATCGCGTCGAAGCGCGTGGAAAAGAATTCCGGAACATCGTTCGGACCGCGGCGAATGATGAACACCTTGCCTTCGTCGCTGGTGGTGAACTTCAGTCCTCCCGCACGCGCCACCGCCTGCGAGAGCGTGAGTGTCGGACCGACGTCGATGAACTCGCCTGGATTGTTGACTTCGCCACCAACGTAGATCCGCGTCGGGGCGAACGACCGCAAGATGACCGAAAGGCGCGGATTGCGCAGATCTGCGGAGTAGGCGCGCGTAAGTGCCGCCGTCAGTTCTGGCACCGTTCTGCCATAGGCAAGTTCATCGCGTGCAACGGTCGTTGATATATGTCCATCGGGGCGAACCGCTACTTCTTCGTTCAGCTCAGGGTTC
The DNA here is from genome assembly GCA_024280945.1 of Acetobacteraceae bacterium. Classification (GTDB taxonomy): domain Bacteria; phylum Pseudomonadota; class Alphaproteobacteria; order Acetobacterales; family Acetobacteraceae; genus JAMXLO01. The sequence goes on from JAMXLO010000147.1 coordinate 20,481, forward strand.
AGCATCAGACGGACTTCAAGCACGTCACCGACCTGGATCCGGTACGGTTCCAGGCTGGACACGTAACCTGTGGCCGGCGGTGGCTGAGCCGGTGCCGGCGGCAGGTTTGGCACCATGCTGCAGGACGATACGGCAGTCAGGGCGCAGACTGCGGTCGTCGCCGCCAGGATGTTGCGAGGCCGAAGGCGCATCACCGGTGCCTCGGCGGCGTGAGCAAACTGGCGCTGGAGCTTCCTTTGTGAAGCGAAATAACCACAGCGAACGTCCATCATTGGCCAGAACTCCAGTACGGTCTGAGCTTGCAGTTATGCGTCGTCGTTTTCCGGTGCGATCGCGACGGGCGGGGTCGATGCGGCCCCGCAGCCAGCAAGGGATGTAGACTCAAGCCGACGGATCGAACTCACGACCTTTCCCACCCTGTGCCACTGTGATTGCCACGAGGTCAGGCAATGACGTGCAAGCACCATGCCAATCGGAAAAGTCGCCGCGCAGCACGGGTTCAACGGCTGACCGGCGACACGACGCAACATGCGCCACCGAACCGGCAGGACAGTTTACGTAGCGGTATTGTCAACGCCGTTGCGGCTGATCTCAGCCCGACGAAAACCCTGCTGACATCTCGCAGCACGCCTGAACCGGCGTGCCGCTTCCTCGGTGCCCGTTAGCGGGGGGTGAAGGGCTGCGAGTAGCCGGCGGAAGAGGTATAAGCCTGATAGCCCGACCAAGCACGGACCTTGCCGAGTGGCTCGTCAGCCGCTTCGATGGCGCGATTGATTGCCTGCATGGCCTGCCGGCTCGCGCCCATATCGAGCAAGCGTATGGCGTTGCCGATCTCGGTCGCAGGCACGTTGGCGCCTTGCGCGTCGGGCGCGTCAGGGGTCACGGGCTGCAGTACCATCTGGGTCTGCGCGGTTGCGAGCAGCCGACGCGCCTCGTCAGGCCGACCGGCGGCGAGCCATTGCCTCGCAGTCATCAGCTGCTGGGCCGGGACGGCGGCATCAGAGGGCCGCGCGGGCGGCGGCGACGCGGCGGGCTCCTGCGGAGACAGCGCGGCGGTTTGCTGCTGCTTCGCCTTCTGGCGCGCTGCCGAAGCCTCATCGGTTTTCGGTCGCGCCACAGTCGCCTGCTGATCGGCCTTGTTTTGCTGACGCACAGCATCGACGACCTGACGCAAGCGAAGGGCCTCGGCCTGTGCCGCTTCGGCATCGTGGCTCCGTTTGTCCAGGTCGCGCTTTCGTGCGTCGAGTTCCTGCGAGCGCTGGTCGAGTTCGGCTGAACGGGCGGCAAGCTGCGATAGCTTAGCGCCATCTGCCTGACGTTGCTGGCGAGCCGAATCCATGCCCTGTTTCAGCCGGTCGACTTCCACCTGGACCGCCTGAACATCACGCGTTCGTTGCTGAAGTTCCTTAGTCCGTTGCTCGAGTTCCTGCGAGCGCTGGGCGAGTTGCCGCTGGAGTGCCGTCGCCTGTTGCTGGAGTGCCTCGACCTGAGGCTGGGACACGTCCGGTGCGGCCTGCTTCCGGTCCGGCTGTTGCGTGCCGGGGGTTGCCGGAACCGGCCGTTGCACATCTGGCTGCGGCTGCGCTCCGGGAACCCCAGGTGACGTGCTGGTGAACCGCGGTGGCAAGTCCGCGGTCCCACTCGACGTCAGTCGATTGCTGAGTGTCCCAGCGAAATCGCTCAGCGCGCCGGCGAAAAGCACCAGCAGGGCGCCGGTCAAAGCAAATGCCGGGAGTAGAAAACGCAACATCAGCCGCCCTTCAGCCATCATAGGAAGGTAACAACGTACTGTCCGTGTCCAATCAAGCTCGCCCCCAAGTGACAAGCAAAGAAGGTTGGAGCAAAGCGGGGATTCGAGGATCCATGTCACGATACTTTGAACGAGCCCGGCGTCAAGTTGCGGCCAGAGTATCCCGCGCAGTCACGACGCGCGTCGGCTGGACTTCGTCGCGCTTGACCAGATTGGGGCAGCGCAAATCCTAAGAAGTTAAGGACGCAGGAGAAGCGCGACCACCTCCAGGCTCATTTGGGAAGCGAGACGTTGACGTGGTCCTCACTTCAGATGCTGCCGGCAATTTTGCACCGCATCGAGCAGTTTCGGCATTTTCGATTTGTCCAACGAGACGTCAAGATCGGCGCCGTCACGGTGCAGCGAAACTGAGCCGGCAGTGCTCAACAGGCTCTCGACCGGGAAATAACGAAGCGGCACGATGATTTCGTCTCTGCTTTCGGTCGCTTCAAACCAGTCAATGTCGGCACTGCCACTCACCCAGGTGGCGCCGATGCGAACCGCCGCCTTTGTCTGCCTCGGCGGGAAGTCCCATGCGTCGTCCTGGAACACAATGCCCGCAAGTGCACTCCTGTCCCACAGGAAACCAACAGATCTCTTCTGCTGAGCGATGTACAAGGTGCAAAGGTTCTGTCCGGGTACCTGGATGACCTTGGCACCTTCGGTGCTCCACCAGGTCGTATTAGCGGCAGGCTGTATGAGCGCGGCGGCCAGCACGGCGGTCGAGATCATTCTTATTCCTGATGCAGGTTCGATTTCCGTTTCCCTCTCGCTGACGGAGGGAATTGCGAGTGACTCAAGCACGGCGATGAGGGGTGTGGCCACGCGATTGGTCAGGAGCATGCTTAGAATGAGGAAATCGCCGCGGCCCGCATAGTCTTTATGGGACGCTGATCCTAAGCCGACCAAATCGTTGCTCTGCTGTGCAAAGCTGGCTTGGGAGCCCATTGATCGGGGGGCATCTCTAGCTAGCGTGCGAGCTCCACGACGGCGTCCAGCAGGATTTGTGCTCCTCTGGCGATCTGCTCTTTGGTCGAATACTCACGCGGATTGTGGGTGATTCCTCCGACACTGGGAATGAACAGCATTGCACTCGGAGTGAGCGAGGCCATTAGCACCGAGTCATGGCCGGCCGCAGCGATCATGTCACGTGTCGTCAGCTGACGCATCGACGCCTTGTCCCGCAGCAGGTCCGCCAGCCGTGTATCAAACGCGACTGGACCGAAACTGGCATATGGATCGATGGCAATGTTAACGCCACGGCGTAGGCCGATCGCATTCAATACGCCACGCAACTCGTGCTCCATGGCGACGGCATTCTCGGCCTGCTCGTGCCGGACATCGCAATGAAGCCGGGTGATGTTGGCGACGTTGCCGCGCGCATTGGGATAATTCTCGATCCAGGTCGCCGATGCACGGCCACCAGGTTCGGCGGCCAGCGCGATGCGTTCCACTGCCAAGATGATCTCGGCAGCTGCGGCGAGGCTGTCGCGGCGACGGTCCATCGTGGTCGGACCGACATGGCTGGGTTCGCCGGTAACCATGAGCTGGAAATACCGCGCATGCATGGTGCCGGTGACGATGCCGATATCGGCACCGCTCGCTTCCAGCACTGGACCCTGCTCGATGTGAAGTTCGAGCCAGCAGGTCCAGCCGCGTGGGGAAGGCACCAGGGCGCCCGCCTGGCCGCTATCGTGCAGCGCAGCCTCGACGCTGGTGCCCTCGTCGTCGGTTATGGCAAGCGCGGCTTCCAGTGACATATTGGCGGCGTGCACGCGGCTACCCATCATCGCGGGGCGGAATCGGCTGCCCTCCTCGTTGGTCCAGTTGACCAGTTCAAGCGGCGCGCCTGTTGTAATGTTGGCATCGTGCAGTGTGCGCATGACTTCCAGCCCGGCGAGTACGCCGACAGTGCCGTCGAAGCGCCCGCCGGTCGGTACCGTGTCCAGATGGCTGCCGAAAGCAACCGCAGCCGCGGTGTCCATGCGCCCCTTGCGGGACAGGAACATGTTGCCGATTGCGTCCTGCTCGAAATGCAGGTTGAGCGGCCGACACCAGTCAAGCAGCAGGGCGCGGGCTTCTTTGTCCTCAACGCTCAAGGCGAGGCGGCAGCTGCCACCTTCGGATGTGGGACCGATACGCGCGAGCTCCAGGATCGACTGCCACAAGCGATCCGCATTGATTGACGGCGTCATTGACCAAGCCTTGTGCGAATTGAAAGCAACGACGGGCGCGGCGCGCGCCCTGCCAAAAATCGAGGACTCAATGGCAAACGTCACATTGGATGCATAATTCGATTCGCTCGACAATACCCGGCGACGGACAGATCCGCGGAACCAGCGCGGGTGCAGTGCAGGGGGCTTGTTCTCGCTTCGCAATTACAATGCTCTTGCCTGCAGATGGTAATTCAATCTGAGAAGCGACAGCGCAATTGACCTGGCAAAACTTCCTGCCCGGTGAGCAGTTCAAGCGTGAGCTTTCCGGTTCCTCAAGCCGAACCGTGGCGGCGGGCTCCTGCACCCTTGCTTTCTTTGAGTCGCAAATGATTACGGCCCCGTGAGGTTCCGCTCGATCTCATTGCGTCAGAGCGCGCGCTCGAGCAGCAGCGAGGGCCTGCTGTTGGGCGGCTCGTTGCTGCAGAACTGCTTGGTTCTGGGCTGCCAGCGCCTGGGCTCTTTGCTGATACAACTGTTGCACAGCCTGTGCCCGCTGCTGCATCGCCTGGGCCTGTGCAGCCTGAGCCGCCGCCCTCAGCTGCTGTTGCTGCAAGGCAGCCTGCGCCTGAGCGGCCGACAGAGCCTGCTGTTGGGCGGCCCGCTGCTGCAGGATCGCTTCGTTCTGAGCTGCCTGAGCTTGCACTCTCTGCTGATATAATTGCTGCGCGGTTCGTGCCTGCTGCTGCAAGGCTTGGGCCCGCGCAGCCTGGATTGCAGCCTCTTGCTGCTGGAGTTGTTGCCTGACCTGGGCTCGGGTCCGTGCTTCGTTCTCATGTCGTTGCAGCTGCAGTTCGCGATCCCATCTTCGCTGATCCCAGTTGCGACCGCGATCGTCGCCGCTGACCCAATAGCCACCTCCACCTATGAACGCATCAGAACCGTATGGGGGGCCAAGGTAGCCCGGCGCATACCCATATGCCGGGTAGCCTGGCGTGGCATAGTCCGGACCGCCGCCGTAACCACCGATCGGCGTGTCGCCCGCAGGCTGCTCGGCGCAGGCGAAGAGCAGTGTCGTCAAGCTCAGAAGCACGGCCGCTCGGATGAGCATCGTCTCCTCGCAGGTAGCTGCTTCTTGTGCAGCTCTTGACGCTGGATATGTGGATTGATTCTGTCAGAAACAGGGCGGGCCAAAGGGCCTCCTGCAGCGGTTCGCTTCACGTGCACTCTCCAGCGAGCGGACGAAGCTCGCCAGGCGTCCGGCCAGGTATCTGGCAATGCCGTTCGACAGCAGCTGGCTTGACGCTTCCGCCTCTACCTGCCGCTGATCGCGCGGCGAGCGCCGCGCTGTTGCATGACCGATATAAGAGGTGTAGCCCACCGGGTGAAGTGCGTCACCTGCTACGATGTGGTGGGCGGTGAGGCGGCCGACGACCCTCGGCTTCCGAAAGGTGATCTGTGGTGAATTCAATCAACGCCCTGTTCGACAAAGGCGCGCAGCGAACAGCCAGGCAGACCGGCCGCCCTGCTACCTTCGCACTTGCTGTCGTCGTTGTCCTGGTCTGGGCAGTGACCGGGCCAATCTTTGGGTTCTCGGACACCTGGCAGCTGGTCATCAACACTGGCACGACAATAGTTACCTTCCTGATGGTCTTTCTGATTCAGAACACCCAGAACCGTGACACCGAAGCCCTGCAGCTGAAAATCGACGAGCTGATCCGTGTAACCGAACGAGCACGCAACCGCTTGATCAGGCTGGAGGACCTGACGGAAGAGCAACTCGATCAAGTGAAACAGGAACTTCTGAACGCTGCATTGTCGGAAAGAGACGATCCCAACTTGCTGCGCGGGGGTGGCGACACATAGACCGGGCGACGCGCGGGCAACGGGCGGCGCGCTTCGCCCGGGTCGTCTCGGTAGTGGCATTGAGGCCCTAAGGATTGCGAAGATGTTCGAGCAGCAGCACCGCGCCCGGCATCTCCTCCCGCTTCTCTTCCAGCATCTGTTGCCCACCCACGGCATACACCGCCACCGCTGCCAGCAGTTCGCGCAGCCGCCCCGGTGCATGGGCATCGAACGGCAGCACACAGCCGCCGGTGCGCCGTGCCAGGTCAAGGAACGCCTCGGCATCGCGTTTCGCATTCCAGTCGGCGGTGTCGTGCAGCACGATCAGCCTGATGCCCCTCTGGCCCATCGCATCCGCCAGCTTCCTGCCGCGCACCGGCGACTCCTCGAACACGTCGCCGATATAGGTGACGACCCGCACGCCCTGATTGGACAGCGCGCGCGACAGGATCGGCAGCAGCCGGGTGAACCCGGCAATGCAGGAGATACCGGCAGCGCGATCTCGCAGTCGGTTCGGGTCAGCGGTGAACTCGGTGAAGGTGTGCAGCATGGACCCGCCATGCACGGCGAGCGCGACGTCTAGTTCCCCCGGGAGTGCCTTGACCAGTGCATCGGTCACGGCGCGCGCGGTCGCCCACGCAGGTTCGCGCGACGCGGTGGCGTCGAAGCCGAAGATCAGTCGCGGTCGGAGCGGTTGCGTCGCGGGTACTTGCGCCCCCGTTACCCCGCGCACCAGATGGCTGGCGACCGATTGCGCCAGAGCACGCACCTGCCCAAACAGGGTGACGGGCTGCTGCCGGTCCTCTTCGGCTTCCGGTTCAGGGTCCGGCACCAGAACAAAGTTCGGCTTGTGGGCCATGGCATCGATCACGCGTTCAGATCGAAGTGCTATCCCACACCTACGGCGCATCAGGGACAAGCCTAGCCCGGGCCACAGAGAATCGTTCTCCGCGATCTTGATTCGTGGCCAGACCGCGCCAGTTAAATCCCAACAAAGCCGATCCGGGCCCCTCTGGCAGGACGCCGTGCAGACAGCGGCCAACCTGCGATGTCGGATCACCGCGCACGTGCGGTGGTCTCCCAATGGGGCCAATCCGCTTCCTGGCTGACGACCCCGTGCGCGTGACCCACAACGCACAGGAGTTCAGACCATGGCACGCCACCGCCGCCCATCTCGCCATCGCCACCACGAACCGAACGTCGTGCAGATTCCAAACCAGCGGACCTTCGATGGAATGGTGCACGCCAGCGCTCTCGTCGCCCTGGCCGATGGTGTGGTGGATCCAGCCGAGCGCCGGGCGCTGATGCGATGCCTTCGACGCAACGGGCTGCTTGCTCGCTACGGTCGCCGCGCCGCACTCGAGTTGCTGGAGCAGGCAGCGAACCGGCCGTCGGGAGATCGCCTCTCGGCGCTTTGCGATGCGGCGGATGCACTGCGTCCGCTGTCTCGCACCGCTGATTCGCCCCTGATCGCGCAGGCCGCTCGACAGGTCATGCTGGCCGATGGCATCGCATGGCCACAGGAGGTCGCGATGCTCCGCATCATCGAAGATCGTTTGGGCCTCGCATGATACCGAATCGGTCGGACACCAGCAGCATGCATAGCGAAACCCATTTGGACACGAGGCCGTCGGTGGTAGCACGCCGCCCGATAGCCGAACGCCTGCTGGAGCAGGCGCTCTTCTCCAGTCGATGGCTCATGGCACCATTCTACGTCGGGCTCGTCGCCGGCCTGTTGCTGCTGCTCGTCGAGTTCGTCCACCGGACGATCAACCTGTTCTCGCACGGCTTCGCCGCGCGCGGAGAGGAGCTGACGGTTGCGGTCCTGTCGCTGATCGACCTTTCGCTTATGGGCAACCTGCTGCTGATGGTGATCTTCGCCGGCTACGAGAATTTCATCTCCCGCCTGGACCTGGAGCGCCACGACGACAGGCCGCAATGGATGGGCCATGTCGGGTTCGGCGACCTGAAGCTGAAACTGATGACCTCGATCGTGGCCATCTCTGCCATTCAGGTGCTCGAGGGCTTCATGCACATCGCCCGGCTCAGCGACCGGGAGCTGGCTTGGAGCGTCGGGCTGCACCTGGCGTTCATCCTGTCCGCCGTTCTGTTGGCGCTGATGGACCGCCTGTCCGGCCAGGCCAAGAGCGGCCAACCAGCGACGCCGTCAGCGCCACAGGCGCTGCGAAGCGATCCGCGCTCCTTCTACAAGTGATTGAAGCTTGCGGAAGGCGATCTCGCGATCGACCCTCCCCGCGGTGCCGACCGAGGTCGAGAACCCGCAGTCAGTGCCCGCGATCACGCGCTCGCGCCCGACAACGTCGGCGAACCGGCAGATCCGCTGTGCCACCAGTTCCGGATGCTCAAGGTAGTTGGTGCAGGTGTCGATCACCCCCGGGATCAGCACCTTGTCATCCGGCAGTTTGGTGTCACGCCACACTGTCCATTCGTGTTCGTGGCGCGGGTTGGCCGCCTCGAAGGAGATCGCTTGCGGCTTGGCCTTCAGCACGATCGGCAGGATCTTTTGCAGCGGAATGTCGAAGTCGTGCGGGCCTTCGTAGTTGCCCCAGCACAAATGCAGCCGCGCCGAATTTGCCGGAACATTGACCAGCGCCTCGTTCAGCACTTCCACCTGTTGCTCCGCCTGCTTCAGGAATTCAGCCTCGGTCAGGTCCTGAAAGCCGGTGTGGCGCGCCATTGCCAGGTCCGGACTGTCGAGCTGCACGACGATGCCGGCATTGGCGATCGCCTCGTACTCCTCGCGCATCGCCGCGCCGACCGCTCCGATATAGGCGCGATGGTCGGGATAGTAGCGATTGGGCTGGAACGTCGATACCACGCCGGGTGATGCCGCAGGCATGAACGCATCCACCGGCTTCGACGTGGCAATCGCCGCCTTGAAGTTGTCGATGTCGCGCTGCGCCGATGCGTGATCCTGCCGCGCGACAGGTCCGTGGCAGCACAGGCGACGGATCTGCTGCGGTCCGATGAACAGCTCGAGCCGGCGGCGGAAATCCCCATATGGCGCGACATCGAGATTGGGCTTCGGCACGAACGGCTCGCCGCTGAAACCTGTGAGGCGCTCGTGCACATAGGTTGCGTAGCCGACCTTGCTCGCCTCGCCGTCGCTGACGACGTCGATGCCAATCGCGACCTGGCGGGCGACGATATCGGCGACCGCCTGCTTCACCTGCGCCTCAAACTCAGCGCGGTCGTACTGTTCGTCGCGATCCTTCTTGATCAGCGTCGCGACCAGCGGCTGCGGTCGCGGCAGGCTGCCGACATGCGTGGTGAGGATACGATCGGTGCTGAGCTTCATGGTTCGCTCCTCAGTGCCACAGTTTCTGCGATGCCAACTTGGCGCCTTCCACCAGCGAACCGAGTTTCCTATAGGCGATCTCGGAATCGACCCGGCCTGCGTGGCCGACAAAGGTGGCAAAACCGCAATCGGTGCCAGCGATGACGCGTTCGCGACCAACGATGTCGGCGAACTGGCAGATGCGCTGGGCCACGAGTTCGGGGTGCTCGATATAGTTGGTGCAGGTGTCGATCACGCCAGGGATCAGTACCTTGTCGTCCGGGATCTTTGCATCGCGCCACACCGTCCACTCGTGCGCATGGCGTGGATTCGCGGCCTCGAACGAGATCGCCTGCGGCTTCGCCTTCAGGATGGTCGGCAGCACCTTCTGCAAGGGAATGTCGAAGTGGTGCGGTCCTTCGTAGTTGCCCCAGCACAGATGCAGCCGGGCGGAACTTGCCGGGACATTGGCGAGAGCGTGGTTCAACGCTTCTACCTGCTGTTCGGCCTGGGTCAGGAACTGTTCTTCGGTCAGGTCCTGGAACCCGGTGTGGCGCGCCATCGCGAGATCGGGGCTGTCGAGCTGCACGATGATCCCAGCACTGGCGATCGCCTCGTACTCCTCCTTCATCGCATCAGCGACCGCGCGGATATAGGCGGTGTGCGTCGGATAGTGGCGGTTCGGTTGGAATGCCGACACCACACCAGGCGAGGCCGCCGGCATAAACGCGTCCACCGGATGCGACTGCTCGATCGCCGCTTTGAAATTGCCGATGTCCACCTTCACCGCGTCGTGGTCGCGCAACTGCACATCGCCGATGCAGCACAGACGGCGGAACACCTGAGGGCCGGTGAACTGGATCATGCGATTGCGGAACTCCGGATAGTCCGCCAGATCGCGCTGTGGCTTCGGGACAAAGGGCTCGCCACCAAATCCAGTGAGGCGATCCTTGATGTATGTGGCATAGCCGATCTTGCTTGCCTCGCCATCGCTGACCACATCGATGCCTATCGCCACCTGATGTGCGACGATCTCGCCGACCGCCTTGGTGACCTGCCGATCGAATTCGACGTGGTCGTAGGTCTGTTCCGCATCCTTCTTCACCAGCAGATCGACCAGCGCCTGTGGTCGCGGCAGGCTGCCGACATGGGTCGTCAGAATCCGGTCGGTGCTGAGCTTCATGGCGATCCCCTCCCTTGTCCCGGCAATGCGAGTGTCCCGATTCGGAAGTCCGTCACAATTGTGGATCCGCCAGATACGGACTTCCGAATCGATAAGGACACTAGCAAACTATTGATCTAGTGTGGTTTCTGGTTCCGAAGTCCGCTACGGCGGCTGATCCACAAGCGGCGGACTTCGGCACCACCACACTAGGGCCATCGGACGATCCGCGCGAGTCGCGGCCTCACCCACTGCTTCGCTCGTCATTCCCGCGAATGCGGGAATCCAGTCACTCCGAGAGCACCAGCCAAAGGGCCGGATCCCGCTTGCGCGGAGATGAGGACGCTGCGTTGCGCTGACCCACGGTCAGGCTAGGGCGATGCCAGGCCCTCATAGTACTCCTCGGGCGTGTCGATCTCGGCGATCGTCTGCCCGTCGATCAGCAGGAAGCGCGTGCCGATCGCCTGCACGAAGGCACGATCATGCGACACGACGATGCACGTGGCCTCGTGTGCCAGAATTTCCGCCTCAAGCCGCTCCTGCCCGGCGATATCCACGTGGTTGGTCGGTTCGTCCATCAGATAGAAATTCGGCTCGGTCAGGCGCAGAGCAAGTAATCCGAGCCGTGCCTTCTGCCCGAGCGACAGGCTTCCGATCGGCCGGCGCTGCATGTCCACGCTGAAGCCGCTGCCGGCCAGCAGGCTGATCGTGCGTTGCTCGCCAGGCCGGAAGCGATCGCTGATGAAGCCGTGCGGGGTCATCGCATCCGGCAGGTGCGACATGAGCTGATCGACATAGCCCATCACGATGGAAGGGCTGGCGCGCAGTCCAGGCACGTCCTCATCTGCCAGCGCGCGCCGCAGCAGTTGCACGAATTGCGACTTGCCGACGCCGTTGCGCCCGAGCAGGACGAGGCGATCCTGCTGGAACAGATCGAGCTTCGGAACGCAGAACAGCATGCGTCCGTCGGGCGCGCTCACGTCGACGGCTGATACGGACAGCATGATCTTGGCATGCGTTCCGCGATTGGCCAGTCGGATATCACCCTCGCGCACCTGGCGCAGTGGCGTCAAAGTCTCTTCGAGCGCCGCGGCGCGTTGCCGGAGCTGCTTCGATTTCTTCAACAGGAGGTCGCTGCCGCTGTTGACGCCGACATTCTTCAGCTCGTTGGCGTTGCGTCGCAGCCGCTCGATCTCCTTCGCATCCTTCACCGCCTTTGCTTCCTGCGCGGTGTCGTCCTCCGCCAGCAATTGTCGCGCCCGCGCGTAAGGGTGCGCATAGAACCGCGAAACGCCGGGACGCAGGAACAAAGTACGCGTCGTACAGGCGTCGAGGAACCGTCGGTCGTGGCTGGCGATCACCATCGGTACGCGGCAGGCGGCGATCCAGCGTTCCAGCATCTGGATCTTGCGCAGATCCAAGTGATTGGTCGGCTCATCGAGCAACAGCATGTCAGGCTCACCGATCCAGCTGCGCGCGATCAGCGCCAGGCGCTGCCACCCACCGCTGAGTTCTTGCAACGGACGAGTATGCAAGTCCGGGGATGCTGCGAACTCATCGAGCGCGACGTCGACGCGCCACTGATTGTTCTCACGCTCGGCCGCCGGCAGCGCGCGGCGAACTGCTTCAGCCAGCGGCAGGTTCAGCAGATTGATCGGCACATCCTGTTCGACATAGCCGATGCGCAGGCCGCGGGAGCGAACGATGGTGCCGGAGGTTGGTTCGGCCATGCCGGCAAGGCAGCGCAGCAGTGTCGTCTTGCCGCCGCCATTGCCGGCGATAAGCCCGATCCGATCACCGTCACCGATGATCAGTGAGAGGTTCTGAAACAGCGCATGCGGCGACAGAACGCCGACATCGCGCAGAGTGATGGATGGCATGGGTTGTATCTCTTGGCTCGATGAAACGCAGAACAGCAGCGTTCAGAACCGGCCGACGGGAAGCTGATGCGAAGCGTCAGTTCGGGCCGCTGGCCAGCCCTGCGACGATCGGTCGCAGGGCCCAGACGGGGCCGCGCGGATGATGCTGATTATAAGCGCTGATGCAGCCCTCCCTGGTTGGATGTTACAACTGCATCACCGTAAGCATGGCGTCGCGTCACGGCAAGCTTGGATTAGGGCTGCGGCAACAAAGGTCTGGGGAGGGGACCGGTGCGCCGCATCAATCAAGGCATCGAAGGTACACTTGCGTTGGTTGGCGCCTGATGACGGTGGATCACTGCCGCGGCGGGTATTCGTCGATTTCGATGGTTGCGCCAGACGATTCGATGGCATCCCGCAACGTCGGATCAATTACCGGTACTCTATCGCCCGTGTAGTTGGACCAATAGCAGAAGAAGCGCATTGTGGCGCCGCAATTGACAAGCAGGGCTGGCAGATCTGGTCGCGGCAGGCGAAGGCGCAAGGTCAGGTATTTGAGATGGGGGTCCAGGTTGTCTTCGGTGATTGCGGCTTTGCTAGTACAGCCCCAGACCCCAGTTCGTCCGGGGTACGTACTCATCCGGCCGGACGGTGTCTTGAAGCGTTCACCCTTTACCACGGAGATGTCTGGCTCAATGCCGAAGTAGGTGGTCCACACGGTTGGGTCGAGATGATCGCCGTACACAGTTGCCGACGCATAGGCAAGCCGCTGGGCTCGCTCTTGATTTGGCGAAGCATTATGGCGCAAAGTCATGAATATTTCCTAGGACACTTCCCTGGAACGATACATCCCCATTGTCATCAAATACCAGATTGTCCGAAGGCGACAATTTGAAGAAGTGCTTGAGATCGTGGATCATATCTCCGAATGTGTTGCGATCGTACCCGAGCATCCTTGCGGCATAGTCGGGGTTCCTAGTGCTCGCAGCAAGTTGGATGTTTTCGGTCGGTCTGGCAACGTCATGACCCTGCCTTCCGGGGAAATCGTTGCCATCGACGTCAGGTGCTGACGAGAGTTGCGTTGCCTGCGTCGGTGCGGACGGGCCGCCAGCGGGAATCGAGTCATCGCCGCCTGTGCGACGCGGTTGCGCCAACGACTTGACGATGGGGTTCTCTGCCGATGCCGCTTTGAGTCCTGCCAGTGTCAGCTTCGGGTCGGACAGCGAGTTCCAGATCCCCATTGTTGCGCTAGTGTCCGCGTAGGTTGGACCCCAGCGCCGGGGCGCCGTATCCTCACCGGAACTGTTGACAGCGCTTGGTCGCGGGACGGTCGTTGCGAAGTGACGGGGCGCATCACTTGCTCGCCGATGCGTCGTCAGGCTCTCAGTTGGAGCAGAGCCGGTGGCCGCGGCTCCCGGCGCGGGAGCGCGGCGCTGCCCGTCACCCAAGCCGCGTCGTCTACCGAGCCCGCTCGGTCCACCTTGCGCCGACCTCTCGGCGTAACGGCCGAGCAGCACATGGCCAGGCGGTGCAGCGGACTCCTCCGGCAGCAGCATCGCCGGGAAACTCACCGCGTGGGGCCCGATAATGCTTAGGATGTCGGCTGTGGAGATATTGTTTGGATTGCCGTCGGGGATGAATATCGCCCGTATTTCGACAGTTTCGTGGCTCAGCAGCGGCTAGCCTCCACGCACTGATTCAGTCTGAATGTCTAACATAATGCGCCAGTAATGTCAACGGTGAAATCTCGTGACCAAGGCCGCACAAAACCCATGTACCCGGTGCGGTCCTTGCTTCCACGCCAGAGCCAACTACGCTGCTGCGCAATGATATCCGGGGGAGGGATGACCGATGCGGCTCCACATCATCCAACCAGTGGCGATCGCGCTGGTGCTCGCCGCTTTTGCCATCCGTCCCGCCGCGGCCGAGGAGCCGCAGAAGGTCACCATTGCTTTCGCCGGCAAAGGCATGTCGTTCCTGCTGCAGTACATCGCCATCGGCGGCGGCTTTTATAAGCAGGAAGGCCTCGAGCCGGAATCGGTCGACGTTTCATCCGGTACACGGCAAGCCGCGGCGGTGATGGGCGGCAGCGCGGAGATCACCCAGGTCGGCTTCGCCCACACCATGCACGCGGTCGGCCGCGGCGGCCAACTCGTCGGCATCTCCACCGCATTCGATGCCTATCCCATCGCGCTCGTGCTCTCAAACGCAGCCATAAAGCGCCTGGGCATCACCGACACCATGTCGCTCGACGAGAAGATCAGGCATGTGAAGGGTGTGCGCATCGGCATCACCTCGCCCGGCTCCAGCACCGACGAGTTCATGCGCACGATCATGCTGGTGCGCGGCATGGACCCATCGCGCGATGTGCAGTTGCAGCCGATCGGCATCGGCGCGCCGATGGTGGCGGCGACCCAGGCCGGCAGCACCGACGGCTTCGCCTTCATGTCGCCGTTCACCAACATGGCGGTCAACAAGGGCATCGGCCAGATCATCGCCGATCCGATGACCGGAGACCTGCCGGAGTATCGCGACGTGCCGTATCAGGTGATCACCACCAGCCGTGCCACGCTCGAGGCGAAGCGTCCGCTGCTGCTGCACGTCGTGCGCGCGATGGCGCGGGCGATGAAGCTCGCGCATGAGGACAAAGAGGCCGCGCGCAAACTGGTCCGCCCGTTCTTCCAGGATACGCCGGAGGCGGAGTTCAACACCGCGTTCGACACCTACATCAGGGCGGTGCCGACCACACCGGTGGTCTCGCAGGCGCAGGTCGCCAACACGGTGAAGATGGTGAACCTGACGGAGAAGACGCCGATCACCGCCACCTACGATCAGGTGGTGTACCCGGACCTGTCGCGCCAGGCCGCCAAGGAAATCCTGGGCCAATAGAATGGTGCGACGCTTCGATCCGATCGTGCTGTGGCAGATTGTCGTCGGGTTGTTGTTGCTGGCCGCCTGGGAGGCGATAGGAGACATCTCCGGCGGCATGTGGACCAGCCGGCCCACCTTGATCGCGGTGAAGCTTGCAGGATGGCTGCAGGGCAGCCTGTATCCGCACCTGGCCACTACGTTGACCGAGGTCGTCGTCGGTGTGGCGTTCGGCGTGTCGCTCGGTGCGCTGGCCGGGCTGGTGCTCGGACGCTCGCCGATCGCGGCAGGCATACTTCGACCGATCGTCGTGGCGTTCTACAGCGTGCCGCTGGTTGCCCTGGCGCCGCTGTTCATCATGTTCTTCGGTCTCGACATGCTGCCGAAGATCGTCCTGGTCGGCACCGTCGTGTTCTTCCTGCTGTTCTTCAACACCTTTGCCGGCGCGACGTCGGTCGACCAGGAGTTGGTCGCGCAGATCGATCTTATGGGGTCGAACCGGAGGGAAAGATTCCAGAAGGTGGTGGCACCGGCGTGTTCGCCGTGGATCATCGGCGGGATCAAGACCGCGATGCCCTACGCGCTGGTCGCGGCGACCACCGGCGAGATGCTCGCGGCGCGGCGTGGGCTAGGTTTCCTGCTCAGCGATGCCGCGTCTCAGTTCGACATGACGTCGCTGTATGCGGTGCTGTTCATTCTGATGCTGCTGGGGCTGGCGATCTCCGAGGTGACCGCGTGGGCGGAACGGCATCTGCTGCGGTGGCGCCATGCCCAAGGGTGACATGGCGGGTGACATGGCGGGTGACATGGCGGGTGATATGGGAGGTGATCTGGCGCCGAAGATCGACCTGCAGGGCGTCGGCAAACGCTTCGTCACGCGCGAGCGCGAGGTGGAAGCGCTGCAGCCGATCGACCTCGCGATCCAGGACCACGAGTTCGTTGCGCTGGTGGGGCCGAGCGGCTGCGGCAAATCGACCATCCTGAACATGATCGCCGGATTGCTGCCGCCGAGTGCCGGCGTGGTGTCATATGACGGCGCTGCGATCGGCGGTCTTAATCGGGCGGTCGGCTACATGACGCAAAAGGACACCCTGCTGCCCTGGCGTACGGCGGCCGACAATGTGCGCATCGCGCTCGAGCTGAAGTGCCGCGCCATGCCGTGGGATGAGGCGAATGAGCGCGTCGCGCAGATGCTGACGCTGGTCGGGCTGACGGGATTCGAAAAGCACTATCCCGCCGAGTTGTCGGGTGGCATGCGCAAGCGCGTCGCGCTCGCCCGCACGCTGATCTACGAGCCAGAGACGCTGCTGATGGACGAGCCGTTCGGCGCGCTGGATGCACAGCTCAAGCTGCTGATGCTCGACCAGCTGCAGGATCTGACGCGGCAGCGGCGGATGACGGTGGTGTTCGTCACGCACGATCTCGGGGAAGCGATCACGCTGGCCGACCGCGTCGTGGTGTTCAGCGCGCGGCCCGGACGCATACGGGCCATCCGCCCGGTCGCGCTGCCACGGCCGCGCGATGTTTTCCGCATTCGCTTCACCGAGGACTTCGCCCACCTGCACGAGTCGCTGTGGGACGAACTGAAAGACGAGGTCACGCGAGGGACCGAGGTTTGAGCGGGGTTACGCAAAGGCAAGCGCAAGGACACTCCCCCCCCCCTCGCGGGCGGGGGGTGGGGGGAGGGGGCAGGGGCGGTGCCTGGTCCCTAACCCCCTCCCCCTTCTCCCCTCCCGCAAGGGGAGGGGGAGCGTTGGTGGCAGCCGCTCTTTCCACACCTCTTGGCCGTACGTTGGCGCGCGTCGCACTGGCGCTGATCATCCTCGCAGCCTGGCAGTACCTGCCGAGTGCCAATGTGCGGTTCTGGATGAGCGGCCCCATCGAGATCGTGGCTCGGCTGCTGGTCTGGCTGCGCGATGGATCGCTGTGGGAGAACGTTGGCGCCACACTGTTCGCCATGGCTCTGGGCTACGCCATCGGCACCGCGACCGGCATCGCGATCGGCCTGCTGCTGGGTCTGATGCCACGGCTCAATCGCGTCCTGTCCCCCTATATCGCGGCGCTCTACGCGATGCCGAAGATCGCCCTGGCGCCGTTGTTCGTCATCGTGTTTGGCATCGGCCTCGAGTCGAAGGTGGCGCTGGTCGCCATCACCGTTTTCTTCCTGGTGCTCAACGCGACGCTCGACGGCGTGCACAACGTCGATCGCGATCTGACGCGCGCACTGGCGCTGATGGGCGCGACGCGGCTTGAAGTCATCCGCAAAGTCCTGATCCCTGCGACGCTGCCCTGGATCTTCACCGGCATGCGCATCGCCGTGCGTTACGCCTTCACCAACACGCTGCTGGCCGAGCTGATCGCGTCGAACAGTGGCATCGGCTTCATGATCGAATACTATTCTGGCGTGTTCGACGCCACGGGCACCTATGCGGCGATCCTGGTACTGGTGATCATGAGCGTCGGACTGACTGAACTGTTGACGCTGATCGAGACCCGATTGGCCCATCGAGGAGCAAACCGATGACTCAGGCCCTGACAGGCATCCGCGTGATCGACATGACGCACAATCAGGCGGGCCCCGCCTGTGCGCAGATCCTGGCGTTCCTCGGCGCCGATGTGATCAAACTGGAAGAGCCGAAGGGGGGCGACGTGGCGCGCACCAACATGCGCGACCGTACCGACAGCGACAGTCTGTTTTTCCTCGTGCTGAACGCCAACAAGCGCAGCCTGACGCTGAATTTGAAGAGCGAAGAGGGCAAACGGCTGTTCCGGCGCGTGATCGAGCAGTCCGACGTATTGTTGGAGAATTTCGGCCCAGGGGCACTGGACCGGCTCGGCCTTGGCTACCAAGAGCTGTCGAAACTGAACCCGCGGCTGATCTACGCCACCATCAAGGGCTTCGGCACCTACGGCCCATACAGCAGCTTCAAGAGTTTCGAGCCGATTGCCCAGGCCATGGGTGGCGCGATGAGCGTCACCGGCTTCCCCGAAAATCCGCCCACCTACCTCTACCCGGCGATCGGCGACTCTGGCACCGGCATGCACATGGCGATCGGCATCCTGGCCGCATTGCAGCAGCGTCATCAGACCGGCAAGGGCCAGCACGTCGAAGTCTCTATGCAGGACGCAGTGGTGAATTTGATCCGCGTCAGCCTGCGCGATCACCAGCGCTCCGGTCGGCCGATGCCGCGTCAGGGCAACCAGCTTGGCCGGACGGTGCCCGGAACAACCTATCCTTGCGCACCCGGCGGCCCTAATGACTATGTCTACATTTTCGCCCAGCCACAGATGTGGACAGCGTGCATCGATGCGATGGGCCAACCGGAGCTGGCCGACGATCCGCGCTTCGCCTCGGCTGAATCACGCTGGGAGAACCGCGCGGCGCTGGATGCGATTGTCGCGACGTGGACCCGCCAGCGCAGCAAGCACGAGGTGATGCGGCTGATGGGTGAAGCCGGTGTTCCCTGCGGCGCCACGCTGGACACCGGCGAGGTGCTGACCGACCCGCATCTGCGTGCGCGGGACATGATCGTCGACGTCGATTATCCGACGCGCGGAACCTATCAGACCGTCGGCTGTCCGGTGAAACTGTCCGACTCACCCGCCGACGTGACCCGCCCGCCTCTGCTGGGCGAGCACACGGCCGAGCTGCTCGCGTCGCTGTGCGGTGTCAGTTCGGACGACATGCAGCGGCTGCGCGCAGCAGGCATTGTTTAGCCGGCAGCCTTACGCCATCCTGGGTCGTGATCGCGACAGCCCACCGACACGGCGGGCGGCAGCGAGCAGCGCTACAGCCAGACCGACCAGAGCAACGTAGTGAGCAGGCCGCAGACCGAAGCGCAAGGTCTCGCTCGCGGCCAGAACGCGCCATGGATTGATGCCGCTTGCCAGACCATACCACACGAACTCGATGCCCGCAGCGGCTAAGGCCGCGATGACCGCGAGCGGCGGGAGCACCAGCACGCTGCGTTGCCAGGCCATTGGCAGAGCGCGCCACAGCATCAGCCAGACATAAAGGCCAGAGACGAAGACTGGCTCCGACACGTTCGACTTCGACTGGATGAAGTAATGCAGCAATGCGATGACGGCGAGCAGATAGATTGACCGGTGCAGCAATTTCCAGCGCCGGCCCAGATCCCGCATCCAGGCGTCCGTCGACGTCCATCCCAGCACACCCAAGCCCAGCAGCGCGATGAACCCGATGGTCAGGTAGAAGCGCCGCGCGATTTCCGAGGCTACGAAGCCGAGGTGAAAGTTCTGTTGCCCCACGTACAGCGACAGATGCGCCACGCCATACGCCAAGGCGGTCAGTCCGACGATCCGGCGCACGGTCAACAGGCGCGGCCAGTCCAGCAGCCGCGCCGTAGGCGCAATGGCGAGGGAAATCATCAGGTAGCGGATCGTCCAGTCGCCCGTGCCATGGATGACCTCGTTCACCGCCCGCGCGCCCAGCATATCGGCCGCCCACCAGTAGGCGAGCACCGTAGCCGGGATGAAGCTCATCGCCAGCACGGTCGCTTTCAGCGGCAGCAAGCGGCCGCGACGGTCGCGCCAAGGGACGATCATCGCTGCGCTCCGGACACGAGCCGGGGACAGGCCGCCACGCTGCGAGGCGCCAGCACCGTGGCGCCCAGGCGCGGAGCGGCATTCGACCCTGCCGGTTGCATTCGCGGCTCCGCCGTCCGGATCAAGCCTCGCTGCTGCCGACCGTGTTGCATGATTGACCACGCTGCTTGGTCTCGCCGCATGGTCGATCATTACAAGCCGCCGCCGCTGCACCGGCTCATCCAGCCGCAAGTCGGCGGATTTCGGCCTCCAGATCCGCGGGCCGTGGTGCGGCGAGGAATTGCGCCGGTGCTGCCAATGCGTGTGCAAGCCGGGCCTTGTATTCTTCCCTCGCCAGTTCCTCGGCGCCGAACTGGGCAAGATGAGGGGTGACGAACTGTGTGTCGAGCAGCTGAAATCCGCCCAGGCGCAGCCGCGCCACCAAGTGCACGAGTGCAACCTTGGAGGCGTCGCGGGCAACGCTGAACATGCTTTCACCGAAGAAAACGCCGCCGATCGCGACGCCGTAGAGTCCGCCGACAAGCTGGCCTTCCTGCCGGCATTCCACCGAGTGAGCGTGACCGAGCCGGTGCAATTCGGAAAAAAGCCGCTCTATCTGGGGGTTGATCCAGGTGTCATCGCGGCCTGGCGCGGCCTGGGCGCAACCGGCAATCGTGCCGGCGAAGTCCTGGTCGACTGTCACCTGGAAGGCGCTCGATAACACGGTGCGAGCCAGGCGACGCGGCAGATGGAAGCCTTCCAGCGGCAGAACGCCGCGCTTCTCGGGGTCCAGCCAGTAGAGCCGATCGCCCTTGCGGGTTTCCGCCATCGGGAACAGGCCGTGCCGGTAGGCCCGCAGCATGAGGTCGCTGGTGATCTCAACGGTGCGTCGGGACATGCACGTATTCTGAGGGCGGCCGCGTGGTTCGCAAGGCCATACTTGCCTGGCCAACGATCTGGCTGGTTAATGCGACCATCCAAGCGGGAAGGTAGCCATGACAAAGTTCACCTGGGAACACATCCATCTCCGTTCGCCCGATCCGGCGACGACCGCGGCCTGGTACCACGACAAGCTGGGCGCCGAGATCGTTCGGACGCCGCAGGCCGATGGATCGACGCGCTATGATCTCGACCTCACCGGGCAGAAGATCTTTATCGCCAAGGCAGATCCGGCCGCGACCGGAGCCTCGCCGCAGACGCCCTATATGGGGCTGGACCATTTTGGCCTCACGGTGGACAACATCGACGCCGCCGTGGCGGAATTGAAGGCCAAGGGCGTGCCGTTCACGATGGAGCCCAAGACCATCCGGCCGGGTGTGCGTATCGCATTCTTGACGGCGCCGCAGAACGTGTCGATCGAGCTGATCCAGCGCGGCTGAACGACGCCGTTACAGCCAGCTGTCGGCCCTGCGCCGGCGGCCGAGTGCCCAGCACCGGGACAGATGACGCTGCTCAAGCCGTTTGACGTAACTGGAACATGCCGTCCCGGCCCCGACGTGACATGCACGTGAGATGCAGTGGCGGGTATGGCTGTCAGAAATGCGGAGATTGATGCTGGCGCACCCATTGGCAACGAATGTGGCCGTGGCATGGTCTGTGCGACGCCGGGGCACATGGTTGCTTATGCGATTATCCCTCGACGGCGAAGCTACCGGATCGAGGCCATTGACGAGGATGGCAAGCGTCGTGTGGTCGGCTGCTTTTCCAACGAAGAAGCGGCCCTCCGGCGTTTGCACGAACTCCAGAAGCAGCAGGAGGTCAAGGAACGGCGCCGCGTCACCCAGGAGGTTTCTCGGTGGTGTGCTGTTCGGACGGTTGGAACTCAGGCCGGTGATCCCGATCTCTAGGTGACGTGTGGCGTAGAGCCGCCCTAATTACAGGCGGCTCTACGCCTGATGGCGATGGATTCGACTCCTGTGGAAGCCGCTACTCGGTCGCCTCCCGAGCCGTATCCTTGGCATCGCCCGCTGCGTTGTGGGCGGCACCCTTGGCTTTATCCGCCTTACCCTGGGCCTGCATCTTCTGATCGCCGGCCACCTTGCCGACTGTGTCCTTGACGGCGCCCTTCGCCTTTTCCGCTGCGCCCTTGAGGTGTTCACGATCCATTATCTGCTCCTTTTGCGGTCGTCGCCGATGTCAACGCTCAAGTCCCCACGTTGTTCCCGTGGCAATTCCTGTCGGTGAAGGCGCAAGCTGCATGTGAAAAACCTCATATTACTGAGCCGCTTCGGCCGAACCACGTTGCACGTGCAACTCGAGTTGCACAGCACAGCGAGGCAGAATGCAGCTCTTGCACTTCGACAGCAGGCGGTTCGAGAAGTTACTGGTTCGCAGAACATCGGTTGCCGAGGCGGCAGTCATTGCACGACCTTTTGGTCGATCGGCTATCCACACCTTCGTTGTCTTCGGTGGCTCATGGAGCGCGCTGAGACCCCTGCAGGCCACCAGGATCAGCGCCGGCAATTGTTTCGATTGCTGTTTACTACACCTTTTTTCCGACTGGGCAATGGATTGGGTGTCGCTAGGATGGTCTCTCGCCCGGTATTTGCGACCCTCCTGAGAGAAGTGAATCGTTAGTATGACATCGGACTGTCTGATTATTGGGGCTGGTCCTTACGGGCTATCATTAGCTGCCCATATGCGTGAGGCCGGCACTGATTTCCGTATCGTCGGTGACCCGATGGAGCCTTGGCGGACGGCAATGCCATCGGACATGCACCTGAAGTCCGAGGGCTTTGCCTCAACTCTCTTCGAACCGTCACAAAGATTTACACTTGGCGCCTACTGCGCCGAGCAGCGGATTCCTTACGCTGATATCGGGCTACCCGTTGAGGTTGGTACCTTTGTAAAATATGGACAGGAATTCCAAAAGCGTTATGTGCCCGAGGTTGAAAACCGGGTCGTAACCTCGCTGACGCGATCGAACGGCCGCTTTCAGGTCGGGTTGCAGGATGGCGGCACAATAAGCGCTCGCCGCGTCATCGTGGCGTCGGGGATCCTTCCGTACGCCTGGATTCCGGAGCAGTTTGCCGGTCTTCCTGCGTCCATATGCACGCACAGTTCAGCACATCACGATTTCTCCTGCTTCCAGGGTCGCAACGTGGTTGTCGTGGGTGCCGGCGCTTCGGCGATGGATGTTGCGGCGTCGCTGCACAATGCGGGCGCTGCCGCGACGGTCATCGCGCGGAGGCCGAAGGTCGGTTTCCAGACTCCTCTCGGGTCGCGGTCTCTTGTTGATCGAGTGCGTGCGCCGATGACGCCCGTTGGGCCTGGATGGAAATCGGTACTCTGCACCAAGGCGCCGCTGTTGTTCCACCTGATGCCCAGTGATTTCCGTGTGGATGTCGTCCGCCGCTATCTCGGTCCGGCGCCGGCTTGGTTCATTAGACAGACCGTAGAGGCGAATGTGCCCATTATTTCCGGGACGACAGTCGCAGCGATAAATGTGCAGGATGGGAGGGCCGTCCTCACGCTCTCGCCGGGTGCAGCCGAGACACGAAGCGTGATAGCCGATCACATCATCGCTGCCACAGGCTATAAGGTCGATATACAGCGCCTGAACTTCCTCGACGCCAAATTGCAGTCCGCCATGCGCTGTGACGATGGTGCGCCGCGGCTGTCGCGACACTTCGAGTCGTCGGTTTCCGGGCTTTACTTCATCGGAACTGCGGCAGCCAATAGCTTCGGTCCGATGCTTCGGTTCGCTTGTGGCGCCGGTTTCGCGGCGCGGCGGCTGTCACGGCACTTGGCCGCCACCGGTGAACGCAGTTCGTCATGGAACACGCCGCGAATGCAAACAAGGACAGTCGCGGCAGACGGTTGATCAACAATAACTCGTGTATAGAGATGACGCCCAGGATTCTGTTGGTCTCACTGACCAATGACGTCGGCGCCGAACGCGTCGCAGCGACCTTGGCCAACAACGGCGCCCTGTGTGCAACACTGAGCCCAAGAGGCTTCTACAGCGCTCGAACACGTTATTGCAGCCTGCATTTCCCTCTGCCCGACAATCACGGGATATGGTTGGGTACTCTGGCTGCCCACTCGGGCCTGGAGAGAGCCAAGAGGATTTGGGCTCCTGACGCCGTGGTGCCACTCGATGATGTCGCCGCATGGCTGCTGCGCGGCCTGGCGACAGGCAAGAAGGCTTCGCCGCAGCTTCGCAACCTGATCGTAAGATCCATAGGCTCACCGTCGGGCTACCAGGCTTGCATCAGCCGGCTTGATCTGATGCGCACCGCGGCGTCGCTGGGGATCCGCATCCCGCAGTTCTTCGAAGCGGATAATGCAGTCTCAGCCCGCAAGGCTGCAGATGCGTTGGACTACCCCGTCGTGATGAAGTCGGAATTCACGTGCGGAGGGCATGGTGTTTCGATTGTGCGCAATTCCTCGGATTTAGGCGGCAAATTCGAGGAAGCGGCACACTTGCGAGGAAGTGCCGGGCGGCGCATGCGCGCTTTCATGCGGACGAAGCTCTGGCAGAAGGCGGGACTCCCCTGCGCCTATGGCCTCCCGCCGATTCTTCAGGCGTATGTCGATGGCCGACCCGCGATGCATACCTTGTGCGCATGGAACGGTCGCGTATTGCAGGGTGTGAGCTTTGTCGCCGAGCGGGTTCATCCAGAGCCGACCGGGTCAAGCACATTGGTGCGCCATGTCGAGCACGCGGAGATGGCTGAAGCCGCAGCATCGCTGGTGGAGAAGCTGGGCTGTTCCGGCTTTGTCAGCTTCGACTTCATCCTCGACAAGCAAGGCCAGAGCTTCCTGATAGAGATGAATTCTCGACCTATTGCTACAACTCATCTCGGTGAGCGGTTCGGCCACGATCTTGGTGGAGCATTCGTCGCACAGCTGCGCGGCGAGCAGGCGTGGTCACCACGCCGCGTCATTCCGGAGCAGCGGATGATCGCTCTGTTTCCCAAGGAACTGGAACGCGATCCCACGACGCTTCGCACACGTTGGCCTGAAGAGGTCATTCACGACGTTCCGACCCAAGATCCGGCCCTCGTGGGGGCCTACCTGGAACGGCTCGCACGGGTCCATCGCGATCACACTGATCGCTTCAGGGAACTGTTGCCGCCGGCAGATGAGCATTCCGTGACCGCTGACGGCGAAGAGCGACACGCTCGCCGCTGGTTGTCCGCCGTGCGCTCCTCACGTCCTATCGCGCCTTGAAGTCTGCAGTCCAAGGCCGCCACGCCAAGTATGTCGTCGACGCCACTTGCATCGGCCCAACGCGAAGTCTGGCACGGTATTGACCGATAGCGCCAAAGTCGGGACGTATGGAGCTTGCTTGTGCTCGTGGCCATCGGCTGGAATGCACAATCCAGGAGGAACGGATGCGTCGCAAACTCCCGCTGCTGCTGCTTACCTTGTCCGCGGCCCTTCCACTCGGTCATTCTGCAGGCGCACAGCCACCGCCCGGCTATGTGCCGCCCAGCGCACCGGCGCCAGGCGCACCGCTCTACGCCCCAAATGCCGGACCAAGCATGAGCCCAGAGGCATTCAACACGAACAATTGCGGCACACCTGATGAGCCGAAGCCGTGCCCGCCAATGCCACGGCACCCGCTCCCATACTATCCGGCCAACAAGCAATAACAGCGGTGTCTGGTCGTCCTGCTGTCAAGGACGGCCACCGCGCAGTTCCAACCACGGTGCCCGTGCGTCAAGCTGTCGTAACACAGCTCTATCGTCCTTCAAGCCAATGCGAACAGTGCGACGCAGGCGATCTGCCAGCCAGGCAAGATCAAACCGCTGGGTTGTGATGGGGCGGCCGCTTACTCGAATAAATCAGCTCGCGTTCAGGGGCTTGCCCTTGCGCGCTGAGGCGCAAGGCTCGCTGGAGACCACGTTGACCTGCATGCGACGGTGATCAAGCTCTGGTTCTGAACCGTACTGGCACGTAACGCGCCACGTTTCACCACTGCCTGCCGAAGCTGGAAACGGTCGGCGGCGCGACTCAGTGGCCGGGGTTGCGAAGAGCGTCGGCGGGCGGAGCGGCGGTCGGGGCCGCCGTCCCTGTGCCAAAGAGGCCAGCGTTCCCTGGTCTGGTAAGCGCAAATGGATCAGCGCCCGGATTCCCTGGCCGCACTGCCGCGATCGTGCAGGCGCCATTCTGGTGAACCGCCTCTTTCGAGCAAGTATCCAGGTCGGGGTAAATGCACTGCGATACCCGCGAGCCCGTGACGAGGCAGTAAGCGCCAATGCTGGGGGTCAGCCGCACCTCCTTTTGGTTTACCACGCACTCGCCACCCTGTTGTCCTGCGGCCTGCCTGCATTGTCCTGGATCGTAATAGATGCATTGCGCGGGGAGTGCTTCGTTCGTCAAGCAGAAGGGAGCCGCCATCCCAGACCCCGAAAGGGTCAGCAGCAACGCCTGCAGCAGGTGACGGGGAATACGCGCCATTACGGCCCCTCCCATTTCCTCTTCGCTACACTCATGCCGCAAGTATCATGCCACGAGGTCTTCGCGTAAACCTCGCGGGAAGTGCTGGCGTGAGCCATAGAAGCCTCCAGGGCAGTCCGGTGGACTGCCCGACACAAGGGTAGGGCAAATGAACGACGAAGGAGAGCGGGCACTTTCCAACAAGCGCGCCGCCTCGGGCTTGGCGAGATCGCGCGCGAACTCGGTCTCAGCCGTGCTTCTGTGTATCCGCGTACAGATTACAGAGACGTTCCGGAACCCACAGCCTATACGGGTAGCCGCCCCGTCGTGACGACCCTCACCGTCAGCCCACCGCGGGGCATTTTCGTATAACACCTTATGCCCCGGCGCATCGCCGGGGGGACCCGGCCACCTATCGCGGCGACCGTCCTTGGTCGGTCGATTGGAAGTCGATATCGTCCTACGGTTCGCGGCCTCAACTGATCGGGTCCTGCATGCACATCAGACGCTATTGCCCGGATGATCTGCCCGGGGTCCTATGCCTCTGCGAGGCAGAACATTGGCCGTCGTTTTCCGAAGATCCGCCGCGCGCCAATCGCGCCCTGACCGCACCGGGGGTCACGACAATGGTGGCAATGGAAAACGACCGGGTGGTCGGCTTCGCTCAGATGCAGAGCGATGGCGAGCTTCAGGCCCATCTATCTGTGATTGCTGTGGACAAAGACTACCGTGGCCGCGCGATCGCTCGCGAGCTGATTGGAGTGGCTCTTCGAGAAGCCGGCGGCAAGCGCGTAGATCTGCTCACCGACAGCGCTGAGAACTTCTACAGCAAGCTGCCACACCGTCGAATGTCAGGCTTCCGGCTCTATCCTGAAATGAGCTGATCTGTGCTGGCGCCCCCGGCATATTGGTGGGGACTCACCCACCTACCGGCTACATATCGCGGGGACCAACGAAAAATCGAATGGGTCCCCCTGAGTGAACACTTAACCGTCATGTCGAGAGATGGCGTCTGTCAGAATGCGGGTAGACTCGTTGGCGGCTTCGTAAAGGCTTCGCTCTGTAGGCTTGCTGGCTATTCAACACTCGCAGCTCAGTCCTGATCCCCCACCACATCCCACCAGAACGAGATGGCTTGATCCGCAAGCGCAAGCTCGCTCGGTATGGATAAGGCACGGTCCATCAAGTCGGCGGCAATCACCTTCCACTCGGTGTCAGCCGCAAACGCTTCCAGCGTTGGCAATATCAGATGGCGGGCGCCAGCTGCGCCCTTCGAGCCGCTGTGTAAATCGTTGTCCGTGATGACGTTTGCGCAATCGACCGCAAACCTTTCCAAGATGATTGCCACACGCTGCGCAAAAAAGCGCATCTCGACGAATGGTTGGCCGATGCACGAACAGATGGTTCAGTCCCAAGTGGCGAGAGAGGTCAGTACGCTGCTGGTTGCTGCAATTTTCGCCACGTCCAACCATTCGATCGCCATGGTTGGAATGATAGCTCATTCGTCGCGGTGTCGTCACACTGATCGCTTGAACGGAATGATAGCCATGAAGGCTGCACGAGGCGCAGCCTAGACTTCTTCGAAACGAAATCGCAGTATGTAGATACTTCTCTGTTACCCGCGGACCTGAAGGCGCTCTCTCCAGTGGTGTTCGACAGGATCAACAGGCACGGATACGAGGTGACGGAAGCAATCCTGACTGCTTACCACCCTGGTATCCTTGCTCCCTCGACGCTGAGAGGGGTCTCCGAGGTTGCGGGGCGGTGATTGGGGCGAAAAGCGGAGCTGAACTCCCCTCGTGCAGGAAGAAAGAGACAACAATTTCAATTAGTTAGTCCTGGTGGAGGGGGTTGGATTCGAACCAACGTAGGCGTGCGCCAACGGATTTACAGTCCGTCCCCTTTAGCCACTCGGGCACCCCTCCAACGGGACAGCGGCTCTAGGTCGAAACCGGGGGCATTGTCAACGAAGCGGGCAACCGTCACACCCTGTGGTATGCGCGAGCCTGTCGCCCAGTATCGCACGATCGAGATGCACACTGGCGGCGAGCCCGTGCGCGTGATCCTGGAAGGCTTCCCCGAGCCGCGCGGCATTACCGTCGTGGAGAAACGCCAGGATGCGGCGGCGCGGCTCGACATCCACCGCCGCCGGCTGATGCTGGAGCCACGTGGCCATGCCGAAATGTATGGCGCATTGATAGTGCCCGCTCGCCCGCCCGCTGCCTTCGGCGCGCTGTTCATGCACCACTCGGGCTTCAGCACCATGTGCGGGCACGCGACCATCGCACTAGGCCGCTGGGCCACAGCATCCGGTCGCGTGCCCATGCATGAGGGGTGCGCCGATTTCATTGTTGAGTGTCCCTGCGGGCCAGTTGCCGTACACGTCACAGACGGCGGCGGACGCGTCGCCTTCGACAGCGTTCCAGCGTTTGCCGCTGAGCTCGACGCCACCATTCACCTTCCGGATTTCGGCCAAGTCGTCTGCGATATCGGCTACGGCGGGGCCTTCTACGCCATTCTGCCGGCATCGCGACTTGAACTGGATCTGGCGGGCTCGCCGATCGGCCAACTGCGCGCCGCGGCGCTGGCGATCATGCGCGGGATCCGCACGCGCGGTGAAGTGCGTCATCCCACCGAACCACAGCTTTCTTTCCTTTACGGTGCGATCCTGACCGACGACACGCCCGCCACGTCATCGCAACCCAGCCGGCACTTGTGTGTATTTGGCGAGGGGCAGATCGACCGAAGTGCCACTGGCAGTGGGGTCACGGCGCGGATGGCTGTCGATGCGGCACGCGATCTGGTTGTCCCCGGCGCTCGCCGCGTTTTCGCCGGGGCATCGGGTGTCCCATTTCACAGCGAACTGCTGGCTGAGGAGCAACTCAGGCCTCACCGGGCCTGGCGCGTCCGCGTTGCCGGCACGGCATCGTTCCACGGCACTGCGGCGTGGACGGTCGAGCAGGACGACCGCCTGGGCGATGGCTTTGCCATCGAGGACCTGGCGCCGCTGCCTCTTGCAGATTATCGCTCAGCTGCCGACGAAGGCTGACCGGTCGAGCTGCAGCAGATCGCCGATGCGCTGCAATTGTATATCACCGTGTGAATACTGAGCCAGGGTCTTAGGGTCCCAGGCATAGTGGCCCTGTTTGGGGAACACCGTGGTGACTCGATCACCCCACGTGCGCTTCAGCGCATCCAGGATGCGCAGCTTGTCGTCGATCATCACGTAGTGACGCGCCGGGAACAGTCGCTCGACATCGTCAAGCGACTCTTCCTTATGGATGAAGATCAGCACGTTGTCGCCGAACGCGCGCCACAATCCGGACCGCTCGACCTTCATCGGCTGGAACGCCGCGTCGCCATCCGACAGGATGACCGTTGTGCCGAACCGCTGAATATGCCGTACCGCCGCCAGCGCATCCTCGTACAGGCGCTCGGCAAAGGGGTAGTCGGACAGCCATGGCGCGATGCGCAGCACGCGCGGGTCGTGCAACTCCTCGCGGCGATAGCGCTGCAGGGCCCCGAGATAGTCGACGTAACCCAGTTCCGACCGCAGCTCTTCGAAGATCTCCCAATAGCGATCGCGCGCCTTGGGTCCGTAGCTGACGGCGAGGTGATGCCGCAGGTCGGCCTGCACGTGATCGTTGTCGAGCAGCGTGTTGTCCACATCGAACAGGAAGACGAGGTCATCCATAGCGCGCCACCAATGCATCCAATGCCGCCGGATCATCCCAGGCAAGTGAGACGCCGACAACACCGATCCTATCACGGTATGCAGCCGGCAGGCGCACCGCGTCCTTCGGCGTGGTCAACGGCGTGGCGTCGCAGCGCGCCGCCTCGGCAACGACGCTGTCCAGATCGCTGCGACTGAAGACGTGGTGGTCGGCGAATGGGCGGGTGGCGGCAACGATGACGCCGGCTTCGGCCAGCATGGCGAAGAACTTCTCCGGCCTCGCGATACCGGCGAAGGCAACGACGCGGCGGCCGATCCAGGTGCCGATTTCCGGACCAGGCTGCAGTCTGGCAGCCAGGATAGGGAGGGGCAGGGTGGCCGTTACCCCCGTCTTGTCGGGACCGATCAGCACCGCTGCCTGGCAGCGTGCGGCCGCGGCGGCGACCGGTTCACGCAGTGGGCCTGCGGGCAGGACACGGCCATTGCCAAATCCGGATGCGCCGTCCACCACCAGCAGCGACAGGTCCTTGCGCAGGCTGGGGTTCTGCAGGCCGTCGTCCATGACCAGGCTCCGCGCGCCTGCGGCAATCGCCGCGCGGGCGCTGGCAGCGCGATCGACGCCAACCCAGGTTGGGGCAACCGCGGCCAGCAGCAGCGCCTCATCACCGACCTGGGCCGCGGTGTCGGCTGTCTCGACCCGGTGCGGACCTGACGCAGTGCCACCGTAGCCGCGCAACAGGAAGTGCACTTCCCGTCCCATGCTGTTCAGCCGGGTGCCGAGATCCAGGGCCAGCGTGGTCTTGCCGGCGCCGCCCACCGTGACGTTGCCGCAGCAGATGACCGGAACCGGTGCATGCCAACCCGGCCTCACCACGCGTCGTGCTGTCGCCGCCGCGGTGAGCGCAGCGAGTGGCGACATCAGTCGAGGGAGGACGCCGTCGTAACTCCAGAACGCCGGCTGGCGGACCATGGCGGATCAGAGAGCCGGCACAGGATCGCAGGCTCCCTTTCCCCTCCCGCCTCCCGCGAGGGGAGGGGGGGAGTTGGCGTCGAGCAGTGTCAGCAGCGCGGCGGCGGTACGCTGCGGCAGGTCACTGTGACGCTCGACGGCACCGAGGGCGGCTTGACCCATCGCCTGGCGACGCGCCGCGTCGCGCAGCAGATCGTCTACCCATCGCGTCAACTCGCCGACGTCCTGCACCACCGCGAGACCACCGGCGTCTCGAAGCATTGCAACATGGTCGGTAAAATTGCCGGTGTATGGCCCGACAGCAATTGCGCAGCCGAGACGCGCTGGCTCGAGCGGATTCTGTCCACCTCCTGGCGACAGCAGACTGCGGCCGACGAAGGCGAGCCGGCTCAACCGATACAACAGCCCTAGTTCACCGAGCGTGTCTGCGACCCATACGCCCTCGGCCGGTGGTTCGTCGCCACGCGAACGATAGCCATCAGCCTGTATAGTGGTGCCGCGTTCAGGATGGCGCGGAGCAATGATGGTCAACAGGCCAGGATGGTCGCCGACGAGCATCCTGTGCGCCTGAAGGATCAGCGCCTCCTCACCAGGATGAGTGCTGGCCGCGAGCCAGACCGGGCGCTGCGCAAGCAGGTCGCGCAGCCGATCCAGCTCTGCCTCATCTGCCGGCAAGGCCGCCGCAGCAAGCTTCAGGTCACCTGGTTCGGATAGTCGGCGGCATCCGAGTGCGCGCAGGCGTGCGGCGTCGGTTTCACTGCGAGGTTGCACCCTCGCGAAGCCGCCCAACAGCTGTTCCGCCAGTTCTGGCGCACGCTGCCACCGCGCGAGGCTGCGCTCTGACAGGCGGGCGTTGATCAGCGCAGTCGCGATCCCGCGCTGGCGACAGGCTGCGAGCATGTTCGGCCAAATTTCGCTTTCGACCAGGCCGGCAACATCCGGTCGCCAGTGATCGAGGAAGCGGTTCACCCAGGCTGGCACGTCGAGTGGAGCGAAGCGGTGCACCACCCGGCCCGCCAGGTCGGGTTCCAACCGCTGGGCCAGCAGCCTGGCCGCAGTCACCGTTCCGGTGGTCAGCAGGATGGTGGCAACGGCATCGATGAGCAGTGGCAGCACTGGCAGGATCGACATGGTCTCACCGACACTGGCAGCGTGCAGCCAGATCAGCCGCCCCGGGGGGCGCGGCGTTGCATCGCCGCCGCGACGTTCGACAAGACGACCCGGCAACTCCTTTCCGCGGCACTGCCTGACCCACAGCATGATCCGCAGAGCAGGCGCGGCGACTGTCGCCGCCACGGCCCAAACCGACAGCAGGCTCAGGCGAGGCACAAACGGTCCGCCCGCTCTACTGCCGCGGTCAACGCAGCGCCGATCGCCGGGAGCGCGTCCTGCCAGGCGTCGCGCCCGACGGCGATAGCCGGCAGGCAAACGACAACGCCGCGGCCGAATGGCCGGGGCACTACCATCCGGTCCCACGTGCGCAACACCCACCGTCTCGTCGTCTGAGCGGCGCATGGCAAAATCGGTGCACCCGAAAGTGCAGCAAGCTGTGCAACGCCGGCGGCAGCTACGCGTCGTGGACCGCGCGGTCCGTCGGGCGTAATGGCGATGTGGTCGCCGCCGGCGAGCAGGTTCAGCAACAGGCGCAGGCTCTTGGCTCCGCCGCGGGTCGATGATCCCAGCACCACATTGAGTGCGAAGCGGCTGACCACGGCGCCGATGAACCGGCCATCTCGATGCTGGCTGACCAGCACATGCACGCGATTTCGCGCTTTGCGCCCCTCTGGCGATCGCCGGGCTTGCAGCCACAGCACCGGCATCATCGGCAGCCGTTCATGCCAGAATGCCACAATCACCGGCTTGCCGCCCGCATGCGCCCCCACGTGTTCGCGGCCGTCCAGCGACCACCGCGTCGTACGAAGCGCGAAAGCAAGATACAGACCCAGTGCCTTGGCGAATGCCGTCTGTACGGTCGGATGCTGCAACAGCCGTTTCATTGGCGCGGCGGTAGCACGTAGATTTGTGGCGAGAAAGGCCCGTCAGCGACCGGTGCGACCGGCAACGCCAGAACGGAACAGCAGGGTCAATGGCACCAGGCAGAACGCCGTGAGTGCCACATAGGCGTAGAGGTCCATGTAGGACAGGATCGCCGCCTGTTTGTTCAGGATCTGGTTGAGCAATCCCATCGCTGCGTCATGCGCGTTCGCGGGCGTCTGCCCCATGGCCTGCAATGTCTGCGTGTGCCGCTCCAGCACGTCCTGGTAGGATTGCTCATAGGGCGACAGGTGCTGCGACAGGTAGGCCCGGTGGACCTGCGCACGCTCCGCGCCGAGTGCCGTGATGATCGCGATGCCGACGGATCCAGAGATGTTGCGGAACATGGAATAGAGTGCCGTGGCATCGGCGTTCAGCGAGCGTGGCAATGACGAGTAGGACAGTGTGCTGTTGGGCACGAACAGGAATGCCAGACCTACGGTCTGAAAAGCCCGGAACGTCGCCATCGACCAGAAGTCGAGTTGCGGCGTCAGCCGATACGCATAGGCGGCAGCGCAGCCAAGGACGAAGAACCCGAACGCAATCACGTACCGCGTCTGTATATTCGGCAATACAACGCGCGCGACGATCGGAATGAGCGGGACCATGACCGCTGCACCAGGAGCCAGCAACAAGCCTCCCAGCAGTGCCGTATAGCCGAACCATTGCTGCGCCATCACCGGGATGATCACGTTGGTCGAGTACAGGATCGCACCGATGCCGGAGACCATCAGCACGCCGACGGCGAAGTTGCGGTCTTTCAGGCAGCGCAGATCGACGACAGGCTTTTCCACCAGCAACAGCCAGCACGTGCCACCGACAATTCCCACCGCCGCCAGCATGGCGAACAGCTGGATCTGCGGCGAGCTGAACCAGTCGGCGTCTTCGCCGCGATCGAGCATGATCTGCAGCGACCCGAGACCGAGCGCGATCAGGCCCAGGCCGCCATAGTCGATGTCCCGCAGATGCGCGCGATCACGCTGCACCCAGGGTGGATCTTCCACCAGCTGCAGCACGGAAACGAAAGCGAAAATACCCACTGGGACATTGATCAGGAAGACCCAGCGCCAGGAGTAATTGTCGGTAATCCACCCCCCGAGAACCGGGCCGGCGATCGGCGCAAAGATCACCGCGATTGCCACGAGCGAGAATCCCTTGCCCCGATCGGAAGGTTCGAACGTATCCAGGATCACCGACTGCTGCGACGGCTGCAGTCCGCCGCCGAACAGCCCTTGTAGCAGGCGGAACACAACCAGCTGCTCGAGGTTCGTCGCCATGCCGCACAGGAACGAGCACGCGGTGAACGCAGCGATGCAGATCAGGAAATATCGCTTGCGCCCAATCAGCCGCCCCAACCAACCCGCAACTGGGACAATGATGCCGTTCGCCACGAGATAGGACGTCAGCGTCCAGGTTGCTTCATCATTGCTCGCCGAAAGTGCTCCTGCGATGTTCGGCAGGCTGACGTTGATGATGGTGGTGTCCAGGATCTCCATGAACGGCGCCAGGGTGGCTGCGCCAGCGATCAGCCATACACTGCCCCGTGGCCGCCACGCGGCATCCTGCCATTCGCTCATCTGGGATGCAGCAACGCGAAGGAGACACGTGTCTCCTTCGTCCTATCTGCGGTCGGCATCGACAAAATGCACAGTGGGTACGACGGAAAGACCGAGGGGAAGAGGAAAGGCAGGATCGAGGCCGTTGTCGATCAGGATCTTGACCGGAACGCGCTGCACGATCTTGACGAAGTTGCCGGTGGCGTTCTCTGGCGGGAAGGCGGTGAACCGCGAGCCGGAGCCGAGCTGGAGGCTGTCGACATGGCCGGTAAGCTTGAGGTTCGGATGCGCGTCCACCGAGATATCGACCTTCTGGCCGGCGCGCATGCGGTCCAGTTGCGATTCCTTGAAGTTGGCAGTGATCCAGATGTCAGGCGTTACGATGGAGAGAACCGTCTGGCCGGCCTGCACATAGTTGCCCTGCTCGACATTGCGTTTGGTTATCCAGCCGTCCTGCGGCGCCACGACCTTGGTCCAGGAGAGATTCAGCTCGGCCTGTGCAAGTTGTGCGCGCGCCAGTGCCACTTGTGCTTCGAGCTGACGCACCTGTGCTTCGGCCTGGCCGATGTACTGCGGTACCAACTCGGCGCGGCGCACGGCTGCCTGGGCTTCGGCTATCCGAGCATCGGATGCGCGCAGCGCCGCTTCGGCCGAATCGATGTCCTGCTGCGATGTGGCCTGCTTCGGCAGGTTGCTTTGCCGGCGTTGATCGGCCTGCGCCTTGAAATGCGTGGCCTCGGCCGAAGCCATCGATGCCCGGGCAGCGGCAAGCCGCGCCGGATAATCCTGCTTGGTCCAGTCCAGGTTGATACGGGCGTTGGCGAGCTGCGCTTCCGCCACATCCAGGCTGCCCTGCGCCTGGTCGCGTGCCGCGACATAGGAGCGGGGATCGATTTCCAGCAGGACGTTGCCGGCCCTCACGCGCTGATTGTCCGTAACACGCAGTGCGACGACAGTGCCGGAGACCTGTGGGGCGACGGCGATCGCATGGCCGTCGGTGTAGGCGTCGTCGGTGCTCACTTCGTCCTTGGTGAGATACCAATGAGTCGCGCCACCTGCGACCGCGAACAGGATGATCAGCAGCAGCACCAACTTGGCATGCGACGCCTGCCCGTCTCTTGGCCGCGACAGTCGTGCATCAGTACGCGGATGCGTGCCGATGGTTGGTCTCGGGCGCGCCAGGTCGGTCGTCGAGGTGTGGTCGTCCATCCCTGTCGTCCACTACGCCGATTTTCAGGTTACAGGAAAACCAGATTTCTAGAAATGTTACAAAACTCTATTGCACCAGCCCGGGCTCGACCAGGCCCTGACTGCGGACCAGTCTGGCATATACTCCGTCCTGATCCAGCAATGCGGCGTGACTGCCGCGTTGTACTGCCTTTCCTTCCTGCATCACGACCACGAGATCGGCATCACGTACCGTGGACAGACGGTGGGCGATCACGATGGTGGTGCGCCCTTGGCGCAGTCGTGCCAGTGCCGCCTGGATGGCGGCTTCGCTCTCGGTGTCGAGCGCGCTGGTGGCCTCATCGAGCAGGAGTACGCGCGGATTGCGCAGCAGGGCCCGCGCCAGAGCCACCCGTTGTCGCTGGCCGCCTGACAGGCGCTGACCGCCCGGTCCGACCCGTGTGCTGTACCCATCCGGCAGTGCTGCGATGAACGCGGCCGCTGCCGCGGCTTCCGCGGCGGCAGCGACGTCCTCGTCGGATGCCAACGGACGGCCCATGCGGATATTGGCTTCCACCGTGTCGTCAAACAGCAGCGCATCCTGCGCGACATAGGCGATGGAGTCGCGAAGGCTGGCCAGCGTAACCTGGCGGACATCGGCACCGTCAATCCGCACTGCGCCCGCCGTCGTGTCGTGCAGACGGGGAATGAGGCCTAGTGCCGTCGACTTGCCTGCGCCCGATGGACCGACCAGCGCGACCATCGTCCCCGGCTCTGCCGTGAAATCGAGCCCTGCAAGGGCAACACGTCCATCCGGATAGACAAAATGCACGTCATCGAAGGCCACGTGCCCGCGTCCCGCTGGCAATGCCGTGGCCCCTGGCGCGTCCACGATGCGCGGCGTTTCATCCACTATCGAGAACACCCGGAGCAAACCTGCGAGGCCCTCCTGCAACGCCGCATTCAGCGATCCCAGCGCCCGCAGCGGACGCGACGCAATCAGCAGGGCGGCGACGAACCCGGTGAAGTTGCCGATGGTCTGCGAACTGATCGCAGCTCTCCAACCGGCGAAGCCGATGACTGCGGCTACCGCAGCGCCACCCAGCACTTCCAGCACGGGATCGATGCGCGCGCGCCCCTTGGCCATGCGCATCAGGGCGCGATAGAGCTGTTCGAATGCGGTTTCCGCCCGCTCGGTCTCCGGGGCTTCCAGGCGATACGCGCGCACCGTGCGGGCCTGCGCGAAACTCTCGTTGAGCATCGCCGCTGTCTCGCCCACGCGTTCCTGCATGCCCCCTGATGCGCGACGGATGCGCCGTCCGATCTTTTGGATCGGCATCGCCGCGAGCGGATACAAGGCCGCGGCGATGAGGCTGAGCAGCCAATCGAGGTACAGCATCGAGGCGATCAGCCCTGCCACTGTTACGGCATCGGCGATGCCGTTCACTGCACGGGTCAGCGCATCGCGGATGATGGTCGCATCGGTGGTGAAGCGCGCGGCAAGCTGTGCCGGCGCCTCGCGCTCCAGCCGTGCCAGGTCGGCCCGCGTGAGGTGCGAGAACATCCGGCCTTGCAGCTCGCGAATCACCAGCAGCACGACCTGCTGCACCTGCACGTTCTGAAAATACTGCGCCGCGGCTTTGATCGAGGTGACGGCAACGACCAGGGCTGGAATCTGATACAGGATGCGTCGGTCGCGATTGGTGAACATTTGGAATGCATGGTCAATCACCACCGGGTAGAGCGCGGTGGTTCCGGCCATGATCCCTGTCAGGACCAGGATCAGCAGGAGGCGTGCTTTATGGTGGCTGATATGCTCATGCCACAGCCGGGTCAGCAGGGCGCGGGTGGAACCGCGCCTGGCCGTGAGTGCCAGGTTGGCTGTGATGGCGTCCATGCCCGGGCGTTTATCAGCAGCGATGAGGGGTCGCCAGCGGTCTCGGGCTAGTGTCCCGATTCGGAGGTCCGTCACAGCGTGGATCCGCTGGGTGTGGACTTCCGAATCGATAAGGACACTAGCACACCATTGATTCTGGTGTGGTTTCTGGTTCCGAAGTCCGCTACGGCGGCTGATCCACAAAGCGGCGGACTTCGGAACCGCCACACTAGAAGAAACTTCCAGGTGGCTCGATCCCGAGCAGGATTTGGCCGACCGACTCGAAATGCGAGGCTCGCGACTGCATCTGCTGCGACAGCGTGTGCATGTCGCGGAACCGTCGCTCGAATGCCGTGCCAAGGAAGATCGCGTCGGTCCCAGCCGCCTTGTAGGTGTAGTCCGCTACGGCTTCGGCCGCCTGGATCGCGAAGCAGCAGGCCAACCGGACGCGCGCGCGTGACGGTACGTCGATCACCCAGCTGTCGTCGGCCGACCAGATGCTGGTCAGCGTGTCGGTCAGGTAAGCATGTGCCGCGCCATACCGTGCCTCCAACTGGGCGACGTTGGCTTGAATCACCGAATTCTCGGCCAATCGGCCGAGGTTGCGGGGAGTCTTGCGGGTCGCCAGGTCGATAAAGGCGTCGAGCATCGCCCGGGCGATGCCCAACGCCACGCCGGCGACACCGACTGCGTAGATACCCTGCATGGGAAACGCGTACAGGCGTCCCGGCTCGCGGCGGAGCGTCGGGTCTTCGCGCGTGCTGCTGAACGCCTCTGGGACGAAGACATCGTCGAGCCGGTAGGCACCCGACATGGTGCCCCGCATGCCGATCACCTCCCAGGATCCGTCGATCAGAGTTGCCTGCTCGACCGGGAACAGCAGCGTGCGCACGATGGGCTTGCCTGTGGCATTCAGGCGCAGCGAGCCGTCCGGCTCATGCACCTGGCAATGCGCGCCCATCCAGGTCGCCTGGCGGCAGCCGGAGGCGAACTGCCACTGGCCGGTGACGCGATAGCCGCCGGGGACGGCCTGCGCTTTCGATGCGTTCGGTGGCCCCCAGGCGACAACGGCGCGCGGATCGCCAAAAATCGTGCGCGCCGAGTCCGGCGGCAGGAATGGGCCTATCAGCGCCGCGCTGTTGGCCACGAACACGTTCCAGCCCACCGAGCCATCGTGCCGGCTGATTTCCTGGAGCGCCCGCAGATAGACCCAGGGCTCGATTTCATCGCCGTCAACCGAGCGCGGCAGCAGCATGCGGCAGATCCTGGCCTGATGCATCTGCGACAGCAGCGGCTCCGGGATGCGCTGGGTGCGCTCGATCTCGTCGGCGGCGGCCGCGATGGCGGGGCCGAGTGCGCAGGCGCGCGCGACGGGATCGGACGAGGTTGGGGTCAGGTAGTTCATGCGTTATTAGCGGGGCCGGGCGCGGCCAGTGTCAACGTCGGCAAGGAGGAACCGCAATGCAGTTCAGCAACACCCAGGAGCAGGAAGAGTTCCGCTCCGTGCTGCGGCGGTTCCTGGAGGAGAAATCGCCGCCTTCCGTGGTGCGTCGGCTGATGGAGACTGAGGCCGGCTGGGAGCGCGAGAGCTGGCGCGAACTGAACCAGCAGCTTGGACTGACCGCGGTGCACATCCCGGAGGCCTATGGCGGACAGGGCTTCGGCCCGGTGGAGCTTGGTATCGTGCTCGAGGAGATGGGGCGCGCGCTGCTGTGCGCTCCGTATTTCGCGTCCACCGTGCTTGCCGCGACGGCGATCATGCAGGCGGGAACCGAGGCGCAGAAGCGTGCGCTGCTGCCGGATATTGCCAGCGGCGAGACGATCGCCACGCTCGCCTTCACCGAACCCAATGGACGCTGGGACGCCGATGGCATCGAGATGCGGGCGACTGGCAGGTATCGGCTGGATGGAGTGAAGAGCTTCGTCTTGGATGGGCACACCGCCGACCTCATCGTGGTGGTGGCACGCAGCGAGAAGGGGCTGTCGTTCTTCACCGTGTCCGGGAACGCGCCCGGCCTGACGCGGCGCGCGCTGAAGGTGCTGGACCCGACGCGCAAGCAGGCGCGGCTGGAGTTCCGCGGTGTCGAGG
The DNA here is from genome assembly GCA_024280945.1 of Acetobacteraceae bacterium. GTDB lineage: Bacteria > Pseudomonadota > Alphaproteobacteria > Acetobacterales > Acetobacteraceae > JAMXLO01. Next base: position 59,752 of record JAMXLO010000147.1, read on the forward strand.
CGGAGTTGCTGGGCGAGGAAGGTGGCGGGGCGGAGCCGTTCGCCCGGACGATGACGCTGGCCGCGGTGGGACTGGCGAACGAGATGGTGGGCGGTGCGGAGCGACTGCGACAGTCGGCGCTGGATTACGCCAATCTGCGGGTGCAGTTCGGGCGCGCGATCGCCTCGTTCCAGTCGATGAAGCACAAGCAGGCCGACATGCTGGTGGACGTCGAGCTGGCAAAATCGGCGGCCTATTGCGCGGCATCTGCCGCGGCCGAGGGCGATGCGGAGCTGCCGGCGATCGCTTCGCTGGCGAAGGCGTGCGCGGCGGAGGCGTATATGCAGACGGCGATACACACGATCCAGATTCACGGCGGCATCGGCTTCACCTGGGACAATGACTCGCATCTGTGGTTCAAGCGGGCGAAGAGCTCCGAGGTGTTCCTGGGTGATCCGACCTACCATCGCGAGTTGATGATGCAGGTGTGGGGGGCATGATTCCCCTCCCCCTGACCCCGTCCCGCAAGGGGAGGGGGAATGGTTTTTCGCTCCTGTTGGTTTCTGTCTCCGGAGGTGATGATGGCCGAGCCTGCTGAAGCTGCTGTCCGCGCCGAGGTTCGCGCCTGGCTCGAGGCGAACTGGAACCCGGACTACGGCCTGGTGGAGTGGCGCAACAAGCTGATCGACAGCGGCTGGGGCGTGCCGTCCTGGCCGAAGCCGTGGTTCGGCCGCGAGCTGCCGATGGCGCTGGAGATGGCGGTCGAGGAGGAGATGCAGCGGATCGGCGCGGTCGGCGTCGCCAAGACGGGCATCAGGCGGCTGGCGGCCGCGACGCTGCTGGCGCACGGCAGCGAGGATCAGAAGCGGCGGTTCCTGCGCCGCAGCCTGACCGGCGAGGACACGTGGTGCCAGTTGTTCAGCGAACCCGGCTCGGGGTCCGACCTGGCGGGGGCGACGACGCGGGCGGAATTCAAGGGCAACCGCTGGGTGATCAACGGGCAGAAGGTGTGGACCACCAGCGCGCATCATGCCGACTGGGGCCTGCTGCTGGCGCGCACCGACTGGGACAAGCCGAAGCATCAGGGGCTGTCGTATTTCGTGCTCGATATCCACCAGCCCGGGGTGGAGGTGCGGCCGCTGCGGCAGATGAACGGGTATGCGTCGTTCAACCAGGTGTTCTTTACCGATGCCGAGGTGCCGCCGGAGAACCTGGTGGGTGAGGTGGGGCGCGGCTGGGCGGTGGCCACCACGACGCTGATGCACGAGCGGCGCGGCGCGGACGGCATCTCGCGCTGGGGCAAATCGTCGGACCGGCCAGGGCGCGTGTACGAGGAGGAGCGGGCGGAAAACGCCACGGTGATGGAGCCATACAAGTGGTATCCGCAGCGGGCGGGCCGCGCCGATCTGGTGGTCGAACGGGCCAAGGCGACGGGCCGGATCAACGATCCGGTGGTGCGGCAGGAGATCGCCAGGCTGCTGATCCTGGCGAAGACGGCGGAGTGGACCGCGCGACGGGCGCGGGCCGCACAGCTGCAGGGCAGGCCGCCGGGGCCGGAGGGATCGCTGGGCAAGCTGGTGGGAAGCCACGTGGCTCGGGCGGCGGCACGGGTCCACACGCTGATCACCGGCGCGGATGCCATGCTGGCCGGCGATGATGCGCCGATGGACGGACTGATCGCCGAGATTCTCATCAGTGTGCCGGCCGGGTCGATCGCCGGGGGCACTGACGAGATTCAGCGCAACATCATCTCGGAGCGCGTGCTTGGCATGCCGAAGGAGCCGCGGACGGACAACGACCGGCCGTTCCGCGACGTGCCGAAGAACCTGGTGGTGTAGGATCAGCTTCGTCTCATTGTCGTGTTTTCCGAGACGCTGTCGCACGATCAGGCGGCCAGTGGTGGCCGGTCCTGGCGGAAGGCGCGAACCAACGGGCTGTTGCCGGCGAGCAGTTCGGTGATCACCGAGGCGTCGGGCGGCGGGAAGCTGAGGCTTACGGGCAGGCCGCCGGCATCGAGCACCGCGGCGGCGCGGTCGGGATAGAGGGTGACGTAGCGCTCGGCCGGGGTCATGGCGCCGTATTCCAGCCTGGGCGGGCTGGCGGCGCGGGGTGCGGCGGCCGCGGGGGCAGTTGGCTCTGGCGCCGGTTCGGCAGGGGCAGCGGGTTCGGGCGGCGAGACGGAGCGGAACCAATAGCCGGCGCGCTGCATGGCGGCGGGACGGGCGGCGTCCTCGGCCTTCTGCCGTTCGGCCTGCATGCGCAGGAGCGTGCGGATGGCACTGTCCGCCTGGCGCATCATGGAGGCGGCCTGGGCACGGCAGCGGCGGACGGTTTCGGGGTCGGCTCCGGAGCAGGAGGCGGCCTGCAGTGCATCGCGAGCGTGGAACTGGGCGGAGACCGCCTGCACTGCGACGTCCGCCTCGGCGGCGTTCTCCGGCACGAGGTGGGCGGCACTGGTCATGGCGTGCTGCTCGCGGATGGCGCGGCTTTCCGGGGTGCCGTCGGGCGGCGGGGGCAGCGAGCGGCAGAGTTCGGCGTAGATCTGGCGGGCAATGGTGTCTGGGATGTTGGGAATGGGGGACATGATGCGGTCCGTTGGCAGCGGGCGAAATGGAGGGAGTCTACGACGTTAGTATTGCTATCGTCAACAGGTGTTTTCATTGACAGTCCGGCCGGGCGTGTTGACGGGACCGCAAATTGGAATGACTGACCGAAGAACTGCCCGCCTGGGTGAAACCACCACATTGGGGCACTTTAGTTAGCGTCTGGAATCGCCGGTGATATCGCCAAGATAGCTACCATCATGTCTATCGTGTCGGTGTTGTTTAGCCGCGCTGGGGATGGATGGTATGAAGCTGGATGACCTGTAGCCATCGAATGGACAACGGTAAAACAGGAGGAACAAATGGCTGAATTGAATGGCGGTTGCCTCTGTGGTGCGGTTCGCTACACAACCAACGCGGTACCGGAGTTCGTCGGTTTGTGCCACTGTACCGACTGCCAGAAACACACCGGCAGTGCGTTTGCGATCATGGTGCGCCTGCCCAAGACGGCACTCCAAATCCAGGGACCGATCAAGACATTCAGCAAACTCGGCGATAGCGGTAATCCGATCCTCCGCCATTTTTGTCCAGAATGCGGCTCATCCATTGCCGACGAACCAACAGCGCGACCGGGGATGATCAATCTCAATGCTGGCACCCTCGACGATCCGAGCTTGGTCGTTCCTACGCTGGAGATTTATTGCGACAGCGCTCTGCCCTGGGTCCAACTAGCAGGTATGCAACGCTTTGCGCGAACCCTTAGACCGGTATAGCGCTGTCGCACTCGCGCTGGGTTTGCGTTTGCGCCAAAACACCGGGCCGTTCCGTTGCACTGCAACCTTGCCACTGAGGCCGACACCATATGGTGGATCGGTAACTAACGCATCCAGTTCGGAAAGTGTCGGCAACGTTTCACGGCAATCACCCAAGTAAAGGGTGGCATTGCCTATCTGTTCGCCCCGTAATAGCTCATGCGTGGCCGATAATCTCATGCTTCTGATAGACTAGTCTATCCTTATGCTATGTGGGGACTGCATGAGAGTTTTCAGACTGAAAACCGCTGCGTAGCGGCCAGTCTCAATCTTGGGATATTCAACTCGCGCGAGAAATCACAATCCGAAGTTACGATGCAAGTACCGGAAACCCGACAATGAAGGTTGTATCAAGACGGGAGATGAGATTGCGATTCATCCGCCGTCTTCTGTCAGCGAATGCCAGCTACCGCGCCTTATCCACAACAGCTTTGAAGACCAGTGGCGGGTTAACGTATATCCGACTTCTGCGATCATAGAGACCGAAAACCTGATTCCCGATAAGCAGCAGCCCGAGTGAACGGTACCCACCAACACCCATCTTCGAACACGGGTAGTGGGGCATTCCTGGTGACTCACATTAAAGGCAAGCACCACGACAATGGTGACAAATGCCTGGTGCAATCCGCTGCTGCCTCCATCGCGGAGCGCGCCCGTGCAATACCCACGCTTCAGGCAAGAGCAGCGGATCGTAACAGCGGCGGTTCAGTCGGCTGGCAGCAGGTAGGCGGGATACGGACCGTGCGGCAGGGTCTCGGTCTTCAGCGGCACCGGCGTGCCCAGCCAGAGAGCCTGACTGGTGTGGTCCTCGTACTCGTCGTTGGTGAGAGGATGCACCAGGATGTCCAGGCCTTCGCGGTTGAACATCAACCACTGCACGACGCTGTCGAATGCGGGCGTCCTGAAGATGACCTGCATCTGCGGCACGGGATGCGGACCCGCGATGCCCTGGTTCTTGCCGACGCGAACCGGGAATTTTTCCGCCAGCGAGTCGCGCAGTTTCGCCGCGATCGGCATCGTGTCGTCGTTGTAGTAGATGTGCACATGGTAGCCGTGCAGCTCCGGCAATCCAGACATGACGAAATCCTTCCCTCTCTATTGGCGGGCCGCCAGAAGTTTGTCTTGTCGCCCGGCAGTGTGACTGTAGCCGTGACGCAGATCAGTGAGAAGATGCCCAGCCTGACAGAAGTTGTCCGCGGCAGCCGGACTGTGAATTTGCTGGATTCGCCTGGCGACACCTTGTTCGAATGCGACCCGTTGGACCTCAGATCGGCGGCTCGAAATTCGCCGCCTTGGCACAGATGCGCCGCTTGAGTCGTGGCAACGCCGCAAGCCGTGGCAGTTCCGGACGCTGATAGAACCAACCGACCTGCGCCAGGTCGCGGATCAGCAGGAACATCGGCAGCAGCGTCAGGTCGTCATCCGAGATCATGCGCACCGACCGATAGCCCGCGATACACGCGTCGCGGAACGTGGCGAAGTCGGGATGGTCCTGGTAGCCGATCAGCGCGACCGCGAGGTCGTAGAGGTGCCAGCCAAACCCGGCATCGTCGAAGTCGATAACCGCGGCCTGCGCCCCGTCGATCAGCACGTTGCGCGGATGCAGGTCGGCATGGATCAGGCTGAACGTGCGAGCCGGCTTGCCATAGCGGACCAGTGCCGCGTGCAGCCGGTCCCGCGCGCCGAGAAGCATCTCGCGTTCGGCGCGGGAGAATACAGGATGGTCCCAGAACGGACCCCAGAATGGTTCCGGCCCCATCAGCCCATCGGCATCGACCGCGTGCCGCTGAAAGCCGGCGGGCGGTGTCCAGGTGGTCGCCTGCACATGCATTGCCGCCATGATGCTGCCAAGCTGCGCAAAGTGGCGCGCGTTCGCCGCACTGTCGGTTTCAGCTGCAACCACATCGGCGAGCAGTTCGCCTTCTACCCAACGCGCCAGGCCGGCCCAGCGGCGCTCGCCGGTTGCGGCGATCTCGACCTGGGCGAAATTCTCGCCCGCCCGTGTCAGCAGCGGCTCGGGGGCGGCAATGCCGGCCTGCACCAGGGCGCGGATCCACAAATGCTCGGAACGCAGGGCGGCGATGTCATGGTACCAGGGGCGATGCAGCCGCAGCACGAACCGCGCCCCATCGCGTGCATCGGTTGCACGGAAGGTGACGTTCTCACCCAGATGCACGAAACGCAGTTCGGCCGGCTCGACGCCGAACGCGGCAAGCGCCTGCAGCGCGGCCGGTGCGTAAGCCTGCGCTGCGTCTGCGGTCATGCCGCTAGTGCCCACGCGGCGGATCGTGTGTCGCACGCGACTCACGCTCCTCTGCGATCGGATACTAGTTCGGCGATCGTTGCATCCCAGGCGAGCAGGAATGCGGCCGCATCGGCCTGCGAGAACGGCAGTGGCGGGCGTATCTTCACGACGTTGGCGAAGGCGCCGGCATTGCTGGTCAGGAAGCCTCTGTCTTTCAGCCGGTTGATCACGCGCGTGGCGAGCTCCGAGTCGGGCGCGTTGTTCGCCGGCTTGACCATCTCGACGCCGATGAACAGGCCGTGGCCGCGCACGTCGCCAATGGTGTCGCTGGTACCCTTGCGCTGGGTCAGCGCGGCCTTCAGTGCGGCGCCGACCGTGGCGACATTGCTGCGCAGATCGCGTTGCTCGATCTCATCCAGCACAGCCATGCCAACGGCGGCCTGCAGCGGCGACGATGCAAAGGTGTTGAAGTAGCGCGTCCTGGCGCGGAAGGTTTCCACCAGTGCGCGGCTCGCGGCGGTGGCGGCGAGCGGCAATCCGTTGCCCATTGGCTTGCCGGTGACGACGATGTCGGGGGTGAAGCCGGTAACCTCGTAACCCCACCAATGGCCGGTGCGGGTGTAGCCGGCCTGCACCTCATCGGCGATCACCAGCCCGCCCGCCTCACGCACCATCGCCGCGGCGCGAGGCATGAAGCCGGCGGGGATGTCGGGCAAACCTTCGTTGGCGAGGATCGAGCAGACGATCATGGCGGCGACGCCTTCGCCCGATGCTTGCAATTCGGCGATCGCGTCGTTGAGCTTTTCCAAGTACGCGTCGCACAGCGCGTCCTCGCCCAGGCCGGGCGCGATCGGGCGGAACTTCTCCGGGAAGGGGAAGGCGCGGACCGACGGGTTCGACGAGCGTGACTGGCCGAGCCGGCTGAGCGAGCTGACGAGTTCGCTGTTGCCGTGATACGTCGCGTCGGTGCAGAGAATGCCGCGCCTGCCGGTGGCAAACCGCGCCATGCGCAGCGCGACCTCGTTCGCCTCGGTACCGCTGCAGCTCAGGATGACACTCTCGATCTGCGGGCCGTGCAGCGCGGCGAGGCGTTCGCAGAACTCGACGACGGCTTCGTGCAGGTAGCGGCTGTGGACATTCAACGTCGCCTGCTGGCGTGTCATCGCCTCGACCACGACGGGGTTCGCGTGACCGACGCAGGGCACGTTGTTGTACATGTCGATGTAGCGGCGGCCGTCGGCGTCATACACGTAGCAGCCCTCGCCGCGGACGATGTGCAGCGGATGTTCGTAGAACAGCGGCGCTCCAGCGCCCAGCGCGCGGTTGCGGCGGGCGAGCAGGGTGGTGGTGTCGGTCATGTGCCCTCCGGGGCCGAAACGTCGTTGGGGCGAGGGGAGAGCCTACGATGCCGTCGCCACATCACGCCATGGGTGGGACGTCACCACGCTCAGTGCTCTGTGCAGTCCGGTCGCGATCATGGACAATGGGTCGCAGAAACAGGAGGGCGGCCGTGCCAATCATCGACGTTCAGGTTCATCCCTTCGATCGGAATCATCCCGGCCGGCCGTGGGCCAGTCCCTCGCACGGACTCGATTCCGCCACGGGCGAGGAAATGGTCGCTGCCATGAACAGTGTCGGCGTGGACGGCGCGATCATGGTGTCGTCGTTCAGTGCCTATGAATACGATCCGAGCTACGCGATCGAGGTCTACAACGCCTATCCCGACAAATTCCGGGTCGTGACGCCGGTCGACGCGACCGATCCGGCGATCGACGATGTGGTGGCGAACTGGGCGGCGACGCCGGGCGCACGCGGCATTCGCATCCGCATGCGCGAGGGCCTGCCGATGGATGCCGACCATCCGGGCCTGCATCGCGCTTTCGCCGCCGCTGGCAGGCACGGCTTGCCGGTCAATCTGCTTTGCTGGGGCATCCTGGACAAAGGCCTGCCGCACATCCAGCGACACCCCGATACGGTCATCGTCATCGACCATCTCGGCCTGCTGCAACCCGCTCGTCCGCCGGTTCCGGCCGATGTCTGGGCGGATCTGCCCAAGCTGCTCGCTTTGGCGCGATACGCGAATGCCAGAGTGAAGATCAGTGGCGCCTGCACGATGTCGCACCAACAGTTCCCGTACGACGATATCTGGGACCCGGTGCTGCGGGTCATCGACGCGTTCGGGCTGGATCGCTGCATGTGGGGCACCGACTGGACGCGGACGATCGGCATGCTGACCTACGAGCAGGGCGTCGCACCGTTCCGCGACACACAGCGCCTGTCCGAGAGCGACAAGGCGGCGCTGATGGGCGGAACTTTGCAGAAAGTCTACAAGTGGTGATGCGTCTACAAGTAGTGATGCGACCGGGGCGATCCGGTCACGTCGCACTCTCACGAAACAGCTCAGGAACCGGATATGGCGCTGCTCATCGTTGATCTCGACAAATATATCGGCAACGCCAGGGCGTGGCGTGACACGTTCGGGGAGCAGCTTCCTGATCTGGAGATCCGCATCTGGCCTGAAGCCGGCACCCTGGCGGATATCAAGTACCTTGCGTTCATGCATCCCGATTTCGATGCTCTTCCGGTGCTGCCAAATTTGCAGGCCATGTTCAGTCGCTCGGCTGGCGTCGAATCCTTCGTCAACCATCCAAAGCTGCCGAAGGCCCCGTTGTGCAAGGTCGAGCCGCCGGGCGGCGATCCCATGATGACGGAATACGTCGTCATGCATGTGCTTCGTCTGCATCGTGACATGCCAGGGTATCAGGCGGCTCAGGCCAGGCGGGAGTGGCGCCGCACAACGATCGTGCGACCCGAACAAAGGCGTGTCGGATTTCTCGGCTTCGGCATGATGGCGAAGGCGCCCGCGCTGGTGTTGAAGTCGCTGGGGTTCGAGGTCTCGGCCTGGGTTCGACATGAGCGCGATGAAGGTGATGTGCCGATCTATCATGGCCCCGACCAACTTGAGCCGTTCCTGCAGCAGACTGACATAGCGGTCTGCCTGTTGCCGCTGACGAGAGAAACCGAGGGCATATTCTGCGCGCGCACCTTTGCCATGATGCCGCGAGGGGCGATGCTGGTGAATGTCGGGCGCGGCAAACACGTGGTGGAGGAGGACTTGATCAACGCGCTCGATTCGGGGCAGTTGTCATACGCCGCGTTGGATGCGCTGTGGCCTGAGCCTCTGCCGCCGACAAGTCCGCTGTGGCTGCACCCGAAAGTCACCGTGATGCCGCATGTGGCGCGTCGGCCGACCGTTGCGCAGCTCGTCACCGAGATCGCGGCGAATATCCGAAGCATCGAGGCGGGCGGACGGCCTCTGCAGCAAGTCGACGTCACGATGGGATACTAGGCGCGAGACCTGGATGGTCGGCCGTTTTGCGGTGTGGGCCTGCATCATCCGGCAGGAGGTGTCATGGAGTTCTGGTCAGAACCGCAGATGGCGTCGATCCACAAAATGCTCAACCCGCGCTCCATTGCGATCGTGGGTGCGACGCCGCGGATGCAGTATGGCGGGCGGATGCTGGCTGCGGCGCTGAAGGCGCAAGAGCGGGTGCGGGTTTATGCGGTGAACCCGCGGTACGACGACATCATGGGGGTGAAGTCGTATCCGAGCGTGACGGAACTGCCGGAGGCTCCCGATGTGGTGGGCATCGTAGTGCCGTACGACCAGGTGCTCGATGTGCTTCAGGAAAGCCACCGCAAAGGGGCGGGATCGGCAATCGTGATCTCGGCGGGGTTTGCCGAACGCGGCGTGGACGACCGGCGCGATCTGCAAGGGGAACTGGGGGAGTTTGCCCGCGCCTCTGGTATGCGGATCAGCGGTCCCAACTGCCTGGGGCTCGCCAATGTCAAGCACGACATCTGGGCCACCTCTTCCTCGCGCGGGGCGGGCGGTCTGACCGGGCCGATCGGCCTGGTGTGCCAAAGCGGCGCGACGGCGTTCGGGCCGTTCCTGGTGCGCGCAGTGGAGAACGGCATCGGCTTCAGCTACATCATCTCGACCGGGAACGAAGCCGACCTCGATTTTTCCGACTTTGCCCGCTACCTGCTGGACGATCCGGATACGCGGGTCATTGCCGGGTTTGTCGAAGGCTTCAAGCGCGCCGACAAGTTTCTGGAAGTGGCGAAGCTTGCAGCAGAACGCGGCAAGCCGATCGTGCTGATCAAGATCGGGCGTTCGGAACTTGGGGCGCGGGCTGCACAATCGCATACCGCGGCGCTGACCGGCGCGGATGCGCGGTACGATGCGATCTTCGCGCAATACGGGGTGATCCGGGTGCAGGATTACGACGAACTGCTGGAGGTCGCGCACCTTCTGGCGCATACGCCCAAACCCGGCGTGCCCGGCATCGCGGTGGTGTCGCATTCGGGCGGCATCAGCTCGCTCACCGCCGATATGTGCGGTCAGGCCGGTCTTGATCTGCCGACGCTTGGCGATGCGGCGCGTGACGGCATCAACGGCATCCTGAAGGGCTTCGGCTGGGCCGCTAACCCTGCCGACGTGACTGGCTTTGCCAACAGCGAGTCCTTCCCGCAGATCATGGAGAACATGATCAACGATCCGCGGATGGGGACGCTTGTCGTGGCGAGCGCCGGCGCGGAGGCGCAGGCGCAGCAGGTCATCAGCCAGCGGGATCGCACCGACAAGGGTGTGGTGTTCCTGTGGACTGGAAGCCGCGACGCCAAAGCTGGCCTGGCACAGCTCAAGAATGCGCGGATTCCGATCTTCTATACGCCGGACAAACTGGCCCGCGGCCTGCAGAGCCGGCTCGCGTATCATACATGGCGCGAGCGTCGCCTGGCCGATGGCTTTGCCTCTGCCCCGTTGCGCACGGCGGCACAGGATGCGGCCATCGCGCAGGCGCTTGGCCTGGGGCGCGCGACACTCTCGGAGTCCGAGAGCAAGCGGCTGTTGGCAGAGTGGGGCGTGGGGAGTGCGCGCGAGGTGCTGGTGGGGTCCGCGGAGGCCGCCGTCGAGGCCGCTACGCGGCTCGGGTTTCCGGTGGCTCTGAAGGTCGATTCGCCGGATATCCTGCACAAGACCGAGGCCGGGGTTGTTCGGCTGAACCTGCGCGATGCGGCACAGGTGCAAACGGCGTACGCGGAGATCCTGGCCAGTGCCGAGGGCTATGCGCCGCAGGCTCGCATCGTCGGCGTGTCGGTGCAGGAGATGGTCGGCGACGGTGTCGAAGTCATCGTTGGCGTGTCGTGCGACCCGCAACTGGGCCCGGTGCTGCTGTTCGGCAGTGGCGGCGTGATGGTCGAGGTCTACAACGATGTGGCCCTGCGACGCTGCCCCATCACACGCCGCGAAGCACAGGCGATGATCGCCGAGGTCAAAGGCGCCCGGTTGCTCCAGGGCTTTCGCGGACGGCCGGCGGCGGACCTCGAGGCGCTGGCGGATACGCTGGTGCGCGTGTCTTACCTCGCCATG
>JAMXLO010000148.1 GCA_024280945.1 Acetobacteraceae bacterium
AACAGCTCCATTCCTGATCACCCTGGCGGCGGTCGCGCTTGCCGGGCTGCTCGGTTGGGCGATGTGGGGCGTCTATATGGGAGCGCCGTGGACGCGTGATGCCACCGTGCGCGCCTATGTGGTCAAGATGGCGCCAGAGGTCGCGGGGCGCATCACCGAGCTGCCTGTCGTCGACAATAAATACGTTCATAAAGGTGATCTGCTGATGGTGATCGATCCGACCAACTATCGGATTGCCGTCAGTCAAGCCGAGGCGGCGGTGCAGCAGGCGCAGGCGAGCGTGCAGACTGTCGACGCGCAGATCGTTGTCCAGCAGGCACAGATCAGCGCGAGCCAGGCACGTTTGGATCAGCAGAAGGCCATGCTCGTGTTCGCACAGCAGCAGGCGGCGCGCTACGAGACCTTGGCGGAGCGAGGCACGGGCACTGTTCAGAATGCCCAACAGTACACGTCCGAGCTGCATCAGCGGGAGGCCGCGGTGCATACTGCACAAGAAGACTTCCATCTGGCGCAGCGGCAAGTCGATTCGCTGAAGGCACAGCGGACGAGCGCCGAGGCTAATCTCGCGCAAGCCAAAGCCCGGCTCCATCGGGCGCAGGTGGATCTCGAACGCACGCGCATTCTCTCCCCGGTCGATGGCTACGTGACCAACCTGCTGGCGCAGCTTGGCGACTACGTCAATGTCGGCGTTAGCACCATCTCGGTTGTCGATGCCGACTCATTTTGGGTCGACGGATATTTCGAGGAAACTTACCTCGCTCCTATCCAGGTGGGCGATCCGGCCAAGATCAAGCTTATGGGCCATAGTCAGATCTTACGCGGTCATGTCGACAGCGTCGCCCGCGCCATCGCCGTTTCGAACGCGCAGCCCAACAATCAGGGGGTCGCTACGGTCAACCCCATCTTCACCTGGGTGCGCCTCGCCCAGCGCATCCCGGTCCGCATCCATATCGATGAAGTGCCGTCGGGCATCATCCTTTCGGCCGGCATGACCGCCACCGTTGAGATCGATGATCGAGCTCGTCCGCCGCGGCTAAACAGGAAAAGACCATGACCCGCACAAGCGTCGAGCGCCATGGCGTTGTCATTGCCCGTGACCTAATGGAGCGGCTGCTGCAGATCGGCTCGCCTCTCGGCCTTTTTGCCGAGGAGTTCGATCCACAGACCTATCGGCATTTGGGGAACTTCCCACAGGTGTTCTCGCATCTTGCGCTGATCGATGCTGCGGGGCGCATGATCGCTCTGGAGACGGACTTTTGATCATGGGTGCGTACGAAACGGGGCAAGCAGTGATCGCGCCATCGGGCAAGCAGATCGAGATTGCTGCAGCGGATCAGCGGGCCGTGGTCGTGGAGGTCGGCGGCGGCCTTCGCTCATACACTGCCGGCGGCCAGGAGCTTGTCGACGGATACCGAGCCGACGAAATGAGCTCCTCCGGGCGGGGTCAAGCACTGATCCCGTGGCCGAACAGGCTGCAGGACGGGAGCTACGAGTTCGACAGGCGCCGGAACGAACCGGAACGCCGCAACGCGATCCACGGCCTGGTCCGCTGGGCCGCCTGGACCGCCTCGGTGCATGAACCGCACCGGATGGTGATGGCATAGGTGCTCCATCCGCAGCCGGGCTACCCCTTCTCGCTCGGGCTTGGCATCGAATATGCGCTCTTGGAGGGCGGACTGCAGGTCCAAACAACGGCCACGAACGTCGGCGTGCACGCGTGCCCCTACGGGTGCGGCGCTCATCCATACCTGAAATGTCACCGGCGGCAGGCCCTGCACGATGCCAGCGAAGTAGACCAGTCCGATCTCGGTGCGGGTTGTCGTTGCAGACGGCGTCATGACGGCGGTTCACGCGCTGCGCTTCTCGCCAATGCTTCCGGGACCTGGTGCCCGCCGGTCATCACGACCGACGCCTCCTCACCCTAGCCTCTGCAAGAGGTGATCGCCGACGCGGATCGCATTTGCGATCGCGGTGAGAGACGGGTTTACCGCCCCGATGCTGACGAAGAAGCTCGTGAGAGCGGCACCGTCCGCACGCCGATCGTTGCAGTCACTGCCAACGCCATGAAGGGCGAAGAAGAGCGCTGCCTGACATCTGGCATGGACGCCTGTTTGGTGAAGCCGGTAAGCATCGAGCGCCTGCGGCGACTCTGGAACGCTGGCTGTCGGTCCAAGCTGAGAGCAGCGTCAGCGATCGGCCAGACCAAAGCGAGCCCACCGCTGCAGCGGTTGCTGCAGGCCGCGCCCGGACCGAAGTACAAGGCGGCCCTGAGCGACCGCCTACGCCGCGGGGCTGCGGGTCTCCGAAGTGGTGGCGCTGAAAGTGTCGGACATTAATTCCGAGCGCCTGTTGCTGCGGATCGACAGGCAAGGGCCGCAAGGATCGCTTTGCGATGCTCTCGCCGCAGCTATTGGAGCTGCTGCGCGACTGGTATCGCATCGCCCGGCCGGCGGTCTGGCTGTTCCCCGGACGTGATCCGATGCTGCCGCTGACAACGCGGCAGTTCGCTCGCGCCGTTGATGCCGCTGCCAACATGGCTCAGATCAAGAAGCGGGTGGCTCATTCTCCGGGATCAGCAGCTCGGCAAAAGCCTGCCCGCGGCCCGCAGGACATCAGATGGATGTCGTTGGCGATCTTGTAGAGTGACGCCGCAAGCGTACGTAGCGTGCCGGACAATTGCACCAGCGCATCGTGGGCCCCCTGCACCGTGAATTTGTTCGGCGCGGTCACGAATGGTAGGCCTGTGAGCTCCGCGATTTTCGGCTGCGGCGACTTCGGCAAAGCCCGAAGCCGAATTGATGCCGGTAACGACTGCGGTGCCGCCGAGCGCCCGGACAGCGCGGCCTCAATTCGCTCCAAATCGTCCGACAACACGCCGGCATAGCCCCCGGCACCGCATTCCGGCGCACCTCGATGATGCGGCATCGGGTCGCGTCCGCTCGAGGGGCAACTCCAGGTCGGTGTCCTGAAGGCGCCGGTTCAACTCCCCTTCGATGTCGTCGGTCCCGAATTCGCCGCATTCAGCAAGGATGCGGACATAATCCATATAGGTCGGGTGTTGTGCGACCAACTCGTTGGG
>JAMXLO010000149.1 GCA_024280945.1 Acetobacteraceae bacterium
TGATCGCCTTGATCGTACCACCTTTGCCGGCACCATCGCGCCCCTCGAACACGACGCAGACCTTCAACCCCTTGTGGACGACCCATTGCTGCACCTTGACCAGCTCCGCATGCAGCCGGGCAAGTTCGCGTTCGTAGTACTTGCCCTTCAGCTTGCCGTCCGCCGGGCTGTCGCTGGTTTCGGCTTTTTTAACCTTCTTCGTTGCGCTCATCACATACCTCCCCCGCCACGATGCTGCCCTACGCTTCGAAAGCGCTATTCGGCCAGGTAAAGAACAGGCCGATATCGCCTGGCTTGCCGCTAGGATAGCTGATAACCCGTGCGGCGAAACCGAACCCACCCGGCTTCAGGTTCTGTCTCCAGTACTCGTGCACTTTGCGGACTCCGGCCGGCATGGTCAGTAGCCAGTCGGGTTCCTCTGCCTGCCTGGTCGCCTCTTCCTTCGACGGCCTGTTGATCCGCGGCACACCGGCATTGATCACTGCTCGCCCCCCATCGGTGCAGAAGTCGCAGGGGAACGAGGCAAACATCAGCTCGCTCTCACCGCGCTCGAAGGCCCGTCGGATACGGTCAAGGCCGGATTTGATGATCTCGTCGGTCAACTGGAATTTCTCGAGCCGCTGCCTGAATGTGGTCAGCTCTTCTTCCTTGCGCCGCTGGAGTTGTTCGGCCGCCTCCTGGTCGCGCCGCCGTCGGGCGTCCCGATCAGCAAAAAGACCGGCGACCGATAGGTTCGAATCCGACTCCGCGGGCATGACATTTCCTTTCCCAATCGGATGTCCGGGACGGTTAGCCCGACCCGGGAGAGGTTGCCTTGATCCAGATCAAAGCGGGAGGGTGCCCAGCCTTGCCGTAATCTGCCCCTGCGCACTGCGGCCGTGTGCAGTGCAGCCGTGGTCTACCTCATTACGGCTGGCTCGGGCAGGCGAATCGGTCCACTCAATCCCCCTCGATGAGCGTTGTGGAGATGGACCGAGGCTGGCGGCGGATGCATGTGTTCGGAAAGACCGGAGGCTCCGGCAACCACGGCAAAACCATTTGTCTGTTCCCTAGGTCACACGCTTGCTAGCGCGGATCCCGGCGTACGCAGCCGATAACCTGGCGATCCAGATCAATTCATAGGATCATGCGGAAAATGAACGAGGTAGTACCACTCTGGCTGGTCAACATCTTGTCATTTATTACCGTGTTCTCAGTCATGACATCGATCGGCACGACGATCACGCCGAGGTTGTGCCTCGATCGCCTCAGAGCACCGTTGTCCCTGATAAGGGGACTGACCAGCGTCTTGGTGATCGTGCCGATTGTCGGGATCACTATGAGCTTTGCTTTCGGTCTGGATTTACCTGAGAAAGTTGGCCTCGCACTGATCGTAACTGCCCCAGGGGCGCCGCTCGCATTGCGTCGGGCGCTGACTTCCGGCGCGGATTCTGGCTTTGCTCCAACTCTGCAAATCGTCATTGCGATGCTTGCCGTCCCGGCACTGCCGTTATGGGTGATCATCGGAAATGCTGTTCTTGGTACTCGGGGCGTCGTCGATGCAGGTTCCGTTGCAAAGCAAGTGCTCCTGGCACAGCTGTTGCCGCTCGGTGTCGGCGCCATTGTAAAACAACTTGCACCCGTACGCGGGCCATGGTTCGGGCAGTTGCTGGGCCGCGCTGGCGTTGTTCTCCTCTGCGTGGCGCTGGTGAGTATCATAGTGAACGTGCGATACTCGATATTGGCGACACACCCTCGGCCGATCGCCGCTGCTGCGGTCACCACTTTGGCAGCGCTGGCGCTCGGTCACCTACTGGGCGGCGCCTCGCAGCAAGTACGCCATTCGATAGCAGTCGCTGGAGCTATGCGAAACGTGGGGCTTGCGTTGCTGACCGCAACGATCAATCGGACGCCACCCACTGTAGAGGTAATCATCATTAGTTATTCGATTACAGCTATTCTGATTGTGACAGCATACATCTATTGGTGGACCAAATTCATGGAAGGTTTTGCAACCCGCCAGGCTCGCTGAACAACGGGGATTTTTGTGCCAGATAGCGCCCTTCCTGACCGCTTCTAGACATACACGAATGGTGTTCGCATGTACTCCGGGTCGAAACCGTGCAGTAGCTAGGAGCCAAGTTTCCAGCCGTCCTGTGTTTTGCACCATGTCAGAGTGCGGTTTCGCTCTGAACGTGGGCCGGGGACCGTTACGTCGTAACGCATCGTCCGGCACGCCAAGCCCCTTCTCTTCGTGGCGTTTCCAGCCGTGACCGTGCCGTTGGCACCCGACTTCGGGTTGGTCCAGGTCTCCTTGGCTCCGGCCGCGAGCCCGGGTCGATCCAGCAGGCGATTTGTGGCATCGGTGAGCGCGGCAATGTCGTCAGCGGTCAGGGGGGTCGCACGGGTCCCGCGGAACGGGTTGATCTGCGCAGACGCAGGCTGTGACAGGCAAGCAGCGAGCATCAGCAGTGGCAGCAGGCGGAACTGAGTCATCGGCTTCTCCGGGTTCGCCGGGAGATGATCCTATCTGCCGATTGATCTCAATCAAAGGTGCATGGCCTGGATTTGTGCTATTGGCCGCCGGGAGGGCGCTCATGGCCACTCAGACGGGACAATGGGGATGAAGCATGCTTGAAGAAGCCATCTACACAGCGGCAGACCTGATGACGCGTGACGTGGCAGTGGCACATCCGGAGATGTCATTGTTGGATGCGGTGAAGGTATTGGCCCACCGCCATATCAGTGGGATGCCGGTGGTGGACGATGCCGGCACTATCGTCGGCATGCTGAGCGAGGGCGATCTGGTGCGCTGGCATGAGGGCTACACCGAGCGTCAGGCGCGCTGGCTTGACATGCTGGCGGAGGGGCACGACCTCGCACCGGAGTTTGTGCACGGCATCCAAGAGCAGCACCGCAAGGTGAAGACGGTCATGTCGCCAGGTGCGAAGACTGTCACCGAGGACATGCCGGCGCGCGAGATTGCGCGCCTGATGTATGCCAACAACATCAAACGTGTGCCGGTGGTACGGGACGGCAAGCTGGTCGGCATCGTGGCGCGATCCGACCTGGTGCGCGCACTCGCCGAGAGGCTCGGGGAGATGCCTGAGGCGCCGTCCACGCAGCGGCAAACGGTGGATGAGGCCTTGCGGCGCAGACGGGAAGAGATCGCTCGCCCTTCTACTGCTCGGTGACGTCGACGCGGGTCCAACTCAGGTCGGGATCGAACTGCGTGATCGCCGCCGCGACGCGCGCGGTATCAGCGCCAAGGTCCTTCTGGAAGACGGCGCCGTCCTGGTTGACCGTGAACGACATGACCCCTGAAGAGCCGTAACTCGAGGGCCAGGCGATCAGCGCGAAACCCTTCGTCATGCGGCCCGACTGCACATAGCTCGTCGTACCACTCGGCGCGTTGAGTCCCTGCCGCTTCAGGATCCGAAAATAGTAGCCTTGATACGGGGTAGGCTTGCCCCCCACGAGAGCGCCAGGGGCGGGATATCCCTCATCCTGCGCCTGATCTACCAAGGCCCCGAACGGACTCTGAGCACTGCCTGAGGCGACAGGCCAGTAAAGTCCGTCCTGACGGCCGGCAGTACTGATCAGCCGCTGTGCGTAGAAGCCCGTTCCGGTCTGCCGCTTCATAAGGTCGAAGTAGTCCTTCTGCGCCTCGACGTAGGTCAGCATGACGCGGATTGCGGCCAGCTCGTTGCGCCCGATCCGCCGATCGATGATCTCCTGCGCTCCGGCCCTGGTGTCGAAGTGCCATCGGCCGTTGGCCTGCACTATTGGGATCGGCAGCGGCCAATCGTCCGCCCCCACGTCCAACTCCGCGTGATCTGGCCCATTCTTCGTAAGCTGATGCTTCTCGTCGTAGGCGGTGGCGAACCGGCGCTGCTGCTCCGCATCGGCGTAGCGATCGCCGGTCGACAGCAGCTTTTCGCTGTCGGGTCCGAGAATCGCTCGCAGCGCGGCTGCATCGTGAGTGCGGGTGGCCGAGGCGAGCGCGGCGGCGGCATCTTCCGGCGAAGCATAGGTCTGCTGCGCCGGCGCCTGTGAGTATGCGACTCCCGTGCCGAGCAGCAGCCAGGAAGCCATGGCAAAGCCGGCGCAGCACGCCCGCGGGACTGTCCAAGTCCGGATGTTCATCGCGCCCCCTCTCATCGCCGGCCGCCGCCACCGCGTCCACCCCCGCGGGCGCCGCCACTGCGCGCTGCGAAGTTGCCTCCCCCTTGCCGCTGCCCTCCGAACGAGCGGCTTTGCGAGCCCCGCTGACCAAATTGCGATGCCTGTCGACCATCCCTCATGCCGGAGAACGCACTTTGCCCTCCCTGCCTCGCCGGGAGCGTGCTTGGGCGGTTGAAGTCAGGGCGATTACCTTGGCCTGGCTGGCCAAACCCTGGCCTGCCCGCTGCACCGCCGCCTTGGCCGAAACCGCCGCCGCCGGGGCGGGAAAACCCGCCACCTGCTCCCGCACCGCCACCAGGGCGAGACAGTCCACCACCTGCGCCGGCACCGGGCCGCGAGAGACCGCCGCCGGCGCCACCCTGACCAAGGTTGCCGCCGCGCGCCGGCGGGCGAACCGCGTTGCCCGGCACCGAGACCTGGTTGCGGCCGATCGCGCCAGCCGGCAAGCCGTTGCCGCGGGCCGGCAGCCCGACCGGGCCGCCGGGCGGCCGTTGCAGACCGGCCGGCCTGCCGCCTGCCCGATTTGCCTGCCAATTACTGGACCTGATCGCGGCGCGATTGGCGTTGATATTGTTGAACCGGTTCACGTTGACATTGATGTTGCCCGCGCCCCACGAGGGCGAGGCCCAGTTCCACAGCCCAGCGGTGATTGCCACCCCGGCGCCGAACATCAGTCCGGAGGCGAGTGCGCCACCGAGCGGGTAGTAGGCGGCCGGCGGCGGAAAGTACACCGGCGGATACGACGGGTACGGCCAGGTGCCATAGACGGTGCTGGGATTGTAATTTGGTACATAGACGACATTGGGCTGCGCCGGCTCGATGATGACCGTTTGTGCTTCGGTCCTCACGACCTGTTGCGTGGTAGTTTGCAGGCTGCCGCTCGACTGCGCCTGGCGCCGCAGGCGCTGAACCGAATCCATGACCGCCGTCTGCTGATCGGCGACGGCGTAGCCAAGCTGCTGCGTCCAGTCGAGATTTTCGTTCATCATCGACAGCACCTGCGGGAATGGCACCAGGGACTTCACGCTGGGGTCCCATGGCAAAGGCTCCAGTGCCTTGGTCAGCGCATCGCCGGAGAGCCCCTTGCTTTCCGGCTTCTCGAGCCACCGGGCTGCCTCGACGATCTGCAACGGGAAGGTTGATGCCATCAGGGTCTGCGTCAGCAGCGGATCGGGATATAGCGCGATCGGCGCCAGCAAGGCGTCGAGCTGCTCGGTATTGAAGGTCTGCGCGGACTCAGCCGGGACCGAGGGCGTTGCTGGCGCCGGCTGGGCATACAGCATCGCGGGAAGCGACGCGTGCAGCATCAGAACGCTGCCAACGATCCGTGCAAGCCGGCCAGTCAAACGCGTGCTCCGCTCGTCCGCAAATTACGCACAGCCGCCATTTTGAGCGCGTAATATGCATGACGTCATGGCTGAATGCACGCGCAAAGCCGAACGCGGCGTCGTGAAGGCTCGGGGACCGGCGGGCGTTCAGGCGTGGCCCGGTTCTCCGGCAGGGATCAGCAACCATGCCTACCGTGCCGTGCTCCGTTCAGTCACGCCCTTCGCCATGCGCACAGCGCCTCGCTCATTACCCGGGGATTGTCAGCCTTCACAAAGCCACGGCAGTTCTTCGATGAAGATCGCCACACACTGACACCATGAGCAGGGCATCGTGGACATGACGTCCACCAGATCATGCGTGTGGCGGAAATCCGTCACAGGCTTCACGTAGATACTTATGCATAGTCAATAACTGGTACAATCGCCGCTACCGCCCCGGCCTGGCAATTGGTCAGCGCCAGGGTGTTCGTCACAGCGGCGTGGTCCTGCTGATGGTTCCGCACGGAATTTGCCGATGGCGTTGCTGTACCAACCGCCGCCACCTTGTTCACGATTTCGCAGGAAACTCATGTGTCTCGGCGCGCCAAGACCAAGCGAGCGTTAGGCAAATTGCAACGCAGTTCGCGTACTTTCAGGCAAACCGGGAGCGCGAGCATGCCGAGTGTGGTCGACGACTTTACCTTCATTGCCAAGCGCGCGCAGGAGATCAGGGTGGCGCGCTACCACGAACTTGGCGTATGCGACCCGAACCCACCCAGCGTGCCGCAGGTAGTTCCCGAACAGGCCGTCACCAGCGAGGGCTTTCGTTATGCCCCCGGGTTCGAACATCTGGCTGCACCTCTACCGGATGACGCTGCAGGCTAACCGGGCGGCTGAGCAGGCTGAGTGACACAGCGACTACGCGTCCACGCCGGCTCGCAGCAGGCTACCGATCCGTCAGCCGCAGCTCGATGCGGCGGTTCTTCGCGTAGGCATCTGGTGTGTCAGCGGGATCCAGCGGCTGGTTATCGGCAAATCCGGTGGCGGCGAGATGGTCGGCCGGAACGCCATCGGCGATCAGCAGCCTCACCACGGTGATGGCGCGCGCCATGGAAAGCTCCCAATTCGATGGGAACTGACCCGACTTGATCGGTTGCTTGTCGGTGTGACCATCGACGCGCAGCACCCAATGGATGTCGGGCGGGATCTCTGCCGCGATGTCCTTGATAGTGACAGCGAGCGCGGTGATCTCATTCTGCCCTGCTGGCTTCAGGTCGGCGCTGCCGAGGGGAAAAAGAACCTCGCTCTGCAGCACGAAGCGGTCGCCGACGATCTGAATGCCGGACCGATTGGCCAGCAGCTCGCGCAGCTTGCCAAAGAATTCGCTGCGATAACGCTGCAACTCCTCGACCTTGGCCGCCAGCGCCACGTTCAGCTTTTGTCCGAGATTGGCGATCTGCGTGTCCTTCTGTGCTCCTTGGTTCTTGGCCAGGTCCAGCGCCTTGGCGACCGACGTGAGCTGGGCCTTCAGCTCATCCACCTGCCGATTGAGCAGGGCGACCTGCGCCCGGGCTGAATCACCGAGCCGCTTTTCGTCCCCAAGTTGCGCTTCCACGGCGGCGCGCCGCTGCTCGTCGGTCATGGCACGGGCGGCGGCGTCCTGCGTCTGCTTTTCCAGTTCATCGCGCAGTGCCAGCAGCGCGCGGCTCTGTTCCGCCAGTTTGGCAAGATCGGACAGTTTGGTCTCGATCGTCTCCTTGTCGGCGCGGACCGTCTTGTCGAGCTCTGCCATCTGCCGCTGCATTTCGGCGAGTTGCCCCTGGCGGTCTGCGAGTTGCGCGTTGAGTGCCTGGCTGGCCTTGTTCGCGGCATCAAGCTTGCTGTTGGTGTCGTCCAGTTGCCGTTGCAGCGCGGCAGCCTGCGTCGCCACCGCCTGGGCCTGCTGCACGCTGGTCGCCAACTGGCGTCGTGTGTCAGCGAGCTGGGTGGCGACTGTCGCGGTCTCCTGCTTGGCGGCGTCGGTGCTTTGGTTGGCCGCTGTCAGCTGCTTTTGCAGCTGCTCTGATCGTGCCGCGCTCGATTGGGCCTGCAGCGCCGCATCGGTGAGCTGCTGTGCCAGGCGATCGCGGTCGGCTCGCAGGGTATCGCGATCAGCAGCGGTACTCTCGGCCTGGGCCTTGAGCGCTGCAAGCTGTTGCGAGAGCGAGGCGCGCGCAGCACTGGCTGCCGACAGTTCATTGTTGAGCGCGGCGATCGATTGCTGCAGATCGGCGCTGCGGCCACGCTCCAGGGACAGCATGTCGCTGACCTCCGCCAGCTGCCGATTCACCCGGTCGAGCTGCTTGTCCCGGCCGGTCAGCACGACCGAGAGGAAGCCCTGGGCGAGCACGAATACCAGCAGCACGAAGATGATGACCATGAGCAGCGTGGACAGAGCGTCCACGTAGCCAGGCCAGGCCGAAAGTCCGTTGTCGCCGCGGCGGCGTACGGTCAGCGCCATGCGCGCGCCCCAGCCATGGTGTCACCCCTCATCGCTGATCCTCCGCGAGTGCGGCCACGGTGCGGGTGAGGATGCGAAGGTCGTTGCGCAGCTCCGCCGTGCTCTGGGCTCGCCCCTGCTCGGCATCGGTCAGCAGGCGCTGGAGGTACAGCTCGATATTGCGCAGATGACTGCGCGCAGCCTCCTCGAAGCCATCGCGCCGTGGCTCGGTGAGCCGCTGCAGCGCCGGACCAATCGCTGCCTGCGCTTCCGCGATGCGCAGCATGAGTTGCTGGCTGGTGCGGGTCGAATCCGTCAGGGTTGCGATATGCTCGGTCAGCGCGAGCACCGCCTGATTGGCCTGGCCACGGCTGTCCTCTCCCCTCTGCAGGATGCGCTGCAGGTTCTCCATGTTCTCGGCCGTCTGCTCAAGCAGCGCCTGGACATAGACCGGGATCGACCCTTCGCCCTCGGCCAGCACGCCCGAGGAGAGCCGCGTCAGGCTGGCCAGCCACTCCTCGAGTTCATTGAAGAACCGGTTCTGCGCCTGGCCGGCAGTAAGATCCAGGAACCCCAGCACCAGCGCTCCCGACAGGCCGAACATCGATGCCGAGAACGCAGTGCCCATGCCGGCGAGCGGCTTGGCGAGCCCCGACTTGAGCTGCTCGAACAGCGCGTTGAGGTCGCCGGAGCCGACCGACATCGAGCCGATCACATCGGACACCGCGCCGACCGTCTTCAGCAGGCCCCAGAATGTGCCGAGCAGGCCGAGAAAGATCAGCAGTCCGGTCATATAGCGCGACAGCTCGCGGCTTTCGTCCAGTCGCGAGGCGATGCCATCAAGCAGGCTGCGCATGGCCGAGGCAGATAGTGTGAAGCGCATTTGGTCGCTACGGCTGTGCGCTTCGCGTGCCGCCAGCATGCTGGCCATCGGTGCCAGGAGCCTGGGCGCGGGCAGCGACGAAAGCCGCGGGCGGGCCGTCTGGTAGGTCTCCACCCACGTCACCTCGCCGCTGAGCCGCAGCACCTGCCGTAAATTCCAGCCGATTCCAACCAATAAGACCAATAAAATCAGACTGTTCAGGATCGGATTGTTGCCGTATGCCAGCAACAGTGAGGGCGACAGCAAAGCAGCGACAACCAGCACCGCGGCCAGGAAGACTGCCATCCGGATCAGATAGACATTCGGGCGGGTCACTGAGTTTGGCTCTTGGCAGCGGCGTCCGAAGCCGATGCGTTACCCCCAAGCACAGCCAGATCCACACGATCCGGTGGTTCGTCACCAGACGCGGCGCCTAGAGCGCGCACATAGATGCGAGTGGAGCTGACGCCGTCTGCCATAAGCGCGCTGCGCACCGCCAGGGCGCGCGACAACGACAGCCGGCGGGCGGTCGACGGATCTTCCGCCGTACCAGCGGCGTATCCCGCGATATTGAAGCTGGTGTTCGGGCCGGGCGGCGCTGACGCGACCAGCTGCTTTATGGCGGCTGCACTGGACGGGCTGAGGTCGGCCTGGCCGGCTCCAAAGGTCACCCGCAACCCAGTGCCCGTGCTCGTCGCGGCTGCGGCCGAGGTATCGGAGATCGGCGGAGGTGGTGGCGGTGGCACTGCGGGTTCGGTGGCTTGCGGTGGCGCAGGGGGAGCCAGCGCGATCGTTGGCGGTGCCGTGGTGGGCAAGGTGGCCGGCGGTGGCGCAGGCGCCGCAGGTTGCGCAGCCGCGACGGTCGGGGCTGCTGGCGCTGGCGTCTGCTCTGCGGGCTGGGCCGGCGCCGGCTGCCTGGGCTTCGTCGTGGCGACAGGGCGAGGCGGCTTCGGTGCAGCGCGATGCCGCTCGGTTGGCGCCGGTTTGGCCCCGGGCAATGCATCCAATGCGTGCAAGTCGACGGTCACCTGTGCGACCACAGGTGCGGCCGCGCCCAGCAGTGCCGTCAACGCGAGGCAAAATTGTCGCATGACACCAGAATAACGCGGAATTGCCCTGCGTGACAGCGGGAGAGGCCGCCTTTCCGTTTACGTGCCGGCATGACTTCGGGCGATGCCGTCGCTGACCGCCTCGCGAAGCACAGGATGCAGATGGGGATTGGCGGCGACCACGTCGCCGGTATCGCGAGGATCCTGCCCGCTGGGATCGGTGACGAAACCGCCAGCCTCGCGCACCAGCAAGGCCCCTGCCGCGAGGTCCCAGCGTTTCAATCCCAGTTCCCAGTAGCCATCGTATCGGCCGGCTGCGACCCAGGCGAGGTCCAGGGCCGCGGCGCCGAACCGGCGAATGCCGGCGACCCTTGGCATCAGCAGCGAGAGGGTGCGGGCGAAGGCCAGGCGACGCGGCGCCGAGACGGCGGCGAAGGGGATCCCGGTGGCGAACAGGGCGTCGCTCAAGTCCCGGCGGGCGGAGACCCGCAGGCGGCGCTCGTTGACGAAGGCCCCGGCGCCTTTCTCGGCCCAGAACAGCTCATCCACGGCGGGAGCATAGATCACGCCGGCCGCAAGCTCGCTGCCGCCATCCGGCAGTCGCCTTTCAAGACCGATGCTGATCGCCCAATGCGGGATGCCGTGCAGGAAGTTCGACGTACCATCGAGCGGATCGACGACCCAGCGCCACGTCCAGTTCTCCGAGCCCGACGCCCCGGACTCCTCCATCAGAAAGGCGTAGCCCGGTCTTGCCTTGTTGAGTTCTTCGCGCAGCG
Organism: Acetobacteraceae bacterium; assembly: GCA_024280945.1. Taxonomy (GTDB): domain Bacteria; phylum Pseudomonadota; class Alphaproteobacteria; order Acetobacterales; family Acetobacteraceae; genus JAMXLO01. The sequence continues at coordinate 10,638 of JAMXLO010000149.1, forward strand.
TCTGTTCGGCGCGCATGTCCGCCTGGGAGACGAAATCGGACGGGCCCTTGACCGAGACCTGTAATTGCTCGACCTCGTTGAAGTCGCGCAACAGTCTTTTCGACGCCTTCTGTGCCGCGTTGGCCATCACCGTGAGGTGAGGGGAGAGACGAATGGCCACAGATGGACTGCCGATCAGCTCTTGGCGCGCTCCACGTAGCTGCCGTCCTCGGTTTTCACGACGATCTTCTCTCCGGTCTCGATGAACGGGGGCACCGAAGTCTTAACGCCATTGGACAATTTCGCCGGCTTATACGAAGACGCGGCGGTCTGGCCCTTCACCACCGGATCGGCTTCGACCACTTCCAGCACGACTGTCGGCGGCAGGTGTATGCCCACCGGTTCGCCCTCGACCAGATCAACGGTCACCTGCATGTTGTCCTGCAGGAACGGTGCCGTATCGCCCAACAGGTCGCGAGGGATGTGGGCCTCTTCGTAGGTTTCCGCATCCATCAGAACGAGATTGTTGCCGTCGGTGTAGGAGTAGGAGAACTCCTTCTCCTCGGTCATCAGGCGTTCCACGGTGTCGGCAGTGCGCCAGCGCTCGTTGGTCTTGTTGCCGGACTTGAGGTCGCGCATTTCAACCTGAATGAAGGCACCACCCTTTCCCGGGGTGATGATCTGTTGCTTGAGAACGGTCCAGCGTCGGCCGTCGTGCTCGATGACCTGTCCGGCACGGATCAGGTTCGCCTGTTGCTTCATGGCAATAGCCTGTGGGTTGCCTGGGAGTTGCCGGCTTCTAAACCGGGGGCAGGGAAGTGGGCAAGCTGGCTAGCCCTCGGCTCAGTCGGGGTGCTGCAGCTTGTGAGTGTCGCCGCGCGGATCGCGCACCCGGTCATCACGTTCCAGGTAGTCCGGGCCGATCGGCACCTTGCCGTGCCCGCCGGGGATGTCGAGCACATAAGTCGGCCAGGCAAGGCCGGTTACGCGGCCTCGGAGCTGCGCAAGCAACCGCCGGCCTTCGTCGATCGGTACGTGGAAACGGGCCGTGCCGGGTGCGGGATCCAGCTGATGCAGATAGTACGGCTTGACACGGGCAGCCAGCATCGCGCGAAACAGGGCCTCCAGCGTTGCCGCATCGTCGTTGACGCCGCGCAATAGCACCGATTGACCAAGGACCGGCACCCCGCGCACCTGGATCCGTCGAAGCGCGGTAATTGCCTCGCGCGTCAGCTCGCGTGGGTGGTTGGCGTGCAGTACGACCCACATCGACTTCGGCGTCTGGAGCGCGTCGGCGAGCGCATCGGTGATCCGGGCCGGATCCGCCGCTGGCACGCGTGTGTGCACGCGCAGAATATCGATGTGCGGAATTGCCGACAGCGCGCCGACGATCGACGTGAGCCGTCTTGCCGACAGCATCAGCGGATCACCGCCGGTGAGAATGACTTCACGGATCGCGGGTCGGGCGGCGACCCACGCATAGGCGGCCTGCAGTTCAGCTTCGCTCAACAGGCCACCATCTGGGCCGACGCGTTCGCGACGGAAACAGAAGCGGCAATACACGGGGCAGGTAAGGAGCGGCTTCAGCAGGGCGCGGTCCGGATAGCGGTGCACCACACCCTTGATCGGCGATAGGGCGTCATCACCGATCGGGTCGGCCTTCTCATGCGAGGCAGTAAGCAATTCCGCCGCGTCCGGTATGAACTGCAAGCCGATCGGATCGTCGCTCTGGCCAATCAGCGCACGGATCGCGGGCGAAACCGCGACTGCATAACGCTGGCTTACCGAATCAATAGCTGCACGTTGCCCAGGCTGCACGTAGCCGGCGGCGATCAGGTCATCGACTGTCTTTAGTGTTCGGTCCATTCAAGTCAATATTCGCTGGGTGCTTTTCGTCAGTGGCGCGAGTGTCGCGCAATCGTCGGGTATTTCCTTGGGCTATTTGGAAGTGGCAACGCCTCGCACCAACTGTTTCACTTCATTCAATCTCTTGAACAAGGCGAATCATGTGATCCGTTAGCGGGGTTGCCGCCGGGATCTCTGCCAAGCCGCGGCAGGCAGGTGTCTGGGCGACCCAACATCACCGCTATCTGAAGAACTACCCGTTCATGGATTGGAGTATGCAGCGACAGCGGGATGCGGTGCAAAGTCCCGCCCCGCCGTGTGTCATCGCAGGTTGGCGCACAGCCTGGACTGTGCCCGAACTATCTAAAAATTAAGACGGGAGAATCTTCATGTCAGCAGCCGCTGCCAACACAGCCCCCATTCCATGGTGGAAAGAACCAACGAAGGATCAATGGCTCGCGTGGGTCGCCGCGTGGCTCGGATGGACCCTCGATGCCTTCGACTTTACCATTTTCCTGCTGTTAATGGTGCCGATCTCCAAGGACTTCGGCGTGCCGCTGACTGAGGTCGCCATTGTCTTTACACTGACGCTGTGGATGCGGCTGGTTGGCGCCACTGCCTCCGGCTGGCTTGCTGACAGGATCGGCCGCAAGAAGCCGCTGATGATCTCGATCGCATGGTTCTCGGCTTGCAACATGTTGGCCGGCCTTGCGCCAAGCTTCTGGTTGCTGCTGCTTTTCCGCACGGCCTTGGGAATCGGTATGGGCGCTGAATGGCCCGCCGGTGCGGCGCTGGCGATGGAGACTTGGCCACAACGCTCACGTGGTTTCATGGGCTCGGTACTGCAGGGCTCCTGGGGCCTCGGAGCGCTGCTTTCCAGCGCCGCCTATGCGTTGCTGTATGATTCGATCGGCTGGCGCGGCCTGTTGTTGATCGGCGTGCTGCCCGCCCTGCTGATCGTCTACATCCGCATATACGTCAAAGAGCCGCAGGTCTGGATTGAGAATCGGCGCAAGCAGCGCGCTGAGAACCGCGAGTTCCGTGCGCCGCTGTTCAGCATCTTTAAGCGCAACGTGCTCGGCAATACGTTGACGGCGTGCTGGATGATGGCCAGTGCGTTTGTAGTCGGCTATTCGGTCGGCGGCATGTTCCCGTCCTACCTGCAGAAGGACCTTGGGCTTCCGACTGCGGCAGTCGCACTACCGATCATGCTGCAGAGCCTGATGTTCTTCCTCTCGGCGATTCTCTGGGGTGCCGTCGCCGATCGCTTTGGCCGCCGACCGACACTCATGATCACCGCCCTGATGACGATCCCGATCGCGCCGATGTATCTGCTGACCACCGACTACACGATGATCGTCATATTCTTCACCTTGCAGGGCTGGTTCGGTGGCGGCGGCATGCACACGCAATGGCCGCATTATCTCTCGGAGCGCTTCCCGACCGAGGTGAGGGCGACCGCCACCGGTTTCTGCTATCATCAGGGAGCGATCTTCGGCGGGCTTGTGGGACCGGTGCTCGCGTACTTCGCCACTAGCTGGCAAATGGGCTTCGCAATTCCGATGATGATCGGCACGACGGTCGCCGCCGTCTCGGTCTTCGTCGCGATGCTGTTCAGCCCGGAAACCAAGGGCACGCATATGGTTTCGGATATCCAACTGGCGTAACGCACGGCCAGGCCGAGGGCGCACCGATCGTCAACGGGGCGCTCCGGCCTGGCCCTGGTCGCGCAGATGTTCTTGATTGGTTCTCGCGGGTGCGCTACGGTCCCCCGCATGCCTGAACAACCCGCCCTCTCTCCCGCCGACCCCGACGACCTGCGTCAGGCACTTGCCTTCGCATTGACCTTCGATGGCCGAAAGCAGTTTCGCAACGCCGATGAAATCGCGGCTCGAATAACCGCCGATCACCTGGTCCGGTATCTCGAAATGGCGGGATACGTCGTGATGCGGCGGCCTGGGCGCGGCGACTTTGCTGGAGTGGCGCGCGGACCGGGACCTGCCAGCCGATAGGCACCGGCCAGTGGCGGTCAGTAGTGCCAGTAGCCGCCACCGCCGAACAGCAGGAAGATAATGACGATCAGCAGCACCAATCCCAGCCCGCCGCCATAATGGCGGCCGCCATAGTAACCGGAGCGGTAACCGTAATACCCACCGCCACCAAACAGCAGCACGATGATCAGGATCAGCAGAATAAGGCCCATCGAACATGCCCTTTCTTCTTGACCGTGCTGAATTCGGTATCGAGAAAGGTGATGGCGTGGCGCAATGATGGCAACGCGACGGCAGCATCGGTTCTAACGTAACGTTGATAGATGCAACCTGCCTGGCATCCTGACAGTCTGGCTGCGCGCTTGCCGTTCCTGCGCCGGCGCGGACTGCTGACCAGGGCTACGCGCGCGTTCTTCGGCGGGCGCGGCTATACGGAAGTGGACACACCGTACGCCGTCACCGCACCGGGCGAGGAAGTCCACCTGCGCGCCTTCCGGACCGAACGCGAGACGCCGGATAACGCTCGCCAGACGCTCTGGCTGCATACCAGCCCCGAGTTCGCCATGAAGAAGTTGCTGGTCGCCGGGTCTGGTCCGATCTTCCAGCTTGCCCGTGTCTGGCGGAATGGCGAAGGGAGCGACCTGCATGCTCCTGAGTTCACTATGCTGGAATGGTATCGTCCCGGGGCCGATATCGACTCACTGATCAACGAAACCGCCGACTATCTGCGCGCCGTGTTGTCACCCGTCGTCAATTGCCGCGGCGTCACCACTGACCTCTCGCGGATCGAGCGTTTAACGGTGGCGGAGGCGTTCTCCCGCTATGCCGGCGTCGACGTGCTGCGCGCAGCAGAGGATGCATCGGGTCTTGCAGCAGATGCGGCGGTTACGCTGCGGGACGGCGAGACCTGGGAAGACCTGTTCTTCCGCCTGCTGCTCGAACGGATCGAACCCAATCTGGGGCGGACGCACCCGACGTTCCTGACGCATTGGCCAGCGGCGCAAGCGGCCCTGGCTCGCCGCGATCCGCGCGATCCGCGCGTGGCTGAGAGGTTCGAGCTGTTCGTCTGTGGCATCGAATTGGCCAATGCTTTCGTCGAGCTTACCGATGCTGTCGAGCAGCGCGCTCGGTTCGAAGCGGATCGCGCGCGTCGTCACGCGATCGGCGGGTCAGATTGGTCGCTGGACGAGGATTTCCTCGCCGCACTTGCATTTGGCATGCCGCCGTCTGCCGGAATTGCGCTGGGGTTCGACCGCCTGGCGATGATCGCGTCAGGCGCCACTCGCATGGATCAGGTGCTCTGGTTGGATTAACCGTTTCGCAATCGGTTCGGGCGCAACCATAGCGGTCCACAGCCATGGAGCCGTGCATGTCCCCGGTTGCTGATGATTTTACTGCCATTTCGAAACGACTTAAGGAGATTGAGCGGGAGGTAGCCGCAGAAGCTGCCGCCCGCACCCGTCATAACGAAACCGAACGCCAATCGAACTCGAAGGACGCCTACGAAGATATCGCCGCCTGCAGCTAACGCAGGCTTAGTGGCGCGCCAAAACCGGAAACTGCAGGCACAACGCCTCGGCGCCCCCCTTCCCCGCAATCACTGTCAGCACCCCATCGTTGGGACCGACGAAAACACAGGAATTCGGCGGCAAGAACGCCGCCCCACCCGCTGACGCGGAACCGGACAGCACGATCCAGAACTGTCCGCCACCCGTGTCAGGATCTAGACCGGCCGCGTGCGCGCCGGGCGGCAGGCGATAGCGCCATGTCGCCATACCGTCCGGCGCTTGTTCAATGACTGTGGTGCAGGACAGGGCCGTGGTGCGCGCCAGATCTGCCGGCAGTGCGACCGGCATTGGCGGAGATGTCGCCTCGCGGTGCTGATGGTCCTGCAGCCGCGCCGCACGCAACTGGTCGCGCGCGGCGGGCATGTAGCGTGCGCCCGAATCCCAGGTGTTGCGCAAGGTGAACCAGGAAATGCCGTCATCGTCGGCGACGATCGGACCATAGGCAGACCATGCGTCGGTATAATGCACGGCCACTGATCCGACATCGTGGGTACCCAGGCGGCCGCCGCCCTGCACCACCACCTGATACTGATGCGCCTCGTGGAAGTGCGGCTTGACCACTGCGCGTGGATCCTTCTCCACCAGGAATGCCATCGGATACAGCACCCCTGTCTCGGGCGCGGCCTGGCCCTGCTCCAGAGTGTTGCGATTCTCGCCGATGAAAGTGGTGTGCCAGCCATTGCCGGTCTTGCGTCGCGCAGTGTGGCGCGCGACTTCGCTGTTCGCCGTCAGGATCATGGGTGTTCCTTTCCGCCTCAGCCTACCCCATGGGCGTCAGCCTGCAAGGCGTAGCCGATCTCGCTTGTCAGAGGTGCAACGTCGAGCGTAGCCTGCCTCAAAATGGGTTATACGGCCGAGTGGCGGGGCACATCCCGAGGCTGGCGCCTCAACGATCCGTGGACATACAAGTACCTGGAACTGGCCCAAAAGCTTGGGATCAAGAACATCCACGTCCACAAGGGACCGACGGTTTATCCGCTGAGCCTGGATGCATT
>JAMXLO010000150.1 GCA_024280945.1 Acetobacteraceae bacterium
ACGCCGGCTGGCGAAGGGCCACGCGTGCCCAATGCGCGGCCTCCGTGGGCTTGCCCAGCAAGATGTGTGCGGTCGACAACACTGTCCCGAACGACGCGAGATTGGGGTGGCGAGGGCTGAGGTCGACCGCCTTCAGAAGCGGGCCTAGCCCCGCAGAGGCGTCCCCCGCTGCGACAAGGGCAAAGCCGAAATCGTAGTGCGCTTGCGCGGAATAGGGATTGAGGTGAATCGCGGCCCTCGTATCCGCGATTGCGCCGTCGAAGTCGAGCGCCATCATGCGGCCCCTGCCAAGCATGCCAAGCGCGGAGGCGTCCCGATTGTCGAGCTGAACCGCCCACTCCGCGGCACGAAGCCCAGCCTCCAGGGTCGCGTCGCGGTCCCTCGCCTGGTCGAAGATCAATGACAGATGGCAAGCGTAGGCGAGCGCGATATGGGGCTGCGCGAACTCGCGGTCGCACTCGATCGCCATTAGGCAGTGCTGCTTGGCGGCTTCGATGTCGCCGGCCGTGAAGCGGTACAAGTGCCACGTTGCCTGGCGATAGTGGTCGTTGGCGTCGAGACTGTCGGCGGGCTTGCGACGGGCTTGCGCCCACTCCGCGCTGGTCAGCTCCGGTTCAATCGATCCGAGGATGGCCTGGGTGATGTCGTCCTGGGTTGCGAGGATGTCGCCGATGTTGCGATCGTAGTGAACCGACCACAGTTGATCACCGGCTCGCGCATCCACCAATGCAATGGTGATCCGGACCCGATCTCCAGACTTTCGAACGCTGCCGTCTACGAGATATCGGACGCCGAGATCGCGGGCGACTTGCGCAGGATCGCTGGGGCGTCCCTTGTAGCGAAAGCTGGAGCTCCGAGACATCACGCGGAGCGACCGCACTTTGGATAGCCCAGTGATGAGATCCTCGACCACGCCATCGGCGAAGTGCTCCTGGGCGGGGTCGCTGCTGAGATTCGCAAATGGCAGAACCGCGATGCCGGGTTGCGCCGCGGACGCCCGCGTAGCGCTGCTGATACCCGCCCCGGGAGCTCCGCGCTCGATCGAGGTGACGAAGACCGCGGTAGCGCGCGCCGATTGGGCGAGTTGGTGCTCGGAAACCTCGCCAATGAACCGAAAGCCTCGCCGCGCGACCGTGCGCAGCCACGTCTGCTGGTCACCGCTGTCGCCAATCGCCCGGCGTGCGGCGCTGATTCGACTGGTCAGGGTCGACTCCGACACGGCGCGTCCACCCCACACCGCGTCGAGCAATTCCGCTTTGTCGACCACCCGGTCGCGATGAGTGATCAGATGGACGAGCAGGTCGAACACCTGCGGTTCGACGTGGCACGGCGAGCCGCTCCGCCGCAATTCCTTGCGGACGACATCGATCTCGCAATCGCCAAAGGCGAAGATCATCACCGGCCGCTCGAGACCCGCCGAGGCAAAAACGGCGAAAATCAAGGAAATCTACCGTAATTCTCCAATGCCTCTCAAGGACCCACGGGTCGAAGCGCGGTAGGGTGAGAAGACCACGGGTGGGGCGGTTCGTACAGGGGAAGTCATTCACGTCGCGGCCCTGTCGGCCGCGCTCGAGAGGAGGAGGAGACAATTAGCGAATTGAGGTCGAAGGTTTGCGTTCTGTTGTCGATCGGTCTTCTGGCGATTTGCACGTCAGCGCAAGGCACCGATCACAAGAGTGACGCCGCAAAAATCGCCAATGCGCTGACAGCGGCTCCGCCGGCGGTGTCGCGGGACGCAAGTGTCGCCGAGATGAGTGAAGACGGCAGCATGAAGCTGCTGCGCAAAGGAACCAGCGACTGGACCTGCGTGCCCGACGACCCAAGCACTCCCGGCGATGATCCGATGTGTCTCGATCCGAACGCCATAGAATGGCTGCACGCCTATCTGACCAAAACGGCGCCTCCCGATAAGGTCGGGTTCATCTACATGCTCAAAGGCGGCTGGGATTTCAGCAACACCGATCCCTTCGCCACCAAGCCGCAGGACGGAAAGCCGACGATCACCGGTCCGCACGTCATGATCGTCGGGCCCGCGGTGAAGTCGGCTCCGGGCTATGACCGGACCGGCGAGGGTGTGAACACTGCCATCCCGTACGTCATGTGGAAGGACACGCCTTACGAACATTTGATGATTCCAATCCGCTAGGCGCACAGCAAAAAAGAGAACAGTCAGAGCGACGCTACAATCGGACGGAGGACGTCGTGCCAGCGCATGGTCTGTCGGCGACCGATGCTGAAAGGCTTCGCGAGTTCGAGCGTCTGGGCCACGACCGCGTGGCCCAGACCTACCACGCGTTCTTCAGTCCGGTGACCGCCTTGGCGATCGAGCCGCTGCTCGACGCCGTCCTGGTAACCTCGGGTGTGCGACTCCTCGACGTCGCCTGCGGGCCGGGCGCGCTGACCGCAGCGGCGGCAAACCGCGGCGCTCAAGCGGTTGGGGTTGATTTATCACCGCGCATGCTCGAGCTCGCCCGCCAGCTCCACCCTGGCGTGGACTTCCACGAAGCGGAGGTCGAGCATCTGCCATTCGCCGACGGCAGCTTCGATGCGGTGACATGCAGCTTCGCGCTGGGCCATCTGCCCTATCCGGAGTTGGCGCTGGCCGAATGCGTCCGCGTCCTGAGCGCCGGCGGGTGGATAGCGCTCGCCTGGTGGGATCATCCCGATCGACAGCGCATCCAAGGGGTATTCCGCGAGGCCATCGCGGAGCTCGGCGCACAGCCACCGCCGGACGTCCCGCAGGGGCACACCATATTGCGCTTCTGCGAGACCAAAGAATTCCTGGCGCTGCTGTGTGGCGCCGGGCTGGCCGAAGTCGCGATCGAAGAGCGCGGCACCACCTACACGATCCCGGATACTGAGACGTTCTGGCATGGCGGCCTTGGCAGCTTCGTGCTGACCGCGGCGGCCATTCGAGCCCAGGACACCGCCATGCAACGCGCAATCCGTGCGGCGTTCGAGCGACGGATCGAGCCCTATCGTCGCGATAGAGGGTTTGTGATGCCGATCGGCTTCAAGATCGGCCGGGGCCGGAAGGCTCAGCCGGGGAGCACCGCACGACCAACAACATGATCCTGATGCGCCTGGACGCAGTGACGAAGGTCGCCACTATGGCGCTTGCCGCCGTCGCGAAGCGCGGATCCCTCTTGCTCGCATTTTCAATCATCGGCGGCCTGGTTTTCCCGCCGGTTGCCCACGAACTGCGCAGCGCAGTGCCGGTTACCGTACTCGGTTGGACAACCCTGATCATGCTCCGGGTTGATGAAGCTGCGGTCCTTGCGCATCTCCGCCGGCCAATGCCACTCGCGCTTGTCGTGGCGGTTCAGATGCTGGCATGCCCGATTGCTGCATGGAGCGTCGTTCGGGTGCTGCCCCTCGATCCTGGGATCGGCAGCGCAATCGTCATTCTTGCCACCGCCCCGGCGATCGTGGGCGGCCCGGCATACGCCCGTCTCCTTGGCTTGGATCCTGAGCTCGCTCTCGTTGGGTTCCTGCTGACCACGTTGGTCCTCCCGCTGGTTGCACCACCCCTCGTATGGCTGATGGTTGGCGTTGATCTCGCGATGACGATGAGCGATTTCATGCTGCGCCTCATGCTGGTGGTCGGCCTTCCCGCTCTGCTCTCGATAGGGATTCGCCGGCTTGTGGGCGCTCAGAAGCTGCGAGCTGCCGGACCCTGTCTCGATGGCTCCATCATTTTCCTGCTTGTGATCTTCGGCTTTGGTGTGATGGATGGGATCGGCCCCAAGCTGCTGGCCGAGCCCGTATGGATTGTTGAGATTACGGTCGCAGCTGCCCTCGCAGTCATCGGCCTGAACCTGACATCGACCGTCGCACTGCTGCCATTCGGCATCTCGATCGCCGCGACTGCCGGTATGATGAGCGGTTTCCGCGGCCTCGCCCTCTATTTCGCGGTCCTGCCAAGCGACGCCGATCCGCGAATCGCGCTGTTCTTCGGTCTCTACCAAATTCCTCTTTACCTCGGTCCCATCGTCGCCGCGCCGGTCTATCGGAGCTTCGGCAAACCTGTGTTGCCGGCCAGCACTGGACGCTTTCAGTGACACCTGGCAGGCCACCACGGTCGGATGATCCTGCTGACCCTCTGACCAGGAGGACAATATGCCACGAATTATCGAAACCGGACTTCAGAAACCGGCCGCCGTGCACGCCTGGGCGGTTGAAGCACACGGCATTCTTCAATCAGTTCAT
>JAMXLO010000151.1 GCA_024280945.1 Acetobacteraceae bacterium
AGCTTGTCCTCGAGTTCGATCTCCTTTGCGACGGTGACGCCGTCTTTGGTGATGGTGGGAGAGCCGAACTTCTTTTCGATCACGACATTGCGCCCCTTCGGGCCAAGCGTAACCTTCACGGCGTCGGCCAAAATATCGACACCGCGCAGCATGCGCTGGCGCGCATCACCGCCGAACCGTACGTCCTTAGCAGCCATGGGTCAGTTTCCTCCTGTATTGCGTCTTGGTGGTCGGCTGGCGGCGATCAGGCGGCCTTGCGCTTCGCGGCGGGCTGGCCCTCGATGATGCCCATGATGTCGGTCTCCTTCATAATCAGGAGCTCCTCGCCATCGAGCTTCACCTCGGTGCCGGACCACTTGCCGAACAGGATGCGGTCGCCAGCCTTGACGTCGAGCGGCACCAGCTTGCCGGTTTCGTCACGGGCGCCGGGACCGACGGCGACGACTTCGCCCTCCATCGGCTTTTCCTTGGCCGTGTCGGGGATGATGATGCCGCCCGCGGTCTTTTCCTCGGCTTCAAGCCGACGGACCACGACCCGGTCGTGCAGGGGACGGAAGTTCATTCGGATCGCTCCTTGAGTGATCTCTTTCGATGGGATGCGCGATTCGCCAACACCCGTGAGCCGGCCCCCTATGGGCACCGTCTGCGGCTGTTAGCACTCCCCTCCGGAGAGTGCCAGCGATCTAGTCGCGTTCTCGTGTGAAGTCAATAGGCCAGCAGCAACGTCCGGTGCTGAGTGCTAAACCTTTGAAAACTTTGGGAGAATGCTTGCGCAGGTAACCAGTATTGATGTCATGCTGTTGTCCAACGACAGGGACGCTGGAGACCGAAGTATGAGCCTTAGCCAGCAACTGAAAGACTATCGCCTGACGACCGCCGAGATCCTCTACCATATGCCCGACCACCCTGGCATCCTGCAGAGCTACATATGGCAGGACCTCGATCTGGCGCCGAAATATCCAGTGCTGCGCAGGTTTCTCGACTTCTGGGATCGCGAACTTGAAGCCCGTGTGCACTCGGTCCGGGTGGCATCCGCCAGCGTCATGAAGCCGCCATCGATCCGTAGCCCGGGGATAACCCTTCGCCTGCATTAGCCTTTCGTCACGGGCATATCGCAAGAGCCGCGCCTGCCTTTTATAGTGGGACATGCCCTTCGACGTTCGTGACTTTCCCGGCGCGCCGCCGGAAGATCGCGCGGCCGGCCGTCGTAATCGTCGCCTCGTCGCAACCTGGCTGTTCGGTGTTGCGCTCATGGTGCTGATAATGGTCGTCCTGGGCGGCGTAACGCGGCTCACCGGCTCCGGATTATCGATCATGGAATGGGCGCCATTTGTCGGCGCGCTGCCGCCGCTGAGCCACGCCGAATGGGAGCGGCTCTACCACCTCTATCAGCAGATTCCGCAATACACCCTGGTTAACCGTGGATTTGGCCTCGCCGGCTTTCAGCAAATCTTCTGGCTGGAATGGCTTCATCGTTCATGGGGCCGGCTGATCGGCATGGCCTTTCTTGTGCCGTTGATCTGGTTCTGGGCCAGCGGTCGGTTAGAGCATCGCTTGCGTTCGATGATGGTCGGCCTCTTCCTGCTGGGCGGCGTTCAGGCGGCGGTTGGATGGTTCATGGTGGCGTCGGGCTTCCTTCCAGAGTCCACCGCCGTCTCACCGTATCGCCTGGTGATCCATTTGGCGCTCGCTTTGATCCTTTACGCTGCCCTCGTGTGGACCGCGCTCTCCGTGCTGTGGCCGGTCCCGCCGCGTCCTGCCGCAAACCGGCTGCTGCATCGCCTCGGGTGGCTTGGCTGCGGCGCCATCGCATTGACCATGCTGGCCGGCGGCTTCGTGGCGGGCACCCACGCGGGCTTCGATTACAACACGTTTCCAATGATGAACGGCCACCTGGTGCCAGAGGGCTACGCAGCGCTCCAGCCGTTCGTCCGCAACTTGACAGAGAACATCGCTGCCGTGCAGTTCGACCACCGGCTGCTGGCGAGCTTAACTGTGCTGGCAGTCGCCATAACATTCGGCTTCGGCCTGTCCACGCATCCGCCGCGTGCGACGCGCATCGCCTTGATCGCGCTTGGAGCAGCCGCGCTGGTGCAGTATCTGCTGGGCGTTGCAACACTTTTGCTAGTTGTGCCTGTGCCATTGGCGGCGCTGCATCAGGCGGCCGCGGCACTGCTGCTCACGGCGGCGATCGTGCTGGTTCACATGACCCGTGCGCCTCCGGCCCGACGAATGCCATGACCGGGAGCGAACCAACCGCGCTGACCGAAGCCGTGCTGCAGGCGATGCCCGTCGGTGTCGCCGTCGTGGATGTCGCGCAGCGCCTGACCTTGCTGAACGCGGCCTACCACGACTCGTTAGATATGCCACCGAACAGCTTTTATCGTGGCATGCCGGTGGCCGATGTACTGCGGATCGCCGCCCACCGCGGCGTCTACGGACCGGGTGATCCAGAGGCTCAGGTCGCCGCGTTCCTCAAGGCGGATCGGACGCGACCAGGCCGGTTGCGTCGCCGGTCGCATAACGGCCGTAGCTTCGACGTGCTGCAGGCGCCCCTGCCCGATGGCGGCTATGTGGTCTGCGCCATCGAGACCACGGCCTTGGTCGCGGAGCGGGCTGGTGCCGAGAAGGCGCTTGGACGCTTCATGGCAACGTTGGCGACGCTGGGCACCGGGCTCGCCGCATTCGGCCCCGACGGCGCGCTTCTGTTCGGCAATCCGAGCTTTGCCGAGTTGTTGGGCCTGACCCCGGATCAGCCACCACAAGGCATTCAGTTCGCCGCGCTACTCGACCTGTTGGCAACGCGCGAGGAATTCTTCGGGCTCGACGGCGAGTCGTTCATCGCCGCACAGCGTCAGTCGAACCGGTCCCGGCCCTCGACGATGCGACGCATGCGCGGCAGCGGTCAGGTCATCGATATCATCTCCGACCCGCTGCCCGATGGCGGCTGGACAATGACTGTGGCCGACATCAGCGCGCTGGCGCGGGCCGAGGATGAATCCCGTCGCCGTGCTGACCTGCTGCATTCGATCCTTGAAGCATTCCCACACGGCGTATGCGTGTATGGTGCCGATCACCGTTTGGCCATGTTCAACCATGCCTATACGCAGGTGATGGCTGGTGCCCCGCTGAGCATCGGTGAGCACCTCGACGACATCATACGGAAACGTGCTGCGGCTGGAGAATACGGACCCGGGCCAGTCGAAGACATCATCAGCCAGCAGACCGCCTTCGACGTTAGCCGTCCGCAGATGCGCAAGCGTCGGCGACCCAATGGCACCACGCTCGATGTGCGCACCACGCCCTTGCCCGACGGGGGCTATATCAGCGTGGTTACCGACATCACGCCGCTGACTGATGCGGAAGAACAGATTTCGCGTCGCGCCGAGGAGATGGCGGTCATGCTATCCTGCATCCGGCATGGGGTCGTGCTGTGGGGCGCCGACCGTCGGCTGCTCGCCAGCAATGCGACTGCCGAAAAGCTGCTGGACCATCCGACGGGACTGCTGACACCGGGCCGGACAGAAGAACAGGTGCTGGAAAGCATGATTGGGCGCGGCCACTTCGGCGCTGGGCCTGGCGCGCCAGAACGGGCCCGTGCACTGCTCCAACTCGACCGATCGACCCCTTACCAGCGGGAGATCGTCAGCCCGAACGGTCGCGTTCTCGAGGCCCGCTCCGACCCCACCCCAGCAGGAGGCTGGGTCAGCACTTTCACCGACATCACCGAGGCGCGCCGGGCACAGGACGAATTGCGCCAGGCGAAGGAGGCAGCGGAATTGGCCAGCCAGGCCAAATCGCGCTTCCTGGCCACCATGAGTCACGAGCTGCGCACGCCGCTGAACGCAGTGATCGGGTTCTCGGAGGCATTGTTACAGGAGGCGCTCAATCCCACCCCGACCACAATCGCCGACTTTGCCACGCAGATTAACCAGGCTGGGCGGCAGCTGTTGGGCCTGATCAACGGTATACTCGACGTCGCGCGGATCGAGTCGGGTCGTTTCGATCTGGCCTCGGATCGGGTCGACGTGGCCCATCTGGTAGGCAATTGTGCGCGGCTCGCTGATACCGCGGCGCATGCCGCCGAGATCGCGTTGATCACAGAGCTGCCCGACGATCTGCCGCAGCTCACGGCAGATGAGAGGAGACTGCAGCAGGCGCTCAACAACCTGTTGTCCAATGCGATCAAGTTCACCGAACCAGGGGGCACGGTAACTGTCGGCGCGATGCTCGAGGGCGACGGACGACTGTTGCTGTTCGTCCGCGATACCGGGATCGGCATCGCGGCCGAAGACATCGACCTGGCCTTCGAGCCATTCTCTCAGCTCGACAGCACCTTGTCGCGCCGCTTCCAGGGCGCCGGCCTGGGTTTGTACGCGTCGCGTGCCCTGGTGAACGCTCATGGTGGACTGCTGTCGCTGCAAAGCGCCCCGGGACAGGGCACCCTCGCTGAAATTCGCCTTCCCGCCGAACGTGTACTGCCGCGGGTGAGTAGCCAAGCGAGCGAACACGCCCCACTTTAGGGAGACTCACACGCCCTGGGGTTTTGCCATGACGCCGCTGGCCGTCACAGACAAACTGTTCTTCGAGCGCGCGGACTCGGTGCTTGACCGTGCAACCGCCGAGGCGACGCTGGGATCCGCCTTGTCGCGGAGCGATGATGGTGAACTCTACCTCGAATATCGTGAGGGTGAGCAGATCAGTCTCGATGACGGGCGGATCCGCAGCGCGGGCTTCGACACGTCTCTAGGCTTTGGCCTGCGCGCCATTGCTGGCGAGGCGACCGGATACGCGCATGCCAGTGAACTGTCCGATGCCGCGCTGCGGCGCGCGGCGGACAGCGTTGCAGCGGTTGCCGCCGGCTATTCGGGCACTGCCGCCGAGCCACCCCGGGCCACCAATGCCCGCCTTTACTCTGACGCCAATCCGCTGGGCGCGACCGGCTTCCCGAAGCGGACCGCCCTGCTGGCGGAGATAGACGCCTATGCGCGTGGCAAGGACGCCCGCGTCGTACAGGTGATGGCATCTGTCATCGGCGAATGGCAGGCAGTGCAGATCATGCGCGCGGATGGCAATCGGGTCGCTGATCTACGTCCGCTGGTCCGTCTGAACGTCTCGGTGGTCGTCGAGCAGAATGGCAGGCGCGAGACGGGCAGCCACGGGTTGGGTGGTCGCTTCGCCTACGACCATGTCACCGCGCCTCAGATATGGCGTGGCGCAGTCGACGAGGCGCTTCGCCAGGCATTGGTCAATCTGGAAAGTGTACCCGCGCCGGCTGGTGAGATGGAGGTTGTCCTTGGGTCCGGCTGGCCGGGCATTCTGCTGCATGAGGCAATTGGCCATGGGCTGGAGGGTGACTTCAATCGCAAGAAGACCTCGGCCTTCGCTGGATTGCTGGGCACCAGAATCGCGTCACCGGGGGTTACGGTGGTCGATGACGGCACGCTGCCGGATCGACGTGGCAGTCTGACCATTGACGACGAAGGAACGCCGACCAGCCGGACTGTCCTTATCGAGGATGGAATCCTGGTGGGATTCATGCAGGACCGCCTGAACGCCCGATTGATGCGCATGCGCGCCACCGGTAACGGTCGCCGCCAGTCATACGCACACGCGCCCATGCCACGGATGACCAATACGTTAATGGTCGCCGGCCCGCATTCGCCGGACGAAATGATCCGTTCGGTTCGCCGCGGACTGTACGCAGTGAATTTTGGCGGCGGCCAGGTGGACATCACCTCTGGGA
Source organism: Acetobacteraceae bacterium (assembly GCA_024280945.1). Lineage (GTDB taxonomy): Bacteria > Pseudomonadota > Alphaproteobacteria > Acetobacterales > Acetobacteraceae > JAMXLO01. The sequence continues at coordinate 5,747 of JAMXLO010000151.1, forward strand.
AGTTCGTGTTCTCGGCGAGCGAGGCCTATTTGATCGAGGACGGCAAGGTGACCGTGCCCGTCAAGGGCGCGACCTTGATCGGAAACGGCCCGGACGCGCTCACCAAGGTGGTGCTGGTCGGCAACGACATGACGCTCGATCCGGGGATTGGGACCTGTGGCAAGAACGGGCAAGGCGTGCCGGTGGGCGTCGGCCAGCCAACATTGAAGCTTAGCGCATTGACGGTTGGTGGCACGGCCACGTAATAGTTCACGATCATGTGAACTCACGCAAAAGCGAAAGCCGCTTCGTAATTCGTTAATCCGGCTGCAAGGCCACGGTGCTCTTGCCGTGGCAGAGCCGTGTATTCGCCGTATCGCCCTCCATGTCCCGAAATAATCTCGGTGCCGAGCAGGACTGCCGAACAAAAATGCTTGGATAAGACAAACACCACGAGACATGCCCGCGAAGCGATACACCCCTTCCGCGATTACCACAAAATTAAGCTGATCCGGCCGATTCCTCGCACCGCATGCGATTTGACGACCCGATAACGTCAAAACAACGATAAAAAATCCTCAACCTGGAATCATTGGCGCGAGCTCGAACGGCGATCGTAACGCCGGATTGTGCAAAGAATTAGACACACGTACAGAAGGAAGGGTTCCGGTCAATGAATCTCTTTGTTGTTGCCTCCATCTCCGTAATCGATTCTGGCAAGGTTCGGCTTGGCGGATTCGCGCCCTCGCTCGCCCCCACTGCCGATGCCGCAAAGGTCCGCCTGGGTGGCTTCGCGCCCTCGCTCGCCCCCACCGCCGATGCCGCAAAGGTCCGCCTGGGTGGCTTCGCGCCCTCGCTGCCGCCGGCTCGTTAACGGCTGGAAATTCCGCCAGCAACGGCGCAACCTGCCGTCGAACAGACGCAGACCGGGCTCGAATGCGCCCGGTTCGCGGATTTTCGCCCCTTCTGCGTCAGGACGCCTGCCACCGTGTCAGCTGTTGAAGCGCGCCGATCGCCGTCAGAGGAAAAACGCTCCCCTCTGGTCACCTTTCATCGCTTCGTGCCCACAGCGCGCCTGCCGCAACGCGCAGACCGATCGGCTGCCGGGTCATTGCCGACCCGAGCATTTCGCTATTGTGAGCCATCCACGAGCGCATCCGGCTATGGCTATTATATCTTTCCGCCCATCAGTTTCAGTCTCCAGTGGGACGGAAGGGACGTGATGTGGACGTGGGAGGGCGCGGGCACCTGGCTGCCACTCCGCTCTGCGCAATTCCCGGACTTTCGCAGCTTGTTCGACTCGCTGGCGCCGGAGGAAATCCGGGAATATTCGCCGCCTTTCCTGGGCGCGTTGCAGGAACCAGGTCTCGTCCAGTGCTGGACCGGCATCGTTGCCCGCACGGCCCCTGGATGGAGCCTGTTGGTGCGACCGCCGGTGAATATTCCGCGCAGCGGCTATTGCGAATTGTTCGAGGGCATTATCGAGACTGACCGCTGGTTCGGGCCACTGATCACCAATATGCGGCTGACCAAGACAGATGTTCCGATCGACTTTCGCGCCGACTTCCCCTTGCTCCAGGTCCAGCCAATCCCTCGTCACGCCTACGACGATGCGACGCTGAACAGCTACGAACTGGTGCCGGAGCTAGGGCAACTAACCCCGGAAGACTGGGACGACTACTACGACACGGTCGTGCGGCCTCACGTCCAGGAGGTGCGGCCGCGCGGCCAGTATGCTGCGGCGGCACGCAAGCGGAGGGCAGCGGAGGGAAGCCGAGGGTCGGAGTAACCCGTTAATGGTTCTGGACTCATCCGATCGCATATAGTTGAAGTGGGTTATGACCCGCATATTGCCGCATCTGCGATCCGCCGTGTTCAGTTGCGCTTTGCTGTCGGCACCGATGCTTCCGGCCACCGCCGCCCCTGCTTGTCCAGCCACGCCGCCTATGGCGCCGATGTCCCTGCCGCACTTGCTCAGCGCAGTCAGCCACGGTCTGGAGGGAATAATCGTGGCAATCGGGTCATCATCAACCCAAGGGGTGATGGCGTCCGACCTCGCGCACTCTTATCCGGCAGTGCTGCAACAAGCGCTGTCGATTGCTTTGCCCGAATCGCATATGGCGGTGATCAACCGCGGCATTGGCGGGCAAGATGCGGCCGAGGAACTGGCACGGCTGGAGGCAGACGTGCTGGCGATCCGGCCGCAGTTGGTCATATGGCAAGTCGGCGCCAACGGCGCATTGCGCAATGCAGATCCCTCAGTTTTCCATAACCTGGTGGCCGCAGGCGTGCGCCGGCTGCAGGCGGCGGGCGCCGATGTCGTCTTGATGGATAACCAGCAGTCGCCAGCGCTGCTGGCTAAGGCCTCGGAAGCTGAATTTGACCACCAGCTTGCTGAGGTGGCGCGCGACACCGGAGCGGCGTTGTTCTCCCGCCGCGCACTGATGCGGGCGTGGAGCCGCGAGGGCGCTCCGCCGGTGCAGTTCATCGCGTCAGACGGCCTGCACCACAATGACCAGGGCTATCGTTGCGTTGCCCTATCGTTGGCGCAGACCATAGCAACCGCACTGACGCCACGCCCGCCGCTGACCGCGAGCCGCTAGCAGAACTGCGACCGCGCCTTCAGTTGGGATAGACTATGGTGCGCAGCATGATGCGTCGCTCTTCCGGGCGGGCATCGCCCGCGCCGCGGTGCATCGTGGCGCGCTCGTCCCACATCAGCACGTCGCCCGCACGCCATTGGTGATAATAGACGAAGCGGTCCTGGGTGGCATGTTCGGCCAGTTCCTCGATCAACGGCCAGGCGTCTTCCTGCGCCATGCCGTCGAAGCCATAGGTGTGCATAGGATTGATGAACAGCAGCGGACGCCCCGTCACCGGATGGCGTGTCACCGCGGGCCAGCGAACGTCACGATACTCTTTCTCGGTGACGCCCTTGTTGTCACCGTACAGTTTCTCGCCCGCAGGTCCGATGCTGCGTCCGTGCAGGGCGGTCAGGCCTTGCAATAGTTCCTTGCGTTCCTCTGGCAGGGCATCATAGGCGGCGCGCATGTCGGCGAACATGGTGCCGCCCTTCGCCGACGGCACCTCCTTCGCATGCAGGATCGCCAACAGCGGGAGTTCGTCCTCGTAGGTCGAGTCGGTGTGCCAGTCGGTCGCGCGCTTCACACCATACCAGTCGACCTTGCCGTCAGCTTCGACGTTGGTCAGCCAGGACACCTCCGGACAATCGGCATGGCGGTACTTGATCAGCGCATGCATACGCGGGATGCCGAACTTACGGCCGAAGGCGGCCAGTTCGGCGGCACCGAGATCCTGGTCGCGGAATACCAGCACGGGATGCTCGGCGAAGGCACGTCTCACCCAGTCAGCGGTGCTGTCGTCGAATGGTTTCGAGAGATCGATGCCCAGTGCCTCGGTTCCCAGCGTCTGGCCGAGAGGACGCAGCTGCGGAGCATTTGCCATGGCGGATCCTCCGATATGATTGCCGACAGTCTATGGCTAGTCCTGGCTGTCGTGGAGTCACGCCGCATGCCGCCCGATCTGTTCGCCCCCGATGCGAAGCTGACACCCTATTGGTGGGACCGAACGCCGCGTCCTTCGTTGCCGGCGATCGAACTGCCACGGGCGGTGGACGTAGTGGTGATCGGGTCCGGCTATACCGGACTGAGTGCCGCGTTGGTGACCGCGCGCGGCGGACGAAAGACGCTCGTGCTGGATGCCGAGGATGCGGGTTGGGGGTGCAGCACGCGCAATGGGGGCCAAATCTCCACGAGCATCAAACCAGGATATGAAGAACTTGCACGCCGGCACGGGGCGGAAACCGCGTTCCGCATCGTCAAGGAGGGGCAGAACTCATTGGCCTGGATTGCCGATTTCGTGGCGCAAGAACGGATCGACTGTGATTTTCAGGTAGTTGGGCGGTTCCATGCTGCCCACGGGCCCAGGCACTACGAGGCACTGGCAGAGCGATTGCACAACCAGTCGAAGGGGCTGGAGATCGCAGCGCACATGGTACCGCGAGCCGCGCAGCACGACGAACTGGGCACCGATGTATATTACGGCGGCATCGTGTACGAGCGGCATGCATCGGTGGATCCGGCGCGGCTGCACCAGGGCATGCTTGAGCGCGTGCTCAGTACTGGCAGCGACGTGGCGACGAATTGCCGCGCGACGCTTATCCGGCCGAACGGCAGAGGGTTTCGTGTCGAGACCGCACGCGGTGCGATTGCCGCTCGCAACGTGGTCGTGGCGACAAATGGCTATACAGGTGACCTGACCCCATGGCTGCGCCGACGCGTCATTCCGATCGGCAGCTACATCATCGCCACAGAGCCCTTGCCACGGGAAACCATGCGACGGCTGATGCCGAAGAACCGCGTGATCAGCGATACGCGGAAGGTGGTCTATTACTATCGGGCATCGCCGGATCAGACCCGCATTCTGTTCGGCGGCCGGGTGTCAGCAAGCGAGGTGGATCCGCGGGTGACTGGACCGCGGCTGCATGCGGAGATGGTGCGCATCTTCCCCGAACTGGCCGGAGTCCGGATCAGGCACTCCTGGGCTGGCTTCGTGGCCTACACCTTCGACGAACTGATGCACGTCGGCGAGCATGAAGGCGTGCACTACGCCATGGGATATTGCGGTTCCGGCGTCGGCATGGCCTGTTATCTGGGGATGAGGGTCGGCCAGCAGGTGCTGGGTTTGCCCACGGGACAAACAGGGCTAAACGCAACGACCTTTCAGACTCGACCGTTCTACGGGGGCAACCCGTGGTTCCTGGCGCCAACTGTCGCATATTACCGCTGGCGCGACAAAGTGAGCACCTGATCCAGCGCTTCAGAATGGGCTGTCGTGTGGCGTGACTCCAGAAAGATTCGTGGCGATGAAGACCGGTTTCTCGCGGCCATTGATCGTTCTGCGGTGCTCGACAGCCTCAATGAGCAGGTCGATGTCGCCTTTGTCGACACCGGCGCGGAGGTTCGGTGCGAGGCGCAACCCTGCAAGGTCCACTACTGCGTGGCGCGGTAATTTCAGGCGCTCAGTCACCAGGTGGTAGCGGTAACAGACGACCACCGGGCAACGCTTCCAGTCGCGGGTGACGCGAAGGTTCATCCGCTTTCCCTGTCGAGAGATCGTGTCCGGCGTTTTTCTTTTCGTTTCCTGCCGGCCAGGCGGCGAGACATTGGCAACGGACGCGGGCGTGACAGGCTGCGGATCAGATTGGACGCCACTGTCCCGCGACGCCATGCTTTCAACGGCAAGCACCGGGGCCGGCTCGGGTGGCGTGGCCGTCTCCGTGATCAGTGGCGGCGGAGCGGGCGGATCAACGCGAATGGTCGCCGGCACCACGCTGGCGCTTTGTATCGAATCAGCAATAACCTGTTGATCCAGAGCCGTCCGGCCATCCCGGCCAAGGATCTCGAGAATCCCGGCAGAGGCAATGCAGAGAGAAACTGCCCCCGCCCAAGACAGGAGCAACCTCCGCCAGCCGCGAGATAGTCGCATTTTCTATCTCCGTGACAATGGCAAGATTAAATTACGGGCAAAAGTTAATGATGACAAGGCATCACGCCCACAAGCTCGCACTTCACTCGAGGACTGCGGCAAAAATGACATAATGGGAGTAGCTCGGAACGCCGCTGTCGCCGTTTGGCGCGCAGCTAGCCGAGAGCATAGGAACGTTGCAGACTCCTGCCCGCATCGGCGGAGGCGAAATGAAGATCGAGGACATCGACAAGGTGAATCACCTCATCGGCGAGCTGAATGGTATGAAGCAGTTGATCGCGCACGCTGAGGGTGCCGATCCTGTGGACTACGAACTGTTCATCAAGCTCCCCGGTGACGCCTCGATCCGGATGTCGGGTGAAGGCGCTGCATCCACCCACTACCAGGGATACGGGGTCTCGCCCGAGTTCCTCGAAAAGCTACAGCGGCTCGCGGTCGAGGAACTCGATGCGCGCCGCCGTAGCCTCATCGCCGAATTGGCGGCCCTTGGCGTCGAGGCGGAGGCTTAAGCCGGCGGCGAACAATGGGTCACTTGATGCCAATCGCGCAGAGCGCGACCCGAGGAAACTCGGCGCGCCACCGCTGATCGGCCTCTTGGAACACAGACAGTCGGGGAAGCGCCTCGGGATCAAACGCCACCTCGCCCGCTGCAAATGTGCACCAGGGTGCGATGGTATGATTAACGCGCGCCCAATAGTCGCACTCCGTTTCGCCGGGCGCTTGCCGGAGCTTCACCATACCGAACATTCCGACGAGATGCTCGAGCAGAGCGTTGCGCGCGCCCTCCGCGGTATCAGCCCAGAATCTGAACGGATCGTAGAGCTCGAACACCGCCATATCCCTGAACCCCGCTCGGGTCAGCAGGCTCAGAAAATCTTCCCGCCGAAAGTGAGCAAAGCGGTGCCCGGTGTTTGTGTAGCGATCGAGGCCTTCGGAATACCAGCGGGCAGTCGGTGAACCTTCTTCGAAGTCAACAACGAGTACGACTCCGCGCCGCTTGAGAATGCGCCACGCCTCGGTGAAGACGGCTGCACGAGCACCAGCGCTCACATGATGAAACCCACGCGATCCGATCACGAAGTCCAAACTCTCGTCGGCGAAGAGCGTCTCTTGTGCGCACTGCCATACCGCCGGAAGATGGCGCGCAAGCGCGTCGTCCACCATGTCGAGGCAGGGATCGCCGGCGATGATGTACGGCACGCTCTCCAATGGCAGCAGATTCGCGGCGTTGCGGGCGGTCGTGCCATTGCCGCCAATTACGTCGACTCCAACTTGTTTGAAGCTGAAGCCACCGAGTCGTTTCGCCAGTTCGGTGAAGATCCGGAGGTCCCCGTATTCCCTGGCACACGGCACTGCCAGCTGCCGCGCCCGGTAAGCAGCACCTCGCTCATCATCATCAAAGTCGCTGTGACCCCGGATTTCCTTCAAACGGTTTGCCCGCTCTGTGATCGCGTCAATATCGGAAATCAGCGACCTGTCGAGCAGGCCGAACGTCCGCGGGTGGCGGTACTTGAGATATTCGAGATGCTCGAACATGGTCGTGGCATTAGGGTCAACTGGCTTAGGCTCGACGAGGGCCAGCCGATTGGTGGCTGCTATGAGCATCTGCGGCTTCTCCAGCACAAGGCGCGCCTTCAGCGAGCCGCGCAGCGCTACCGCCACGCAATCATCTCGTCTGTCGGACGCTGATGGGGGCGATTCAGCCCGCAGCCAATGGCAGCCGACCGGATCGCTCCGATGCACTATCGAAGCATGATTATTTCAGCAGCGTTTCTGGTTTGACCGCCGCTGATGAGCGCGACTGCCCCAGGGCGCCGTGACGGCGGCCGGTCATGATCGAGCGGCGGTTACACCCCCGCAGTGGCTGCCACCTCGGAGGCGAAATCAGGTGCCTGCGGCTTCTCGATTCCCTCACCCAGCTGGAACCGCGCAAAGCCGGCGAGCTTTGCACCTGCTTTGGCGACCACCGCCTTCACCCGGCTTTCGCCGTCATGCACCCAGACCTGCTCGAGCAGCACGATCTCTTCGTAGAATTTGCGGACGCGGCCTTCGACCATCTTCTCGATGATATTGTCCGGTCGCCCGGACGCCTTCGCCTGCTCCACCAGCACCGCCTTCTCGCGCGCCAGTGCCGCGGGATCGACCCCAGCAATGTCCAGCGCCTCCGGCCGGCTTGCTGCAACGTGCATGCCCACCTGTCGGCCCAGCGTCTCCAGCGCTGACAGTTCGCCGGTGCCCTCGAGAGCCACGAGCACGCCGATCTTGCCCAGACCTGGCCGCAAGGCCGAATGCACATACGTCGCCACCACGCTGCCCGCCAGCACGCGGGCACGACGCAAGGTCATGTTCTCGCCGATCTTCGCAATCAGCTCGGTCAGATGCTCGCCCACCGTCTGGGCGCTGCCGGGGTACTGCGCTGCCCTGATTGCGTCGAGGTCCTCACCGACCTGGAGGGCGATCTTCGCTGCCGCCTCGACGAACGCCTGGAATTGATCGTTGCGCGCCACAAAGTCGGTCTCGGCGTTCACCTCCACCATCGCCGCGCGGCCCGGCGCCGAGGCCACGCCCACCAACCCTTCGGCGGCCACACGGCCGGACTTCTTCGCGGCGGCCGAGAGCCCCTTCTTGCGCAGCCAATCGACCGCGTCCTCCATATTGCCGCCCGCCTCGGTCAGGGCGCGCTTGCAGTCCATCATGCCTGCGCCGGTCTTTTCGCGCAGGTCCTTCACCAGTGCGGCGGTGATCTCCGGCATCGTTCGATCTCCCATTGGCCCCGGGACTGTCCGGCGGTTACGCGTTGGCGGCTTCGCTTGACACTTCTATGTCAGGCATGGCTTCGGGCGGCAGGTTCTCGACCGCACCAAGGTCCTGGCCCGAGGCGGCCATCTCGGCGCTGATGCCGTCCAGCACCGCACCCGATATCAGGTCGCAGTAGAGGGTGATGGCGCGAATCGCGTCGTCGTTGCCCGGGACCGGATAGGTGACACCCCTGGGGTCGGAGTTGCTGTCCAGTACTGCCACCACCGGGATGTGCAGCTTGTTGGCCTCCTCGACTGCCAGCTTCTCCTTGTTGGTGTCGATGATGAACAGGATATCCGGCAGCCCGCCCATGTCCTTGATGCCTCCCAGTGCCCGCTCCAGCTTGTCGCGGTCGCGGGTGATGTCGAGGACCTCCTTCTTGGTCAGACCCTCGGTGTTGCCGCCGATTTGCTCCTCGATCTGGCGCAGCCGCTTGATCGAGCCGGTGATGGTCTTCCAGTTGGTGAGTGTGCCACCCAGCCATCGGTGGTTGACGTAGTACTGGCCGCAGCGTTTGGCTGCCTCGGCCACATATTCCGCCGCGGCGCGTTTGGTGCCGACGAACAGCACGCGCCCGCCCGCCGCGGTGACGTCACGGACGGCGCGCAGGGCGCGGTCCAGCAGGGGCACGGTCTGCTGCAGGTCGATGATGTGCACCTGGTTGCGCACGCCATACAGGTATGGGCCCATCGCCGGATTCCAGCGGCGGGTGTGGTGACCGAAATGCACGCCTGCTTCGAGCAGCTGGCGCAGGGTGAATTCTGGCATCGCCATGGGGCGGTTCCTTTCGCGTCGTCCGGTTGTGCCTCCGCGGGGCCCGTCTGGGGCTTGACGCCTTGCGACACCGGACCCGTCCAGGGAGAAAATCTGGCCGGGAAAGGCGCCCCGCGTGTGAATTACCGGCCATGTTGTTCGCCTGGGCCGGCCGGCCGGATATGGCGGAGAAGCGCGTGAGGCGCAAGGGCGACGAGACGAAAGGGCGAGGGGGCGCGGCGCCTTACAAGAAACCTACCGACAGCCACGGTACCGCCACGACGATCGCCAGCGCCACTGCGAGCGCCGCCAGGTAAGGCCACATACGCCAGAGCGCATCGTCCGGCGATACGCGGCCGATCGCGCAGGCGCCGTAGAACCCGACGCCGAACGGCGGCGCGAACAGGCCGATGCCCATCGCCAGGATGATCAGCATCGCGTAGTGCACCTCGTGCACACCCATGGCCTTCGCCACGGGGAACAGCAGCGGACCAAACAACACGATCGCCGGGATGCCTTCCAGCACACTACCCAGGATCACGAACGCCACCGCCGTGATCGCGAGGAACCCGCCCTTGCCTCCTGGTACTGATGCCATGGTGGCGACGAGCCATTGGGAAAAACCCGACTGGGTCAGCGCCCAGGCCATCGCGGTGGCGGTACCGATGATCAGCATCACCGCACCTGTCAGCGATAGTGTCTCCACCAGGATCGGATAAATTCGACGCCAGTCGAACTCGCGATAGACCAGCAAGCCGAGCAACGCCGTGTAGACCACACCGACGGTCGAGACTTCGGTTGCCGTCGCAATGCCGTCGATCACCGCAGCGCGGATGACGAACGGCAATGTCAGTCCAGGCACAGCAATGGCGAAGGTGCGCACAATCTGCTTGGCCGAGGCACGCTCACCCCCGCTCACGTCGAGATAGCGCGAGCGATACCAGCTCACGACCACCAGCGCGACGGCGGCCACCGCGGCTGGCAGCAGTCCCCCAGTGAACAGCGCGGTGATCGACACATTGGTGACCGAACCGATGGTGATCAGCACCAGGCTCGGTGGGATGGTCTCCGACATCGCGCTGGAACTCGCGAGCAATGCCGCCAATTCACCGGGGTGCGAACCGCGCCGGCGCATCTCGGGGAACAGCACCGGCGCGACCGCCGCCATGTCGGCAGCCTTCGAGCCGGAGATGCCGGACACCAGGTACATCGCACCGAGCAGCACGTAAGACAGACCGCCGCGCACGTGGCCGACCAATGCGGCGAGGAACGCCACCATGACACGCGCGATGCCGGTCATCTCCATCAGTAGCCCAAGGAAAACGAACATCGGCACCGACAGCAGCAGCAGATTCGACATGCCTTCATCCATGCGGTTGACCACGACGGACAGCGGCATGGCGCTGGTCAGGCTGAGATACGACATGGTGGCGATGCCGAACGCGAAAGCGATCGGCACTCCAATGGCCACACAGGCAGCAACGATGACGACAAAGAACACGATGAGGCTGCCGAACCCCATAGCCACCAATAAAGGCCGGCCCAGCCACAGCAGCGCGGCGATGCCGCCGACGGTGAACAAGGCGAGGCCAAAGCTGCGCAGAGTGGTGGTCTCCAGCAGCCGCAGCAGCGCGATCGTCGCTGCCAGTGCAATGCCAACCAGGATGGCGACGGCGCGATAGCCGTCGGAGATCTGCAAGGAAATCAGTTCGACATAGCGCTGCTGATCCAAGTATTGGCCTGCAGGCAACAGCACTTCCAGCACGAAGACGATCACCACCAGCGAGGCAACAGCGGCGAACCAGCTCGCGACATGCGGTGGCACCCAGCGTGCCACGGTGGTCAGCCGCATATGGCCGTCGCGTCGCAGAGCCACCACCATCCCCAGCATCGACAGCCAGAGGAACAGGAAATTCGCGAGTTCATCAGTCCAGAACAATGGACTGTCGAGCACGTAGCGCGACACCACGCCGGCGAACAGGATCACTACTTCAGCAGCGACCAGTAGGGCACCGATAACCTCGCAGATCAGACCGATCGCCTGATCAACCAGCAGCGCGCTGCGACGCAATGCACCCCAAGCGGGCGCCGCCGATGCGGCGACAGTGTCGCCGCTCATGCCGTGAGCGGGCCGACATATTTCTCAAGCAGCGCCCAAGGCTTATCGCCGGCGGTCTTTTTCATATCCGGATAGTAACCGCTTTTCGTCAGCGCGTCGCGGAATGGCTTGAGATCCGGCGCATTGAAGGTCAAGCCCTTCGAGGTCAGGTTCTGCTTCTCGCTCTTTGTCATGGCCACGAAGTCATCACGCTCGGCCAGTGCGACGGCCGAGAAATTGCGATGGCAGATTTCCTGCAAGTCTGGCGGCAGCTTCTTCCAGGCGGCAACATTGAAGGAGGTGTGGAAACCGGCCCAGACATGATTGGTGAGGCTGCAGTATTTCTGCACTTCATAGAGCTTCGCAGTGTCGATCAGCACCAGCGGGTTCTCTTGACCGTCGACGATGCCAGTCTGCAACGCGCTGTATACTTCGTTGAAGTTGATCGCTGTCGGCGAGGCACCGAGATGGCGAAACAGCGAGATCAGATATGGCGCCACCGGCAGGCGGATCTTGAAGCCCTTCAGATCTTCCGGGCTGTTTATTGCCTTGGTGCGCGTGGTTATTTGGCGGAATCCGTGATCGTAGCCCTTGTCCAGACAGTAAAGGCCGATCTGCTCGGCTGCAGCGCGCAGCATGTCGCCGAACTCACCATCCATCGCTGCCCAGACATGTGCATAATCGGGAAACGCGAAGCCAACCCCGGGCAGTCCGCACACCGGATTGCGCGGCGCCAGCAGGTCAACCGGGAGATTGTACATCTCCAGCGCTCCCGAGATCGCCTGAGCGACCATTGCCGTGTCGCCACCGAGTACGCTGTTGGGGTAGATGGTGATCTCCATCCGCCCGTTGGACTCCTGCTTGATCTTGTCGGCCGCCTTCTGCTGGGCCGCCATCGCCGGGTGCTCCATCGGCGACGAAGAACCGAACTTATAGGAGAACTCGGCGGCATTGGCAGGCCAGTGCAGAATAGTGGCCGCGCTGACGCCCGCCGCTCCTTGCATGATGTGACGGCGTGACAGCTTGCTTTGCTGCATTGGCGCTACCTTCCCTAACATTCCCGCAAGCCTGCGGGGCTCGACGGGATTTCGTCAAGCGTCGAACAGTTTCGACATCACCCTTTCACCGCCGCGGCGATCAGGTCCTTTACGAAATATGGTTGGAAAAACCCGAACTGCGCTGCGATCGGCAGCGTGGCGTCGGTCGAGATCGCCATCGCGGCACCCCGCATGACCCGCCCTGCTTCAATCAGTGCGTCGGGCAGGTCGGATGCATATTGCCGCATGACGAACACGATGAACGCATTCGTCATGCGGGGAATGACCAGGCCGGCATAGCTGTTCGCCCAGCCTAACTACTTCACCTCGATGGACAGCGGCACCGCCAGCACCTTCATGGGTGGGGCTCAAGCCGCGATCGGTCGTGGCATTCCGATCGACAGCATGAAAGCCTCGGTGCGGGCAGCTTCGGCAACCAACAACGTACGGAAGGTGGCAATCTTCTTCCTCTCCGCATGCTCAGGCAAACCAAGCAGATGGTAGCTGAAGACCGTCGAAACGGGCATCGGCAGCGGGCACACCAAAGCGCTACCTGCGATGTAGTCAGCCACCAGGCTGACGCGGGCAAGTGCCACGCCGAGGCCCAACATGGCAGCGTTGATCAGCATACTCGCCTCGCTGAAATGCTGCCCGGCCTGGCAGACAAGATTCGGCTTGTCGCAAGACGCGAGCCAAGCCTGCCAGTCGCTGCCACTTCCATCGCCCTCGGTTGCCGAGTCGTGCAGCAATGGCATGGCAAGCAATGCGTCTACCGTCTCTATGGGGCCGTGCTGCTGCAGCAGGTCCGGGGTGCAGACAGGTATGACGCGGTCGCCCATCAGAGGTGTCGCGTGATAGCTGGCATGCGGCGTACGGCCGAAGCGAATGGCGAGGTCGATTCCTTCGGCACGAAGATCCAGCAGGCGAGGATCGGCGATCACCTGCACATCGACATCGGGGTGCCGTTGACGGATGCGCGCCAGGCGCGGGATCAGCCAATGCGATGCGACCGACGGCAGCATCGTCACTTTCAGTGGCGCGTCATCCTCATTGTTCCAAAGGTCGACGATGCTGCGATCGATCTCGCCGATGGCACGATTCACCCGCTGCGCCAGTACGCGGCCTTGCGGTGTGAGCTCAAGCCGGCGCGTCAGACGATTGAACAGATTGAGCCCGAGTTCTTCCTCCAGTCCCCGGATGCGATGACTTACAGCACTTTGGGTAAGGTTCAGCTCGGCTGCAGCTTCTGTGAAGCTGAGGTGACGAGCGGCGACGGCAAAGATGCGCAACGCATCCAGGGACGGTGTGCGAGGCATATCACTCACGCAGATCGAGATGATTCAGCTGATCGGGAAGCGGGCGGCTTGGCGCATGAGAATGGCGCGTGCGGAGGATGAGTGCTGTTCCTTTATCATGTGACCGAATCGTGACTAATCGCCCCGCGGCAATCGGATGGCAGGCTATTGGACTCATGCGCCGACGCTATCGCACGACGCCGCGGCCGGATGTGAAGCAATTCACAGCGTCGGATCATCCGCCCCTCCCGGCCTTGCGGCACAATAACAGCCTGGAGCGAGGGATGTTCATGACCCTTGAGAAGAGGGAGGGCACGCGCACCCCGCCTCCCTGCGCTGACCTCGTACGGGCAGAACTCTTGAACGGGCCAGGCCACATCGCTCGGCAACGATCTGGGCGCTGCTCCCGGTTGTGTTCGCTGCGACGCCTCGCGCTGCGCCACCGCCATAGATTGCTGCGGTTGCAGCCCAGCAGTTAGGCCTGGGTGGAACAATGAAGGTCAGACCAGAGCGGCAGCTTCGCTCCCTCGACGGGAGGAGTCTGGAGGCTACGGCACCAACAGGATCTTGCCGATGTGTTCGCTCGATTCCATCAGTGCATGCGCTGCAGCGGCCTTGCGCAGTGGGAACTGGCGGAAGGTGAACGGCCGCAGCTTGCCCTGCGCCCACATCGGCCAGACCTTCTCCCGCAGGGCCGTAATGATCGCCGCCTTCTGCGCCACGCTGCGGGAGCGCAGCGTCGATCCGGTGACCGTCAGGTGCTTGCGCTGAATCGCACCGAAATCGGCCTCGACCTTGTTGCCACGCATCAGAGCGACAAAGCAAAGGCGGCCTTCATGTGCGAGCAGTTCAATCTCGCGCGGAATATAGTCGCCACCCACCATATCGAGGATTGCATCCACGCCACGTCCTCCGGTGAACTCTTTGCCCACCGTGACAAAATCCTGCGTCCTGTAGTTGATTGCGACATCGGCGCCGAACTCGCGACAGGCCGCGCATTTCGCATCGGAGCCGGCGGTGACCAGCACCTTGCAGCCCCACGCCTTGGCGAGCTGGATAGCAGTCACACCGATGCCGCTGGAGCCTCCTTGCACCAGGACCGTCTCGCCCGGCTGCAGATGCATGCGCTCGAAGACGTTGGTCCAAACCGTGCAGAACGTCTCCGGCAGCCCGCCGGCATCGATGAGACTGACGCCGGGGGGCACCGGCAGGCATTGCACGGCCGGGACGGCAGCATACTCGCCGTAGCCGTCGCCAATCATCAATGCGCAGACCTGGTCGCCGTCCTTCCACTGCGTGACGCCTTCGCCGCACTTGACGACGGTGCCGGAGCATTCAAGGCCGGGAATATCGGGGGCGCCGGGGGGCATCGGATAACGGCCCATGCGCTGCAGGCAATCGGCACGATTCACGCCCCCGGCGGCGATGCGTATCAGCACCTCCCCGGCTTTCGGCTCGGGTACCGGGCGCGTTGCCGGGACCAGCACCTCCGGGGTGCCCGGCTTGCTGATCTCGATCACGGTCTGGGTGGCGGGAATGTTGGCGAGCATGGCCGGTCCTCCTGCGCTGACGTGAACACGGTATGGCAAACCACGCAGCCGTCCGCCAGGACTCGACCGAGCACTGCGGCAAGTGGCGGTCGCGGAGCCGTCCAGAATCAAGACCGGTCTTGGTCTTCCTGCTCGCGTCGGTCAGCCAGTTCGTCGAACTTGTCCGCAAGTCTCCGCAAGCCACTCGCGGCTTGCAGTGTTCTGGCCGTCGCAGCCATCTGCCGGTAGCGCGCCGCTCTGGCACGCAAGTCCGCCACCGACAATTCGCGCAGCGGTCGCCACCTGTACCCGCGGGGAGCCGCGGGAAACTCATCCCCTTCGCTGACAAAGATCATCCGGCCGGTTCGGCTGCCGATAGCGTTGACTTCCATATATTGTCCACCGAAGGGGACAGGCTCGCCGGGGCTGAATTCCATGCTGACCATAACGGAACATTAACACGTCTGATTATGCAATCGTTGACCTAGATCAACCGTTCGATAATAACAACACGCGGGACGCAACATTTGATCCGTATCAATGCACTCGCACCGTACGGTAGGTCACAAATGTCTGCTGGTACTGGTGGAAGACCCCTATGAGCGAAGATGACGGCTTCAACATTCTTCCTGTGGCGGATGAGATCGCGGAGATCGCCAGGACCACCCGTGATCCGGAGACTGCGAGACTTCTGATGGAACTGGTCCACCGGTTGCTAGAGGAAGCGGGATTGCCGAAGGACGATGAACCCGGCGGTGGCGAACTGCCGAATGGCTGGATTTCAGACCTCGTCGACGAGCTCGCCTGACTGCAACGTGGCAAGGATTGCCGATCCTCCCCGGGTGACGTGAGCATGGGATGGCAAGATCCACAGGCTCGCGCCCTGACAACATCGATGATACCATTCGACAATGGCGGCCATCGTTCCGCTGATCGACTACACGCCTGCGACGGTGCTCCCGGCCGAGGGTTACCGCCTGCTGTATGCTGGGGCGCTCGCGCTGTGCGGGTTCATCGGCTTCAGTGTGCTGAAGATCCCTGGCGGCTGGTCGAACCCGCTGTATATCGCGCCGCTGTTCGTGTGTACGGTGCTGAGCTACGGGATGTTCTTCTACGTCTGGTCCTGGTTCGGCGTCCTGATCGCAATGGCGTGTCTTGCGGGGCCCTATGTGCTTGCTGAAATAACCAGCTGCATGTTGTCGACCCGCATCCGGACCATTCTTGTGTTCATTGCCTTCGCCGCCAGCATCGTTTGCGCCGACATGGCGGTGCACATGGGTGAGTTCGGCTGATGCCGTATTATACCAAAGTGCTGCAACCTGACGAGACTGTGCGCATGATCGGCAGGCTGCACTGGTCAATGTATGTTCGTGGCCTGATCGTGGTCGTACTGGCCTGCGGAATTGCTATTCTGGCGTTCTCAGGCTGGCTGCCCGATCCCGACTGGCAGCGCTATACGGGCATCGCCGCGGGTGTGATCGGGGCGTTGGGACTGCTGCTTCTGCTGGCTGCCTGGATCCGACGGCGTGCGACAGAGATTGTCGTGACCGACCGACGTGTCATATTCAAGCGGGGTCTGCTGACGCGGCATACCGTGGAGATGAACGTCAGCAAGATAGAAACCGTGGATGTCGAGCAAGGCATCGGCGGCCGGATTTGGAATTATGGCACATTGATGATACGCGGCACCGGGGCCGGGTTCGAACCACTGGAAGGTGTCGGTTCGCCTATTCAAATCCGCAATGCGATCGTCGCGGGCTGAGGCCTCTACCGCTCGCTGCACGTCACCTTCATTGCCTGACACACCCGCAAGATGCCTTCAACGATGCGCAACGTGGCCGAGTCCTCGCCCGGCTTGGTGGCAGATGCCACGAGAATTTGTGAGAGCCTCGTCCCGAGATTGCTGACCGTGATCCCGGCGGAGCGTGTGCCGTTACTGAATTCGACCGTGCGATCTCCAGGGTCTTCCGCCACAATATGCAGAGACTGGTTCTTGCGGAGCATGTCGACGGTGGTCGTGTATACGCGCGTGGCGTCGGCATTGAGTATGACCGTCGCGACGTCGAAGCCCGGCTGATCTTCCTTCGGCTTCTGGCTCAACTGCTTTACGCGGCCGACCACCCGGCCGGCAATCAAGCCCCACGGTGTGTTTGCCTCAATGCGTGGGATGATCAGCGCATTGACGGCGACAAGCCCGCAAAGGATCAGTAGCGGCCGTGTCGTGCGATTGACGAAGCGCATCTGATGTTCCTGGAGTTGCGAAATCAAGGGGTGGGTTCCGCAACGTTAGGGCATGAACCACGCGACGCCAATAACGGCCGCTGCCATCCAGTTCCTCTCGACCCGCGTCAGCGCCGCCGAACGACCCTGACCTTTCCACTGTTGCCGCCGCCACAGAAGAACCGATCACCGCCATCGGACTCTAGTCCGGACACGCCAACTCCAGACGCCATTTCGATCGTCTCCATCACTTCGCCGGTCTGAGGATCGACGCGGCGCAGATCGCTCTCGTCACCCTCCCAGGTGCCGTGCCAGAGCTCGCCATCTATCCAGGTGACCCCTGTGACGACACGGTCGGATTCGATGGTGCGAAGAATCGCCCCTGTCTGCGGATCGATCTGATGAATCTTTCGGCCCCGATGCTGTCCCACCCAAAGCGACCCCTCGGCCCAGGCGAGACCCGAGTCACCGCCACCTCCGGGGGCCGGGATCGTGGCCAGCACGTCGCCAGTCTTCGGATCGATCTTCTGGATGCGATCTTCGGCGATCTGAAACAGATATCGCCCGTCGAAGGCCGTTCCCGCATGTGCAGGGACATCGATTGAGCGCATCAGTGTTCCATGCACTGGATCAAACGCGTTCAGCTTATCTCCGCTTGCGAACCAGACGTGCTGACCGTCAAACGTAACCCCATGCACGTGATCAAGACGGGGAAAGGGCCCGTATTCGCGGAGGATCTCGGCTGCTGATCGCTTCATGCCACGATCCTAGTCGCTCGGAAGGGGACCAGGGAGTAACAAGGTCGTCGTGAAACCCGGCATGCTCGGGGAATTCCAACGCAGCGCCCGCCCGCGACCAAACGATTGCACCCTGCCTTCGGCCGCGAGCGCGTCAAGCGCTCGTTGCACGGTTCTCTGGCTGGCTCCGAGTGCAAGCGCCAAAGCGGAGCTCGACCAGGACTCACCGTCGGACAAGAAAGCAAGCACCGCCCCATGCTGATCCTCCACGGGCGGGGCCAATACGACGACCCGGCGTGCGCGGCGTGCTACGAGCGCAAAGCCGCGTTTCGTTGCACTCACGCCCGCCAGCGGCCGCAATTCCGTGCGGAGGCGGCCGACTTCGACCCGCAGCCGCGCACGGTGCGATGCGTCGGCGGCTTTCGCGCGGAAGGCACGTTTGATGAGCTCATCCCTCGGCACATCGCGGGGCCACGCTTCGCCAAGCACGCGAACCAACGTGAACAAGACGGGGCGTGTCGCGAGCGAGACAAACGTACGTGCATCACACACGACATGGCGGCACGCATCCACGACGAGTGCACCAGAGTCCAGTAACGCTTTGGCGTCCTCCAGCAGCAGCAGTCGCTCCTCACCACTCGCGACCATGCGCGCTGCCGGCGTGTTCAGGACCAGGGTTGCGCGTTCGACCTCCGCCGTCAGCGCCGGGATAGCGGCGTAGTGTGCGGCATGCGCTGCGCGAGCGAGCGCGGCGCGCGCCGCTTGCGTGTGCAGGCGTCGCATCGCGATCCCGGCTGTTACGAGCTCGTGCGCGGCGCGTAGCGCAGGAGGAAAGCGGGCGGGGTCTATTTCGCCGAGCAGGCGTTCGGCCTCGTCGAGACGCCCGATAAGGACAGAACGCCGGATCGCGAGGTGCCGCGCATGCGCGGCATTCAACCAATCGCGGTGCGCGTCCAGTGTCACCCTTGCTGCGTCAAGTGCCTTGGTAGGCCAGGCCAGGTCGCGCGAGACGAGCGCGATCTCGGCCTCGGCAACGACGCACCTCGCGCGAGCCACGACCTCTCTGGGACCGAAGGCGCGCGCAGCAGCCTGCAAGAGAGACTTCGCCCGGACGAGGTCACCGAGGCGCGCCATGGCAATGCCGCGCAGCGCGAGCGCAGCGGGGTCGTTGCGCAGTGCAACCCGGTTGAGTGCGCCGAAGGGATCACCCGCGGCAAGCGCACGCGCGGCGGCCGTGATCAGCGAATCCATGCGAATCCCGCCACACTTGTCACTCCCACCCGGTGATATCTGATCCCAATCTACCTCCCTGCCTAACCTATGAAGAGTGAACCATGACGACTCACACGATCGGTACGCGCGAACAGTGGCTTACGGCACGACTCGAGCTGCTTCGGGCTGAGAAGGAATTCACGCGGCGTGGCGACGAACTCGCGCGGCAACGTCAGGAGCTGCCATGGGTTCGCGTCGATAAGACGTATCGGTTCGAAACCGACGAAGGTAACACCTCCTTGGCGGGCCTCTTCAGAGGACGCTCGCAGCTCCTCGTCTACCACTTCATGTTCGGGCCGGACTACACGGCGGGATGTCCGTCCTGCTCGATGATCGCGGATGGCTTCAACGGGTTCGTCGCGCACCTGGCCAACCATGACGTAATGCTCTGGGCAGTGTCGCGGGCGCCAATCCAGAAGCTGCAGGCATACAAGCGGCGCATGGGATGGACTTTTCCCTGGGCGTCTTCAGGTAGCAGCGATTTCAATTTTGACTTCAATATCTCATTCACTGAGGAGCAACAGCGCAATGGGGACATAGAATACAATTACGCGCGCCGCGGCCATGCAATGGACGCGTCACCGGTGCCGGAACCCGTCGCCCAGTTTGCCGCCACATGCGGGACCGACGCGGCGACGTACTCACGTGACCGGCCCGGCATGAGCGCGTTCGTGCTCGAAGACGGCATCGTCTACCACACCTATTCCACCTATGCGCGAGGAGTGGACGGAATCTGGGGCGCGTACCAGTGGCTCGATCGCGCTCCAAAGGGACGCAACGAGACGGGCATCTGGTGGCGCCGGCACGACGAATACGACAAGGTGTGAACGCGCCGGCTGTCCAACAGGCAGAAGATTGCAGTATGCGATTGCCAGCCTGGGCGTTAGGGGATCTCGTAAATCGCGAGGCTATCCCCGATGCCGCGAAGCGCATGACGCTGGGAAACGGGCAACACACCCGCGCTTTGCAGCAGCTGAGCCGTCGCTTCATGGTCCACTACCGGCCCAGTCGCATAGATCGCCTGTGAAGACGCAAGGTTCTGCACGCGCGAAGCGATGTTGACGGTTTGGCCAAAGTAATCCTGCCGTTCGTTCAGCATGACCGCGAGGCAAGGACCCTCATGAATACCGATCTTGAGCAGAAGGTCATCGCGCTTGCGCTCCTGATTAAGCCGACGCATGGCCTCGCGCATGCGAAGCGATGCGGACACGGCCCGGTTCGGCGTTGGAAAAGTTGCCATGACGGCATCGCCGATCGTCTTCACAACTGCACCCGCCTCGGCTCCGACGATCTCGGTAAGCAGCCGGAAATGCGCGCGCACCAGATCAAAGGCGATCAGGTCGCCGACCTGCTCGTAAAGTTCAGTGGAGCCCTTCAGGTCCGTGAACAGAAATGTCAGGCTGGTGATCTTGAGCCGCTGTTCGACGTTGAGCGTATCGGCGTGATAGATGTCTCGAAAGGTCTGATTGCTGAGCAGCCGCTTTGCCGTCACGAACGGCTTGCGCTGAGAGAGCAGCTGGTCGAGTTTCGGTCCCGCGATCCAAACGCCCGGCAGAGCCCGGGTATTGTCACGGTTCTCAATATTCAGCCGGAGGGGACCCGGGCGAAGCGTCGCAACCACGGGTTGCGCGGCGGTCCGGTCGAGCAGCACCGAAAGGCTTTCACGTTCGCGTCGAGGCTCGCCCTTGACGTCGATGAATTGCGCGCAGTGAGTCACCGGATCGAACACGATCGCCAGTCCCACGGGCAGTGACAGCGACAGGATCGCCTTGTCGCCGGGCGGCAGCTCGACCGTTTCCAGCGTCACCTCGTCCATCACCTGACCGAAGACGTCCTTCGGTGGCAGATCAATGCCCGAACTCCAGAAGATCTGCCGATAGTAGTCGAGCGGTGCAAGCGTCTCGGGATGATGGGCAGCAATCGCGCGTAGCCTCGGATTGACGGTGAACGTCACTTCTACCACCTCATCGAGGACCGGTTCGTAGCCAGCCGCACAGAAAGCGCAGCGATACTCGGGCCGGATGACGGTCTTGAGAGTGGTGTTGGTGTCCAGTACGCCGCCGCAGCTCGGGCAGAGGATGTTCCAGAGCAAATCGAACAGCCCCAGCCGGGTCGCATGCAACAGGCCAGCAATAGTGCGTTCTTCGTCAAGATTGGCAGAGCGCGCCAGATCGATCGCATTGATGCGGCAGAGCGCATTTTCGGGCCCATTCCCGGCAAGTTGCTCGATCACGTCGGCCACGTCCGCGTCAGCGGCCTGTCGCAATGCCGCAAAAAGAGCCTGGGTTTCGCTCATGTGCTTCAAGATAGGTCGGGGCAGCCGTCCGGAGAAGGGTGGTCAGGGAGATGACTGGGAGGCGTTGACGGCCGCCGCGGCGGCGGCCCGGAATTCGACGTCAGCGAGGTGAAGGCGGGTATGTCGAATGGAACGTCCGCCGTTGCAGCGTTAGCGGTGTGAGCTGCGGGGCACCCGCTCGAGGCGGTGCCAAACACGCTCCAGCACAGTGAACAGGAAAGCGGTGCTGATGCCAAACAGCAGCATGCCGTCGACTGCCTCCAACGCCCCCATCATCTTCCAATGCGGCTCTAGATCGAGACCGGAGGCACCTCGAGTCGATATCGAATCGACCGAGTAGAGGATTGCAGCAGAAAAAACGTCGACAGCACCAAGAAGCAAATAAACCGCACCCCAGAGAGCCGCCTCGATCCCATGCAGAACCGCCAGCATCAATCCGGCCATCCCGATGATCAGGGCGCCCCCGGCCAACTCGCCGGCGTGCCGAAGGTGTCGCGATCCGAGCCGCTTCTCGATGCCTGCCAGAAGCACGCCTGTCATAACGAGGCCCACGGCGTGCATACCGAGGGTCAGAGCGATGAGGGACAGGCCCCATGCCCAGTTCGCACCCCATGCAACGTTCATCGCGACCCGTGAACAGACTGGCGCCTTGTCACGCGGTTCGCCGATTCGCACCAGCGCTTGGCACGATTTCGCTCCCGCACACCGCGTCGGTCACATTGCGCTGGCACATGTGGCGCCAACGCTGCCTCGCAGATCAGCTTGCCCCGATAAAGCATTGAGACATCAACCATACGGTTGATGGATCGTACCGCTCTGGCAAACTGCATCTGCCTTGGGCAAAGGGACTCGGACGATGGCAGGATCTCGGGCAGCATGGCGCGCATTGCCTCTGCTGTTGACGGTGGCGGCGTGTGCGGGTCCGATGGGCACCATCAACCCCGGCCCGTCTCCAGAGCCACCGTCAACTGCGTTCGACGGGTCCTACCGAAGTTCGATCCGCATTACCGGTGGGGCAGCGTCGACGCAGGGCCAGGGATGGTGTCAGTCACCCGGCCAACCGATGATCACCGTGCGTGACGGCGAGTTCAGCTATGCCCTGCCGCATCCTGGCGTACCCGGCGGACCGACGCCGGTCTTCCAGGCCACCATGGCTCCTGATGGCTCGTTTTCCGGCCAGGGCGTCGGTGGTTCCGTATCAGGTCGCGTGACCGGATCGCGTATCGAAGGCCGGATCGATGGCCAGGGGTGCATCTACGAGTTCTCGGGCTATCGCGTCTGACGCCCCAGCTACTGTTGCATCGAGATGACCACTGCATCCCCGCCGAGGCTCAACATCAGCCCAGTACGACGCGCCTTCAGGTGCATGATGACGCCCGATTCGTTTTCCAGCCACAGATCGCCAGCGCTTTTCTCGCCGAGTGCAAAGCCATAGCTGGCCTGGCCGTAAGCGCCTGGAAACGTGGCCAGGTTCGGCAGCTTGTAGACTTCGCCGTAGGCGTCGATGGTAGACGCGCCGATGCCGCCCACGCCCAGGCCACCGACGTTGAACCGATACTCGCGGCCACGAAAGAATAGCGTCCCCGTACCGCCGCCAGCGTTGCCAATGAACGCGGCCTGAACCTGGTTCATCTCCACCGTCCCATCCGGGGTCAGGCCCTTGACGGTCTCGGGCCCAACCTTGACCGAGGTGGAGCAACCGGCAAGGACGGCCAAAGTGGTCACAATCAACAGTCGACGCTTGAAGTGCACTTGTATCTTACTCCTCTATTTGAGTTTCTCTGTAGCGGTCCTGCCGGGGATTTGCATCAGAAGCGGAACCCGACGCCTGGGATCGGGCCGTACGCGAGCAGGTCAAAGGTTCGCTTTCCTTTGCCGGCAGAGCGCCTATCACCGACGCGGTGATACTGACGAAGTGCGAATGGAAACGAATGGCGCTCTTCACGACTCGTCCCGCCCCAGCATTATGCAACTGGTCCAGTGCGTGTTGGATCTGCTGGATATGCGATTTGGCTGTCGGAGCGCTACCGTCGCCGTATCGGTCTACCGATTCCGCATAGCTAGCGGTTGATCGAACATCATAAGTCAGCGGCGTTCCGGGCATGTGCGAACGCCCCACAGTGGCAGGAGATGTGTTATGCGACCGAGGTTAACCAGGCTGGCTGCTATGTTCACCGTGGCCATAGTGCTGGCATTCGGTGCACCGATGCTTTTTTCGGCACCGGTGCTGGCTCAGGCATCCGGCATGGCCGGTCTTGGCGAGTCGGACACGATTTCGCTGCGCGCGACCGTCAAGAGCGTCGACCTGAAATCGCGCGTGGTGACGCTGATGGGTCCGCTTGGCAATACGCTGGCGCTGAAGGTCAGCGACGAAGTGCGGAACCTCCCGCAGGTCAGGCCGGGGAACAAGGTGATCGTGCGCTATCATGCGGCGGTTGCCTATGTGCTGGCACCCAGAGGGACGAAGCTGCCGGATGACAGCCTGACCACTGCCGGTGTTCGCGCCGCGCCCGGACAGCTTCCGGCTGGCGCGGTGGGAACCAAGATTGTCGTGACGGGCACTGTCGTCGGTGTCGATCCTGTCGCCCACACGCTGCAACTGGTCAATCCGACCGGTGGGATGGTGCGTACGGTGAACGTCGTCACGCCTGAGGGCCAAAAGAGCATGGGCCTGGTAAAGGTTGGCGACACGATCACGGCAATCATCACCGAAGCGGTCGCCATTGCCGTCGAACCTGTGACGTGAGCGGAAGACGCACGCGGCATTGTCGCGCCCCCCTCTCTGCGCGTTAATGCCGCGAAGCTCGCGCGAGAGGGGGGACATGAAGGTCGGCATCCTGCAGTTCTTCGGCTGGCGCGACCGGTCAGTACCGTTGAACTCGGTTTATCAAACGGCGCTGGAACGCTTCGCCATCATGGACCGCACCGGCTATGATGCGGTCTGGCTGGCCGAGCATCATTTTTCCTCGTTCTCGGTGTGCCCGTCGGTGCACATGATGGGCACCATGGCGGCGGCGCGTACCACGCGGCTGCGCATCGGCATGGCTGTGTCGCTGGCGCCATTCTACAACCCGCTGCGGTTGGCCGAGGAAGTGGCGCTGCTGGACGTTCTGTCGGGCGGCCGGGTGAACTGGGGTGCAGGCCGTGGCTTTGAGCGCAGCGAGTTCGCCGCGTTCAACATTCCGGGCGAGGAGAGTGCGCCACGCTTCCACGAGACGGTGGACATCGTTCTTAAGGCGTGGACCAACCAGCGTCTGACCTACGAGGGCCGGTTCTATCGCTACGAGGACGTCGAGGTGCTGCCCAAGCCGTTGCAGGCACCGCATCCGCCGACCTGGATGGCGGCCTCGTCCACGCCAGCGCTCGATTGGGCGGCGAGCCAGGGCCATTCGATCCTGATGGATCCGCATGCATCGCGTGCCGATCTGATCCGCAAGCGCCGGCACTATGGTGCGAAGCTTGCCGAGGCCGGTCACAGCGAGGCTGGGCGCACCATCCCGATGTCGCGGTTGATAGCGATCGATGAGACGGCAGAGAAAGCGCGTGCGGTGGCTCGGCGCGCGGCGGAGTGGATGGTCGCGTCGTATGTCGGTGCCAAGCATGACAATGTGCGCCAGGAGGCGCGCACGTTCGGCGGTCGGGATCCGATCGAATTCTATCTGGATGAGGTGATCATCCACGGCACCGCGGACAGCGTCGTCGAGCAGATCCGGTCATTCGCCGCCGATATCGGCATGAACTACCTGATGGCGGCCCCACTTAGCGGCCGCACGTTCCGGTTGTTGACCGATTTGGTAGTGCCTCGGATCGCGTCCTGACGGGATCATTGGTGAGGCGGACCGATTGACCCATATCAAGGCCGGCGGGCCTGAAGGCTCTCTAATCTTCGCAGCAAGTGCGAATCGGGAGGGAGCAAATGGCCGAGGTCGATAGAGCGCTTTGCCATCCGGGTCTGCTGGGGCGCGTTTTGGATTGCGTGGCGGCACATGTGGCGCCGAGAATCGATCTCGCCACGCTGACGCGCGAGGACCTGCGGCATATTGCCGGGGACCTGGCGCTTGCCGAGTCGGCCTTGCTGTCGCTCTCGGTGGGCGCACGCGACAACACGGCTCTGATGCAGCGCATGATACGGGCGCGTGGGCTGGATCCGGAGGAGATGCGGCACGCGTTTAGCACGGCGATGCGGGATGTGGAGCGGGTGTGTTCGGGATGCAGGAACACCGGACGGTGCCGGCACGAGCTCGATGCGGGGACCGCCGCGGCGCATTGTGATGCGTATTGTCCGAACGCGGCGACGTTCGACGATCTGGCGGCGTGCGTGGGGGTGGCAGCTGTTCTGTAGCGGCTACGCCAGGCCGCGGGCGCGCGCGATCAACTGACGCTGGAGCCGGCCACGGGCGCGGACTTCGAACATCGCCTTGTCGGGCTGGCGGATCGCGAGTTCCAACGCGGCGGCGTGACGCTGGCGTTGGAACGCGTCCGACAGTGCCTCCAGCCAATCGGCCGCCGGCTTCGGCGTGCCGAGGAAGTAGGGCGTGCCGACGTCGAAGCGACTGCGGTTGGCCGTCCACCATTGGCCGATCTTCTCGGGATCGGGCCAGGGCAGGTACTCGTCCTCGTCGAGGGCCACGTTTTCATCAGCGGGGTCGTCGTTGGGGCCGGATTCGAATCCTTGCGGTGGCTTGCGGTCGAGGTCGCGATAGGCGAGGTCGAGGCCGGTGATCATCGAGAATGCCTCGCCGGCGAGGCGGGCGGTTTCCAAACTGGCCATGCGCTCGATCAGCCAAGGGATGTAGAGCGCATCGCCGATCACCCCGGTGGCACTGATCACCGCGCGCTGGCGGCCGGCGAGTTTGGCGAATTCGCGGAGCCAGGCGTTGGCCTGCGGGATGTCCAGGCGGCGGAGCAAGAGGTCGAGGGCTCGGTTGGCGCGCGGGAGATTGTTCCAGGCGATGTCTGCGAGGACGCGGAGGGCTTCGTCGCCGGCGCCCATCCGCGCCGCAGCCCAGGCTGACCAGAAGCGGCATTCGGGGTCGGTGTCGGTGAGGCCGGAGCGGAGTTGCGCCATCAGGTCGGCGCGGCCGAGCTGGCCGGTGGTGCGGTAGGCGCGGGCGCGGACGTGGGGGGCGGGGTCACCCTGCAACCGGGCAAGTAGCCCGTTGTCCGCAGCGGTGCGCCGATTGCCGAGCACCGCAACGCCAATACGCCGCACGATCGGCGTTGCATGGCCGAAAAGACGGCTGAGCCGAAGCTGCACTGGCGAGATGTCGAGCCATGTGAGTGCGGCTGTCACCCGCGCCGCCACCGCGCGCGCGGACGCGGTCCTCGCTGAATCGGCGGCACCATTGCCCGCGGTCGCAGGCATATCGCAGTCGTCCAGCAGCTTATCGAAAAGCGGGTCGCCGTTCGTCACCAGGCCGCAAACGGCAAGATACGCTAGGGGAAAAGCGGCCGCCGTGTCGCCTCGGTCGTAATCCTCGAGCAGTTTGGTGCGGCACGCTTGGCCAATGACCTTCACAGCGTCCAGATGGGCGTCCACGCGTTCGTCGCGCCGGATGAGGTCCGCTAGGCGCACATTCGGAGAATGCACACCAGCCGAGCGTGCAAGCCAGCAGAGGATCATGCCATCCACCAGGGCTTCC
The DNA here is from genome assembly GCA_024280945.1 of Acetobacteraceae bacterium. Lineage (GTDB taxonomy): Bacteria > Pseudomonadota > Alphaproteobacteria > Acetobacterales > Acetobacteraceae > JAMXLO01. The sequence goes on from JAMXLO010000151.1 coordinate 32,912, forward strand.
AGAGCAGGGGCGGGCCAGTATCTCATCGATACTCGCTCCGACCGGCCGAACTTCTGATCCTGGACACTAGATGATCTGCTGCCAGTCATCGCCATCCGTCAGAAGGACAGACCTGGCTCCGACCGAGATCATGATCTCATCGTTGGCAGACAGGTGGTAATAGCTGGCTATAGGTGAGGCGTCGTCCACAGGCAGCAAATGGTCCTGGTCAAGCTGGTAGATGCCGCGCAGTGACGAAACATGAATCCGCTCTCGGAATGTTGCCACAGACCAGAAGTCTTCAGTTGTCTGAGCGTGTTCGATAACTTCCCAGCGGTCGACCCTGCCACGCAGAATTGTGCCGAGACGTCCGCAGACCACGATCTCTCCGGACGACGCAACCGTGGCACCGCTCAGTATGACGTTGGTCGGCGACGCGATCTGACGCCAGGCATTGTCTGACAGCCGCCAGATCTCTCCTGACCAGCCACACGCATAGAGCTCACCTGGCAGCTCCACAAGCGCTTCGAAGCCCATTAGTTCCCCTGGTTTCTCCATCGGCATGCCAGAGCCAAGTTGTCGCCAACCGCCGGAGCCGCCCGACCACAGCACTTGCCTAGCCATGGCAACCACGGCGAGACCGCCCGCAAATGGCCCGATCGAGGTGAAGGCATAAGGCGCTTGCTCCACGATCATCTCAACGTGCACGTTCGGTGCGCTTATTGCATCCTCGATTATCGTGAGTTCGCCCTCAGATCCCAATACGGCCCAGGAGTCTGGACGCTTCTCGAGTTTGCAGAGCGCAACGGGGTTATCATTAATAGGATGCTCAGCACGCCACACACCATCGCGCCATATTCCAAGGCGCCAGGCATCAAGCGGCTCGCCATCCTCGTCGTCGACTTGTGCCAATACCGCGACCGATCGTCCGTTCCCGACGGCACCTGTGATGAAGCTCACTTACTGCTCCTTTGGGTGAAGATCAGGTCACTATGCCGGAAGCGCCTTGCCCTGCCCGTTCACTGCCTTGATAGGAAGCTGCGGGTTCATGCCTGCTTTCTCATAATGGTAGTGCTCCAACTGCGCCTTCGTGCAGTTCTCATCGCAGCCGCTCTCTGAGAATACCGACTTGACCGCCGCTGTGCCGCTGGCGATCGCACTGTCCAATCGCTGCATCTTCGCCGGCTTTCCCTTCGCTGTCACCAACGGGTTGAAGGGATTGGGATTCGGCACACCGGTCGCCGTCCTGGCTGCGCGGTCCTGCGCCTGGTGCAGCAGTTTGTGCGTACCCTGATTTTGGCTTTCTCCCTCACAACATACGCATGGCGCTGCTCCCTCATCATATTTTTCGGCTCCGAACACCGGATGGCTCATGACCTTGCCCTTTCCGGTGCCTACCGTGCTGACGGCTGTATCGGCGAAGGCTGACCTGACGAACACCGTAAGTTTCACATTGTCTCGCGTGGTCAATCCGCCACGGCCGACGTCATGAAAGGCACCCGCTTCGACGAGATGATGTGGCGTCTGCCCGGGACAGCATTTGTTGGGATCATAGGGCGACAGCAGACAGCGCATTTTCTTCCGGCAATCGTTCGCCTTGTGATCAGCCGTCATATTGGAGAATGCCGCATTGATCCTCTTATTGGCCGCCGCCCGTGCCGCACTGCCTTTCGGCGCGGCGTCACGCTGGGCCTTGGCTGCCCGCAAGGCGCTATCATCCGGACAGCTGAAGTTCTCGCCATTTTTCCCGCAGGCGTCCTCCACCTGTTGTCGCTGCGTCTCGCAACCTGGGATATTAGCGGCGGCCATGCGGTCGACATAGATCATCGGCGGCGTGTTTGCTGGATTGCACTGTTCGTTGTGCAGCATCGGATCAAGGTGACGGTCCACGTTCTGTCCCTCGATTTTCACGTCCATCGACCACGCGACGAAGCTGGCCTCACCCTGCAGCGCGTGTGTCACCACGCCCATTCCCAACGACTTTGTCGCCGCCTCGTCGCCGGTGCTCTTCTTGAACGTGGACTGATCTTTCAGCATCACCTCCTGGCCCGAAATCATGACCGTGGTGCTGCCGTTGGTCGTGTCACTGGCATAGGCGGTGTTGGGATAGGGGATAGGCATGGGCCCGGCCGGCGGCGACGGCGGCGACAGGCAGGTGTCCGGGAATGCCGCGACCGATTTGCCGTCCGCTGCTTTGCAGGCGATTTCCATCCCGTTGGCGTAGACTTCGTTCGCCATCAGCCGGTCATCCCTCGCTCGCGCCTGAAGTTGGTCTCCGCCGCAAGCTCCAAGGCAAGCGTCTGGGCCGCCAAAGCCTGCGTCACAAAGGCTGCGCGCTTACCATCGTCGTTGCCGATGTGGCCGAGGAAAAGCGGTCCAGGCAGATAGTCCTTGCGCGCTCCGTAGTATAGCATCGCCAACATTGCCGGCAGCGTTGCGGCACCCACCTCACCGATGCAGTCCGCCGGGTGCCATAGCGAGAACAGCACTTTGCGATCGCGCAGAATGCGGGTGATCGCGAGCGCGGCTTCTCTGAAGCGATACTGTTCGCCATTCATGTCGGCGATCCGATGGTCGCAGTCTTTAAGCGCCACCTCCGCCTCATCCAGAGCCGCGCGGATCGCCTGTACCAGACCATCGGCACGCAATGGCTTAGCCGAATCGAGCGGCGCCGGCTCTCGCGCGAAGCCCAGTCCACGCACCATAAGCGGTATCGCCATCCCCTCGACCCAAGCCGCCAGCAGGACCGCACCCGCGGCCTCGCCGGGGACGAAGCCATTCGAGTTTCCACGCCGCAGCAAGCGATCCTGGCGATCATAGGCGGCGAGCGTGGCGCCCGTCAGAAAGCTGTCCACACCGGCGACGATCACGTGGCGGTGCCGCCCTCCCAGCAGCATCCGTCGCGCATGCAGAAGCGCCACTGCCGCACCCACGCGCCCCTGCTCGAAAACACGCGAATGGGGATGCAGCCTGGTACCGAGTTCGCGCTCGATGTCTTCCAGCACGACACGTGCGAACGCATCGAAGCGACCTGGCCGTTCGACCTCGGCGCTGCAGACGAGGAGTGGAACTTCTTCTGGCTTCGTCTCTGGGTCCGCGACCAGGCATTCGGCGATCGCCCGCGCCACCATCTTCGCGAGTTTGGTAATCCCCCGCCACGGCTCTTCAAGCACGACAGCGCTGCCCACCAGCGGCTCGCCGTCGCGGCCGACGAATGCCGTCTCCTGGAAATTGTTGATGCCGCAGCGGATTGCCGCGCAGCTTTCCTCCGCTGTCCGCCCGACACCCGACACCAGTCCTACACCGAGCACGGCAAGCGGCGGCGCCGACATCAGGCATTCTCCCGGGCCGCTGCTTTCTCGCGCACGATCGAATCCAGCGATCGATAGCTTTTGCCGGTTTCAATCGAATGCCACCAGGCACGAGACATCCGCCCAACCACGACCTGTGACACTTCGAAGATATCGCGCTGCAGCCTCAGACTGGCACGCCACACCATGCTGAACCGCTCGGCGTCCGGTTCAAACATGAGCGTATCCAGCGTGCCCTTCGTCTCAACACGGTCCGCGCGGCGGCGAAAGAACACGATCGGCAGCTCGACCGACGGCAACGCGAACTCCCGCCGTCCATCTGGCGTCAGGTTGATCAGCGCCGCCTGCTCACCGCCCTGCATATGTGGAATCTGTTGATCCTCCGGCGCACATTGGAAGTATCGTGCATCGAAATCCTCCGGCAGGAACGGGAACACTTTGTCGATCCAGTCCTGGTCGTAGGTCCCGGCGTGGCGGATGCGCGAGGGCCAGCCACGGCCGATTGGCCCGAACGCCATCGGGCGGTAGCGTCCGCCCGGATCGCGTACTGGATCCCTGATCTCCTCGGCGTTGGATACTGGCGCGCCGATCACCAGCTCGCGGTAGATGTGATGATGCCAGCCGCGACCTACCGGATTGGGCAGATAAGACCGCACCTGCGCGGGACCACGCATGCGCTCATCCGTCCCGCCGAACGCGTTGTCATACGAGATCGGCATGCGCGTGAACGGCTCCGGATCACTCGGTGCATAGCCGACACCAGCGGCGCGCCATTCCCGGTTGCCCCATACGGCGAACGATTTGCGCATCGACCCGACCTGAAGCCCGACAGCGACGCGTTCCACCGGCCGCCCGCCGGGCGCGTACGCAGCACCATTCAACAGCACGTCGCAGTACGGCTTCTCCAGCACGTAGTCGCATTCCACCAGCGTTGCCGAACGGCCCGGCTCACCGGTGAACCGATCGGCATCCACCAACGGGACCTGTTCGTCCGCAAGCTTCGGCGCCTCTCCGGACCGAGGCAGCGTGAACGTGCCCTTCACCACCACGACGACATGCTCGTAGCCTTCCTTGTCCAGAGCCACCGTGTAGCCGGCCGCCATGCCGGTTGCATTGAGCAGGTTCATCGCAGATGGTCAGTTGATCTGCACAGATGCCCCGGTGATGCGCTGCATCCCGGAAGAACGCAGCGACAGATATGCGCCACGGACCAGCACCTTCCCAGCGCGCGTCAAAACGATGCTGGCGCGGCCGCACTGCAGCACGATCTCCCGCGCCGCGGTGAACGTCAGCCGCTCTTCCAGCACTGGGGCGGCCGCCTCATCCGGCTGCGACACCACGCCAATTGCCAGCGGACGAGCGCGATCACCCTCGACGAACATCAGTGCCACCGACGCGCCGGGAGCGACTTCGTCATAACGTGCGGTGGCCAGCGCCCGCACCGGCTGGCCCGCAGGATTACCGGCGAATTCCAACAGCGGCGCACCATCGTCGCCGACACTGACGATCCGCCCGATGACAACATCGGCCGGGCCCGCAGCAGCAACCGGGTCGCCTTCAGTTCTGGAGGATCTTTTGTCCTTTAATGACGACATCGCCCGACCCCTTGATGGTTATCTGCTTGCCTTCGATGGTGATATCACCGTTCTTCTTCATGGTGATCGTGGCCGACCCGGTCTTCAACACGATCTCGTCACCGGCACTGATGGCGATCTTCTTGCCAACCTCCAGCGTCTCGTTTTCTCCGACGTTGGTCGAGCGGTCCTTGGTGATCGAATTCGCTTCATTGCCACCGACCGAGATCGTCTGGTCCTTGCCGACCGAGACCGACCGGTTGGCGGCGACATCAGTCGATTGCGAAGCGCCAACCGTGGTCGCCTGCACTGCACCCACGGTGATGGTCTGCGCCGCGCCAACGGTGATCGCCTCCGCCGCACCCACCGTATGCACTCGGGCCGCACCGACCGTCAGCGTATCCACCAACCCCACGGTATGCGAGCGATTGAGATCGATATTCACCGTCTCGTTCATATGCACCGTCTCGGTGCGGTTCTTGTCGATGGTGATCGTCTCGTTGGCGTGCACCGTCTCGGTACGGTTGTTGTCGACCGTGGTGGTCTCGTCATGCCCGACCCAGTGCGACGCGTCGTGCTCGACCTCCGCCGACAGGTCCTTCTCGGCGTGCAGCAAGACCTGTTCGGACCCCTTCTTGTCCTCGAAACGGAACTCGTTGCAGTTGGCGGCGCCACCGCCGAGCGACGAACGGGTGCGCAGCCCGCTCTGCGTCTTGTTCCCAGGCAAAGCGAACGGCACCATCTGCTCGGCATTGTAGACACTGCCCACCACCAGCGGCCGGTCCGGATCACCCTCCAGGAACGTGACCACCACCTCCTGGCCGATACGCGGCAGGAACCAGGTGCCGAAGTTGCGGCCCGCCCAACTCTGCGCCACCCGCACGAAGCACGAAGTGTGTTCGTCCTTCTTTCCCTGGCGGTCCCAGAAGAACTGCACCTTGATGCGGCCGTACTTGTCGGTGAAGATCTCTTCGCCCGCCGGCCCCGTGACCACCGCTGTCTGCGTGCCATGGATGCGCGGAACCGGTGTCTTCATCGGCGGCCGATACGGCACCTTGCGCGACGTGCAGGTGAACCGGTTCGTATAGGTGGCGGGCTGGGCATCCTGCGTCACCAGGCTCCAGTCGTCCGCCTCATGCGTAACAGAGGTCAGCACGAACTCGCCGCCGGCATCGTCACCTTCGGCATTCGTCACCTTGAAGACACTGCCGGCATCGAAGCCAACACACGCCCCCTCGCCATTGATCGCCTGGTAGGCCGATTCCTCGTATTCGATGCGCAGCTTCGCCGCATTCTGACCGGGACCACTCGTCGCATAGCGGCCCGGGTAGTCGAACATCTCCAGCTTGCGCTTCGTCAGCACCGGATTGATCGATGGCTTCTTCGCCAGCAGGTCGGTCGAGGGCGTCTCGAAATTGTAGTCCTCGAGCGCCCATTGCCCCGAGCGAACCTGATAGGTCTTCGCCCACTCCCAGATGCCACCCAAGGTGCCGACCTCGGGCGAGGCCACCACGTGCGAGTTGGCACAATTCGCAAAACCACGGTTGTTGTCGCTGAACACCACGGTGTGGCTACCATCGTCATGCTGGAAGTAGAAGAAGATCCCCTCCTCTTCCAACAGACGGCAGATAAAGTCATGCGCCGTCTCACGATACTGCACGCAGTAATCGCGCTTCGGATGTTCGCCGTTCAGCCTCCACGACTTCTTGCTGATGCCGTATTCGCCCAGAATCTTGTCGACGATCTGCTGGACGCTCATGTCCTGGAAGATCCGGCAATCGCTGGTGCGCGTCAGAAGCCACAGCATGGGTACCAGCCGGACACGATAGATGGTCAGGCCACGCCCGCCCCGCTGCACCATGGAAAACCGCGAGAAGATGCCGTTGATCGGTACCTTGAGCCCGGCCGCATCCACCAGCCAAATGGTCGCAGGCGTTCCCAGCAGGTCTTCCGGTTTTATCCCAGCATCGGTCGAAGCCAACTCGAGATCAAAGAAGAAGCAGGTGGACAGTGCATCCTGGCCGCGCAGCGACACCAGCAACACGTGGTCCTCGCCCAGGACTGTATTGATGCGCAGCAGCCGTTCTTGTGTATACGCGTCCATTCCCGGGATCCCAGTAGCACAGTATGCGAGGTCACCCGCTGTCAGGCAACCATCGAAATAACCTTCTGGTGAACGGCCTCCCAACTGCCTATGCTGCCTCCACATGGCCCGAGGGACCGCTCCAGCCTATGAACTGCGTCACAGTATTTGGTCGCCTCGGCAGGAGATGACTGAATGAAACGCATAAGCGCGCTGCTTGCATCGGTCTCCGCCGTCCCACTCGTTCTGTTGCTCGGCTGTGCGTCGGAACGAAGCCCACAGGACGTCGGTGACCGGTTGCAGGCTGAACTTTCTCCCGCACTCTCCAGTGGCAGCGTGACGTTGGAGCGGCTGCCGGACGGCGCGCGCGTCACCCTGCCCGACCAGACATTGTTCCCGACCGGGGGGGCGCAGCTGGACGCCAGAGGCCGCTTCGTCCTCACCAGTGTGGTCCAGGCATTGCTGGCGCCGTCCCTGCTGCAGGTGGACGTCGCTGGACCGGCGAGCACTCCGATGCCGCTTCAGCAGGCCAGGGTCCGTACTGTGACGCAGTTCCTCGAGGGCATCCAGGTCGCCCCCAATCTATTGTTCATGGGGTTGCAGGAGGGCCCACCAGCAGCAGGCGACGCCGTGCCCCAGGCCACGACGATCACGGTGACGCGGCCATTGCGTTCTTCATGAAGCGACCATTCAACATGATCGCCGGAATGTTTCGCCCGTCGCCTAGCAGAACCGAGATATCGCGGTAGGGATCGCCGTCCACCACCAGCAGGTCGGCGTGCGCGCCAGGAACCAACTCGCCTAGCTTGCCCTCCTGGCGAATAATCTCGGCATTCACCAGCGTGGCCGAGCGAATGATGTCCGGCGCGCTCATCGCCTCGCGCCGGATGATGAATTCGTTGCAGTGGTCGTTCTGCAATTGCCCCAGCAGGTCGGAGCCGAACCCTATCTTCACTCCGGCCGCGCGCGCGATCTCCAGCGACCGCAGGCCTGCATCCAACACCAGCTCGTTCTTTGCCAGGCTGTAGCTGGACAGGCCATATTCGGGACCGCGCCGCTTCAGTGCGTCATACGCCACGAGCGTCGGCACCAGATAGGCGTCGCGCTCCGCCATCAGCTGCGCGGTCGCTGGATCGATCAGGTTGCCATGCTCGATCGTGCGTACACCAGCCTTCACCGCGCGTTCGATCGCCTTGGCGGAGTATGCGTGCGCGCACACGTAGCTCCCCCACCGCGTCGCCTCGTCCACCGCAGCCTCGATCTCGTCGATACGATACTGCAGGCTCTCCAGTGGATCGGCCTGCGACGCGACGCCGCCCGACACCATCAGCTTGATGTGGTCGGCGCCCTTGCGCAGTTCGTCACGCGTCGCCTTGATCACCTCGGGTTGTCCATCGGCGACGCGCGCCGTCCAGGACAGGCCCGAACAGCAGGCACAGAATTCGCGGTCCTGCGTGCGCTGACGATGATCCGCGTGGCCACCAGTCTGGCTGAGCGGCTGGCCGGCGATGAACAGCCGTGGACCTTCGAACAGACCCTGCTCCACTGCCGCCTTCATCCCGTAGTCCGCGCCGCCGGTGTCACGCAGCGTGGTGAAGCCCCGGTAAAGCATGGCACGCATTGCCACCGATCCCTTGGCTGCCAGCAGCGTTAGCGGCACGTCGGCCAACAGCCGCAGGTTCACTTCGGTCAGCACGATATGGATATGGCAGTCGATCAGCCCTGGCATCAGCGCACGTCCACGCAGATCGATGCGTGTGGCGGAGCCGCTGCTGATCGGTCGGTCCGAGACCTCCTTCACCGCCCCGTCCTCGACCAGAACTGAAATCCCGTCCTGGAGTTCGTCCTTGCGGGGATCGAGAAAGCGCCCGCCGCTGAACAGGTAGCTGGCCATGAGTTAGCTGACCTCCCCTTCAATCCTCACAAACCCTTGTCTTCTGCGCCAGACAGCGACCGACGATCGGCCGCAGGAGATGACTATGCGCGTCAACGAGCCGATCACCGACCACGAGATCGAGGTGCCGGAGGGCCAACCGCTGACCTCCCGCACCGGACAGCGGCAATATCGTCTTCACCAGCCACGTGCTTGTCGAGACCAGCGGTTTACCGCCACCCGCACACGCCGAAGGAGGCGTTCGCCAATCTGTGGGCGTCCCTGGGACGGCTGGCGAAGCACCACGCCAAGAGCGGCGACTTCCGCTGGGTTCGGGCGAACGTCACACCTGTGGCCGAAAATGCACCGGATCGTTGTGAGCGCCGCCACGCGGCAAGTACGATAACGGCCGGGACGCTGCCCGGCCGTTTCTGATCGGCAGAGTGTTCGCTACGGGTATTCTTCCCGCTCGAAGATTTCCAGATCCGCCACCAGAACCTTGCCTTTGGTCTCTGGTCCCAGGAACACGGCAATGACCAGGACCACAAGCCAGCCCATGGTCGAGACCATCATCGGCCAGGCGAAGCCCATCCCTCGCTCGACCGCGAAATAGGTGAGAACCGGCGCGACAAAGCCGCCCCAGATGGCGCCCTGATGATAGACGAAGCCGGCGGCCGAGGCCCGGATCTCCGTCGGATAGCGCTCGGACAGCCACGCGGGATTAAGCGTGTCCTTGCCACCGACGATCAAAGCCTGCAGCAGGAAGCCGAGAAGGAACACCAACGGATCCCGCGTAGTTAGGTAGATCGGCGTTATAAAGATCGCGATGGTGCAGGGAATCATCAGCGCCCAGCGCCGTCCGATCTTGTCCGACACGCCGCCCCAGAAGGCGGAGGAGGCGAATACCAAGATGTTGCCCCAGAACAATGGGGTCGCCACCATCGCCGGCGTCCAGCCAAGCTCCTTTTGCAGATAGGTGCCTGGCAGCGCCCAGATCGAGTAGTAGACGCAGAAGTTGGCCGCCATCCACAAGCAACCCGTGATCGTGTTCCACAGATATTGCCGCTTGAAGATGGCGAACAGCGGCAGCCTCACTTCCTTCTTGGTTTCGGCCTGGATCTGTTGGTTCTTCGACCAGACCTCGGGCTCCTTCACGTAGTAACGGATCCATACACAAGCCAGTGCCGGCAGAACGCCCAGTATCAGCATTCCCCGCCAGCCGTAGCCCTTGTGCCAGTTTTCGAGCGGCGTGTAGAGCAGGCCGTAGGCCGCGGCCGACAGAGCATAGCCGAGGCCCCAGGATCCCTGTAGCACGCCCGACATCAGTCCACGCGAGCGTGCCGGCCAGGATTCCATAGCCAGCGCCGCGCCTGCCGGCCACTCCGCGCCCATACCGATGCCAAGCAATGCCCTGAACAAAAAAAGGAAGTAGAAACTAGGTGAGAATCCCGCGATAAGGTTGCAGATCGAATACCACAGGATCGAGATCATCAGCGGCGCCTTGCGGCCCCATCGGTCGGCGAGCCAACCCGCCGCCGTCGCCCCGAACAGTCGCAACCATAGCGTAACGGCGAAGACCGCGGTCACCGCAGTGAGCGGCACCCCGAAGTCCTGGCTGATCGGCAGCATGATCAGCAGAAAGATGGTGAAGTCGAACGCGTCGAGCGTCCACCCAAGCCATGCCGCGAGATAGGCGTACCATTGGTCCTTGGTGGGTTCCTTCCACCAAGGGACGCGCGACGCAGTTCCGACAATTCCAGACATGACGATAGGTCCTCCGTATTCTGCACTTATGACGCGCGGCGCTAAGGCATTGTCCGCCCGGCAAGGGTAGCCGGTTGTCCAAGACAGGCAAATTACACGAACTGTATACGGATTCCCGGGCGCACTCAGCCGCGGTATCGACGAGGGATTAAGTGGTTTGCGGCTGCGGTCAAAAGCAGCGTGGTCGCCATCAGGATGAAGGCGATCGTCGCGGCAAACGGCCAGTTGTTGTCGCTACCGAACGCCCAGAACAGCAGAGGTGCCATCATCTGGAAGTGCGGTCCACCGAGCAGCAGAGGCGTGGCAAAGGCATTCATGCAAAGGATGAAGCAGAGCACAGCCGCTATGGCGATGCCCGGCAGCGCCAGCGGGAGAACGACGCGCCGGAACGCGCGCGAAGGCGCGGCGCCCATCGAGGCGGCAGCTTCCTCAAGTCGCGGGTCGATGCCCTCGAAGACGCTCTGCAGGGTCAGCACCGTGAATGGCAGGTTGATGGCGATGATGCCGGCGATCACCGCAGGCTCGGCAAACATCAGGTTCAGCCCAGTCAAACTATCCAGCAGGCCACCCCGGGCGAACAGGATCATCCAGCCGGCCGTGCGCGTCGTCGAGCCGACGAACAGTGGCAAAACCATCAGCACGACCAGGGCTGATTTCCAGCGGCTCGTCGTGCGTGCCAGGCGCCATGCCATCGGCAAACCGAGGATCAGGCAGACCACGGTGACGATAATGGACACGCGGATGGTGGTGATCAGCACGTTCCAGTAGAACGGGTCGGCGAAGAACCGCAGGTAGTTTTCGGCAGTCAGCGCCGAGATCATCAGTTCGGTCGGGTCGAAGCGATTCAGGCTGGCCCGGAACAGCAGTGCGAGCGGCGCGACCAGGGCCAGCAGCATCAGCAGGCTGGCGGGGCCGAGTAATGAGAGCGCGGCGCCGACTTCCCGGTGTCGCGCCGTGCGCTCGTGGTCGCGCGTCAACTATGCTGCATGTTCTTGAGCCACCAGTCGTTCAGATCAGGGAGCGCCTTCGACAACACCGGATAGTCGGGTGCAATCAGCTTCGGTTTCGGCTCCGGCAGCGACAGTTGTTCGCCGACACTGCCAGACAATGGCGCATCGTCCACCGTCGGCAGATATCCCATGTGCACCGCAAATCCTTGCTGCGCTGACGGCTGCAGCAGTGCATTCATGTATTTGTATGCTGCTTCCTTGTCGGGAGCGTTCTTCGGCAACACCATGCCGGACACATAAAGTATAGAGCCTTCCTTCGGGAAGTGGCCGGCGACGGGGAAGCCGCCATTGCGCCACATGAAGCTGCGCGCCAGCCAGATCATCCCGACCTCGATCTCGCCGGACTTGAATGCCGGCGCCAGATTGTCGGTCTCGGGATACAGGCGCAGGCCGTTGCCGTTGATCTTCAGCATCAACGCTTTCGCTTTGTCGAAATCCGTGGTGGTGCCGCTCTCGTGCAGGCTCGCCGCCTGCAACAGCCACGACCCGGCGGTCGCCACCATGCCGATCTTGCCCTTCCATTTCGGATCGAGCAGATCGCTCATTGTCTGTGGTGGTTGCTTCACCGTATCCGGATTGTAGACCAGCACCTGTGCGCTGTAGATGTGCGGCACGAAAGCCGGCATGCGCAGGTCCTGCAGCACGTGCTTCAGGTTGGGAACCTTGGTCTCATCGAGCGTTTCGACGACTTCGCCCTCGGTGACGCGATAGCCGTTCAGCGCACCGACGCAGGCGATGTCCATCGTGCCACGCGGCAGCTTCTTCTGTGCATACAGCTTGGACACGCGTGGGTTCTCGTCGCCGATATCCTGCACCACATCGACGCCCTTGGGCTTCAGGATAGGGTCGTCGATGTTCTCGCGCAGCAGGCGCGCATAGTCGCCACCCCAGGTGCCAACCACGCACTGCTCCGCCGCACGCGCGTGTCGCACGACAGCTGGTGCCGCAAGCAGAGCAGTGCCGGCCAGCAGACCGCGCCGCGACAGAGTGAATTCATGCATGACTCGTCTCCCTGCTGACTGCTTGCACCGCGCGGCCCTCCGAATCGAACAGCCGTTCGTCCTCCGCCTCCCAGCGCAACGCCACGCGCGTGCCCGCAGTGTGACGAGGCGTCGCATCCGGGCCAAGCCCCGGGCCGCGTGTCAACAGTGTGAGGTTCGGCGCAACGCGCACTGCGTGCTCCACGACCGCACCCAACCAGGTACAAAGCTCGACTTCGCCATCAACCAGGCCGCGTCCAGGCGGTACTAGACTCACGCTGTCGGGCAGAACGGCAAGCGTCGCTGCGCCCTTGTCTGCATAACGTCTGGCCAGCGCGAACACCGCCGTGCCGTCGGCCAGTTCGAGCCTATCATCGCTCAAGCGGCCGGCAACGATGTTGCTGCCGCCGATGAAGCCCGCAACGAAGGGATTAGCCGGAGATGAGTGTACCTGCTCCGGTGTGCCGATCTGCTGGACTCGACCCTCGTGCATGACCACCAGCCGATCCGCCAGCGCCATCGCCTCAGTCTGATCATGCGTCACCATGATCGTGGTGATCTCGCCGGACTGCTGCAGGAGGCGGATCTCGCGCGCCATCTCCTGGCGAAGTGCGGCGTCCAGGTTGGAGAGCGGTTCGTCGAGCAGCAGCAGGCGCGGATGAATGGCGAGGGCGCGCGCGAGCGCCACCCGCTGCTGCTGTCCGCCGGACAGTTCGCGCGGCAGGCGCGACGCGAAGGCTTCCAGCTTGGTGAGACGCAACATTTCAGCAACGCGCGCGTGCATCGCCGCTCGCTGGACCCGCCGCATTTCCAGGCCGAACGCGACATTTCGTGCGACGGACAGATGGGGAAACAGCGCGTAGCTCTGGAACACGATGCCCATTTCGCGACGGTGCGGTGGCAGCGCCGTGATGCTGGAACCAGCGAGTTGAATATCGCCCGCCGATGGCGGCACGAAACCAGCGATCATGCGCAACGTGGTCGTCTTGCCGCAGCCCGAAGGCCCGAGTAGCACGATCAATTCGCCTGATTGCACCTCGATACTGACAGCGTCTACTGCGGCAACTGTGCCAAACTGCTTGCTGAGGTTGTCGAGTGTCAGGGCCGCAGTTGTCATCGGATCACCTGGCCCAGCCGGACGAAGCGATCGAGAACCAACAGCACCGCGGCGATTGCGACGATCTGGGCGACGGCGATCGCCGAAACCAGCGGATCGATGTGGTACTCCAAATACTGCAACACCGCGACCGGCAGCGTTGTCATGCCCGGACTGGTCAGGAACAGCGCCAGCTCCAGGTTCTCGAACGAGATAACAAACGCGAACAAAGCCGCGGCGACGATGCCCGCGCGCATCGCCGGCAACGTGACACGCCAGATCACGGTGAGCGGTCCGGCACCGAGACTTGCTGCGGCTTCTTCGGCCGCTCGGTCGTGATTGGCGAGGCTGGCGAGACAGAGCCGCACCACCCAGGGTGTTGTGATCATGATGTGCGCCAGCACCAGGCCGATCATCGATCCGGTCACCATGCTGCCAAGCTGTTCATCCAGGGCCACCAAAGCGACATAGATCGCCAGGCCAAGTGCAATGCCGGGCACGGTGAGCGGCGCCAGCAACAACATCGAGATGGCGCCGCGTCCACGAAAGCGATGGCGCGACAATCCGATGCCGGCCGGAATCCCGAGCGCCAGGCTGCCGATCACGGAAAACGCGCCCAGTTTCAGGCTGGTCACGAGGGAGCCACCAAAGTTTGGTACGATCGCAGAGTACCAGGACAGCGTATAGCCGCGTGGCGGAAACAGGATCAGCTTCTCGTCGAACAGGCTCAGGTAAAGTGTCAGCAGCAGCGGCACGATGATGAGCAGTGCGCCGCAAGTGATCAGGGCCAGAACCACGAGGCGCTCTGCCGCCTGCACGACGGCGTCAGCGCGTGCCATACAGCCGGTCGCCGGCGTCACCCAAGCCCGGGCAGATATAGCCGTGTCCGTCCAGTTGGCGATCGATTGCCGCGACATAAACCGGCAGGCCGGGATGCGCATCGGCCAACGCGCCGAGGCCCTCGGGTGCGGCGATCAGGCAGGCAAAGCTGATCTGAGAGACACCTGCCTGCTTCAGCCGGGTGATCGCGGCGGCAGCCGAGTGACCGGTCGCCACCATCGGATCGACCACGATCACCAGCCGCTCCTGCACATCGTCCGGGAACTTGAGATAATACTCCACGGGCACCAAGGTGGCAGGGTCACGGTACAATCCGATATGGCCCACGCGCGCCGACGGCACGAGGTCCAGCATGCCGTCCAGCATGCCGTTGCCGGCGCGCAGGATCGACAGGAAGCATAGCTTCTTGCCTGACAGCAACGGCGCCTGCATTACTTCCATTGGCGTTTCGATGGCCACCGTCTCGGTAGGCAGATCGCGCGTGACCTCATAGGCCATCAGCAGGCTCAGCTCGCGCATGAGCTGGCGGAACACCGAGGTCGCGGTGTCCTTGCGACGAAGCAATGTCAGCTTGTGCTGCACCAGCGGGTGATTCAGCACCGTGACGTTCGGGAAAGCGATGGCCATTGCAGCTCTTTCGGACGGTGGCCTCAAAATACGGTGCCATCGCTGATGACAACAAGCGGTGGCGACCCGTCAGGTCGCCGCTCCCGCGCGATCCTCCGCCCTGCATCCCAGGTGCCTCCTTGCAAAAGCCTCGCAAGCGGCATGTCGACAGCCGAGACGCCCAGCCGAGAACGCAGCCTGGGCGCCAGGGCGTCCAGAAGTGCCACAGTGAGAGCACGCCATTCGACGATGGCTGAATGATCCACCGGCAACGGCAGGGCCGCGGCGGACGGATCGCGCAGCCGCAGCACGCCCAGATCGATGAACAGGCCACCATTGCGGTACTCGGCAAGTCCGGTCAGCTCATCGAGCCTTGCAACAGAGATGGAGGCCTGCTCGAGCACCTCGATCAGCGAATAGCTCAACCACTGCGACAGTTTGTGGAACGGGACCAAGCCATCGCCAGGCAGCCCCGGATGACGCCATACATCGCCCAGGTTCTCGCCGGCGAGTATGAATCGATCCGGCCAGATCGGCGCAAGCACGTCCAGGATCGTGCTCAGCACGCCGGCGGCGGTCAGGACATCATCGCTGGCCTGCGCGCGCCACGTATCGAACAGCCCACCGATCCTGCCGTCCTGGAGCACCTTGCCGAGATTGCGCAACAGCGCCGCACGGCCAGCAAGGCCAGGCAAAGGATTGTCGGGTGCGTCCTGAAACGCGGCTGCCAGTTCAGCATCGGAGATCTGCTGCAAGGCCGCCGCATCGGCACGCAGAGGTTGCTGACGGTCGGATGAGAACAACCCCGAACCAAAGGCATGCAGGGTGGCCACGGCGAGACCTTCCGAGCGCTGCAGTACCAGCCCGGTTCCCGGTTCATGGTAGCGCCATGCGGCGCCCGCCCCAGCGTCCAACAGCACACTGACGGTGCACAGATCGATCCGCACCCGCGCAACCTCGCGCGCATCGCATTCATGCAGTTGCCGCGCCAACCCAGCCCAGCGATCGACGCCACCGGTTTCGAAATGCCGCCAGCGTGAGTGATAGGGTATTTGCAGGTGCGGATAGTTCTGCCGGATCACCGACGCCACGTAGTCCGCGGCGTCGTTCAGCCGCGCAGCATCGAACGCGAAATACGTCAGCGCATCCTGTTCGGCCATGCGCAAGATTGCGTGGCACCGCTCGCGCACGGCGCCCGGCGAGCGAAGCCAGTTCAGCAGGCGACGCCCGGCCGCGTCTCGATCAGTCACCCAGCGCGCGGCCCTTGGGCAGCTTCAGCGCGAGCAAGTCAGGGATGCTTTCGGCATAATAGCCGGATGCCTTCTTGGCATCCATCTCCACGTTGGCATCGGGTGGGATAAGCTCATCGGGGATCGGCACGCGCTCGATCACCTCGATGCCGCTCGCGACAATTTCTGAATATTTCAGGTGGCTCATCGACACCAGACGGTCGATCCGCGCGATACCGAGCCAGTGCAGCACGTCGGGCATCAGCTCCTGCAGGCGCATGTCGGCAACGCCCGCGACGCATTCGGTGCGCTGAAAATACGCCTCGGCGCGATCGCCGCCAACCTGTCGCTTGCGCGCATTGTACACCAGGAACTTGGTCACCTCGCCAAGCGCACGACCTTCCTTTCGGTTATACACGACGATGCCAAGTCCGCCTTGCTGCGCGGTGGCCACACCCACCTCCACGCCATGTGCCAGATACGGGCGGCAGGTGCAGATATCCGAGCCGAACACGTCGGAGCCGTTGCATTCATCGTGCACACGGCAGGAGATTCGCGTCTGTGATCGGCCCAGACGCGACGGATCACCCATGATGTAGACCGACATGCCGCCGATCGGCGGCAGAAACACCTCCAGATCGGGTCGCGTCACCAGTTCGGGAAACATCCCGCCGGTCTGCTCGAACAGGCAACGGCGCAGATCCGTGGCATTGATCCCGAACCGACGTGCCACGCCCGGCAGGTGCCACACCGGCTCCACGGCTATCTTGGTCACCCGCACGTCGGCGGTATCGGTCAGCACCGCACCGTCTGGCGTTAGCCGTCCAGCGCGAACCGCCGCGGCAATTTCCGGCATGTTGATGCGCGCGCGAGTCACCGCAATGGTGGGACGGATGTCCCAGCCGGCAGCGATCCGGTCGGCGAACACCTCACTTACCAGATGCCCCCAGGGGTCGAGCGACACGATCCGCTCCGGATCACTCCACTGCGGAAACGGTCCGATATGCGCGGCCGGGGTGGTGTCGGTCAGGTCGGGCCGGTGTCCTGGGGCCAGCTTGCCCGCGGCAATGGCCAAGGCTCGGTGCAATGCGTAGGCGCCGGCATGGGTGCCGATCACGTTCCGCACATCCGGATCATGCAAGGTGGCGACCACCGGACCGCGCGCGGCTGCATCGGCGCCCCCCCAGTGCAGTGGCACGAGGCGTCCGGCCGGTGGCGGATGCGATGTCAGGACAATGGCGCGCGGCGGGGCATTTCTCACCTGAGGCAATAGCGGCGGCACTGCCGGCGAACCGGTCATTCTTGCAGACCTCCAGACGGTCGGGGTTCCCCCTTCTTAACCTCTAAATATTATGCAGAGCTTGCAAGGCCAAGGCTGGAAGGCGCGAGTCAGCCATCCGTGCAGTTGTGTGGTCGGAGACCGGGGCGTCAGTACATGACGTCACCGCCGTTCGGCGACAGTGTTGCCCCGACATAGAACCCGCCGTCCGGACCTGCCAGCAGGAGTGCCGTCGCAGCCATCTCCTCGGGGCGACCGAAGCGGTGCACCGGTAGCGCATCGATGAACGCCTGACGATCCTCCGGCGCCATGGTCGCGGTCAGATCCGTGACGATCGGGCCCGGCGCAATCGCGTTGACCCGCACGCCCTTCGACGTCGCCTCGCAGGCGAGCGCGCGGGTGAAGCCGATGATCGCCGCCTTGGCCGCGCAATACGGCGTCGAGTTCACCGCACCCTTGATACCGCGCTGTGAGGCAACGTTGATGATGCAACCACGGCCACGCGCTGCCATCGCCGGATACACGGCCTGCGCCATGAAGAACATGCCTTTGACATGCACGTCCAAGATCCGGTCGTAATCCGCTTCAGTGTAGTCTTCGAATTTCTTGCGAATGTTCATGCCAGCGTTGTTGAACAGGATGTCGATCGGCCCGAACGCGGCCGCCGCTTCCTGCGCAAAGGCGCGAGTGCCGGCAATGTCCACGACATCGAGCGAGCGATGCATCGCGCGCTTGCCAAGCGCACGGATCTCGCTCGCCGTCTCGTCTGCCTTTGCATCATCATCCAGATGGCAGAATGCGATATCCGCGCCCTCTGTCGCGAACGCCAACGCCGTCGCGCGGCCGATGCCTCGCGATCCGCCGGTTACCAACGCAATCTGTCCTGCCAGCTTCATCGCGTTCCCCCTTCATCGATCCATTCGATCCAGCCGCCATGCGGATCGGTCCACGCCTGCGGCACGCCGTCAACCGCAAGCAGAAACGCACCACGCGGCCCGCGTGGCGCCGCAAACGATCGAAACACACCTGGCGCCTCGTTGCTGACCCAGACAGCTCCGCTTTGTCGCACGACATGCGCAAATTCTTCGCGCAATGCAGGATCCGCCACGTATGCCAGCACCGCCGTATGGAACACGACCAACGTCGCCTCGGCAGGAGCCTGCCGCACACACGAAGCAAACTCGTGCAACAGGTCACCCTGCACGACACGTGGTGGATCACCCCGCGCTATCGCCAGGGCGCGACGCAGCCGTTGCAGCCGAGCGTGGTGTTCAGGCCACACCAGCGTCTCCAGCCATGCGGCATGCTCAGCATTCGCCGCATCCAGTGGATGCAGGTCGAGACCAAGTCGCCATGCGACGCGCAGTGGCTGTGACGGGATCGGCGTTGCAGCATCGGCGCGACAAGGAAACACCGGCGCATCCACAACGGATGACGGGACATATCGATCACCGTAATCGTACCCGTAGCGATCCGGCAGCAGACACAAGCCGGCCGCGGCACCGACTTCGAGCAAAGCAAGCGGCTGCGGCAGGCGCGACAGGACGGGAAGCAGCGTTGCACAACGACCAGGCTCGTTGGTCTGCGTGCGGCGCTCCAGCATGACGGCGCGAATCTCTTCGGCCCGCGCCTCCAACATCGCGCGAAAAGTCCGCCAGTCGTCCGGCGCGCCGCAAAGATGGCGGACTGCGGCAAACAGCAGGTTCGGCTGGCGCTTTGCTTCCGGCAGCCGTTCGAGAAATTCGAGCGCAAATGGATCGACAGCCACGCCCAACGCCAGCGTCTCGTACAGCGGGGAACTGCCGCGTGCCTCCACCTCGGCAAATCGTCGGAACCGTGCTGCGAGTTGTTGCGTCATTTCGTCGCCCGCATCGTGTGCCCATGTTGCGCGCTCGTCGTTACAAGGCCAAGTTCGGCGACATGGAAGTCGTTCGGACGATCGAGGAATTGCAGACTTCAGGCGGAGCGCTGCGCCGCCGCTTCGGCTCCTTGGCGCTCGTGCCCACCATGGGCGCCCTGCACGACGGTCATCGCGCATTGGTCAAGGCTGCGGTGGACAGCGGCGCCGGCATTGTGGCGTCCATCTTCGTCAACCCGCTGCAGTTCAATGCCAACGAGGATCTCTCACGCTATCCCCGCGATGAAGCCGGTGACCTTGCCGCCTTGCGCGCCTGTGGCTGCCATCTCGTGTGGCTGCCGGATGTCGCCACGATGTATCCTCTGGAAGGCGCAACCACGATCACGGTTGCAGGACCAGCCGAGGAATGGGAAGGCAAGGCGCGGCCTGGTCATTTCCGTGGTGTCGCGACGGTCTGTGCCAAGCTGTTCGGCCAGGTGCGCCCTGATCGCGCCTATTTCGGCGAAAAGGACTGGCAGCAATTGCAGGTGGTCCGGCGGATGGTCGCCGATCTGCATTTGCCGCTGGAGATCGTCGCTGTCCCGACTGTACGGGAGCCGGACGGGTTGGCGATGTCCTCGCGCAATCGCTTCCTCAACGCGGAAGAGCGTGCCATCGCTCCCGGACTGCACGTGATCCTCAGCGCAACAGCAACCGCTCTGCGAAGCGGAAGCGCCAGCGACGCGGCGTTGGCTGCTGCAGACCGCGATCTAAACCAGGCGGGCTTTCAGGTTGATTATCTGGCGCTCGTAGATGCGGCGACCATGTCGGCGCTGCCGCAAATGGCGCCTGGTGCAAGACTGATCGTCGCTGCGCGATTGGGCACCGTCCGACTGATCGATAACATCGCGGTCTGAGCGTTCAGCCTGCCAGCGCCCGTTTCGCCACACTTGCAAGATAGGCCGATGCGGCCGGCAGGATCGCGTCGTTATAGTCGTAATTGGAACTGTGCAGACCGCGGCCTTCGTCGGCGGGACCATTGCCGATCCAGACGAATGCGCCTGGCCGCTCCAGCAAGTACCAGGCGAAGTCCTCGCCGGTCATCGCCGGGGCCAGATCGCGGCGCAGCGGCAGTCCCGCATCGAGCACGGCTTTGGCGGCGGCATCGCGTTCCGCCGACGTATTCACCGTCACTGGATTGCCGCGCCGCAGTGTCACCTCGATATCCACATCGCACGCCTGCGCGGCGCCGGCGGCGACACGGCGGATCGCGTCTTCCACGTCATCGCGCACCTCGTTGCGCAGCGTGCGCATGGTGCCGCGCATGAACGCTTCGTCCGGGATCTGATTGGCCGCGCTGCCGGCCTCCATGGTGGCGACGGTGATCACCACCGAGTCCAGCGGATCGACGTTGCGTGCAACGATCGTCTGCAGGGTCAGCAGCAGATGCGCCGATGCCACCATCGGGTCGCGCGTCAGGTGCGGCAAAGCGGCATGACCAGAGCGGCCGGTGACACGGAACTCGATCCGCGAGCCCGAAGCCATCACCGCGCTGTCATGCACCGCGACCGTACCGGCGTCGAGGCCCGGCCAGTTGTGGTATCCGAAGATCCGTTCCATCGGGAAGCGTTGGAACAGCCCGTCGGCGATCATGTTCTTCGCTCCGCCACCGCCCTCTTCGGCCGGCTGGAAGACGAGATGCACCGTGCCAGTCCAGGACATGTCCTGCTGCAGCAGCGCGGCAGCACCGAGAAGCGACGTCGTGTGGCCGTCGTGGCCGCAGGCATGCATCACGCCTGGGTTTTTCGATGCGTGCGCCAGCCCGCTGGTCTCGGTGATCGGCAGCGCGTCCATATCGGCCCGCAGGCCGACACTGCGGTTCGACTGGCCCCGCGATAGGGTTGCCACCACGCCATGGCCACCGACGCCGGCAACGAAGGACACTCCGAGCTCCTGAAGCTTCGCGCGGACGAAGGCTGAAGTCTCCGTCTCGTGGAGTGTCAGCTCCGGGTTGGCGTGCAGATGCCTGCGCCAATCGGTCAGGGTCTGGTGGAGCGTCTGGTCCATCGTCGTGGCGCTACCTGATTTCGCTGGCGCCGGCAATTACTTAGAATTCAGACCCGGGTCGTACCGTCACCCTTGCGAAAGCGAGGGTCCAGCGGTGGTTCCGGCACGATGAAGCAGCCGTGCGTGTATATGTTGGCCAGCCAGCGCAACGGGACGCTGTACATCGGCGTAACCAGCAACATCGAGCAGCGCGTTTGGCAGCATAGGGCGGAGGTCTTCGAAGGGTGCACCAAGCGCTACGGTGTCCGACGGCTGGTCTATGCCGAATTCCACGCCACAATGGACGCCGCAATCCGGCGCGAGAAGCAGCTGAAACACTGGCGCCGGGCGTGGAAACTGGCGCTGATCGAACGCGACAATCCGGAGTGGGAGGATCTGTATCCCTCGTTTGTACCCGGGGCTGGACCCTCGCTTTCGCGAGGGTGACGGTTCCCTCGCTTTCGCGAATGTGACGGCTTCCCCGCACCGCGTCAGCCTACCCCGGATCGTGCCCCACCCGCACCAACATCTTGCCGAAGTTCCGCCCGCTCAAGATCCCGGCCAGAGCCTCCGGCGCATTTTCCAGCCCGTCATGAGTGTCCTCCCGATAGACCAGGCTGCCATCCGCCACCCAGGGAGCCGCCAGCGTGCGCCACTCCGCAAGTTTCTCCGGCTTGTCCGAGACGATGAACCCCTGGATCAGCACGCGCTTGCCGACCACGAAGCCGAGATTGGGGCCAGGCGGGAACTCGGCCTCGTTGTACTGAGACACCATGCCACACATCGCCACCCGGGCGAACGGGTTGAGCAGGTCGAACACAGCGGCCTGGACCGCGCCTCCGACATTCTCGAAGTAGGCGTCGATGCCGTTCGGACAGGCGGCCGACAGCTCGC
Organism: Acetobacteraceae bacterium; assembly: GCA_024280945.1. Lineage (GTDB taxonomy): Bacteria > Pseudomonadota > Alphaproteobacteria > Acetobacterales > Acetobacteraceae > JAMXLO01. The sequence goes on from JAMXLO010000151.1 coordinate 55,313, forward strand.
GCCGAAGGTCGAGCGAACGATGATCGACACAGTCGTCGAAGCCCAGGCTGTCCTGGACCCACAGGCACTTCTCTGCCCCGCCCGCCACCCCGACGACGCGGGCACCGGCCCGCTTGGCGAGCTGCCCGGCCACTGACCCGACCGCGCCAGAGGCCGCGGACACCACCACCGTCTCACCCTTCTGCGGCTGGCAGATCTCGCTGATGCCGCGATACGCCGTCGCCCCCGGCATTCCGAGCACGCCGAGATACGCCGACAGGGGTGCGGCATGCCGCGGCAGCTTCACCAACCGCTCGCCGGGTGACAGACAATGGGTCTGCCAGCCACGCGCCCCGACCACCACATCGCCGGCGACGTAGTCCGGGTGCGCCGAGGTAAGGACTTCGCCGACGGTCTCTCCCGTCATCACGTCGCCGGGGCTCACCGGCTGCGCATAGGTCTGCTGCTCGCGCAGCCGCCCGCGCATGTAGGGATCGATCGACAGCCAGATGGTCCGCGTGACCACCTCGCCCGCGGCAGGCTGCGGCACAGCGTCGTCACGGAACTCGAAATCATCGCGGCCTGGTGCGCCATGCGGGCGGCGTTTCAGCACGATCGAGCGGCGCGTTGTGGCAGTCTGACTCATTGCAGGCTCCGCTGCTCCTGTTTCCCGTACGGAGATTACCCGATTCCAGTGATCTTCAACGCATGCTGAATTCCGTGCGCGGTTCGGACAGGAGATTGCATCATGCGCCAGCGCTCAACCGTCATCGCCCGGCGGACCGACGACGTCCAGCCCACGGCCATTCTGGGCGCTATGGGCGTGATCACCTTCTTGATGGTGACGTGGCTCGGACTGGTGCTGTAGCGATCAGGCAGCGTCCGATCGCAATATGAGCCGGCCAGTCACTTTGCCGTCGCGCAGCCGCATCAGCGCGTCGTTCGCCTGGCTCTGCGGCACCATCGCAACCGGCAGCGCCGGCAGCCTGCCGTCCTGGGCCAGCTTCACCAGCTCGCGCAGCTCCTTCGGATTGCCGACGTAGCTGCCCTGCACGGTCAACGCGCGGATCGCCATCAGTGGCAGCGGCACGGTGAGTTCGCCACCGAACAACCCGACCTGTATCAGTTTGCCGCCCTTGCGCAGCGCATCGAAGGCGAAGCGTGCGGTTTGCGTGCCGTTGACCAGATCGATCACCGCGAGCACCGGGCCACCGGCGGCATCGACGATGCGCTGGGTCACGCCTTCGCCGCTGCCATCGACCACCTTGTGCGCACCCGCTTTCAGCGCAGCTTCGCGCTTTTCGGCGCTGATATCCACCACCACGATGTTCTGATGCTGCATCGCGCGCAGCACCGCGATTGCGTTGAGGCCCAGGCCACCCGCACCGACCAGCACGATTGCTTCGTTGGGCGGAAACTTGTCCCCTTGGGACATGACCTTGCGGATCGCAGAGTAGACGGTGATGCCGGAACACGCGTAGGTGGCCGCAACCCCTGGGTCGACCGTGCCAGGATCCACCAGGTGCCGCGGATGCGGCGCGATCACGTGCGTGCCGTAGCCGCCATTGGCATACACCCCGAGACTGCGCGGGGTGAGGCACATGTTGTCCTCTTCCGCCAGGCACTTCTCGCACTGGCCGCAGCCGAGCCATGGAAACACGATGCGCAGGTCGCCGACCTTCACTCCAGCGGCGTCCGGGCCAAGCTTCGCCACCCGGCCGACGATCTCGTGCCCCATCGCCAGCGGCAGCACCACGCCACGGTCTTTCAGCGACATTTTTCGCCCGCCGCCGATGTCGTAGTAGCCCTCCCAGATGTGCAGGTCCGAGTGGCAGACGCCGCAATGCGTCACCTCGATCAGCACCTCGGTGCCCTTGGGCTCCGGTGTCGGCAATTCGAGTTGCTGCAACGGCTTGCCATTCTCGACCACGGCCCAGGCGCGCATGGGGAAAGCCTCCAATAGAAATCCGGCCGATGGATAACGCGCGACGGCGTCCGGTCAACCCCGCTTCGCCAGCGCTTGCGGATTGGTCACGCGCACCGGCTTTCCGTCGAGAAACGCCAGCGCATTCTCCACGCTTTGCGGATAGAACACGTCCCACGTTTCCTGCACGCCATAACCGAGGTGCGGGGTCATCACCACATTTGGCGCACTGCGCAACGGATGGTTGGCCGGCAGCGGTTCACGGTCGAATACATCGAGCGCCGCCACGATGCGGCGCGCCTGAACCGCCTCGATCAGTGCCTTCTCGTCAACGATCGGACCGCGCGAAGTGTTCACCAGGATCGCACCAGGCTTCATGCGTGCCAGATCCGCCGCACCGATCAGACCGCGTGTACGGTCCGACAGCACCAGATGAATGCTCACCGCATCTGACCGCGCCAGCAGCTCCTCCTTGGAGACCATAGATGCACCCGCCGCCTGGGCGCGCTCTGGCGTCAGATTCTGACTCCAGGCGAGCAGGTCCATGTTCAGCGCCTTGCAGTAGCGCGCCATGTGCGAGCCTAGCCTCCCCAATCCGATCAACCCCATCGTCTTGCCGGCAAGCGCGTAACCGACCGGCACATCGTCCTGGAATTTTCCCGCACGGATGTTGGCATCGCCCGCCGGGATCGCGCGCGCGGCACTGATCAGCAAGCCGAGTGCGAGTTCAGCGGTTGCCGCCTCGTTGTTGCGGCCACCTGTCGTGTTGCACACCACGACGCCACGCGCGGTGCAGGCCGCCGTGTCCAGCGACGCATTGCGCGCGCCGGTCATTCCCAACATGCGCAGCTTCGGCAGCCGGTTGATCAGCGAGGCTGGCAACGGCGTGCGTTCGCGCATCGACAGCACGATGTCGAAATCCGCCAGCTGTCGCGCTGCGTCGTCTTCGTTTTCGAACGCCTTGGCGAAGAAGACCACGTCGGTGCGGGCCTGCAACGGTGACCAGTCCGCGTTGGTCTTGGCCACACCCTGCCAGTCGTCCAGCACCGCCACCTTGGTCATCCGCCGCCTCCTCGTTCTGTGCAGTACAGTTGCTGCGCGAGAACCTAGCCCGCGTAGCACGATATTGCGAGCAGCCGCCCTGGAGCGCGTAGCGTCGATTTCACCGCGCCGGCAGACTGCGCTAGCGTGTCCGAACCACAATGTTGCAGGGGATGGAAATGGCGCATCCAGGCGATGCCAAGGGTGAATATCGTGGCCTGATTCATCGCAACGACGCCGATCTGAAGGCATGGCTTGCCAAACGGCCGACGGAACCCGCGCTGGAGCCGGATCTGCCGATCATCGATCCGCATCACCACTTCTGGGACACACCCCAACGTGGCCGCTATTTCCTGCCGGATTTGCTGGCCGATCTCGGCGGTGGCCACAACGTCGTGGCGACAGTGTTCCTCGAGTGCCAGGCGATGTACCGTAAGTCGGGCCCACCCGAAATGGCGCCCGTTGGCGAAGTCGAGTTCGTCAATGGCATTGCGGCGATGAGCGCATCCGGCAACTACGGTACATGCCGGGTCGCCGAGGCCATCATCGGCCATGCCGACCTGACGTTAGGCGCTCGCGTGCGAGACGTGCTGGAGGCACAGATTGCCGTCGGTGGCGGACGCTTCCGCGGCATCCGCTACGGCGTGTCCTGGGACGCAAGCCCGGCGATCAGCAAATTCGTATCGCGCGTCGTGCCGCCGCATCTGGTGCTCGACGCGAAGTTTCGCGAAGGATTCGCGCAACTCGCCAAGCTCGGGCTCAGCTTCGAGTCATGGCAATATCACCCGCAACTGCCGGATGCCGTCGATCTCGCGCGCGCCTTCCCCGATGCGACGATCATTTTGAATCATGTCGGCGGTGTACTCGGCGTCGGCCCCTATGCTGGACATCGACAGGAGATCCTCGCCAATTGGAAGCAATCCATCGGCGAACTTGCGAAATGTCCGAACGTCAACGTCAAGCTCGGCGGCATCGGCATGACCTCGTTCGGCTTCGACTTTCACGAGCGCGACGTTCCGCCGTCATCAGAAGAGCTTGCAGCGGCCTGGCGTCAGTTTGTCGAACCCTGCATCGAGGCATTCGGTGCCAGTCGCTGCATGTTCGAGAGCAATTTCCCGCCGGACAAGCAGTCGTGCGGCTACACCGAACTGTGGAATGCGTTCAAGCGCATCACCGCTGGCGCATCATCGTCGGAAAAGCAGGCCTTGTACTCGGGAACGGCCGCCCGGGTTTACCGGCTCGCCCAGCCGTAGACCGCGTCGCGGCGCACTCGCGGCGGCGAACGCGCGCCGCCGCGGTGCTGGCACCCCTCATGTTGTCGCCGCGACCGTCCGTGGCTGACGCCGTCCAATGACGAGCACCGAGATCGTGCCGAGAGTGGCAACAGCGGCGATCGGCATCAGCGCCAACGGGAAGCTGCCGGTTTCCGCCTGAATATAACCGATCAGCGAATTGAACACGAACCCTGACAGGTTGCCCAGCGCATTGATCTGCGCCAGCCCCGCCGCCGCTGATGCCGCCCCGAGCCACTCGGACGACAATGCCCAGAACGGACCCTTGCTGGCGTAGGTGCCGGCGGCAATCAGCGTCAACAGCGGGATCACCGCCCATAGGCTGCCTATGGCCCAGAACGTGCCAACCATCGCCAGCACCATCCAGGCCAACGGCAGCGCGTTGTGCCACACGCGTTCGCCGGTGCGATCCGAACTGCGTCCCCACAGGATCATCCACACGGCGGCGATTGCGAACGGCACCGAATTGAGCAGGCCGGTTTGCCAGTTGGTCAATCCGAACGATTTCACCAGCTGTGGCATCCAGAGTGCCAGCGAGGTAGATGCACCCGCCGCGCCCGAATACACCAAGGCCATGATCAGCACATACTTGTTGGTCAGCACGCGCCACACCGACTCGTGCGCAACGCGCGGTGCACGCCGGCGTTCCGCTTCAAGTTTCGTGATCAGCCATTGCTGTTGGTCGCGCGTCAGCCAGTTCGCATGTTCCGGTCGATCAGTCAGCCACGCGAATGCAGCGATTCCCAGCACCACGGCAGGTATGGCTTCGAGGATGAAGATCCACTGCCAGCCACCCAGGCCGACGAGGCCATCCATATAGAGGATGGCACCGGAGATGGGCGACCCGATCACTCCTGCCACGGGGATCGCCACCATGAATATGCCGACGATGATCGCCCGATAGTGCGCCGGGTACCAATACGTGATGTAAAGGATCACACCCGGAAAGAATCCGGCCTCGGCAGCACCCAACAGAAAACGCAACACCAGAAACGATACAGGGCCACCGATCAAGGCAAACGCCGCCGATACCAGTCCCCAGGTGATCATGATGCGCGCGATCCAGGTACGCGCGCCAAATCGTTCCAGTGCCAGATTACTCGGCACCTCCAGAAAGAAGTATCCAATGAAGAAGATGCCGGCACCCAAGCCGTAAGTCTTGGGATCGATGCCGACTGCCTTGTTCATTTGCAGCGCGGCAAAGCCGACGTTGACCCGGTCGATGTAGCAGATGAGATAAGCAAGCAGCAGAAACGGCATCAGGCGCCATGAAACGCGGCGCATCGTAGACGTCTCAGTATCCTCGGCGACGGCAAGAACAGACATTCCGGCTTCCTCTATGACCTTGGAGGCAAAGTAGCGTCCGCATCGTCGCAGGGCCAGAGCGCGGCAGCCGACAAGCGTGACTGCATTCCACCGTGGCGACTTCCCCCGCGTGTCCCGCCATGCCACCGTGTGAGCATATCAGGGACAAGGATCATCGCATGCCGCGCATGACCGGCGGAGAAGCCATCGTCGACAGCCTGCTGCGCCATGGCATTGACACGGTGTTCGGCCTGCCGGGCGTCCAGACATATGGCCTGTTCGACGCTTTCGCACGCGCATCGAACAGCCTGCGCCTGATCAACGCGCGCCACGAGCAGAGCACGGCGTACATGGCTCTGGGATACGCCTGCGCGACGGGTCGCCCCGCGGCCTATGCCGTGGTGCCCGGTCCCGGAGTGCTGAACACCACGGCCGCACTTGCCACTGCCTGGGGCGTGAACGCGCCGGTGCTGTGCCTGACCGGCCAGGTCCCAAGCATGATGATCGGCCGCGGTCGCGGCCAGCTGCATGAACTGCCCGACCAGCTTGCAACGCTTCGCAGCCTGTTGAAATGGGCGGAGCGTATCGAGCATCCCAGCCAGGCCTCGTATCTCACCGCACGTGCGTTTCAGGAAATGCAATCAGGTCGGCCCGGTCCCGTCGCATTGGAGATGCCGTGGGATCAGTTCGGCGCCTCGGCGGAAGTGACACCGCAGGAGCCGTTGGCACTGCATCCGAAACCGTTGCCCGATCCTGATCGCATCGCTGCCGCAGCCAAACTGCTGAGAGAGGCGAAGGCGCCGATGCTCTGGGTGGGTGGCGGTGCACTGCACGCAGCCGTTGAAATCCGTGCGCTGGCCGAACGCATCAACGCGCCGGTGGTGTCGTTCCGTAGTGGTCGCGGCATCGTCGATGATCGCCATCCACTCGGCCTCACCATCGCTTCGGCCTACAAGCTTTGGCCGCAGACCGACGCACTGGTTGCGTTCGGCACGAGGCTGGAAGTGCCGATGTCGCGCTGGGGAGCCGCACCTCCCGGCCTCAAGATCGCTCGCATCGACATCGACCCCGCCGAGATGCGCCGGCTCAAGACCGACATCCCGATCGTTGCCGATTCAGCCGACGCCGCGCGGGCCCTCGCCGCCATCGTCACGCCGCGCAGCGAGCCCTCGCGCGCCGAAACCATTGCACGCGTCAAAGCCGAATCTGCACAGGCGATCCAGAAGGTGCAGCCGCAGATGTCATACCTCGCGGCGATCCGCGATGTGCTGCCCGAGAACGGCATCCTCTGCGATGAAATGACCCAGGTCGGCTACGTCTCCTGGTTCGGCTTTCCTGTTCACGCACCGCGTACGCTGATCACCTCGGGCTTCTCCGGTACTCTGGGTGCAGGCTTTCCTACCGCACTCGGCGTCAAGGTGGGGATGCCGGATCGGCCGGTGGTCGCGGTGACAGGCGATGGCGGCTTTCTGTTCGGCGGCGCCGAACTCGCAACCGCGGTGCAGTTCGGCATCAACCTCGTGACGATCCTGTTCAACAATGGCTCGTATGGCAACGTGCTGCGCGATCAGCGCCGCCTGTTCCAGGGCCGCGATGCCGGCTCGGTGCTGCGCAATCCGGACTTCCAGATGTACGCCAAGAGCTTCGGCGTACCATCGTGGCGTGCAAGCGACGCCGATGGCCTGCGCGGCGCGCTGCGCGAGGCATTGGCTGCCAACTCGCCCGCGCTCATCGAGGTGATGACCGACATCACCCAGGAATACGCGCCATGGGAGTTCATCGCACCCGGGCGTGATTAAGGCCGCGGAGGAAAGAACCATGAAATTCGGCATGTTCTACGAACACCAGTGCCCGCAGCCCTGGGGCGAAGATACCGAACGGCGGGTCATCCACGAGGCACTCGAGCAGGTTGAACTCGGGGACAAACTCGGCATCGACTATGTGTGGGAGGTCGAGCATCACTTCCTTGAGGAATATTCTCACTCCTCTGCGCCGGAGATCTTTCTCGCCGCATGTTCCCAGCGTACGCAACGCATCCGCCTGGGCCATGGCATCGTGCTGATGCCGCCGAAATACAATCATCCGGCACGCGTCGCCGAACGCATGGCCACGCTCGACATCGTCTCGAATGGCCGCGCCGATTGGGGCACCGGCGAGTCAGCAACCGCGCTTGAGATGGAAGGCTTCGACATCCCGCCGGCCGAAAAGACCGCGATGTGGCGCGAGGCGACCGAACAGGCTGCCAACATGCTGGCAATGCGCCCCTACCCCGGTTACCGCGGCAAATACTTCGACATGCCCTGCCGCAACCTGGTGCCGAAGTCGGTGCAGAAGCCGCATCCCCCTATCTGGGTCGCATGTTCCAGGCGCGAGACCATCCACCGCGCCGCACGTGCCGGCCTTGGCGCCTTGACGTTTGCCTTCCTGGAACCCGAGTTGGCCGCGAAATGGGTGCAGGAATACTACGACATCATCCGCTCGTCCGATTGCGTGCCTCTGGGCCACAGCGTCAATCCGAACATCGCGCTGGTCACCGGGATGTCGTGCCATACCGACGAGCACGAGGCGATCCGCCGTGGCCTCGATGGCTTTCGCTTCTTCGGTTACTCGCTTGGCTATGTCGGCATCTTTGGCGATCACCGCCCAGGCATTACCAACATGTGGGAGCGCTTCCTGGAGGTGAAGGACCGGCTGCCGGACAATGCCGGTCGCGGCGGCATCGGCACCCCTGATCAGCTGCGCGCTCATTTGCAGGCATACGAGGATGCCGGCGTCGACCAGGTCATCTTCGTGCAGCAGTCCGGTCGGAACCGGCACGAACATATCTGCGACTCACTCAAGCTGTTCGCCGACAGGCTGCTGCCCGACTTCAAGGCGCGCGATGCCGTGCGCGAGAGGCAGAAGCAGGTTGAGCTGGCGCCATTCATCGAACAGGCGCTGGCGCGCAAGCCGCGCATGCAGCCGATCGACCCGCAGGACATCCCTCTTGTCGAGTCGTTCGGACGCCGCGGCAGCGAGCAGCAAGCCCAGGTCACCAGCACCTTCGCCTCTGATCGTGGCGGCGCCATATCAATTCCGGCTGCGGATCCTCGCCTGGCCGCGGCCGGTCGCAGCTGAGTCGCGACCGCTGCGCAATCCCGATTTCGTGATGCTCCCCTGTCCCGGCCCAGGCGTATCGTTCGGGCATGGGGAGCCGTGGCTCTCTACGGCTGCCGCTCCCTGACCATCGTGTTCGGGAGGAACGAGCATGGTCATTCAAAGTCCACCCGGCTGGGGCTGGGACCAGATCAGGCTTGCGGCAAACCAGATCGGCTCAGCCAGACCCGAGGAGTACTGGCGCGAAGGCACACCGGACGACGTCGCGCCAGCGGTCAGGCGCATTGACGTCGCGGATCTGCGTGACGCGCTTGCGCGCGGCCTGGCCGATTTTCAGGCTAACCGTACTGACGTCATTTTTCTCTGCGTGATCTATCCGATCATCGGCATCGTGCTCGGCCGCGTGGCGTCCGGCTATGGGCTGCTGCCTCTGCTGTTCCCGCTGGCATCCGGTTTCGCGCTGATCGGACCGCTTGCTGCGGTCGGCATGAACGAGATGAGCCGCCGGCGAGAACGCGGCGAAGAGATACGTTGGGTCGACGCCTTCGGCGTGCTGCATGCACCATCGATCGGCGCGATCGCGCTGCTCGGAGTGCTGCTGATCGGGCTGTTCCTGCTGTGGTTGGTCCTCGCACAGGTGATCTACGTCGTAACACTCGGTCCCGCCGCACCCGTCTCGGCGTCTGCGTTCTTCACCGATGTGTTCACCACCCGCGCCGGCTGGGCGATGATCGTGGTGGGAATCGGCGTCGGCTTCCTGCTCGCGCTGCTGGTGCTGTCGATCAGCGTCGTCTCGTTTCCGCTGTTGCTTGACCGCAACGTGGGAATCGGCACCGCCGTGTCGACCTCGATGCGCGTTGTGGCGACAAACCCCGGCACGATGGCTGTATGGGGCTTCATCATCGCCTGCAGCCTGGTGATTGGGTCGTTGCCATTGTTCGTCGGGCTTGTGGTTGTGCTGCCGGTATTGGGGCATGCGACATGGCATCTCTACCGCAAGGTCGTGCCGCGTTGATCCCGCCCTGGCGACGTCACAGGCAGTGAGCGTGTACACTGCCCTGAACCGCCAATCAGGGCAGTGGCATGTCCCCACCGATCGTGATCGCCGGTGACCCGCACGGCAATTTTCCCCCGATCCTGCGAACCTGCGCGACACTCGATCGCGGCACCCTGATCTTGCTGGGCGACTGCGACCTGCGCGAACCGCTGCGGCAGGTGCTCGGGCCGCTCCTTAACGTTGGCTGGAACGTTCGTTGGATCATCGGCAACAAGGATGCCGAGACAGCGGCGGCATTCGACAATCTCGTCACGGATTTCCCGGAAGGCGACATCGGCGGCAGGGTGCTTGAAATAGACGGTCTGCGCATCGCCGGTCTCGGCGGCGTGTTCAAGCCGCGCATCTGGCACCCCCGCGCCGACGAGCCCGGCGGCACCATCGACCCGCCTAGCTTTGCCACCCGCCGCGCGTTCCTCGACAGCCTGAAGCCACGCGAGCACTGGCGTGGTGGCTTGCCACTCTGGCATCGCGATTCGATCTTTCCCGAAGACTTTTCCCAGCTCGGGCAGCATCGCTTCGACGTGCTGGTGTGCCACGAGGCGCCGTCCAGCCATCGCCACGGCTTTGCCGTGATCGATCGGCTCGCGGAGCTGGGCGCCGCGCGGCTCATCGTGCATGGACACCACCACGAATCCTACTCGGCAAAACTCGCCAACGGCATCACCGCGCGTGGCTTGGCTGTCGCCGAACCGTGGCTGCTGGACATGGCTTGATTCGCGAGGTTTCTACCCGGGCAAAATCAGCTAAGCTCGCTGCCATACTTGGCCTGACGGGCCGTCCAGGAAAGCAACGAAAGGCCCCGCCAGGCCATGCAACACGCCTCCCGGTGAGCGCGATGGCATCGTCCTCGCTGCTCGCACCGTTCCAGATTCGCAGCTTCCGCTTCCAATATCCGGCCGATCTGCTCACCTCGTGGGGCAGCGAGATGGAGAACCTGATCCTCGGCTGGTACATCCTGGCCGAGACAGGCTCGGTGCTGCTGCTGACGCTGTTCGGTTCGCTGCAGTATTTTGGCACGCTGGTCGCGCCGATGCTTGGCATGGCGGGCGACCGGATCGGCCACCGCACCGTGCTCTGCTCCATGCGCGCCATCTACACGGTGCTGGCGCTGTTGGTGATGGCACTTGCCTTCACCGGCGCGCTGCGTCCCGTGCACGTCTTCATCATCGCCGTGGTCGCCGGCCTGGTCCGGCCATCCGATCTCGCCATGCGGAGCGCGCTGGTCGCCGACACCATGCCCCCAGACCGCTTTGTCAGTGCGATGGGGGCCTCGCGCACCACCTCTGACTCGGCACGCATAATAGGATCGCTGGCCGGGGCCAGTCTGTTTGCCGTGCTGGGGTTGGGCCGCGCCTATGCCGCCATCAGCGCCTTCTACTTCGTGGGTTTCCTCCTCACCCTGGGGGTCGCGGCGTCAGCCAATGTTGTGCATCTTGCCCAGCGCAAGTCGCTGTGGCGCGACCTGCGCGAGGGCTTGGCCTATCTGTGGGATATGCCGTCGTCGCTGGCCGCCTTGTGGCTCGCCTTCCTGGTCAACCTCACTGCCTTTCCGATGACCAGTGGTCTGCTGCCCTTCGTCGCCAGGGACATCTATCATGTCGATCAGACCGGCCTGGGCTACCTGATCTCCAGCTTCGCTTTCGGCTCGCTGGTGGGTTCCATCCTGATCAGCATTGCCGGCCGTACGATCCGACCCGCCCGCATGATGATCATGTTCGCGATCGCCTGGCACCTGATGCTGCTGGTCTTCGTGCACATGCGCGACCCGTTCAGCGGCAGCCTGATCCTGGTGTGCGCCGGCCTTGCGCAAAGCCTCAGCCTGGTGCCGATGTCCGCGCTGCTGCTGCACGGTGCCGGCGCCTACCGCGGCCGCGTCATGGGAATGCGCATGTTGGCGATCTACGGGCTGCCGATCGGGCTGCTCGGCGCTGGCGCACTGATCGACCGCATCGGCTTCACGCCGACCGCAACGCTCTACTGCCTGCTTGGGATCGCATTGACGCTGCTGATCGCCATCCGCTGGCGCGCCGCTCTGTGGCCGCTGCAGGCTCCGGCCAATGCGCGCTGACCTACCTGGTCGCGCGCGCCTTGGCGATCGCCGATCGCAACTCGTCGCCCTCCACCGCACCGGGGATCAGTTCGCCGCCGATGATCAGCGCCGGCGTCCCCTCGATGCCGATCGAGCGCGCGAGCTTCAGGTTGGCGTCTATCCTTGCCTGAATGGCCGGATCCTCCATGTCACGCTGCAGACGCGGCCAGTCCAGCCCCAGGCGTTGGGCCGCGTCCTGGATCGTCGCCTTGGTCGTCTGCTGTGGCGCCGACATGACCGCCTCGCGCAGCTTCTCGTAGCCACCCTGCTTCTGCGCCGCCAGCAGCGCCTTCGAGCCCAGGACACTGCCTGGTCCCAGAATTGGCAGGTCCTTGAACACCAGTCGTACACCGCGATCACGCGCGAGCAGGTCCGCCATCGTCGGTTCGAGCTTGCGGCAATAGGGGCAGCGCGTGTCGAAGAACTCGACGATGGTCACATCGCCGTGGGGATTCCCGCCAACGGGATCGGCCGGATCGATCAACGCGCTCTTCGCCGCGGCCAGCATCTCCTTCTGTTTGCCGGTTTCATCCGCCTGCAGTGCCGCCACCGCGTCGCGCAGAATCGACGGGTCCTGCTTCAGCGCGTCGCGCATGATCTTCACGATCTCGGCGCGTTGAGCGGGGGTGAATTGATCGGCGAGGGCGACGAGGCTGGGCAGGCAAAGAGCCAGGCCGAGCAAGGCGGTGCGGAACATGCAGGGCATGCCGAAGCTCTTGCCCGATGCGGCCTTGCGTGTCGAGTTTGTCGTCACTCTGCCGCCATGTTGCCGCTGTCGGCGATCGCGTCTATGGCACAGCCACTTACCAGATGATTCGGGCCAGCAGACGTTTGAGACCAGTGCACACTGGCGGAGCACCCAAAAGGCGGAGGCTCTGCGGCACCTTCCTCCTTGCGATAACGCTGATCAGCGCCGGCTGCGACACCGTCGACAGCGTGAAGAACAGCGTGTTCGGTCCCGGCAGCGCGCCGCAACAGGGCCAGCCTGGGTTCGTCCAAGGCTTCCTTGGCGGCGTGGCGACCGACGAGCCGCGGGCCACGTTGGCGGCGCGCCAGGTGCTGTCAGCCGGCGGGACCGCCGCGGATGCTGCCGTCGCCGCGGGTTTCGTTCTGAGCGTCACGCTGCCCTCGCGCGCCGGATTGGGTGGCGGCGGCGCCTGCCTGGCCTATGCCGCCGACAAGAAGTCGCCAAACCAGGGCGTGCCCGAGGCGGTGCTGTTCACCCCCACCGCCCCCGCGAGCCTCGGGCCGAACGCCGACCGGCCAGCGGCGGTGCCGATGCTGGCGCGCGGGCTCTACCTGCTGCACGCGCGGTACGGTTCACTGCCGTTCGAGAGCCTGATCGTACCGTCGGAGCAACTGGCGCGCTTTGGCACGCCAACACCTCGGGCACTCGCCAACGACATCGCGCTGGTCGCCGGACCGCTGCTCGCCGATCCGCAGGCGCGCGGGGTGTTCTCGCAGAACGGCACGCCGCTGACCGAGGGGCAGTCTCTCGTGCAGCCCGATCTCGCTGCGACGCTGGCGCAGATCCGCGTTTCCGGGGTCGGTGACCTCTACACCGGAGCGCTGGCACGACGCATCGTGCGGGCCTCACCCCTGGCCGGCGGCCCGATCGCCCTTGCGGATCTGAACGACGCCTTGCCGCGTCTTGCACCGGCACTCGTCGTGCCATACCGCCGTGACCAGGTGGCCTTTCTGCCACCGCCTGCCGATGGCGGTCTCGCCGCCGCGTCCGCCTTCTCCGTGCTCGCACAGGATCCGTCCGCCCTGGGTGCGGCGAATGCGCGGGCACTGGCCGTTGCCGCCCGCTGGCGGCAAGGCGGCGCCGACGCCCATAGCCTGCTCACCGCCGCCATCCCGCCGGGCGCACCCTTGCCGGCGCTGCCGGCTTCCACCAGCGTGGTCACGCTCGACAAGGACGGCAACGCGGTCGCCTGTTCCTTCAGCATGGACAATCTGTTCGGCACCGGTCGCGTACTGCCTGGCCTCGGCATCCTGCTCGCCGCATCGCCCGCCGCAATGCCGCCGCCGCTATATGCCGCGGCCATTGCCTGGAACGACAACATCCACGCGTTCCGTGCAGCGGTCGGCGGCTCCGGTCAGGAGGGTGCGCCGATGGCCGTCGCGGTTGGTATGTTGAATGCCCTTCGCACCAACCAACCGATGGCGTCGCCGGTCCCTGATCCTGGCCGGGCCAATGTCATCTCCTGCGTCAATTACCTGCCAGGTGAGAACGCTGCCTGCGCCTGGGCGACCGATCCGCGGGATGCCGGGCTCGCGGCCGGCGGGAGTTGATTGTCGAGGGAAACAGCGAATGAACGCCTTCAGGTCAGCAGCATGGTTCGGGTTGATGGTCGGCATGTGGGCGGGAAGCGCCAGCGCCCTGGCGCAGGCGACAACGGCTGCAGCCAGTTACGGGCCTGGCCGGATCACTTGTCGCAGTGCGACGTCCTGTGAACTCGGCGTCGGTGCTCCTGCCAGCCTGAAGTACCGGATCGATCCCTCTGCGCTGCCGGAGACCGACAAGAGCCGGCTGACCAAACAGTGCACGGCGAAAGCGACGCCCTGTGTCGCCACCGTCACCGGCGCCGAAGTCAACGACGTGGTCAAGGCGGCCAGCATCAAGTTCTACAATTGATAGCAGCGATCAGATATCGAACTTTTTCAAGCAGTTAGACTGTGGATGACGGAGATTTCCGCCACCACTGATACCACCTCTCGCAGGGTCTCGGTGGCCTGGATACTCCCCAATCGTCCGCCATCTGTGTCTCAGGGCTGAAGACCCACCAGTGCGTTGCAGCTCCGTCAGCATGGCCCGATCCCGCCATCCGAAGACGCCGGGGGAATTTTCCGCCGCCCCTCCGGAGCCGCCCGGTGCACCGATTAGGGGCCTAGGGGTGACGTTCAGCCTTCGAAGATGTCTCGCCGCTCCAATCGATCTACGTGCGCTTTGGCATTGGCCAGATAGAAACGCATCGTTTCCAGTAACCGTTCGCCCATGGAAGCGGCATACGGATGGCGATGCAGCACCATCTCCGCGATGATAGCCTCTTGTCGCGCGATGTGTTTCTCGGCTTCTGCGAGATGTCTCCGCGCCATTTCCAGCTCGATTTCACGTTTGGGCATTGGGGACAGTAGCGCCGGTTTCAGGCAGCAGAAGAGCGCCAACGGGTTCCACTGCCTCGACTGCCTGCCCGGCCGAAGCTAAATTCTCACTCAGTATTCCAGTATCTATGTGGGTGAGGGTGATGCCGGCTCAGGTAGTCCTGGTCCACAACGTGCGGAAGTTCGCCACTGACGCCGCAGCAGCCCTTCGAGACGCTGGCTACGAGGTGGCGGTTTTCACCGATCCGATTGTCGCCCTCGATGCGCTCGAAGCAGCCGAAACGGTGGACCTGCTCATCACGAGGGTAAACTTTCCAAAAGGACGCCCGAACGGAGTCTCTCTAGCTCTGATGGCGCGGAGCAAGCGGCAAGATTTGCAGGTGTTGTTCGCGGCCCGGGCCGAGATGCAGCCGCATACGGAGGGCATCGGTGAATTCCTGGCAGCGCCTATCCATATTCCGGCCCTCATGGCGACGGTGAGACGGCTGTTGCCATTGCGTGAGTCGGCGCTGCTGATGGAGCGTTCGGCGGTCATCTTTGGGCCTGTATTCGAAGCGACGCCAACTCCGATGCCGCCTTCCGCTCTCCGGTTCAGTTGGCGGACGCAGACGCTCATAAGGCTCGCCTCGCAGCAGGTAGAGCGCTCGCGCCTTATCGAGCGGCGGCTACGAAAGTCCGTGAAGTGGCCAGCGGTTCCTGATGGATTGATTGCACTCGGAAGGTCGTGACCGTCGATCCTGGCAACTGTCGGTTCGGCGGACTGCGCGCCCAATGCGCAGGTTCCTTCCCCCACATCCTGCCCCCCACTGCTGCGTTCCGTGCCGAAGGACCGGAGGCTATCCTGGTGGCGCTGTGCAGCGTATTGCGGGACCGGACCGCCACCTTGTCGGCAGTGCCTAAGCTCTTGATCAGGTGCCGCTTGCCGATGAGTGGCAGGTTATATCGCCAGCAGCAGTGCTTCCCGTTCTACAATGAACCGATGACCACCGAACGGCAGGGGATGCAGCGTGGGTCTGAAAGCGCCATCCCCGGCCATTCGATGGCCCCATGCCACCCAGTGAAGTAGGGGCACGGAAGGTGGTGATAGCCTAGCCACGGAGAACAATCGGGAAAGGCCCGTTTTACTTCCGCAAAATTGCGGCTCGGGGCTGCTTCGGCAGCTGAATTCGGGACGATCAGGTTATCCACGCCGGCACAGTTTGAGCGCCCCTGCACACCGGACACCGTATCTCCCCGATCGGCTCTGCCCGCAGATCGGGACCGGCCGGGCAAGCCGGAGCTGGAACGGTTCCTTTACCGGCGCAGTGGGGGCACCACTTTTCGAGGGCCGCTTTCAATGGAAGTCTCCGAATCTGACTTGTCGAATGAGCCGTGTCCAAGTCGTGATGTTACGGGATATGCTTAACGGATCGAAATAAGCCAATGGTGCAGGCCTGACGTTGAGAAGGCCGGGTGCCCTGACGGAGGGCACCCGGCTATAGTTGAAGGCTAGGATAACGTGCCGCCCATCAGGGGAGCGGGCGGCGATTTGAAGACATAGCGCTGGCGAGATATCTGCCCGCTCGCTGCGCGGTTAAACCATCGTAACACGTTGCAGCGAGACGGCATCGACCGAACCGCCTGGCGCCCACTCGCGCCACGGTGGACCGTGGCAGCGGTCTTGGCTGGCGCTATACCCAACCTTAGGCAGACCGCGATGAACGACCCATGAGCGAAATCGATGCGCGCCGAGACCTCACATCGGCCTCACTGCGCTGCACGTTCCTGACATGCTGAAGATCGGCCGTGGCGCGAACGCGCCGCCGTTCATCGTCATGGACGTGATCGCGGCGGCCAATGCCCGCCAGAACAGCTTAGCGCCAGGCGATCCACACGTGCTCCGAATGGAGGTTGGCCAGCCTGGCACGGGTGCGCCAGCCGGGGCCGTGGCAGCCGCCGTCGCGGCGCTCCGTTCATCCGATGCTCTGGGCTACACCGAGGCCTTCGGCCGCCGCTCGCTGCGCGAGCGCGTCGTGGCGCACTATCGCGACTGGTATGGCCTCGCCGTCCCGCTGGATGGGGTCGCAGTCACCGTTGGCGCGTCAGGCGGCTTTCCCCTCGCCTTCCTTGCGGCATTCGATCCGGGCGATCGCATTGCCCTGACCTCGCCGTTCTATCCGCCCTACGTGAACATCCTCACGGCGCTCGGCATGCAGCCGGTCATCCTGGAAGCGGGCCCCGAGACCCGGTTCCAGCCCAGCGTCGCGATGCTGCGGAGGCTTGACCCCCCGCCTGACGGGCTGATCGTCGCCAGCCCCTGCAATCCCGCCGGCACGATGCTTCACCCAGATGAACTTGCGGCCATCGCCGCCTGGTGCGACGACGCCGGTGTGCGATTGATCAGCGACGAGATCTACCACGGGCTGAACTATGACAGCTCAATCGCCACCGCCGCTTCCGTCAGCGCCAGCGCGGTGGTGGTCAACAGCTTCTCCAAATACTTCTCTATGACTGGCTGGCGGATCGGCTGGCTGATACTGCCCGACGACCTCGTGCGCCCGGTCGAACGTCTGGCGCAGAACCTGTTCATCAGCGCCCCGCACATTTCTCAGGTGGCCGCCGAGGCGGCGTTCGATTGCCACGCAGAACTGGCAGAGAACGTCGCGCGGTATCGCCGCTCGCGTGACCATCTGCTGCGCACCTTGCCGGAAGCCGGCTTCGATCGCCTGTCGCCGGCGGAAGGTGCGTTCTATCTGTTCGCCGACATCACCCAACGTTCGAAAGACAGCGTCGCGTTCTGTTCGCGCATGTTGGCAGAGGTGGGAGTAGCGGTGACGCCCGGTGTCGACTTCGACCACGCGCGTGGCAATCGGTTCCTGCGCTTCTCGTATTGCGGACCTGAGGCCGACATGCGCGAGGCCGTCGCGCGGCTGAGCGCGTGGCGCTAGAGCGGTATGAGCGCAAGTGGACGCGCTCATCCCGCTCTAGCACATTGTATTGTCGCGTGATTCAGACCTCCGGCGATTCCGCCTCCGGTCATCACGCTCTAGATGGTTGCTTTCGGGATTCAAGCGATGCCCTCCGACCTCTCACAACCGACACCGATGGCGATCGCGCTGGCGGAAGCGCGCGCCGCGGCAGGGCGAGGCGAGGTCCCGGTGGGCGCCGTCGTGCTGGATGGATCCGGCGCGGTACTGGCGCGCGCCGGCAATCAGGTGGAGGCACGGCATGACGCCTCCGCACACGCCGAGTTGCTGGCGTTGCGCGCGGCAGCGACGGCGCGCCAGGCAGCGCGGCTGCCGGACTGCGAACTTGTCGTGACGCTCGAACCATGCCCGATGTGCGCACAGGCAGCGAGCTTCTTCCGCGTGCGACGGTTGGTTTTCGGCGCCTATGATCCGAAGGGAGGCGGTGTCGAGCACGGTGCGCGGGTGTTTGCAGCAGCTTCGTGCCTGTGGCGCCCGGAAGTTATTGGCGGCGTGCGTGAAGCAGAGGCATCGGCCCTGCTGCGAACGTTCTTTGCCGAGAGGAGATAGATGCGCCGGCTGGACGCCTGACCGAGCTCAGTGAGCCTGACAGCCGCTCGGTCGCTCGCGAGTCCGCCGCGCCGGGGGTACTTTGCAGTCGTCGACCCGTTGTTCGTCAGAAGCCTTGTCGGTCAGGCGTTCCTTTCCAGTCCTGACCGGCGCCAACACCTCAACCTGACCAGTGCTGTCCGCCAGAACAACTGGCGTCGGACCTGACGACAAGATCGCAATGATGATCCCAAGGGCGATGGGCGGCATTGGCGGCTCCTGGTGATCTCAGAGCAACTCACGTTGATGTAGAGCGCAATCCAGGCTTTCCAACGATTCCGATCGCGCTCTGGCAGCGCCCAAGTATCGTCGCGAGATATCCATGTATAGTGCGAAAACTGCGAACCCATGCACCGCAAAGCTGACCGGAAGGTGGCACCGCAGCGCCAGTCCACTTCAGCTGTGCCGCAGCTCGGCGGCTATTGTTTCGATACGATAACCGATGTCATGGTAAGCCGAACTTGGTCAACGGGTAAAATCTCGCCGCCATCTGCGGGGTGCTGAACTGTCGTGTGCTGAGCAGCCCGCCATCGAGGTCAACGAGCTTCCAATCGGGACCGGGTGGCCAAGGCCGCACAAGGCCGACCAAAGCGCCGTCCTCGTAGACGTGCCAGCAGTCCTCGGCCGCCTTTTCCGCTGTGATGCTCATGACACGATGATGCATCAAGGCGGCTTGCAGCCGCGTTTCGGTCACCGTTGGGGGTTGGCGTAAACTGCCGGCATCACAGGTCCTGGGGCCTTGCTGGCGAGATGATCAATCCCAGCGCCGGAAGTATATCCTCTACGGCATCGGCCATAGCGACCGACTGGCCAATCGCTCGTTCAATCCGCCGCAGATCAGCCGGATCGGACGGGGCATCGCAGTCCAGGAATATCCGGGTGAGGCGATGCGGTCCGATGCTGGTGGCGATGAGTGACATGGCGCTCTCAGTGGACGGCTACGAAACTGAGACCCTGTTCGATAGCCTCCTCGACCGCAGCATCGACATCATCCGTGGTGATGACCGGTGTGCCATCGGCACCGAAGAGCACGAACAGCATCTCGCCATCGCATATGCCAGACTTGAGATAGACGACCTGATTCATCCCAAGCCCCAGCAGCTGCTCGGAGGTCATTTGCCTTAAGGCTGACCTGTGGTTCTGACTGACGCTGACCTTCGCAACGGCCTCATTGAGCGGATTCATTTCCATTGGCCCTTCCCCCTCCTTCAGGAGTTCGTCCAGGAACCGGATCGGATGATATGGAACATTGCCGCGGCACACTGAACAATTCGGAACTCCGCGTACGTATCAGTGCGTAGTGTCGGGGCTTGAGATGACAGCGCCGAGTGCATTAACCGACATCCGGATGATCACTTACGTATCAATCCGGACTCCTTCTTCTGCCGAAATAGCTTACAGAGCGGCCTGCTACCGAATGGACACGCCCTTTGCTCTGGAATGAAGGAACCTCGGTTATGCGTGGGAAACTCGTTGTTCGTAACTCCGATGATCCTGAGTTCACTGAAGCGGAACTCGATAGGCTCCACATCGAATGCCGACTGAGCGGCAGGGCCCGTCTCGACATCAGCGCCGATGACATCGCCCGTATGGTGACCGAGTTTGCTGCCTCGCGCGGTATCACAAAATGCAAACCCGCCTACGCCGCGCTCTCGCCTCATTATCGGGTGTAATTTGCGATGCGTGCATACCTCACAACCGTCAGCATGATAGTCGGCCTATTGGCGGTATGGGTCGCCTTGACGCCGTTCGCCGCGTGACAGGGATCCTTCGCTGACACAACGGGGCCTGAGCGAGGGGTCGGCGATTGCCGGCTGCGGCCAGACCTGGGTTCGAGGTGTGAAGCGATTCATCCCACTTCGGCGGCTAATTCCCCATCCTCCTGTCAGCTCCAAGGGGCTGATGGGGAGAAGACCAATGATTGCGCTGCTGCTTGGTGTGGGTGCTTTGTTCCTGGCACTGGTCGCCACCGCGCTGCTCGACCCGCGGCAATGCGATACAGAGCGAGCCGGTGACCACGTACCATCGTTGGATGCGATCTCCCTCGTGGCCTGACCTGAGCTGCAATCACCACGGAGCTGTCGGCAGGCGCCTGTCGGACCGGCGCCGGTGTGAAATGCTTCACCGAAGCACTTCAGCGCGCCCGGCCCGTTCGGTCCGGCATTGTCCGTCGCGTCAGCAACCGCTGAAGCGAACGGAGCAGGCCATGAAGCAGACCCTCATCACCACCGCCCTGGCCCTGGGTCTTGGCTTCCTCAGCTCGCCAAGCTTCGCCGGCAGCTACATCGTTAACGGTCGGGCAGCCTCTCCCGCCGA
>JAMXLO010000152.1 GCA_024280945.1 Acetobacteraceae bacterium
GGATCCGATCGCGCGTTTCCGCCTTGCGCTCATGTGTGGTCCGCATCCGTCCCATCCCTGTTATGCATGACGACCGTCATATATCTTCTTGACTACTGTATGACGATCGTCATGCTGACAGCAAGCACGCAGGAGGAGAAGCATGGGGCCGCATCGCCTGGCCCGGCTGTTGGCCGGTCGGATCCATTACGCCTGGGTCGTCGTGGGCCTCATGTTCACCGTCATCCTGGCGACGGTTGGGGTGCGCGCCGCGCCGGGCGTGCTGATCGTGCCGCTCGAGCAGGCTTTCGGCTGGAGCGCCGGAACCATTTCCGGGGCGATCTCACTCAACATCCTGCTGGGCGGCCTGGTCGGCCCATTCGGGGCAGCGCTGATTCAGCGCATCGGCATGCGCGGCACGGTGTTGTGCTCGCTCGCGTTCCTCTCGGTGGGAGCAGGCGGGGCAGCCTTCGCCAGAACGCCATGGGAGCTCTACGCGACCTGGGGTGTGCTGGTCGGCATTGGTTCGGGCGCCGGCATGGTCGGCATGGCGACTGCGGTCGCGAACCGCTGGTTCGTCGCGCGTCGCGGCCTTGTCGTTGGCCTACTGACGGCAAGCAATGCGAGCGGTCAGCTTGTCTTCCTTCCTTTGCTGGCCAGCCTCGCACAGCATTTCGGATGGCAAAGCGTACCTTGGCTGGTGGCGATGGTGATCCTGGCACTGATTCCGCTGGTGACACTGGTGCTGGCCGAAAGCCCGGGCAGCATCGGGCTCGGCCCATACGGTACGGCGGCTGCGCCTCCCACCACCACCAGTACAGTCAACCCGGTGGTCGTCGCGTTCTCCGGCCTGGGGCGCGGTATGCGCTCGCCGGACTTCTGGTTGCTGTTCGTGAGCTTCGCGATCTGCGGCTTTTCCACCAATGGCCTGGTCGCGACGCACCTCATTCCCTATTGCATCGATCACGGTATCCCCGAGTTGAGCGCGGCCAGCGTGCTGGCGGCGATGGGCGTGTTCGACTTGATCGGGACGACAGCATCGGGGTGGCTTACCGATCGCTGCAATGCGCGTATTCTATTGTTCTGGTACTATGGGCTGCGCGGACTTTCGCTGATGGTACTGCCGTTCAGCAGTTTCGACGTGGTCAGCCTGTCACTGTTCGCGGCATTCTACGGCCTTGACTGGGTCGCCACGGTGCCGCCAACGGTCGCACTCACCACCGAGGTTTTCGGCAAGCGTGATGCGCCGGTGATCGTTTCGTGGATCTTTTGCGGCCATCAGATCGGCGGCGCTATTGCCGCCCTTGGCGCCGGCATCATACGGACCGGAACCGGCAGCTACCTGAGCGCCTACATCGCCAGTGGCGCAGCATGCCTTATAGCCTCGCTCTTGGTGTTGCGTATCGCCAGAAGGCCGGTTCTCGCATTGGCAGAGTAACGCAGGACTACCGCGGCGGCTGCAGCGTCACCCCGTAGTGCTGGTAGATGCGCGCGATCTCGCCATTGGTCCGGAGCCGATCGATCGCCTGATCAATCGCGGAGCGCAGCGCATCGTCCGACCGCCGCATTCCGACCGCAACATTCCAGACCAGGTCCCGGTCCGCCTCGTCCAGCGGCAGAAGTGTTACCTTCTGATCAGGGTGCTGCAAGTTATAGTAGCCGGCGGTGAGCGGTGTGACAGCTGCTGCCTCAACCTCGTGTGCCGCCACGGCGGTCAGCATCTCATCCTCGAATCCGAACACCGAGATCGGCACATGCCGTTGGTCGATGCTCCTGGCCGCCAGCGAACCGGTCTGCACCGCAACCCTGGTCTGGCGGTTGAGATCCTCGAAGGAGCGGATCGCGCTGCCGGCGGGCACCGCCAAAGTGACCCCACTGCGATAGTAAGGCTTCGACAGTCTTATGCCGAAATCCGGCGGGGCATCCTCCGCGGCGATGGTATCGAGGATTATGTCGCAGTCAGTGCGAGGGATCTGGTAACTGATCAGCACCCATTCCATCGTCAGGGATACGCCCAGTTGCTGCGCCAGGGCGCGGCCGAGTTCGACCTGGAACCCGGGAGGCTGTTCGGTCCGGCTGGCAAATGGCAGAGAGTTCGGATGCGCACACAGGCTGATCGAGCTGCGGTCCTGAATCGCCTTTAACGTGCGCGCCGGTGCCGGAATAGCGAAGCCGATTGCAGCCAAGGCAGCGAGACAGCAGGCCGTGGCTTTCATCCCTGTTCCGGCTTCAGCGCGCGAATGTAGCGAATGATCGCGTCAATGTCGGTATCGCTGAAGGTGGATCCGAATGCAGGCATGGCTCCTTCCTTGCCAAGCTTGATCCGCGTGCGGAGGAAGTCATCGGAGCGCTGCGAGTCCATCAGCTGCGGGCCCTTGCCCGCGACGCGGCCGCCATCGCTATGACACCAACCGCATGTCGTAGCGAACAACTGAGGTACGTCTATCGATGGCTTGGCATTCGCCGTCGCCGGCTGCGCGACGGCGTGCCCCAGGATGACGGACGCAAGCAGAAGCAGGACAAACGTCAAACAAGCCATAGCGGCAGAGGTGCGCGTTCTGAGGATTGCCGCAACCCACACCGAGGTTGGCTTAAGCAGATGTGACCCGCTCCCAGCGAACCTCAGGCTACTTCAGCGAATAAACGACCAGGACGCCATCATCGCGCGGCATGCTCTTGTAGGGCTCGCCGAATGTCGGCGCGAAGTCGTCGCTCACCATGCCCCCGAACCCGGCGACCACGGCAATGTACTGCTTGCCATTGACGGCGTAGCTCATAATGCCTCCCTGGTGGCCGAGACCGTCGCTGTGGTTCCAGAGCTCACCCCCGGTGTCCGCGCTATAGGCGTGCAGGATGCCGCGACTGTCTGGAACGAACACCAGGTTCCCGGCAGTCGAGAGCACGCTGGCCATCGGCGGCTCCGGAAAGCGCACCTCCCACTTCTTTGCTCCGGTGATCGGGTCGCGTGCATCGAGGTGACCGTAGATTTGTCCCTCGGATGGCGGGACAAGTTTGAAATTGGCACCGATGTTGAGCTGTGCCGCTGGCTCGGTCACCGGTGTGGTCTTCACCACGTCGAGGGTGATGCACCACTCATTGCCGATCTTGTAGTACATCCCGGTCTTCGGATTGTAGCTGCCGCTGTTCCAGCTGACCCCACCATCGATCGCCGGACACAAAGGCTCGGCCTGTTTGCCGGCCGCAAAGTCGCGACGCCCAATCAGTTCGCCGGTCTGCGGATTGATCGACTTGACGAAATTGATCGCCTCGACGATCGGATAGACGTTCTTCACCTTCAGATTGCTGTCATAGACAAAGATGAAGCCACCCTTGTTGGGGTGCACGATGTATTTCTGGCCGTCGCGGTCAATGGTGACGAACTCGCCGACCGCGCTGTCGAAGTCCCACGCATCATGCGGCAGTTCCTGGTGATAGAACTTGAGCTTGCCGGTATCGAGATCGAGGCCAAGCACCGAGGTCGTATAGAGGTTGTCGCCGGGTCGAGCGCCGGTCGTCTTCCAGTCCGCGCCAGACCAGTCGTACAGCGGCGCCGGGTTCGCCGTTCCCCAGTACAGTGTGTTGGAGGCAGGATCATAAGTTCCCGGCATCCAGCCGCCACCGCCGCCGGTGCGCCAGGAGTCATTGCCCCAGGTCTTCTTCTCCTCATCGGTGGGGGCCACGGTCAGGAAGGTCCACTTCACTTTGCCGGTCGCGGCGTCGACGCCGTAAATCGGGCCGCGGCCCGGCCATTCGCCGCCCTGACTGCCGATCACCACCGTGCCCTTGGCATAGAGGGGTGCACCGGTGAAACCGACGGTGAGTTTCTGCGAGTCCTGCAGTTTGCTGTCCCAGGCGACCTTGCCGGTCTTCATATCGAGCGCAATCAGCCGCCCATCCACGGTGCCGACGAATACTTTGCCCTCACCGAGCGCCACGCCGCGGTTGTACGGCGAGTGTGTCTGTCGAGCGACGAGCATTTCATCGAGCTCGGGAAAGTAGGACCAGATCACCTGGCCGGTCGCACCGTTCAGCGCGAACACCCGGCTGTAGGAACCGGTGTAATAGAGCACTCCGTCTGCCACCAACGGCACCGACTGCAGGCCTCGCGTCGAGCGACCGGGGACATGGATCCACGCGACCGAGAGATCCTTGACCGTGCTAGGATTGATTTGATCCAGGCCGCTGTAATTCCAGCCATTATAGGCACCATGATAGGTAAGCCAGTCGTTCGGGCTGCCAGCCGCGATGCGACTCGTATCCACCGGCTGTGCATGACCGGGCACTGCGGCAAATGTCGCGCCAACGGCTAGCATCAAGCTCAATGCCAAGTCTTGCCTATTGCTCATGAACGATCTCCCCTGGCGCTGCCAGTCTCGCCTCGCGGACGACCCCGGCGTTATTACGGTCTTACTGCTCCCTGCGTGTCGACATAGCACGCGTAGATCGACGTGCTGCCGCAGATGTAGAGGCGATTGCGGCGCATTCCGCCGAATGTGAGATTGGCCACGGTCTCTGGCAGATGGATCTTGCCGAGCAGGACCCCATCCGCCCCATAACAGCGCACGCCATCTTCGTTGGGATCCGCCCAGCCCATGCTGCACCAGATATTGCCCTCGACGTCGCAGCGCATGCCGTCGGTCAGCCCCGGCGCGAAGCCGTCAGCAAAGACTTTGCCGTTGCTCACCCTGCCGCCCGGCACGTCTACATCAAACACGCGGATATGCGCGGGCCCTCCGTCTGTGACACCGGTATCGATCACATAGAGCCGCTTCTCATCCGGGGAAAAGCAAATGCCGTTCGGCTGCACGAAGTCGTCCACCACCACTTTGATGGCGCTGGTGGCAGGATCGACACGGAAAACGTTATGCTTCTCCTGCTCCGGTTCGGCGCGCAACCCCTCATAGTTGCCCTTGATTCCGTAAGTCGGATCGGTGAACCAGATCGAACCGTCGGATGCCACCACGACATCGTTCGGTGAGTTCAGCTTTTTCCCGTTATAGCTGTCGGCGATCACCGTGATGGTGCCATCGTGCTCGGTGCGCGTAACGCGTCGCCCACTATGCTCGCAACTGACCAGGCGTCCTTCCCGATCAACGGTGTTGCCGTTCGAATTGAACGAGGGGTAACGAAAGACGCTCAGGTGGTTGTCATCCTCGCTCAGGCGCATCATCCGATTGTTCGGGATATCGCTGAACACCAGGAACCGGCCGGCCGCGAAGTAAGCCGGTCCTTCGGCCCAGCGCATGCCTGTCGCGACGCGTTCAACCGCGCCGGTTCCCACACTGCCCTTGAACCGCTTCTTGTCCAGCGCCTCGATATGCGGGTCGGGGTAGCGGGAACCGGACAACGGGCCCAGCGGCAGCCGCTCGGACGGACGAACGGCCAACGCCACGCCGGTTTCGCCAAAGGGTCCCTCTGTCGCAGCACTCGCGGCCTTCAACGTGACAGCCGTTGCGGTCGCCACCGAAGCGGTCAGGAACGCTCGTCTTTGCATGCCTCCTCCCGGCCTGTTTGCGAATTTGATCGTTCTGTTCACTCAGCCCCGTGGCACGACATAACCGTACGCGAGATTGCTTCGCCCCGGACCGTGCTCGAGATAAGCAGCCTTGACCTGACCGATGCCGTCACGGTTCAGATCAGCGGCCAGATCGATCCGGTAATGCCGCGCTGCATTGTACCCGAGGATATCGCTCTTGACCGAGCCATCCGCTGCACCGAGCGGGGCAAAGCCAAAGCGCTTCTGCATGTCCTCGGGAATTTCCAGTCGCCGGAACGCCTCAATCTGCCACTGCGGCGAACCGTACCATACCGAGTCGGTGCCCCAGAATACCTGCTCGTGGCCGAGACCCTTGATCAGCGTACCCAGCATCGCCGCACAGAACCTAGGATTGGTGACGGCCGAGATCGCGAACGACGTGCCGAGATCGCAGTAGACATTGTTGACGCCGAACTTCTCGGGAATCCGCGCAAGATCACTGACCCAGTCGATCTCTCCGGTGCGCTCGAACTTGTCGAGTTCGCTTTGCGGGTCTTCGAGGAAGGCGCGAAGCGCCGAGTGGTAGATGACGAAATCCACTTGCGGCCACTGCTTCGCCGCCAGGCCGACATCATCCACATTGGCGTAGCGCCAGGCACCGCCGGGAATCGAAGTCTCATAGTCCTTCGGCATCAGGCCTTTGTGGATGCAGACAGTGGTGATGCCGGCCTTGACGATCCTGTCGTAGAACGGACCCATCAGCGCCGCATCATCCAGCCGCCACGGATACTTGGTCGTCTGCGGCGAGAGCGGATCGCCGATCGTATATCCTTTCCAGCTGGTCGGCCGCACCGATGCGATGCAACGGTCCACCTCCTCCAACCAGCCTGGCCGCTTCGGCGTGAACAGCGAGTGGAACAGCAATCGCTGCCGACCGGCGATGTTGTTGACCGTCTCCGCCGCCTGCCTGATCTGATCGTTGGACAGAAACCAGTTGTCTGCATTGTCGAATGGCGCGCCGCTGAGCAACCCAACCCTTGTATCGCTGTCGAAGTAGACTTCCTTCAGGAAGTTGTCGAACTTGTAGCGACTGACCCCGAGCCCAACGGGGTCGTTCCGCATCGCCGGATTCCAATGCGCCGCGGCGTATTTCGCGAGGTCGGCAATTCCGGCCCAGGGATAGTCGTCGCGCACAAAATGCAGTTGGTCGTCGAATACGAACTGGTGCGAAATCCTGGCTGATCGTGCCGCCGCGGCGTCCGGTTGCGCAGCCTCGGCGCGCTCGACGCTGAACAACGGACCATAGACCTCGTTCATCGCAACGAAGGCGGTCGCCAATCCGCAGGCGCTGCGGAGAAAACCGCGCCGGTCCATGCCAAGCCGGCGGCCGTTCACTTCGGCCAGTTCTGATATTCGTGATTCGACACGCCGTTGCTGCGGCGTCTGCGGCAGCGGATTGAACTCTCCGTTGGAGATGACCTGCGTCGGTACTGGAGATTGGCATGCCGCCATCTCGGCTGGCTGCAACTGGCTGCGTTCTTGTTCGCTCAGGTATATACCCATCGTCCGATTTCCCCCATCGAACGGCCGGCCGATCCTGGCCCTTTGCTAGAACCGTAGCGCGAACGGTTTTGGCACAACAGGCTGGGCGAATCACGTATCCGTGTCGGAGTGGTGGCGGCGCGCTGCCTTGCGCGCGAGTGGGTGATGTGCCTCGACCAGTCGTTGCAGTCGCTCCGCCAGTACGTGCGTGTATATCTGCGTTGTTGCGATGTCCGAGTGCCCCAACAGCAATTGCAGGCTGCGCAGGTCGGCCCCGTGCGCCAGCAAGTGCGACGCGAACGAATGACGCAGCACGTGCGGCGAGACATGCGCCGGATCCAGGCCGGCTCGCAATGCCACCTGCTTCAGGAGCAGAAAGAACGCCTGGCGAGTGAGTGGGCGGCGCGGATCCCGGCCATGGAACAGATAGCGCGTATCGGGATCGTGTTGGCCAACCATGGCCGCGGCGGCCTCCTTCGCTGCGTCCGATAACGGTACGATCCGCTCCTTGCCGCCCTTGCCGCGGACCAGCAGCAGAGCGGCATCGCCTGCCAGCGCGCGACGCGGCAATGCCAGCAGTTCCGAAACACGCAGCCCAGTGGCGTAAAGTATTTCCAGTGCTGCAAGGGCGACAGCACCACGATGGCCGGATAGCTGGCGCGCTGCGTCGAACAGCGCCGCGACCTCCTGCTCGCTGAGATACTTCGGCAGCGTTCTGGGCAAGCGCGGTGCGTCGAGCAGCGACGTCGGATCGTCGTTGCGCACGCCCTCACGCAGCAGGAAGCGGTGGAACTGCCGCAATGCTGAGAGCCGCCGCGATGCGGTGCGGGCAGCAAGGCCCGCCCGCTGCAAGCCGGCCATGTAGGTCTGCAATGCCGACGCATCGCACGTGGAGGGAGCCTGACCGTGGCTACTCGCAAATGCGGCAAAATCTTCGAGATCGGCCTGATAGGCCACCAATGTGTTCCGCGCCGAACCGCGTTCCGCCGCCAGCATCTCCAGGAACGCCTCGATGTGGCGGTCCACTCAGTGGCTCTGAAACTTCTCGTTCGGCAGCACCTTCTCGACCGCATGCGGCGTCGGGTTCGGCGGATACAGTCCAAGGAACACCACAGCCGCACCGATGATCACCAGTCCCGCCGCAACGACGACCAGAAAAATACGGACCATCGCCTGTTCCACCGACTCCGCCGTGCGTGGCCTGCCCAGTGGCGGGTGTGCTAGCGTCCGCAGCCATGACACGCAACACCGCGTTGAGGGAAGCCGTTGAACTGCCGGAAGCGCTGGCCGGCCGGAGTATCGTGCTGGTCGGCCTGATGGGAGCCGGAAAGACGTCGATCGGCAGGCGGCTTGCGGCGCGACTGGGACTGCCGTTCCGGGATGCCGATGCCGAAATCGAACAGGCAGCCGGCTGCACGATTCCAGAGCTGTTCTCTCGGTATGGCGAAGGCGATTTCCGCGCCGGCGAACGGCGGGTGATCCGCCGGCTGCTCTCCGGCGATCCGCTGGTGCTCGCCTTTGGCGGCGGCGCGTTCATGGACCGCGAAACGCGCGCGGCCGTGCGCGATGAGGCGATATCCGTCTGGCTGCGCTGCCCGCTGCAGACGCTGCTGCGCCGCGTCGCCGGCCGCGACAACCGCCCCCTTCTGGCAGATGGCGATCCGGCCGAGATCATGCAGCGGCTGATCGATGTGCGCTACCCGGTCTACGCCGAGGCCGATGTGATCGTCGATTGCGTCGACGAGAGCCCGGACGCCACCACGACCCGTGTGCTGAACACCCTGCTGGGGTGGCGCTCGCCGCGGCGGCTGTCGGTCGTGCTGCCGAGTACCAGCTATGACGTGGTGATCGGCGACGGTCTGCTGATGCGCGCCGGCGCGCTGCTCGCACCTCGAATGGAACAGAAGCGCGCCGTGGTCGTCACCGACGATGCGGTGGCGCGCCTGCATCTGCCGACGCTGCTGCGCGGACTCCAGGCGACGGGCGTCACGGTCAACCAGATCGTCGTGCCACCGGGCGAAGCCTCGAAGAGCCTCGCCAGCTGGCAGAGGGTCGTCGATCAGTTGCTGGAGGCGCGCGTTGAGCGCCGCACCACTGTCATCGCGCTGGGAGGCGGCGTGGTCGGTGACCTCGCCGGCTTCGCCGCCGCGACGACACTGCGTGGGCTGCCTTTCGTACAGGTGCCGACGACGCTGCTTTCCCAGGTGGATTCATCGGTCGGCGGCAAGACCGGGATCAACACTGCGCAGGGCAAGAACCTTGTCGGGGCGTTCTATCAGCCGCGCATGGTGCTGGCGGACACGGACACGCTCGCCACTCTGCCGCCGCGCGAACTCGGTGCCGGCTATGCCGAGATCGCCAAGGCCGGGCTGATCGGCGATGCCGCATTCTTCGCGTGGTGCGAAGCGAACGGCGCCGCCGTCGTTGCCGGCAACCGCGAGGCACAGGCGGAGGCCATCATGCGCGCCTGCGCCTTCAAGGCTGCCGTGGTGGGAGACGACGAGAGGGAGGAAAAACCGAACGATGGCCGCGCGCTGCTGAACCTTGGGCACACCTTCGGCCACGCGCTGGAAGCGGAGTATGGCTACACCGGCGGATTGTTGCACGGAGAAGGTGTCGCCGTCGGCCTTGGGCTGGCATTCCGTCTCTCGGCGAAGCTGGGGCATTGCGGAATTGCAGATGCGGACCGCGTGGTCTCGCACATCGCTGCGCTGGGCATTCCGGCGGAACTGCACATGCTGAACCGACGCTTCTCGGCTGCCACACTGATCAGCCACATGCGGCGCGACAAGAAGGTGCGCGACGGAGCACTGAAGTTCGTGCTGGCGAAGGGGATCGGCCAGGCATTCACCGCGAGCGATGTACCGCTCGAGGCGGTGACCGATCTGCTGCGCGATGCAGGATGCGAAGCGTGACAGAAGCCAACGAACATCGTGGCTCGGTTCATGTTGGCGCCCGCCCGGACGGTTCGCTCACCTACATGGTGGAGCTGCCGCCCGAGGCTCTTCCGTCGGTGCACCGCCGTGACCTCGAGCGCGCATGGTACGCGGCGCGCGAGGCGGCACTGTCGGAACGCTGGAGCGTCGCAAGGTTCTTTCGTTTCCAGCGCCCGGACGGGTCGTTCGGCGATCTCGCGCTGGCGGATCCGGATGCCTGCTGCTGGGCCGGCGCGGTCGATCGTACAGTAGGATTGCGCAACAGCTACGGCCTCTCGGTGTGCCTGCGTCTGCTGGCGCTGGTCGACCTCCTGGCGCGCGTGCGCTGGGCTGACTCGCTTTACCAGTTGCAGAAAGATGGCGCCGAACTGCATCCATCCCTGCTACGCGCGGCAGCCACCATGCCGCTGACCGCCGATGCACGGTTCGATGAAACCGGGTTTCGCAGCAGGCTGTCTCGTTTTGCCTTCGGCTTCGCATTAGAAGGTCAGGCATTGCCTCGACTGTCGGGAGCGCCACCATGATCCGCCTGACCATGCTGCTCCTGCCCGTCGTGGCGTTGGCGCAATGCACACCGCCTCCGCCTCCCACAGGCCAGGCGAAAGCCGACGCGGCGACCCTTGCTGCGTGCCGCGAGCACGCTGACCAAGTGTATAACCGCAACAATCGCGACACGATCTACACGATCAGCAATCGCGATTCGCCGTTCTCGGCCAATAGTTCGTCAGGTGTCACCGATCGCGGCCTCGCGCAACGCTTCGCGCGCGACAACATGGTGCGCGACTGCGTTCGCAACACCGGCACCGAGACTGACCGCTCACCGACCACGTCTCCGCCGCCAGCCACGCCCTGATCCGTGGCGAGCCTGTCTGCTGTTGCCGGCGTCTTCGCGCAGCGCAATGCGCGCATCTTCTATGCCGGCAGCGTCACCTGCTGGACCGGCTCGTGGATGCAGCGGGTCGCGACCGATTGGCTGGCCTGGGAACTGACACACTCGGCACTCTGGGTCAGCGTCATCGCATTCTGCAATCTGGCGCCGTCGGTGGTCATCTCTCCCCTGGCCGGCGCGGTGGCGGATCGGATCGATCGCGTCCGCCTGACCGTGGCGTCGCAGTTCGTGGCCGCAGGCCAGGCAGCGATCCTGGTGGCGTTGATCCTGACCGGATTGATCCGGGTCGAGTTCATCGCCGCACTTTCGGCCTGCAACGGCATCGCGGAAACCTTTGCCCAGCCCGCACGGCAGTGTCTCATTCCGGGCCTGGTCCCACGGGCTTTCTTGCCTGGCGCTGTCGCGCTGAACTCGCTGACCTACAACATCGCCCGCTTTATCGGTCCCGCACTGTCGGGCCCAATGATCGCCGCCTGGGGTGTGGTGCCGCCGATCGTCTGCAATGGCTTCGCCTTTCTGTTTGCCAGCCTGACCATGCATCTGTTGCGGCTTGACCCGGCGGTCAGGCGCGGCCATCGGTCAAGCCACAGCGTGCTGCACGATGCGATCGAAGGTGTCCGTTACGTGGTGCGCCATCGAGGCATCGGACCGCTCATGCTGTTCGCCGCGGCGGTCGGCATGATGTTGCGCGCGGTGCCGGAAATGCTGCCGCCCTATGTTGCCGACCTGTTCGGGCGCGACGCCCGCGGCCTCGCCACGTTCGCCAGCACGATGGGTCTAGCCGCGCTGATCGGTGGCACGGTGGTGGCAATCCGCGGCCGGTTGGGTGGCCTGACGCGTATTGCACTTTTCGCTGGCCTTGTGCTGGCGATGGCCACCGCATGTTTCGTCGCGACGCATGTGTTCGCGATCGGCGTGGTCTGTATCGCGATCATGGGCGCAGCCACCACGATGCACGGCATCTCCATCCAGACCCTGCTGCAGCATTCTGCTTCGGCGGCAATGGTCGGACGCGTGCTGAGCCTGTGGGGCATGATCACCCGTGCCGCGCCCGCCATGGGCGCCCTCGCCTACGGCGCGGCTTCGGAATTTCTTGGCCTGCAGATCCCGGTGTTGCTGGGCTGTCTGCTGTGCGGACTGGCCTGGTTGCGCACCCAGGCGAGCCTGCCGCGGATGGCCCGTACGCTCGAGGGCAGTCAGACGCTGGCCTGATCAGGTTGCTTGGCCTAGAAGGCCACGCATCGCAACCTGGGGAGAAACCCTTTATGTCGAAGATCAGCCGCACCGATCCCGGCAGCATTCTGTCGAAGGCCGTCGAATATCATGGATTCGTCTATCTTCAAGGCGTTACGGCAAAGGATACGAGCAAAGACATAAAGGGGCAGACGTCAGAAATACTGGCCCAGATCGACCAACTGCTGGAGGAGCACGGGACCGATAAGACGCGTCTGCTGCAGGCGCTGATCTGGGTGAAGAACATCCGTGACCGGGACGCGATGAACGAAATCTGGACAGCCTGGCTGCCGAAAGCCGGCGCACCGGCCCGCGCCTGTGTCCAGGCGGAACTGGCAAATCCGTCCATTCTGGTCGAGATCATGGTGACCGCGTGCAAGTAGCCCCGTAGCAGGACTCCGGCTCGATTCGGCCGGAGTCCTGCTACCGGCTCCCTTGAACGCGGCCGAGCCATGTCCCCTGCATAGGACGAAAGTCTCTTAGGGCAAGGTTATCCACAGGGCATAACCCGTTAATCGCCCCGTCACAGGCGGAACGACCCGCGCTTCGGGTTGTCAGCTTTGCAACCCTGTTGCTAGCGACTCACAGGTCTTGGGAACAATCCAAAGGGGAGCGGGTGCCCGATGCTCGGTTGGGGAGCCAGCGGTAAGTCTTTGTTTTTCGGTTCTATTTTGGTCTTGGGTTATCAAACCTTGGCAACCTCCGCCGAGGCAGCCCCTAATTCACGGCAGCAGCATCAGCTTCGCGAGCCGACGGCACAGATCAGTTCCGCTGGGCGGTACTCGGTGCGGGAGGTCGCCAACGGCAGGGGTCAGTACCGCGGCGGGATACACGCGCGGGGGGGTGGGATCTCCTGTGTGCCGTTCGCCCGCGGCGATTCCGGTATTTCAGTTGCCGGAAATGCCTGGCAATGGTGGGATAATGCAGCGGGAGTCTACGCACGTGGGAGCGTTCCGGAGGCCGGCAGCGTGCTGACCTTCCGGTCAAACGGCCGCATGCGGCTAGGCCACGTTGCAGTGGTCAGCCGGGTGATCAATCCGCGCGAGATCCAGATCGATCATGCCAATTGGTGGGGTGGCACCGTCACCCGCAATATCCCTGTCGTGGACGTATCCGAGGCGAATGACTGGACAGCAGTGCGCGTCGGGCTCGGCCGAAGCGGCGAGTTCGGCAGCGTCTACCCGACCTATGGCTTCATCTATGACCGGCCTGACACCGGTAAGATGGTCGCTTCGAGCCAAGCGCCAGCACCGCAAGCCGACCTGAACCCGGCGCCGAGCGACCTGCGGCCCGCACCGGAGCGTGGCTGGCAGGCCTATGAGGAGGTTGCAGAGGCACCTGCCGCGGCCCGGCACCGCAAGCAACCCGTTCGGGTTGTCGCTTCGCACGGGCGCTAGGCTCGTCGTTTCCCGACGACAATTGCTGCCGACGTGCCTAGGCAGCCGGAGACCGAGTGTCGCGACAAGGGGAGCTTGCCGTCGCAATCGACTTCAATCGACGAAGGACGGCAACACCCAGAGTCGTGACCAGAGCGTCCGGGCAACGAAGCCCGGACTGGCGCATCCAGCGTGGTGATTGGATACTCACGCCGGTCCCATGCGAACGCTGCTGCTTGCACCGATCCTACTGCTCGTTGCCGTGACTGCCCATGCGAGTTGCCAGGTGGAACAGCGCAGCGCGGTGCCGGTCGACGCAGTCAACGGCAATATCCTCGTTACGGTCGACGTCAACGACGTGCCCGCGACCTTCATCCTCGATACCGGTGCCGAGAGGACGCTGATGGGCGAGGACGTCGTCCGCCGGCTTGGCCTGGAACGCGACGGCTGGGTCGCATCGGCTGTGCGTGGCATTGCCGGCATCGAGGAGCGGCCAAACGCCCTGCCCCGCTCGCTGCACCTGGGACGCGCCTTGCTTCGGCGCCGGACACTCGCCGGGGATACCAGTGTCACGGTCGGCCCCTTGCCGGTGAACGAAATCGCGGGCCGCCCGGTCGCCGGCTTGCTGGGTCGCGACTTCTTGTCGCCCTTCGATCTGGACCTCGACCTGCCCCATCGCCGGCTGGCGCTGTACGCCGTGCACGACTGCTACGCGGACTTCCTGCCATGGACGCAGCCGTATGCCTCTTTCCCGGCCAGCACGCCCGTCGGTGCGCTGGTCGTGCAGGCGATGGTGGACGGTCGACCGCTGCGGGCGCTGATTGATAGTGGTGGGAGCGCCAGCCTCGTCACCGCGCCAGGAATGTTCCGTCTCGGCCTCACCCCTGCTCTGCTCGCGCATGATCCCCGCACCAACGGCAGAGCGATCGGGCCGAAACCCGTTCCAATGTATCGCCACCGCTTCACCGAATTGCGCGTAGGTTCCGAGGTGACGCACGATCCGGTGCTTTGGGTCGCGTCGGTTCGGGTGGTGCCGATCGTCGACATGCTGCTGGGCGCCGACTGGCTCTCACTGCGGCACGTTTGGTTCTCATTCGCGACTAAGCAGGTGTTCGTGGCCGGACGGTAGGATCACTGCCACTCCGACTTGGCATGTTCGACGAGAGTGTTCACCGTCTCGCACTGCATCAACAGTGGACAGGAGAGTTCCGCCAGGAGCTTGCCGGCGGCGCTGTCCGATGGGTAGTGCATGCCCAGGACCTCGCGGTTTCTGGCAATCCGTTCCGCCATGCGCTGCAGCGGGCTCAATGCCGGGTCAACCTTGCCCGTCGCAGGATCGGCGGTTTGCGACAAGGCATCGGGCATCACCTTGGCCAGGCACAGCGCGACAAGGTGCGCCTGAGTGGAGTGTCCGCTTGGGAACGCCGCGTGACCCGGGACCTCAATCGGCGGCATCAGCAGTGGTGACAGAGTTGAGGCACGCGGCCGATCAAAACGGGCCTTGTAGTGCATCACCTGAAACTCCCCGACCCGCAGCGCGATCATTACGAGACCATAGGTCGCGGGATGCGATCCAGGTGTGAAACTCAAAATGCCGCGAAAGAAGTTATCTATGCCGTTGACCTGCAGCAGCGCTTCCGACAGCACCCCCCCGCGATAGTCCACTAGCGCCGCGAGTTGCGCGAGCTCGCTTGCCACATCGGCAGCTTCTAGGATAGCCGACAACTGTGGTTCGAACTTGTCCCACCCACCTTGTTGCACGAACTCTCCGAGCACGACGATGGCGTAGTATTGTGCTTCCCACGGGCTGGCTGGAAATCGCTTCGATGACTTCTTTGCAAGTGAGACGTTCGGCCAGGCGATCGCACCGCGGTCCATCGGCGGCCACTTATTGCCACGGAACCAGCCTTCGCCAGGTTGTTCGGCGACGGCGGGAGACACGCCGATCAAGCGCGGCACTGCGGGAATGAGGACACCCGAACCATCGCCTGTTCCCTGGTTCTGGTTCTGATTCTGATTCTGATTCTGATTCTGATTCTGGTTCTGATTCTGAT
This sequence comes from Acetobacteraceae bacterium, assembly GCA_024280945.1. Lineage (GTDB taxonomy): Bacteria > Pseudomonadota > Alphaproteobacteria > Acetobacterales > Acetobacteraceae > JAMXLO01. The sequence continues at coordinate 15,486 of JAMXLO010000152.1, forward strand.
TTTGATTCTGATTCGCACTGCCGATCACGCCGCCCATGCAACATCTCCCTCGACCGCATCAGTCTGCCACGGCAACGGCACGTTCGCCGGCCATGTACATTACAAAGCCACTACGCGGCCGAAGTCGAAACGTGCCGCGTCGCAGGACATGTCAGCTTAGCCAGCCTTTGCCGATTAGAACAATGTTCTACTACCATACCGGTCCCTCTGATAAACCTTCGCGAGGTAAGCACCATGACCGTCGCCCGCAGTACCAGGCATTATGCGGTGTTTGCTGCCAACGGCGAGTTGGCCAGAAAGCATGCGACGGGCTCGTCGGAATACGCTGAGGCCTCAAAGGAGCATTTCACACAGGGCCTTGCCGGGTTACCGACACCGCCTTCTATCCGTGTGCGATCGCACCCGTCGCACGACTGGGAACTTGTTCTAGAGGATGGGGGCCGCGGGCACCGTCATGCAGGCGACACGGTTTGTGCCGTCGACCTGGAGGCTTCTGAAGGTCACGCGATGTCGCACGAACTGATGGGCGCGTGTCACGCGAGTATGGCGCGCCATCTAGCGGACTATCGCGAGTTCGGCGCCGACGTTCGCGTCTCCTTTGCCGACTACTGGAGTCCTGCCGAAGCGACGGATCCCCTATTCGGTGACCGGACCGGTGCGTCGCGTTTGATGGCGATCGATCGCCTGATGACGCTGCAGCGCTCGCCTGGTGAGGGGGTGAACGTTGTCATCGTCGATCAGGGTGTAGACAAGGAACTCGTCCGGCGCCTCGGTGGGCGCTTCGGCGGTGGCTGGACGCGCCGTGATGCACCGAGGCCCGGCATGACGAGGGGCGGCCATGGCGCCATGCTGGTCAGAAACGTGCTGTCGGTCGCACAAAAGGCGACAATCTTCGACTGCCCGCTGGTGCCGAATGAGGTTGGCGATATCCGCGCATTCTTGTCCCGGATTCACGCCGCCTATCTGCATGCTTTGGGTGGCATCGCCCACCTGCGCCAGACGGACCCCGCGAAATGGGATGGGCCATGGGTCTTCCTCAACGCCTGGGCGACCTTCGACCGCGGCAGGGAATCCCCCGCCGGCGACTACACCAACAATCCGAACCACCCATTCAATCGGGTGATCGAGCGTACCGTCGACAGCGGCTTCGATGTGGTGTTCGCCGCGGGCAACTGCGGCCAGTTCGATCCCGACGTGGAATGTGGCTCGTGCGACCAAGGTCCTGGACACAGCATCCTGGGGGCGAACTCGCATCCCAGGGTGCTGTCTGTTGGAGCCGTCCGCGCTGACGGACTATGGCTTGGCTACTCGTCACAGGGCCCGGGTCAACCGAGGCTTAGCCGCTACAAGCCTGACCTGTGTGCCGCCAGCCAGTTCCGCGAGGTGGAAGATGCCTACACCAGCAACACCGGGACATCGGCGGCGTCCGCGCTTGCAGCCGGCGTCGTGGCGGCGCTGCGCACCCGGTGGGATGCAAGCGTGTTTTCGCCCGATGAGCTGAGGATGCTCCTGACCCTGACCGCGCGGCGAGACGCGGGCCGAGAGTGGAACAGCCGGCTCGGCAATGGGATCCTGAATGCGGCCGCCGCGTATGATGAGGCCGCACGCCGCAAGCCCTAATCGCTGGTTGCGACGCCAGGCCCCTTCGCCTAGGTTTTCGGCCTTAGTAACGCGTGGGGCCGCGCATCCAGGCGCGTCGGTCGGACATGGAACGCAGGCTGGCTGCCGTACTCGTGACCGATGTAGCCGGCTACACCCGGTTGACGGAAGCGTACGAGTTTGAAACCCACGCTCGGTTGATGCAGTTGCGACGGGAACTCGTCGATCCGGCGATCTCTGGTCACCGTGGCCACATCGTCAAGAGGACCGGAGACGGTCTGATTGTAATTTTCAGCAGCGTCAATGATGCGGTGGAGTGCGCTGTCGGCATGCAGCAAGCCATCCAGCGCGAAGAGGCATTGCGACCGGTTGATCAGCGGATTCGCTTCCGCATGGGCATCAACGTTGGCGACGTGGTCGTGGAAGCAGAGGACGTCTACGGGAACGGCGTCAACGTGGCCGCTCGGTTACAGGACCTTGCAGAACCCGGGGGACTGATGATCTCGGGCGCGGTGCGCGAGGAGGTCGGAACCAATCTGGAATTGCCAACTGTCGATCTAGGCAATCTTGCTCTCAAGAACATCCAGACCCCAGTGCGCGCTTTCAGAGTGATCACCAACGGCGACCCGGGCGGCCCGCGCCTTGTACGCAGCTCTCTGCGGCGACAGCCCTCGATAGCGGTCCTGCCATTCCGAACGCTGGACCCTGATCCGGAGCAATCCTACTTTGGCGATGGCCTGGTTGAGGACATCGTGGGAGCGCTCGCGGGGCTAAAGGATCTGCTGGTGATCTCGCGCAGCTCCACGCTGGTCTATCGCGGCAGGGAAGTCGAAGTTCGACGTGTCGGCAGTGATCTTGACGTCCGATACGTGCTGTCGGGCAGCGTCCGTCGCAGGGGTTCGCGACTGCGGATCGCAGCCGAGCTTGCGGACACCGAGACCGGGCTCGTCCAATGGGCGCAAACCTTCAGCTTCGAAACCGAGGATCTGTTCGATATCCAGGACCGCATCGTGGTGGAGATCGTTGGCGTTGTCGCGCCGCGTGTGCGAGAAGTGGAGATTCAGCAGGCGTTTCTCAAGCGCCCGGAGAGCATGGATGCTTATGATTATTTCCTGCAGGCGCTGGCGCTGCTCTGGCGTCTGGACGAGAGTGAGTTCTCCCGGGCTGGAGCCCTGGTACAGCGGGCGATTGCTCTCGACGACAGCTATGCCACCGCCTATGCGCTGGCAGCCGAATGGCACGGCTTGCGTATCGGCCAGGGTTGGTCGCCCGACGCGAATGCAGACAGCCGTGAGTCTGTACGATTGGCCGAAGCGGCAGTAGCCCGCGACGGCAGCAACCCGTGGGCGTTGTCGCTGCTGGGGCACTACAAGTCGTACCTGTTCCGCGACTACGACGCAGCATTGTCGTTGTTCGATCGGGCAACCACCGCCAGCCCGAGCAATTCCTGGGCGTGGGGTCGGAGTGCGCCGACCTATAGTTATATTGGCGACGGACAAAGCGCGATCGAACGTGCCGAACGGGCGCTCTCATTGTCACCGCAAGACCCACTGGCATTCTTTTATCATACGTCGCTGTGCGTCGGGCACTACACATGCGGCATGTACGAAGAGGCGGCGCAGTGGGGCGAGATCGCGATGCGCGAAAGCCCTCGGTACACCGCGGCCGCAATCCCCTTGGCTGCTGCGCTCGCCGCTTTGGGCAAAGTCGATGATTCGCGCGAAGCGGCGCGAAAGGTCCTGGAAGTCAATCCGTCCTTCCGTGCATCGGTGCACGCCGCACGATATCCATACCGCGACGCCGAGCGCAGGACGCGCCTGGAGCAGCATCTGTTGGCAGCGGGGTTGCCCGCGTAAGATCAAGCAGATTCAAAAAGCCGGCTCTGCGCAGTGGCATCACTGTGTCCAGCCGGTAAGTCGATGCAGCCTCGGTTTCAATTCAAGATAGCGCAAGACACATGTTGCATGTCCTATGTTGGTAGCGCAGCAAATGCAAAACGGCGCCATGCTCTGGCGCCGCTTATCACACAGCCATGCGGCGGCCGCCGGCATATCGACCGGCAGCCCTGCGCGGCTACTTCACCGCGGAAAATGACGTCGGGGCCAGGATGAAGTTCTTGACGTTGGCGACGATCGCCCCGTTCGCCTCCGTCTGAGCGCGTGCCTTGATCCACTCCGGATCGACGCCGAACGCGTTCCACTTCTTCTCCCTCTCGGCGAGCGAATCCCAGACGACAAAGTAATACAGCGTCTGGTTCGATTCACCGATGACAGTTGTCCAAAAGCCGGCCTGGCGGATCCCGTGCTTCTCCCACAGCTTCAGCGTGATCGTGTCGAAGCGCTTCAACAGGTCCGGCAGCCGGCCGGGCACGCACTCATAGATACGCAGCTCATACAGCATGTTCTCTCCTCCCAAGCCGCTCTCAGCATGCGTCTGAGACCCGCTCAAGGCAACATGACTTCGAGATTGCCCATCCAGGGAAAGCCGACCCTTGACACCCTTATGCTCATCACTAGTATAAGGACATGAAATGCTCATATCGAGCATAAGGGGGTCCAGGATGTCTTACGCAGACACAATCGCCCGCACTGCTCCGCTGTACGACCGCGTGAAGGCGGTTGTTCCTCCTATGGAGTGGCCGGTGTTCGCCGACGACATCGATGCCATCCTGGCGCTGAAGCGCCGGCGGAACGCGGTGATCCTCGGTCACAACTACATGACCCCCGAGATCTTCCACTGCGTCTCCGACATTGTCGGCGACAGCCTGGCACTGGCACGCGAGGCGATGAAAGTCGATGCCGACGTGATCGTGCTGGCCGGCGTCCACTTCATGGCTGAGACTGCCAAGCTGCTGAATCCGGCCAAGACCGTGCTCATCCCGGATTTGCGCGCCGGTTGCTCTCTGGCGGAGTCCATCACGGCAGCCGACGTCCGGCTGCTGCGCGAGCGTTATCCTGGGGTGCCGGTGGTGACCTACGTGAACACCTCGGCCGCGGTAAAGGCGGAGTCCGATATCTGCTGCACCTCGGGCAACGCCCGGAAAGTGATCGAATCCCTGGGCTCCGATCGGGTGATCATGCTGCCGGACGAATACCTGGCGCAGAACATCGCGGCGCAGACTGGAGTGAAGATCATCACCTGGGCGGGCCACTGCGAGGTGCATGAGCGGTTCACCGCGGCGCAGATCCGCGAATTGCGTGAAGAGAATCCCGGCGTGGTGGTGCTGGCGCATCCCGAATGTCCGCCCGAAGTGGTGGCCGAGGCCGACTTCACCGGATCGACCGCCGACATGTCCGGCTATGTCGGCAAGCAGAAGCCCGCGAAGGTTGTGCTGATCACCGAGTGCTCGATGGCCGACAACGTCTCGGTGCATCACCCCGATGTCGAGTTCGTTCGACCCTGCAATCTCTGCCCGCACATGAAGCGTATTACGCTGTCCAATATCCGGACAGCTCTGGAAGAAATGCGCCACGAGGTAACCATTGATCCAGCCGTGGCGGTGCGCGCCCGCCAGGCCGTCGAGCGCATGCTGGCAGTGCGATGATCCCTGCCCTTCCCGCGATCATGGTCGAACCGGCGGTGCGCGCGGCACTGCTGGAGGACCTTGGTCGTGCCGGCGACCTGACGACCGACGCCATCGTGCCGGCGAGCGTGCGAACCGAGTGCGCGCTGGTGGCGCGTCAGGCGGGCGTCGTCGCGGGGCTGGACTTTGCCACCACTGCATTCCGCCTGATCGATCCAGCGATTGAGACGTTGGTGGAGCGGCCGGATGGCAGCCGCCTTGCGCATGGCGACCTGATCGCAGTGATACGCGGCCCGGCACGTGGGGTGCTGACGGCCGAGCGGACTGCGCTGAACTTCCTTTGCCACCTGTCCGGCGTCGCCTCGGCCACAAGGGGCATTGTCGATGCGATCGCAGGCACCAACGCGCAGGTGGTGTGCACCCGCAAGACGATGCCAGGGCTGCGTGCGGCGCAAAAATATGCCGTCCGCGTGGGCGGCGGGTCGAATCACCGGTTCGGCCTCGATGACGCGGTGCTGATCAAGGACAACCACGTGGCGATCGCCGGTGGCGTGCGCGCTGCGGTGGAACGAGCGCGTGCGGGGGTCGGTCATCTGGTGAAGATCGAGTTGGAGGTGGACACGCTGGTGCAACTGCAGGAGGCGATGGCGCTGGGTGTGGATGCCGTGCTGCTCGACAACATGGGACTTGAGACGCTGCGACAGGCGGTTGAGATCGTTGGCGGACGTGCGATCACCGAAGCGTCAGGACGGATCCGGCCAGACACGGCCCCGGCGATTGCAGCAACTGGCGTGGACCTGCTGTCTGTTGGCTGGCTGACGCACAGCGTGACCGTGCTGGATATCGGGCTCGATCACCGCGACTGACCAATTCCAGCCGCGCAATCTAGTTACGGGCAGTAGAGAAAGACTGTCTGAACACCAGGGGCCGTGTCGCGCGAGACCACGTCCGAGCTAGCGTACCAAGTATCGAGCGAACGCCAGTCAACCTTGCCGACATTCTTCGGTGCAGGGTCATGAACCTTTAGGTTCATACCGTTGATTCCGGCGATGACCCCAATGTGGGTCCGCCCGTTGACCCAGAGCGGGCCATGGTTCTGCAACCAATCGGACATGGCAGAGGGGGGTCGGGAGCATTCGGCAGTGAGACGGTTCACACGACCGGACGCTCCGCTCGCAGCTTGACGCGCTGGGCAACGCCGCCATCATCGCCTGGAACACGATCACACTTGGGAGGAAGCACCATGCCGGTCAGGCTCGTCGTCACGATCAACGCCGCACCTGGCAAGGGCGCGGAGCTTGCTCAGGCGTTCCGCTCACGCTGTGCCGAGGTCGCGCAGGAGCCGGGCTGCCAGCAGTTCGAGGTCTTCCAGAGCGTGTTGAATCCCGACAAGCTGGCACTGCTGGAGCTATGGCAGGACCAGGCGGCGCTCGATGTGCACGCCAAGGTCAACGAAACGCGGGCACCGATGCCCCCCGGGCTGCGGGCTGGGACGGGTGAGCGCGAGGACTACCAGTACAAACGCACCAGATAGGGATACCAGAGTCTCCGAGCCATGCTAAGCGGCGTGTCGCGCGAAGCTGGAAGGGAGCGACCGCTGGTCCAATGGCCCGTGACCGGTGGCGAGGTGGCCTGATTCGCTGGCGGCTGCGCGGAAATATTGCAGCACGAACACGCGAACCGCGCTGGTTCGCCCCCCGTCATGCCCGACACCTTCGATCTGGCGGACCAGGTGGTTGATGTCCTGCCGTTCTCGCCGACAGATCTCGGCCAGTGCTTCCCACAGTTCCGGCTCCAGGCGCATGCTGGTGCGCCCGCTGCCAGCGACGACATTCCGGTTGATCAATCGACTGCCCGGCACGGCTGCCCCCTGTGTAACTGCCGACAGAAGACCACGTGCAGGCTAAGAAATGGTTGTCGCTCAGATCGGCAATGGCGCTGCCTTGAGCCGCTCCATGGAAAACCGACTGGTGACGTTGCGCAGCGGCAACGCCGCGATCAGGCGGCGGTAAAAGTCATCATAGGCAGCGATATCCGGCACCACGACGTGCATCAGGTAATCGACGTCGCCGCTCATGCGCCAGGCATCGACAATCTCCGGCATCGAGCGCACCACCTCGGCAAAGCGCTGTAACCAGTCACTGGAATGATCTGCCGTCTCTACTGCGACGAACACGGATACCGGCAGGCCGACCTTGACCGGATCGATGGTGGCGACCCGGCCGCGGATGACCCCCTCCTGCTCGAGCCGACGGATGCGCTTCCAGCAAGGGGTGGATGTAAGCCCGACGCGGTCCGCGATTTCGGCAAGCGAGAGTGAGGCGTCTGTCGCGAGCAGGCGCAGGATCTCGCGATCCACCCGATCCATTTCCTTGGCCGCAGTCATGGCTTCTTCCTCTCGCCACTCGGCTCAGCCTTAGCAGATTCTTGCAAAACTGCGACCGATGGCGGCACTTAGCTGGAAGGATTTTCTCGCTCGATAGGAGCCGCCGCTTCCTCCGGCGTTCGCAGCGTCAGCGACAGCGCATGCATCCCGGCGGAGAATTCGGCTTGGAGCACCGCATGCACTGCGCGTGACCGCGCCAGGCGGCCCATGCCACGAAAACGCCCGGAGACCAGCAGCACGTTGTAATGCGTCTCGCCACCCGGCCGCGCACCCGCGTGGCCAGCATGCCGCGCGCTATCGTCCTCGATGCGCAACAGCGTGGGCGAAAAAGCCTGCTCAAGAACGGCCTCTAGCCTTGCAGCACGGGATTGCATTGCCGACATATCGGACGTTCTCCTGACAGCGCCAAGACCCAGTTGCCAGCGCCCAGTAAGCTGCCCATAAGGGCATCATGAGCCACCGCGTCCCCAGGACCAGGGCTTTCGCTCCCGACCCAACCGCGCCGCCCGGCCGGCCGTGCGATATGCCCGGCTGCGAGCGGTTTGGCGAATACCGCGCGCCCAAGTCGCGTCGGAATCTGAAGGATTACTGGTGGTTCTGCCTCGAGCATGTTCGTGCCTACAATTCGACCTGGGACTACTACAAAGGTATGTCGCCCGGTGAGATCGAGGCGCAGCTTCGCGCCGATACTGCGTGGCAGCGTCCCTCGTGGCCGCTTGGCCGGCTCGGCCGTGCCGCCGCCTGGGATGAGGAGTTGTTGCGCGATCCGTTGCATCTTCTTGCCGCCGGCCGCGTAAAGCGCGGATCGGCGCAGTCGCCACAGCAGACACCGCCCGAACTGCGGGAGCCGTTGGCGACGTTGGGGCTGAGCTGGCCCACGACGTTGGAAGCGGTAAAGACCCGCTACAAGGAACTGGCGAAGCGACACCATCCTGACGCCAACGGTGGCGATCGCGACGCCGAAGAGCGACTCAAGACGATTAACCTGGCTTACGCCGCAATTCGCTCGCGCCTGATGCCGGCGCCCAGCGTGGCGGCGGCGGGCTAGCCGGCGCTCTTGCGCCAGCGTGAGCCGAAGTTAGACTTTTCAACGATCCAAACAGGAACCGACCAGCCGATGAACAAGGTTGCCACTCTGGCCGAAATTCGCCCGACCTCTGCGATAGACCTGCCCGACAGCAAGGTGTCGGCGCGCGAGGCGTTCGATATCGATACCGACATGGTCGTACCGGCGTTCTCGGTGCGCACCGAGCACGTGCCCGATGTCGATACGGCCTACAAGTTCGATCGCGAGACCACGTTGGCGATCCTTGCCGGCTTTGCCTTCAACCGACGCACCATGATCCAAGGCTACCACGGCACCGGCAAGTCAACGCATATCGAGCAGGTCGCTGCACGGCTGAACTGGCCCTGCATCCGCGTCAACCTGGACAGCCATATCAGCCGCATCGACCTGATCGGCAAGGACGCGATCGTGCTGAAGGATGGCAAGCAGGTGACCGAGTTCCGCGAGGGCATCCTGCCGTGGTGCCTGCAACACGCCTGCGCTCTGGTGTTCGACGAGTACGATGCGGGCCGGCCCGACGTGATGTTCGTGATCCAGCGCGTGCTGGAGGTCGAGGGCAAGCTGACGCTGCTGGACCAGAACCGGGTTATCCGGCCGCATCCGTCCTTCCGGCTATTCTCCACCGCCAACACGGTGGGGCTCGGCGACACCACCGGCCTCTATCACGGCACGCAGCAGATCAATCAGGGGCAGATGGACCGCTGGAACATCGTCGCCACGCTGAACTACCTGCCACACGCGATGGAAACCTCGATCGTGATCGCGAAGCTGGGGGCCGATGCCAAGGATGCGGCGACGAAGAAGCGCATCGAGGCGATGGTGGCGCTCGCAGACCTGACCCGCGCCGGCTTCATCAACGGCGATATTTCCACCGTGATGTCGCCGCGCACCGTGATCACCTGGGCGGAGAATGCGCGCATTTTCGGCGACGTCGGGTTCGCGTTCCGGGTCACCTTCCTCAACAAGTGCGACGAGGCCGAGAGGGCGACGGTGGGCGAGTACTACCAGCGCTGCTTCAACGAGGAGATCCCGACCGGCGGGTTCACCACACGGAAGTTCAATTGATCCAGGAAGTCATTGCGAGGAGCAGCGACGAAACGATGCCGGCCCGCGTGCGCAACGCCCACCGCGATTGTTTCGCTTCGCTGGCAATGACAGCAGTGGCCAAACGATGAGCGGCACGAACAAAGACAATACCCGAACGGAAGAATTCAAGCGCGCAACTGCCGGCGTACTCCGCGCAATCGCGGAAGTGCCGGATGTACAGGTGGCGTTCCAGCCCGGACCCTCAGGTGTGTCCGGTAAGCGTGCGCGCCTGCCGCTGCCTACGCGCGCCTTGCCGCCGCAGGAGATGGCTCGGCTGCGCGGGCAATCCGACGCCATCGCGCTGCGTTTGCGCCACCATGACGACAGCGTTCACGCTGCACGGATGCCTGCACGGCGCGAGGCGAAGGACGTCTACGATGCACTTGAACAGGTGCGCGTCGAGGTCGTGGGCTCGCGCCACATGGCCGGTGTTGCGGCGAACCTCCAGTCGAAGCTTGCCGAGGAGTGCGAGGCCGAAGGCTACGACCGGATGACGCGCAAGGACCAGTTGCCGGTACAGGCGGCGCTGACGCTGCTGGCGCGCGAGCAGATGTCGGGTCAGCGGTCACCGGAGGCAGCACGCCGCATCCTCGAGATGTGGCGTGACACGCTGGGCGATATGGCCGACGCCGCACTTGCCGAGATGAGCCATGCGCAGGACGACCAGACCGCGTATGCGCGCGCCGCGCGCAAGCTTCTGGCAGCGCTCGATCTCGCCGAGGCGGAGGCGGACGCCGACCCCGAGGACCAGACCGAGGAAGGCGAAGAAGGCGGCGAGCAGTCTGGCGAGCAGGACGAACAGCAGGATGGTTCGGGACAGAGCGAGTCCGAACAGGACAGCATGCTGGGCGCCAACCCGGAGGAAATGGAAGGGGACGCGGCAGACGACGAAGGCACTGAGTCGGACGAAGAAGCCGCCGTGGCGGAAGGCGACGACCGGCCGGGCGGACCGCAGCCGCGGCGTGAACGGCCAAACCCAGACAACGAAGCGCTGTATCGCGCCTACACGCGTTTGCACGACGAGGAGATCGAGGCAGAAGAGCTGTGCGATCCCGATGAACTGACGCGGTTACGTCAGCAACTGGATCAGCAGTTGCAGCATCTGCAAGGGGTCATCTCGAAACTGGCGAACCGCCTGCAGCGCCGGCTATTGGCGCAACAGACGCGCGCCTGGGAATTCGATCTGGACGAGGGCCTGCTGGACGCAGGGCGGCTGTCGCGCGTGGTGGTCAATCCGCTGCAGGCGTTGTCCTACAAGCGTGAACTCGACATGGAGTTTCGCGATACAGTAGTCACCCTGCTGATCGACAATTCCGGATCGATGCGCGGGCGGCCGATCACGGTGGCGGCGATGTGCGGCGACATACTCGCGCGCACGCTGGAGCGCTGCGCGGTCAAGGTCGAGGTACTCGGCTTCACCACGCGCGCCTGGAAGGGCGGGCAAAGTCGGGAAAAATGGGTGCAGGAAGGCAAGCCGCGCAACCCCGGCAGACTGAACGACCTGCGCCACATCGTCTACAAGGCCGCCGATGCACCCTGGCGTCGCGCGCGCAAGAATCTCGGGCTGATGCTGCGCGAGGGGCTGCTGAAAGAGAACATCGACGGCGAGGCGTTGCTCTGGGCATATCGCCGCCTGCTGGTGCGCCCCGAGCATCGCCGCATCCTGATGGTGATCAGTGATGGCGCGCCGGTGGATGACTCGACGCTGTCGGTGAATCCGGGCAACTACCTGGAGAAGCATCTACGGGAAGTGATCCGCGACATCGAGAACCGTGACCAGGTGGAGCTGATCGCCATCGGCATCGGCCATGACGTGACACGCTACTACCGTCGCGCGGTGACCATCGTGGACGCCGAAGAACTCGGCGGCACGATGATGAAGAAGCTCACCGAACTGTTCGATGAGGACATGGATGCCGCCTGGGCGCGGGCGGCGGGCGAACGCGCGGCGCTGGTGGTGTAGCGGCGCCAACGCCGCGGTCGGTTCAGCGGTCGCGCCAGGCAGACGCTTAACGCGACCGATGTTTCGCCAGGATCACGCGGCCCGCAACAGCCCGAGCTGCTGAAGCGCGGTCACGCCGTCATCGAGACCTATCTCCTCCGCAATCCGGCCGTTCTGCACACGCAGCACGGTCGTGCCGGTGAACCGCATTTTGCGGCCGGATCCGGCCGGGAGCGAACCCGCGAGAAAATCGCTGAATGCCGGCCCCGTGTGCGTCCCGCCGCCTTCCCAACGTCCGACGACATAGTCGCCCTCGGCGATCAGATCAGCAGTGCCCCAGAAATTGAGATCGGGGAACGCCTCACGAAAGCCCATCATAAAGCTTCGAACATCATCGCGACCGCGACGCGGTGCATGCAGCGAATATTGGAGGAGCATGTCAGGGGTTGTAAGTTCATCGATAATCGCAGGATTCCACGGACTGCCCCAAAACTCGCTGAACCAGCGACCGACAACCGCCTTGTTCTCTTGCTCTCGTGCCATGTTCGATCTTCCTTTCGTAGTGGGAGATGAGTCCGGCACGTTGGTAGACCAGAGAGGATGTGGCGCGCCTTCCGCTGATTGCTTTACACCACGCCCGCGTCGTGCAGCGGCGCTTCGCTTCCCGGCACGACGTCGGCGATGCGGCGCTCGAAGGCACGCAGACGCTTGTATACGGAAATCAACTCGACGATCGTTGTCCAGCTGTTGACCAGATATTGGAAGGAGGATTCCACCCTGCCGAAGGCGCGGACGATCTGTTGCATCACGCCGAGTGTTATGGCGCCGGTCGCCAAAGTAGGTCCAAGGGCGATATAGGGAACCAGCACGCCGAACTGCAGATAGGCGTATCGGGCTACGTCGAAATACATGTAATGAAAGAACAGGCGGAAGTAATTCCGCCGTACATCCGCGAACAGCGCACTGAACCGATCCGGGGTGGCACGCTCCCGGTCATCCTCGCCGTAGACGAGCTCCTTGCGAAACGCCGCTTCGACGCGCTGATTCTCGAATTCCAGCCCTGGCAGCTTGATGCCGACCCCCGCCATCAGCACGGTTCCCGCTAGTGCGAAGACGATTGCCACCCAGACCAGCGAATGACTGATCGGACCGATCCAGGGCAACTCAGTGATCTTTTCCGACAGCGTCCAAAGGATCGGCAGAAAGGCGAACAACGTCATGACGCTCCGCATGAAGCTGACGCCCAGTCCCTCGACGAGGCGGGCAAACCGCATCGTGTCTTCCTGCACGCGCTGCGACGCGCCTTCTATCGCACGGAGTGTGTGCCAATGTGCCGCATAGTACTCGGTCATTGCCGTTCGCCAGCGGAACACGTAATGCTTGATGAAAAAGTCCGTAAACACGGCGACAGTGACGTAGAGGCCGGCAATCGTGCCGAAAGTGGCCAACTGTTCCATGTACTCGTCGAGCGTAATCGTGTTGGGCTTGCTCAGAGCCTTCTGTATCAGATTATAGAAATCGCCGAACCATTCGTTGATTCTGACGTCGAGTTGGACCTTGTACCAGGTCACAAGCAAAATCAGCGCCGCGCCGGGAGAAGCCCACAGCACCCACCGCCGCGACAGATAAAAGGACTGGAACACGCAACCTCCCGATGTCTGCGCCCGCTTTGACTTCATTCGTCAGGCCGGACGTCGCCATTCGCTTCAGGTGAAGCTGCGTGAAGATAGCAGAGACGGAAGAGGCGGGTGTTCCTCTTAGAAGCGTGAGCGGGCTGCCGCTGGATTCTTCAGTCCAGCAACCAAGGTGCGGCGCTCGCCTGGGCGATCTGTCGCACCTGGCCGAGCAGACCTGGCCCGACCGGTATGCCCTCCTCCATGCGCCTGGCGGCATTTTTCCATTGTGGATCGCCGGCCACCATCACCGGCTGCGCCGGATCCACCGGTTTGGTCGAACGCAGGTCGTTGCAGAACCGCGCGACATCGTTTTGGAACTCGTCGCTCTCCCGGAACAGCGTCGGGTTGATCGCCATGAAGAAATGGCCGATGTCCATTCCCTGCGGCTTCTTCGTGTGCTCGGGGTCCGTGACCAGCGTCGAGCCCGACAGGCACGACGCCAGGATGTTCACCATCGCCGCAAGTCCATAGCCCTTGTAGCTGGAGTTTTCTGGCGATCCGCCGAGAGAGGTGAGAAAGCCGCCCTTCTCGCGCGCCTCCAGCGGGTCCGTACTTGGCAGACCATCTTTGCTCAACACCCAGCCGGGCGGACATTGCTGCCCTTCATTCGCCTTATTGCGGATGCGCCCCGCCGCCACCGTCGTCGTCGCCATGTCCAGCAGGAACGGGTTGTCCTCGCCCGAAGGTGCGGCGAACGACCAGGGATCCGTGCCCAGCTTCGCCTCCTTGCCGAACGTCGGCGCCACCTGGATGCCAGAGGCCGACGTGCAGGCCATGCCGATCAACCCCTGCTTCGCCGCCATCAGCGTGTAGTAGCCTGTCGCGCCGAAATGCGCCGAGTTGCGCACTGCGGCAATGGCCATGCCGGAGGCCTTGGCCTTGTCGATCGCCGTCTGCATGGCGAAGTGCGCCGGCACGTGTCCCAGTCCTCCGCCGCCATCGACCAAAGCGGAGATCGGCGTCTCTTTCACGATCTTCGGCCGCGCATCCATCTTCGCTCGGCCATTGCGCCGCAACCGATCATAGCCCGGCAGCATCGACATGCCGTGGCTGTCCACACCGTGCAGGTCGGCCCAGGAGAGGATATCGGCGGTGGTCTGGGCATTGTCCTCGGGCATGCCCCAGGCGAGCAGAATGGCTTTCATTTGCGCGCGATGCGTCGCGTACGGGGCCGGCATGGACATCTCCTTCCTGACAGCGCGCAGCCTTGCGCGGGCGCGGCATTCCGGCAAGTGTGCGACGCGACAGGCAGAGGTGCATGATGGTCGATGGTGCGGCGTTGTTGCAGGCTCGCTTCGGGATCGATCTGCCCGATATCGACGTGCCGCCTGAGATAGCGCCACTGCTCGATCGCCGGGTGACACGGCGCTACACCGATCAGCCGGTGCCTGACTCGTTGCTCGACGCGCTGCTCGCTGCAGCGCAGTCGGCCCCGACTAAGTCCGACCTGCAGCAGTACTCCGTTATCGTTATGCGCGACCGCGCACGCATCAAGCAGATCGCCGACTGGATCGGCACCATGGACTGGATCGCCACAGCGCCGGTGTTCCTGGTCTGGTGCGGCGACATGCGGCGCAACCAGCGCCTGTGCGAGCAGCATGGACTGCCGCACGCCAACAACAACCTCGATACGTTCCTGAACACCGCGGTGGACTGCTCGCTGGCCATGGCACAGTTCATGGCGGCCGCCGAGGCGGTGGGCTTGGGTTCCTGCCCGATCAGTTATGTGCGCAGCCATATCGAGCGCGTCACGCCACTGCTTGCGTTGCCGCCAGGCGTGTATCCGGTCGCGGGCCTCAGTGTGGGTTGGCCGGTGTTCCGCCGCCCGGTGTCCATGCGGCTGCCGCCTTCGGTGGTGGTACACCGCGAACGCTATGACGACAGTGCGATGCCGGATCATGTGCGCAAATACGACGAACGACGGCGCGCGCGCGAACCGGTGGCGCCAGGCGGCCTGAAGAACAACGACGTCTACCCGCCGCGCGAGGGTGTCGGTTGGAGTGAAAACGTGGCTCGCCAACTCTCGGTTCCGGAGCGGTTCGGCTTCGCCGCCTACCTCAGGACGCGAGGCTTCGATCTTGCCTGAAGACCACGTCCGCCATGCGACGCTGGTCGACCAGCAGACACCGCTGCGTCCGCGCGCGGTGCGCCCGCGCCATGCCGCGAGCCTTGTCGTCTACCGCGGCGAGGGCGACGACGTGTCGATGCTGATGGGCATGCGCGGTGCAAAGCATCGCTTCATGCCGAACCGGCTGGTGTTCCCGGGCGGCGCGGTGGATCGTGTCGATCTCGATGCGCCGAGTGCCATGCCGCTCGCGCCGCATACCGAACATCTGCTGCGCAAGAGCGCCAATGCCCGATTGGCGCACGGTCTCGGCGTAGCCGCGGCCCGCGAGCTGCACGAGGAGACTGGCCTAACGTTGGGCCATCCGCCGCGGCTCGACGTCCTGTATCTGCTCGCCCGCGCGGTCACGCCGCCGCCCAGTCCAATCCGCTTCAACGCGCGGTTCTTCGTCGTGGACGCGCGGCACGTCAGCGGCTCGCTCGGTGGGGACGGCGAACTGGAAGAGCTGCGCTATTACCCGATGCACGAAGCCCTGGCGCTCGATCTCGCCATGCCGACACGACGCGTACTGGAGCGTTTGCGGGAATGGCTGGCGCTGGACGAGGCCGAGCGTAAGGCGCAGACCCATACGCCGGTGATGCTGCGGGATCGCGGCTGGCGGATGGAGTAGCAAATCTCGGCTTATGACGCCGCCTGCCACATCTCCCCATCGCGACGCACCTTGCCCTCCGCCTCGAGCTTCAGCAGATGAGCCAGCACATTGCGTTCGGCGGCGCGGCGCAGGCGTGGATGCACCTGTGAATACAGCGTGTCCATCAGCGTATACGTGCCGGCCGGGCCCTGCGTGAGTTTCCGCTGGATCGCCTGCTCGCGCATCATGCGGTGCGTCAGCATCTCGCGCACCAGATTGCGCGGCTCGGGCAGTGGCGGACCGTGGCCCGGCAGGAACACATCGTCGGTCCGCTGCTGCAGTAGCCGGAGACTGGCGAAGTAGTCCTGCATGTTGCCGCCTGGCGGGCTGACCACGCTGGTGGACCATGACATGACATGATCCGCACTGAACAGCACAGCAGTGCCGTCACTGGCCGGCAGGGCAAAGCATAGATGATCCAATGCGTGGCCGGGCGTATGGATCGCCGTCATCCCGGCGATGCGGTCGCCATCGGCCAGCTTGATGTCGGCGTCGAAGCCGTCGTCGCCGCTGACGCGGAAGCCGACGGTCGGCGCACCGGTCGCCTGCTTCAGGGCCGGCACCGCCCCGACATGATCGTGGTGCGTGTGGCTCACCAGGATCAGGCTGATGTTCTGACCAGCAGCGTGGAGGATCGCCTCGACATGTTCCGGGTGTCCTTCGGGACCCGGGTCCAGCACCGCCAGACCGTCCTGTGTCTCGATCAGATAGGTATTGGTGCCGTAGTACGTCATCGGCCCGGGATTGGCGGCGACGATACGGGAGATGCCTGGCATCACCGGCAGGAGTGCGCCGCGCTCGGGCTCAGGTTCCGTCAGAAAGGGCATTGCGTCCTCAACATGATCTAGTGGCATAGTGGCAGCAGTAATCAGCGGACGCCAAGGCCTTGAACGGCGCACGCGGGCCTGCGAAAAACGGGCGGATCAGCGGGGGACTGCCTTGAAGACGCCGAAGAACCTGAGCGAAGGCAAGCGCGCCTACGAGGCCAAGCGCGCCGCGAAGGCTGGCATGAGCCTGGAGAAGTGGCTCAGCAGCAAGCAGCGCCAGCAGGAAGCGGAAACACGCGCGAAGGAGAAAGCGGCAGTGCCGAAGCCTGCAAAAAAGCCGGGCCTTTTCGCCCGCCTCTTGGAGCGCGCGCAGAAGCCCCTATAGCATTCGCTGCACGACACCGTCGCGCCGAATGACCCCATGGAAGAAGGCGCCGCCGAGATGCGCGCCGATCAGCAGCAGAAGCAGGATCGCTCCCGCCAAGTGCAGGTCGGACAACACCGGCGCCAGAGCCTCATCCTTGCCCACCGGCGAGGGGAAGGGAATGAGGCGTGCCCAACGGAACGGAAATCCCCACGCGTTGGTGGCAAGGAAGCCAAGCACCGGCTGAAGCAACAGCAGCGCGTAGAGCAGCAAGTGGTTGGCGTGGGCGGCAGCGCGGACCAGCTTTGGCACGGTGGATGGAAGCGGCGCTGGCGGATTGGCCATCCGGCGCAACAGCCTTGCGAGCACAAGCACGAACACCAGGACGCCGGTGCTCTCGTGCACGTCGTACAGCGCGAACTTCAGTGTCGCGTTCTTCGGTTCGAACCAGGTGATCCAGAAGCCGAGACCGATCATGACAGCGACGAGGGCTGCCGTCGCCCAATGCAGCTTGCGTGCGAGCGGTGGGTAGCGGTAGGCCATCGCGTGTTCTTCCATGTCCTTGCACCTGCATAGCGCCACGATTGTCGCGCATGCCGACTGGAGCGTCGATCCGCGCAAACGCTGGATCGCGGTAGCCCGGCGCGAAGGCGATGGGTGGCTCCTGGCAGCACCATCGTTGGTCGGTGAGGTCGGCACGCTGCTTGCCCGCCTGCGCAACGCCGCGTCCGGTGGCGCCGTGGCGCTCGGTGTCGATCTGCCGATTGGGCTGCCGCGGGCCTATGCCGCCGCGTTGCCGGAACGAGATTTCCTGCATTTCCTGACCACGACCGCGACGCGGCCGGATTTCTTCCAGGTCTGCGCCACCTTGGCCGAGATCGGACCAGGGCGGCCTTTCTACCCCGCGCGCGGCATGCGTGGGATGACGCGCGCGGCGCACGCGATCGCGCTGGGGCTGGATGGAGCATTGAGCCTGTCCCGCGCCTGCGATCGCGCCACCGCTGAGCGTCCGGCCGGCGCCCCCTTGTTCTGGACCTTGGGCGCGAATCAATCGGGCAAGGCGGCGATCGCTGCCTGGCAGCATCTGCTACTGCCAGCGTTGCATGAGATCCGGCTATGGCCCTTCGCTGGCCCGTATCGTGGGCTGCTCGCACCCGGCGCGATCGCCGTGGCCGAGACCTATCCCGCCGAGGCGCTACGACACCTCGGCATTCGGTTGCAGGGCAGCAAGCGCCGGCAGTCCGACCGGGTCGCCGCTGCCGGTCGGCTTATCGAAGCAATGAGCCGCCTCGACGTTGCCCCAGACCCGGACCTCCGACACGCTGCTGCCGATGGTTTCGGCGCCGATGCCGCTGGGGAGGACCGGTTCGACTGCGTCCTCGGGGTCCTCTGTGTGCTGAACGTCCTGGCGGGGAACCGACCGGATACCGTGCCGTCCCCCGATCCATGGATCAGCCGTTGGGAAGGCTGGGTACTCGGGCAGACCGCACTGCCGCTGCAAAAGAAAGGGCGCGTCCAGGCGGGCGCGCCAGAGGTTAATTTCGGTAACACACACGCTGGTACACCAACGCACCCGGTTTGACAAGAAGCAAGAAAGCGCAAATGTCACGCGAATGGAAAGGGCTGAATACCGCAGAAATGCCGATGTTTCTCGGCTACGACCAGACCGAGCGAATGATCGCCGCGTTGCTGGATCGTGCCGCGCGGTGGCAGCCCGATGCCGTGGTCGGAATTGCGCGGGGCGGGTTGGTCCCGGCAACCATGGCCGCCGGCATTCTCGCACTGCCATTGGCCATGATCAGTTTCGATCGCTCCAGCGGCAGGACGGCATGGATAGGCGCGCCTCCGATCGAGCGAGGCAGGATCCTGCTGGTGGATGACGGCTGCAGTTCTGGCCAGACCATGCAAGCGGCGCGGACCGCACTGCTGCGGGAAGGACACGACTGCCTGACGCTGGCCGTGGTGCATGATCCTGAGGTCACCACCTACGTCCCCGACCTGTCACACGCGATGCGGTCCCTGTGGCGCTTTCCCTGGGAGCGCGGTGAAGCGACGCCCGCAGGACGCGCGTTACGGGCCACTGGTGCCGGACCGGATCGCACGACCGAGCTGCCGTTCTATGGCCTGGACCTCGATGGCGTTTTCCTGCCGGACGTTCCCGATGCGGTGTACCGGCGCGATATCGCGGAAGCGGTGCTGCAGCGACATGGCCTGGAGCCGTTCGCCAGCCTGCCGTTCTTCTCTCCCGAGCGGGCAGTGGTGATCACCGGTCGGCCAGACGAGGACCGGGAGCGGACGCAGAGCTGGCTGGCGCGCTGGGGCCATGGCGCGCTGCCTTTGGAATGCCGCCCGCCCCATGTTCCCCATACGCCCGACACCGTGGCCCGCTTCAAGGCGGAGACGGCGACCCGCTGGGGCTGCACGCACTTCGTCGAAAGCGACGCCGAGCAGGCGCTGCGGATCGCCGCCCACGCACCGCATCTGGTGGTGAGCTGGTGGTCGGCGACCGATGCCCGCGCGTGGCTGATCGGGGTCGCGGCACAGCCGCTGTAACGGGTGACGCAGCCGCTCAGGCCCGATACAGTCCCATTGCCCGCGCCTTCAGCCTGATCATGGCGACGATCAGATCGAGCGTCGGCGTCGGCACGTGCATCAGCCGCGCCATTTCAAGCGGCACCGTGTAGAGCGCATCGACCTCCATCTGCCGGCCGGCTTCCAGATCCTGCAGGATCGACGGCCGGTGCGCGAGTTGCATATTGGTAGCGACGACGCGGTCAGCGTCGATGTCGAGCCGATAGCCCAATGCCAAGGCTATTGCCTGTGCCTCGGCCAGCATACGCCGCGAACACTCGATCAGCGCTTGCTCCTCGTGCGTCGCCCGCACGGCCGTTTGCGTCAGCACGCACATCGGACCGGCGCTCAGGTTGAACGCGAGTTTCTGCCATATCAGTTCGCGGATATTGGGAACCAGCGTCACCGGCAGGTCGGCGGCGCGGAATGCCGCAGCAATCGCCTCGAGCCGCGGTGTCGTCGATCCGTCGGGTTCGCCGAACACCGTGCCGCGGCCGGCGCCCGTCAGCAGACGGACGACGCCTGGTGCGGGAACCGAGCAGGCCGGCCAGAACACGCCGCCAATCGCCCGTTGCGGCCCGACCGCGCGCCACAGCGCGTCGCCCGGATCGAGATGCGGCAATCGTCGTCCTTCGAACCGGCCGCCGTGGGCGTGGAAATACCACCAGGGAATGCCATTCATGACGAAGGCAACCGCTGTATCCGCGTGCAGCAGTGGTGCAATGCTGGCGGCAACAGACGGCAGTGCCGGGGCCTTCACCGTCACGATGACCGCATCTTGCGCACCGAGATCCGCTGGCTGGTCGCTGGCGTGCAGGCGAACGGTGATCGAGTTGTCGGGCGTCTCAACCGTCAGGCCGCGCACCCGAATTGCGGCGAGATGCGCGCCGCGCGCCACCACCGACACATTGGCACCGCCTTGTGCGAGGTAGCCGGCGAGATAGCCACCGACCGAGCCAGCGCCGAAAATGCAGATCCTCATCGTGATGCGGCTGACCGTTCAGTCAGGCGAATTGACGACAGCGACCGCTTCGATCTCGATCATGAAATCCGGGCCAGCGAGACGGGTGACACCAACCGTCGTGCTGGTCGGCGTGGCCACGCCGAGATACCGCATGCGCACGTCGGCGCATTTCTGGAACTCGTCGAAGTCGGTGACAAAGGTGTTGGTCTTTACCACGTCAGCCCATGTCGCGCCGGCAGCCTTGAGGCAACGGTCGAGATTCTGGAACGTCTGTTCCATCTGCGCCCGCATGTCACCCTTGCCGACGCAATTGCCGTCGATGTCGCGCGCGAGCTGGCCAGCCGTGAAGACAAGCTTGCCGGTCCCGCTCACCGTCACGACGTGCGAATAAGACGGCTTGCCGGCAGACATCCGGACGTTCATTCCCTCCGGCTGAAACCGTTCGATCTTCAGCACCATAGTTGCAGCTCCTCACCCACTTCTGTTGCTTGCCGCCGCTTTCAGGCTGACACGCTGACGCCCAAAAGCCCAGTCTCATCGCTCACCCGGAGCCGGCAAGTCTCTGCGCCAGTCGGGCTGCACCAGCGGCAATTCGCGTCACTGCAAGTGTATCTACGGAGTGTGGCAATCGATCCTGCGGCAGGTGGAACCACGGATTGGTGCCGACCAAGGTCACATAGCGCCCGCCGGCCCGATGGATATCGCGTGTCTCGCCACTTGGCACCTGTGTCACCGGAGCCAGGACGTCTGGCCGGTGTCCTACTCGCTCCAGTTCGCTTGCGGCAAGCGTGCGAAGCTCTTCGCTCGACGACATGACACTGAGACGTCCACCCGAGGCACCGAGATTGGCACCCCAGTGCAGCCATAGCGCGTCATGCTCCCAACCTGGGCGACGTGCGAGGAAGTCATCGAGGCCGAGATGACCCAGTTCGTGCCCGCTGTTGGCAGTCAACACCACGTCAGCGACTGGTGGTGCAGACAACAGTGAGCGCAGGCACTCAAGCCAGCACACCAGGCCACCACCGCGTTCCGCGGTCGATTGCCACCATGAGCTGCGGGGCGTCATCACGACAACCGGCCGACGCGTGCGATCAGTGCCAGCGATGCTGATCACCACATTGCGCGCCGTTGCCGGCGTGCGCCGATAGTCGACGACAACGCGCGCGGAGCGGCCATTGCGCAGCCTCACTTGTGCCTCGGTCGGCACATGGATGGCTGGCACGCCATACGGATCACGAAACGCCTCGGCATTCAGCAGCCCGAGACCCGGATGTTCTCCCTGACACAAGACGATCAGCGCCCGATGCGAACCCCCGCGTCGTAGCTTGCGGAACTCTCCGCTGTAGACGGCCTGCGGCGCCAGTTCGGCCACTGCAATGTCGGCGCCAAGGATACCGCCGACGCCCTCGCGGGTCGTAGGCGGCGCGTCGAATACCGGAACCCCCTCGATCCGATGGCCATCCACCTCGACATACGCCGACACGGGATCGATCCGGTTCAGCGAAAACTCCTCGCTACTGACCTGCGCGCCGAACGCTGTCGCCTCGCGCGCGAGCCACGCCGCACCGGCCTCATCGCCGTCAGTGCCGGTGCGGTGGAAACCCTGCGAATCCCAGGCGTGCAGCCAGGCTGCCGCGCCGGGCACTATTGCCGCATCGCCAGCGCCTTCTGACCCGCCGGCCTATCCCAGCAGCGATGCAGCCACGCATGCACCTTCGGCCATTTGCCGAGGTCGAACGACAGCGCGCGCACCATCGCGGCGGCAACATTGAGATCCGCAATCGAGAACTCGCTGCCGGCCAGCCATTGCGACTTGCCGAGGGCCGTCTCCAGCACGTCGAGTGCCGGCGCAATCTCGTCCCACGCCGCTTTGGCAGCAGCAGCATCGCGCTGCGCCTCTGGCAGGACGAACGCGTTGTTGGCATAGGTCGTCAGCTGACGGTCGAGCCGGTCGGTCTCCCAAAAGCTCCACTGCCAGGCGGCGGCTTCGTTCTTCGCGTCCTTCGGGTAAAGCTTGCCGTGCTTCTTCGCGAGATACAGGTTGATCGCCATCGATTCCGACAGCACAAAGCCGTCATCGTCGATGGTTGGTACCCGAGCGTTCGGGTTCAGCGCCAGATACTCTGGCGTCCGTGTTGCCGGCGACCGTGGCGCATAGTCCAGATGCTCGTATTCCAGCCCCAGTTCCCCCACCATCCATAGGGTGCGCACACCGCGGGACCGAGCCGAACCATAGATGCGGAGCATGCGTTGCCTCCCGTTCGTTGCCCGGCCCGTATTGTGCTATGAAGCGCGGGTAAGCGGAAGGAGACGCCGAGATGGCCGAGACGCGACCGGTTCTGGCGGTGACCATGGGCGACCCGGCCGGGATCGGCCCGGAAATCGCCGTGCGTGCACTGATGTCACCGGAGGTGAAGGCATGCTCGCGCAGTTTCCTGATCGGCGATGCGCGCGTGTTCCAGCAGGCGTTGACCGTCTGCGGTCTTCCGACGTCGCTGAACTCCATCCAAGGGCCGGAGGCGATCAGCGACCGGGTGGCGGTGATCGACGTCATGCATCAGAACACGGCCGATCCCGCCGCACTGCAAATGGGCAAGGTGCAGGCACTCGGCGGCCAGGCCGCCTATGCGGCGATCCGCACCTCGATCGACCTGGCGATGGCGCACAGGATTGCTGGCATCGCGACGACGCCGATCAACAAGGAATCGCTGAAGGCGGCGGAGATCCCGTTCATCGGCCACACCGAGATGTTTGCCGAGCACACCGGTGCGCGTGAAGAAATGACGATGTTCACCATCAGCGGTCTGAAGATCTTCTTCCTGACCCGTCACATGTCCTTGGTGCAAGCGTGCCAGTCGATTACCCGCGAGCGCACGCTCGCCGGCATCGAAAAGGCGATCAAGGCGCTGCGCCAGCTTGGCATTGCCGACCCGCATCTCGCCGTCGCCGCACTCAATCCCCATGGCGGCGAGGATGGGCTGTTCGGCCGCGAAGAAATGGACTCCATCAAACCGGCCATCGAGGCCGCCCACGCCAGTGGCATGCGCGTCAGCGGTCCGGTGCCGGCGGACAGCGTGTTCCACATGGCGCGCATCGGCCGCTACGACGCGGTTTTGTCGCTGTATCATGACCAGGGGCACATCGCCGCCAAGATGATGGACTTTGAAAAGACCGTCAGTGTGACGCTCGGTCTGCCGATCCTTCGCACCAGTGTGGATCACGGCACCGCGTTCGACATCGCCGGCACTGGCAAGGCGAGCGCTGTCAGCATGATCGAGGCGATCAAGGTGGCGGCCGAATACGTCGTGCGCGGCGTTCGCCTGGGTGACGAGGTGCCGCAGGCCGCCGAATAGTGCCTGACTCTGCTGTCAGGCAGGTGCTCTGGTGGGTGTGCCTGCTGCTCGCACCGCTCGGCCTGATCGCGATCGAGTTGTTCCATCCGGCCGGATTCACCGCGCATCCCGGGATGTACCAGTTTCTGTCGCAGCCCGAGCCATATCAGTCGGCTCATTCGGCGCTTGGGTATTTCGGGCCGACCTGGTGGTTCACGCTGCATATGATCCAAACGCCGTTGGTTGCCCTGGTCGCGGTGGGACTGTGGCTGATGCTGGCGGACATCACCGATGACGACAGTGGTTACGCACGGGCGGCGGCCTGGTTCGCGCGCGCAGCGATCCTGGTGTTCGTCGTCTATTACACGGTACTGGATGCGATCGGCGGCATCGGTCTCGGCCGCACGCTGATCACCACGCAGGCCATGGCGGCATCAGGGCAACTCGATGCGCATCAGTTGGATGGGGTGATCCTGCTGCTGAATGCGATGTGGATCGACCCAATTGTCGGTGGTGTCGGGTCCTTCGTGAGCCTGACCGGATCATGGGCGATCTTCATCGCGACCTTGGCCGCGGCGCTGGCGATGCTGCTCACGCGTCGTGTCGCCTGGCCGCCGCTGATCCTGCTGGTGGCGTTCGGCTGGGAACTACAGACCAGCCACGCTGCACTGCACGGCCCGACTGCCTTCGCGTTGCTGGTGGTGGCATCGGCATGGCTCTGGTGGATCAGGCGCCGGCGCGTACCAGCGGGGCTGGAATACTCTCGATCATGACATTGATACAGGCGGGCTTGCCGCTCGCCAGCGAGCGAGCGATCGCGCCGGGCAATTCGTCTGCACTCTGCACCAGTTCGCCATGTCCGCCGAGTGCCGCAACCACAAGGTCGTAGCGGGTCGGCAGCAATTCGCATCCGACGGTGCGGTTGGGACCGTAGTCACGCACCTGCAGATTGTACTCGGCGTTCCACCTTGCATCGGTGCCGACAACCGCAACGAACGGCAGATTGCAGCGCACCGCCGTTTCGAATTCCGCCATATGAAACCCGAACGTGCCGTCACCCAGCACGACAAACACCGGCGCCTCAGGCTCGACCACGCGTGCGGCGCACGCCATCGGCAGTGACGAACCGATCGAGCCGCCGACGCCGTTGATCATCCGCCGCGGCACCACCGGCAGCACGCTCTGTCCCCACTGCGCGAACTCGCCGCCGTCGCAGATCAGCACGGTGTGAGGATGCTCGGCCACGTGCGGCTTGAGTGCGCGGAACACTTCGATCGGATGCAACTTTCCCGGTGTCTTTGACACGAGTGTTGCCCAGGCGGCCGGACGGTTGCTCAGCAGTGCGCGTACATCGGCAAGCCATCCCGCATCGCCTCTCGCTGTAGCACGTCGAACGAGGACCTCACCGGCGACGCGCGTATCCGCGACGCAGCCGAAAGCAAGCAGATCGCGCTTCTCGCTACCCGCGCGATCCACGAGCGCCGCCTCTGGATCGATCACGACCCAATGGCAAGCTGAATCGACCGACGGCGGTGCGCCGAATCGCAGCGTAAAATCGAACGCCTTGCCAAGCAGTACGATCAGGTCGGCGTGCCTTATCGCATCAGCAAATGCGCCCAGGGTCGCATCATTGAATCCGCGGGGGCTGTCCATAATCGCAGTCGGAATCTGCAACGCTGCCTCGATCCGTTGCAGCAGTTCGCGACCATTCGGATTGGCCAGCGCGGGTCCAGCAAGCAGGAAGGGGCGCTGCGCCGTAGCGATGATTCTCAGGACGGCATCCGCCGCTGCATCGCTCAATCCGACGGACGCGGCAGCAAAGGCATCGGATTGCGGCCAGGCGACATCACTCTCAGATACTGTGGCATCCAACAGGTCCGACGGCAGGCTCAGATGAACCGGACCGGGCCGCCCCTCACGTGCGATCCGGATCGCCCTCGCGACATCGGTGCCCAGTGTCGTGACCGCGGTGGCGGTCCACGACGCCTTGGTCACGTGCGATGCCATCTCGGCCTGACGCAACTCCTGAAACCCGCCGCGGCCAAGCTGATCGGTCTCAGTATGTCCGGACAGCAGCACCAGCGGAGACTCCTGGCCCAATGCGGTCATCAGCGCCGCCGTCGCGTTGGCATGGCCAGGACCGCCGGTCACCATCGCGATCCCAGGCTCGCCGGTCAGCCGGCCCCAGACGTCGGCCATATGCACCGCCGCGGCTTCGTGGCGCGTGTGCACCAGCCGATGCCTCGTATCGATTGCCGCGTCGAACAGCGACATGATGTGGTTGCCGGACAGGGTGAAGATCGTGTTGTGCCCGGCGCGCCGCAGCGTGCGCATGACGATATCGGCGCCGCGAAGTGAGTGGCTCATCGTGATGCATACCTTGCTGCGGGTGTGGCGCGAGTTTCTACACTGCTGATCACGACCGGTTCGGCCGGCATGAGCCGAGGCTCGCCCTTCCCCTCCCATAGCCAATACTTGTTGTCGCCGGCACCATTCACCGCGATCACCTTGTGGTTGCCGCTGGTGTCGATCGCGTGGATTGTCACGCGGCTGATCAGCCCACCTTTGAGCGCGCGCATGTCATTCACCGCCTCATGCACCGCATCG
Organism: Acetobacteraceae bacterium; assembly: GCA_024280945.1. Lineage (GTDB taxonomy): Bacteria > Pseudomonadota > Alphaproteobacteria > Acetobacterales > Acetobacteraceae > JAMXLO01. The sequence continues at coordinate 42,125 of JAMXLO010000152.1, forward strand.
CCGACACTGGCGCCTTGCTTCATATACAGCACGACGCACCGTGCAGTGCCGCAGCGGATCGTCATTTCGCCAGCCCCGGTGCACGCCGCGGCGCCGTATCGTGTGTCGGCATACGACCCCGCGCCGATAATCGGGCTATCGCCAAGGCGGCCCGGATACTTCCAGCCCCAACCTGATGTGCTGGTGCCGGTGCAAACGTCTCCGGCAGCGTCTTGCGCGAGGAACACCGTGGTGTCGCGACCGACCTCAGGGTCGATCGCATGTCTGCACAATGCGGCGAGCGGCGTATCTGGCCAGGCCCGCTTCACTTCGGCGGGAACCTCGGTGTCGAACCACTTCCGCCACACGCGACACGAATCCTCAGTCAGGTTATCCGCGGTCTCAGCACCGATTTCGCGGGCGAAGCGCGCCGCACCTTCGCCGACCAGAAACTCATGCGGCAGATGCTGCATGATTGCGCGTGCCACACTGACCGGATGCAGAAAACCCTGCAGTGCGCCGATGGCACCGGTGCGCAGCGTGGTGCCGTCCATCACGCTGGCATCCAGTTCCATTTCACCCAGCAGGTTCGGCCAACCACCGCGACCGACCGTGCGCACGGATGGATCGGCCTCGATCAGACGGATACCCGCTTCGATCGCGTCCAGCGCCTGCGCGCCTTCGGCCAGCATGTGCGCCGTCGTCGGCGCACCAACCGTGCCTTCATTGTTGGTCACCAGGATCATTCAGATCACGCCTTGTTCCGCCAGACGCTGCACATCGGAGCGGCTCATGCCCAACAGATTGGTCAGCAGCCATTCGTTGTCTTCGCCATAGCCGGGCGCACCGCGATTGGTCGGCCCCCCAATATAGGCCGGCGTCTCGCTGAACTTCATCGGCAACTCGTAAACCGGCCAGGTGCCGATCTTGGTGCCGGTCACCTCGGTCAGCCACTTCAGATGCCGCAGCTGCGGATCATGGTCGCAGCGATCCTCTGCATTCTGACACACACCGGCCGGAACGCCGGCGCGCTGCAGCCGCATCATGCAGTCATAGCGATCCTGCGTGCTGGTCCATGCCTCGACCGCCGCGTCGAGCGAGTCCTGGTGCAGCAGCCGATGCTCCAGCGTGTTGAACCGCCGATCCTCCAACCACGTTGGCTGTCCTGCCACCTGCGCCAGGGCCCGCCACTCGGCATCGGTGAAGCAGGCGATGGCGATCCACCGGTCCTTTCCCGCGCAACGATAGGCGCCATGCGGCGCCGCCGGCTTGTACGGCGAGCGATTGCCATAGCGCCGCCAAACGCGCTCGTTCGCCGACCAGTCGAGGATCGTCGCACCGGTCAGGAACAATCCCGACTCGCACTGTGACGCATCGATCCACTGTCCTTCGCCGGTGCGCTCGCGATGATACAATGCACCAAGCAGTGCCAGCGCATAGCCATACGCCCCCATCCAGTCGAGATACGAATAGCCCCATCCGACTGGCATCGCGGGCTCCGGCAATCCCGACATGTCTCCCTGGCCACCAAATGCTGCAGCGACCGGACCGACGGTGCGCATTCGCCCATAGGTGCCGTGTGCGCCCATGCCGGATTGCTGGATGTAGATGATGTCCGGCCGGATGCTCTTCATCACGTCGTAGCCAAGCCCAAGCCGTTGCAGCACGCCAGGCGAAAACCCCTCGGCCACGACGTCGCAGACACGTACGAGATCCTTGGCGATCTGCAGGCCTTTTGGATGGCGGATATTCAGCGAGATGCCGCGCTTGCCGGCATTCTTGTTGTTGAACTGGCCGCCCATGTCGGGGTCCTTCACCCCTGGCAGCGGACCAGTTGCAACATCGCGTGCCGCCCGGCCGCCAACCGGCGCCATGGCCGCCAACCGTGTGTCCGGGTTGTCCTTCCACTCGACCTTGTAGCTTTCCGCGCCCATCGCCGCGAGGAACCGCGTGCCGCCGGCGGACGCGAGGAACCAGGCAAAGTCGAGGATCTTCACGCCCTGCAACGGGAACGGCTTGTCATGCAATGCCGATCGCATGGGGTTCGCCACGGGTCGTGGTTCCGCCGGCACACTCGGTCGACGCGGAGGAAGCACCGCTTCGGTATCCTCGCCGAGTAGCGGTGCACGTCGCCCAACCTGCCAGCTTGTCTTGTTGCTCAGCCACTTGCTGGTCGGATAGCGGAAGCTGCGGCCAAGCTCCGGATGCGGCACGTCGGCAAAGCTCTTGCGCTTCAGCCAGTGTTCATCCAGCGCATTCTCGTGCGGCTTGCGCAGCGGCGCCCATAGCAGTCCGGCATCCTGTGCCTCGCGCCACGGCATGTCGGCGTAGGTCCAGGCGCGGATGAACCGCTGCACCACGTCCAGCATGTGCGCGCGCCTTTCGTCACCGGCAGCCGATCCCGGCACCTGCCGTGCCCTCAGGTCGGCATCCGGCGGTGGCGGTTCCAGGTCCGCCTGCATGCCGTACTTGCTCAGCAGCGGCACCAGGTTCTTCAGGTCGCGCGCGCCCATGCCATGCGAGATGAACCAGCGTCCGTCCTTGGTGTGGCAGATAGACGGCGAATGGTTTGGTGTCTCCGCTGCGTGACGGTTGGTCATTCGCCATATCGGCACGCGTCGCATCACCCAGTGCATGATGTCGAGCTCGGGGTTCTTCGACACCGCCTCGTGCACCGCCACAGAGACATCCTGCCCCTGCCCGCTGCGATGTCGATGGATCAGCGCGGCGATGATGCCAGTCGCAAGCTGTTCGCCGGCGATATGGTACGCGTGCCAAATCTGCGGTGCGATCGGTGGAGTGTCGTATTCCAGGTTCGGATCAGGATCGTAGCCGCAGTTCATCATCACGCCGCCCAGCGCGAGATGGATGAGGTCAGAGCTCCTGAAACCCTTCCAGGGGCCATCGTCGCCGAACGGGGTCACGCGCGCTGTGACGAGTGCCGGATACCGCGTGTTGAGTGCTGCACGATCCAGCCCAAGCGCCTCGTTCAGAGCGCCGCAGCTTGCATCCAGCAGTACATCGGCGCCTTCCAGCAGACGTAGCATGTGTTCGCGCGCCAGTGTCTCGCGCAGATCGAGCACCACCGACTTCTTGTTGCGATTGTAGTTCCAGAAGTACAGCGAGCGCTCCAGCCCGGGCTCATCCTCGAGGAACGGCCCGATCCGTCGGGTCGCATTCCCCTCGGGCGGTTCGATCTTCACCACCTCGGCGCCCAGTCCGGCGAGCAGCAGCCCGGTGTACTCAGCGCGTTCGTCCGCCACCTCGATCACGCGCAGTCCTGCCAGCATGCCCGGGCCGGCGTTGCCCATCATCTCGCCCGGGCCACGCCCGATCTCGCTGGCGTCCGACATTTGCTTTCCTCCCTAGCGCGTGATGGCCGTAGGCGGAATCGCCGGAGGTCTGAATCACGCGCTCAAATGCTTTGGCGAGAGGGTCGCGTGCGACTCAGCATTTCCAGCAGCATCGGATTGAACTGCTCTGGCGCTTCATACGCCACCCAGTGCCCGGCACTCGGTATCATCCGCACATCCGCATCCGGCCGCAGCGCCCGCAATGCCGCGACACGCTGCGGCGCCCGCGGATTGGCCGGAGCATCGAGCTCGCCCCAAATCCCGTTCACCGGCGCGACCACCTGCTTCAACGCATTCGGCAATGCGCCGCTGCGCGACAACGTCGGTGTCTTCAACCGCGAATGGCGCGTGTTCCATTCCTGGATCGCCAGCGCCAGGTCGTCGATCTTCGCCGGATCGGCAATCATTAGCCTGTTCAGGTTGATGCGGTGCGCGTCCACGCGTTCCTGCCCCGATAGATGCCGCACCTTCAGCAATTCCACTGCGCTGCCCGCAGGCCCCACGCCGCTCGAGCCGACGATCGTCACCGAACGCACCCGCACGCCGTGAATTGCGCCGACACATGTCGCCATGGTTCCCCCGAACGAGAACCCCGTCACGTCGTACTGCGCGTCGGTGCCCAGGATGATGTCGATCCCATGGGCCACGATCCGCGCCACCGCCATCGCATCATCGCCAACCGGTGGAAATGCCGACTCACCCAGTCCTGGCAGGTCCGGCACCAACAGGCGATAATCCTGCGAGAACTCATCGATGTTGTGGGCCCAGTGCCGCCACGATCCTGCGCCGCCGTGAAACAGCACCAGCACCGGTCCCTGCCCCCAGGACCTCCAGACCATCATTCCGTCCCCGCACGGGGTTTCCGTTCTCCATGCGGTCCGTTCGAGCCGGTCCAGAAAGACCGCCGGCTCCAGTTCGACCCGATCGTTCATTCGGTTTCCATTTTTGGATATTCGTGGGAGGCTAGGAACGCCGCCGCGACATCGTCAAGGTCAGGCCTCAGTTACGGAACGGAAACATGACGATTGTCTTCATCGGCGACATCCACCAGCAGTGGGACAGCGTCGAGCGCGGCCTTGCCAATCTCGACCCGTTGCCAAACGCAGCGATCCTGCTCGGCGACATCCAGTGCGATCGGCCGCTCGACGAACTGGCGAGCCCGCTGCTGGATCGCGGCATCGACGTGCACTGGATCTTCGGCAACCACGACAACGACGGCGGTCCAGAGATGTGGGCCAACCTGGTAGAGCCGGACCGTAACCCACGCACCACTGATGGCGCTCTGCACGCCAGGGTTGTCGAGATCGCTGGCATCCGTATTGCCGGCTTGGGTGGGACGTTCCGTCCGCGCATCTGGGAGCCGCCTAACCCTCCGCGGGTGCATCGGCGCGAACAGCTGCCGGACGATCTGTCCGGTCTGCACGGCTGGAACGAGGACCATATCACCGCGCTGATCCATTCGCTGAGCGCCACCGCGATATGGCCTGAGGACTACGAACATCTGGCAGGCCAACGCGCCGACATCCTTGTGACGCATGAGGCGCCACGCAGCCATCCCGCAGGGAACGCCGCACTTGACTCGTTGGCCCGCGCGATGGGCGCCAGCCTCGTCGTGCACGGCCACCACCACGTATCGTATCGCGCGGTGGCTCGCGACGGCTTGCGCGCAATGGGCGTTGCAGCCGCCTGGGGTGCCACGCTCGACGGCGAGCAGCTATGGCCCGGCGAAGCGCCCCGTAATCTTGGCAACCTGGTAGCCGGATGGTCGCTTGAGACGGAGGCAGTCAGCCAGTAAGACTGTTCTACCCGTCATGGCCGGGCTTGGCCCGGTCATCCACGTCTTTGAATGCTCCGGCATAAGACCCGGCATAAGACATGGATGGCCAGCACAAGGCCGGCCATAACGATGAGAAGGGAGGCAGGCAGGCTAAGTGGACTTCGAAGTCCTTATCGAGAATACGCTGAACGCACTCGCCGCGGGCATTACCATCGGTTGTATCTATGGTCTGATGTGCATCGGCCTCGGGCTGATTTTCGGCATCATGCGTATCGTCAATTTCGCTCAGGGCGAACTCCTGATGCTGGGCATGTACGCCAGCCTGTACCTGGTCACCGGTGCCGGCGTGTTCGCGTTTCTCGGCCCCTATGTCGGACCGTTCATCGGCGCGCTTTGCGCCGGTCCGATCGTGTTCGTCGGCGGCGCGGTGTTGCACAGGTTCCTGATCGCGCGTGTCTCGGGCCTGCGTACCGCCGGAACGGTGGACGACGGCCATTTTGGCCAATTGCTGGTCACCTTGGGGATCTCACTCATTCTACAAAATGGCGGTTTGATCGTATTCGGCTCGACACCGGAGACGGTGCGCACACCGCTCGCCTCCAGAGCTTTCAATATCGACGGGTTCTACGGTGACGCAACGGTCTTTCTAAATAAGGCGCGGCTGATCGCCTGTGCGGTGGCGATCATCATCGCCATCACGTTGTACCTCGTGTTGGAATACACCCGCCTCGGCAAAGCGCTGCGCGCGGCCGCCGACAATCCCACCGCAGCGACCTACATGGGCATCGACGTTGATCGTGCCTACCGGATCGCCTTCGCGCTGGGATGTGGCATCACCGCCATCGCCGGCGGCCTCATGGCGACCTATCTCTCTTTCGGCCCGTTCATCGGCCTCGACTACGTCATCATCATGTATTCGGGTGTCGTGCTGGGTGGCATGGGCAGCATCCTCGGTGCTTTCTGGGGCGGCCTGACGGTCGGCTTCGTGCAGCAGTGCTCGGCTTTAGTGCTGCCGCCGCAGTTGCAGAACGCGGCAATCTTCGTGGTCTTCCTGCTGATCGTGATGCTGCGCCCGCAAGGTCTGTTCGGCCGTTCGGCGGAACGCGCATGAGACAAGGCGCCGGTGCACGGCTTCGACGAGACGGAATTGTGCTGGCAGTCGTCAGCGTCATTTATCTCGCCATCTCGGCATTCGTCACCAACAGCTACTACCAGCTCATCCTGACATTGGTGCCCATCTGGGCGGTGTTCGGCGCATCGTGGAACATTCTGTCCGGCTACGGCGGACAGCTGTCGTTCGGTCACGCATCGTTCTTCGGCATCGGTGCTTACACCGTGACCCTGGCGCTGGTGTACTGGAACCTGACGCCCTGGCTGGGCATTCCACTCGGCATGCTAATGGGAGCCATCGCGGCGGTCATCATCGGCACACCGACATTCCGCCTACGCGGCCACTACTTCGCACTGTCAATGC
>JAMXLO010000153.1 GCA_024280945.1 Acetobacteraceae bacterium
TGCTTGCTGTCAGCATGACGATCGTCATACAGTAGTCAAGAAGATATATGACGGTCGTCATGCATAACAGGGATGGGACGGATGCGGACCACACATGAGCGCAAGGCGGAAACGCGCGATCGGATCCTTGCCGCGGCCGGTCGCCTGTTCCGGAGCCACGGCATCGATGCGGTCGGTGTGGACGCGATCATGCACGGGGCCGGCCTGACGCACGGCGGATTCTATTCGCATTTCGCATCGAAGGAGGCGCTGGTCGCGGAGGTGTCGGCAAGTTCGCTCGCCCATTCGGCGGCCCGCTGGGAGCGGATAAGCGAGGAGGAGGCCCCGCCTGCGGCTCTGGCCCGGATCGTCGAAAGCTATCTTGACCCTGCCCATGTCGCGGCGATGGAGCGCAGCTGCGTGCTGGCGTCGCTCGGCCCGGACGTGGCGCGCCGGCATGAGGTGCGCCCCGCGATAACAGCCGCGATCCGACGCATGCTCGCGGTGCTTGCACGCTGCCTGCCGGGGAGGCGGCAGCAACGGGCATTCGAGTTGCTGTCCGCCATGGTCGGCGCCGTTGTCCTGGCGCGGCTTTGTGACGATCCGGTGCTCGCAGACGGGTTTCTGCAGGCCGGGCGGCGAATAGCTGGGTTGCGGTAGCCGGAGTCAACAACCCCCACTCAAACCCTCTGGCGCCGTGGGCGTTCCTCGGCTAAGAGGCGGAGGGGGGGTTCACGCATGCTTGATAGAGATTTAACGCCCGTGTCTCCAACCATCTCGACCCCCGTCGATCAACACGTGGGCCGGAGGATCAGAGGCAAGCGGCGCGCGCTAGGGCTCAGCGAGGAGAATCTTGCGGCAGAACTTGGCGTGGAGGCGGTTCAAATAGCAGCGTATGAACGGGCTGCGGAGCGCGTACCATCCGACCATCTGCTACGGCTGAGTCAAATCCTCGACGTTCCGCTCAGTTACTTCTTCCCGGCCAGACCTTTCGCAACTCCGTGATCTCGTCGCATTCGCGTAACATCAAGTCGAAGGCGAGATAGGCCATCGTGACCAGCGCTTCGGCTTTCTCCCGGCTGCCAAAGAGACGTGCGAGATCCGCTTGGCGAAGATGGTGGATTGGATCCGGTGGACCGGCGTCGCACTCGCTTCTCTCAATTATTGGATAATGCAGCATATATCGATTCACCAGCGAAGAACTGCAGGTTGCAGAATAAGCTTTATCCCACCGGGTGAGCAACGTTCTGGCCCTGTACTCTTTGCCGGGTGAGGAATTGTGCTAAAGCCGGCGCCCCATGCGCCACTACCTCGACTTCGAAAAGCCGATTGCCGAACTGGAGGGCAAGATCGAGGAACTCCGGCGCATGTCGGAACCGAACGGGATCAACATCGCCGAAGAGGTGTCGCGGCTGACAGCGGTGGCAGACCGACAGCTGCGGGCGACATACGGCAAGCTGACCCCATGGCAAAAGACACTTGTCGCACGTCATCCGGACCGGCCGAAGGCTATGGACTATATCCGTGCGCTGATCAGCGATTTTACCCCGCTGGCGGGTGATCGGGCGTTCGCTGACGATGCCGCGGTGTTGGGTGGGTTGGGACGGTTCCGTGGACGCGCAGTCGTGGTGCTCGGGACGGAGAAAGGCGCCGATACCGAGAGTCGCGTTCTGCACAACTTTGGCATGGCGCGCCCCGAGGGTTATCGCAAAGCCCGCCGACTCATCGAGCTTGCAGGCCGTTTTGGGCTGCCCGTGCTGAGTTTCGTGGACACCTCGGGCGCGTTCCCGGGGGTGGACGCCGAGGCGCATGGCCAGGCGGAGGCCATCGCACGCTCGATCGAGGCGTGTCTCGAGGCGCCGGTACCGCTGGTACCCACCATCATCGGTGAGGGGGGGTCCGGCGGCGCGATTGCGCTGGCTGCCGGCGACCGCGTGCTGATGCTGGAGCATGCGATCTATTCGGTCATTTCACCGGAAGGCTGTGCATCCATACTCTGGCGGGATGCGGGGCAGGCAGCCAATGCCGCCGAAGCCTTGCGTCTCACGGCGGACGACCTGAAACGCCTGGAACTGGTGGACGAAGTGATCCCGGAGCCAGTGGGCGGCGCCCAGCGCGACACCGCAGCGACGATTGCTGCTGTGGGCAACGCCGTGAGTGCGGCCCTTCAACCGTTGCTCGGCCTCGACAGCGCCACCCTGAAAGGCCGCCGACGGGAGAAGTTTCTCCAGGCAGGTCGCGAAGCGCTGGCGTGACAGTCAGGTAGTCCCACTGAGCGAGGCGTCCGCGAGCTTGCGGGTGCTCGCAAGTTCGTGATAGTGCGGATGGTACGATCAAGAACGAAAGCCATAATGACCGCCGCACGCCGGCTGCCGGGGAACGCTGTCTTTCACCTCGTCATGATCAAGCCGTCGCACTACGACGATGACGGCTACCCAATTCAGTGGATAAGATCGGCGATCCCCTCGAACACTCTGGCATGCATGAATGCGCTCGCCGAGGACGCGCAGCAGCGCTCTGTGCTTGGGTCTCATGTCGATATCCGACTGCACACCTACGACGAGACCAATCGTCGGGTGCGAACCGACCAGATCTTTCGCCAAGTCAGGAAGATGGGCGGCAGGGCGCTGATTGCGCTCGTGGGCGTGCAGACAAATCAATTCCCGCGCGCAGTGGATTTGGCGCGCCCCTTTCTCGCCGCAGGTTGGCCGGTCGCGCTTGGCGGCTTTCATGTCTCGGGCTGTCTCGCAATGCTGCCGGAGATGCCGGCTGAAATGCGCGAGGCACAGGCGCTCGGGATCAGCTTTTTCGCTGGTGAAGCCGAGGCCGGTCGTCTCGATGTCGTTCTGCGCGACGCTTGGGCTGGCACCCTGGCGCCGCTCTACGACTTCATGACGGACCTGCCGCCGCTGGAAGGCGAGCCGCCGCCGATCCTGCCGCGCAAGCATGTGCGACGGACTTCCGGGTCGCTGTCCAGCATCGATCTGGGCCGTGGCTGTCCATATCAATGCTCATTCTGCACAATCATCAACGTGCAGGGGCGCAAGAGCCGGTTCCGCACGGCCGATGACCTGGAACGAATCATTCGCGACAACGTGGCGCAGGGAATTCGGCGATTCTTCATCACCGACGACAATTTCGCGCGCAACCGTCACTGGGAAGCGCTGCTCGATCGGATGATCGCGTTGCGCGAGGAAGGACTGAATCTCGGCTTCACGATTCAGGTCGACACGCTGTGCCACCGTATTCCTGGGTTCATCGAGAAGGCTGGGCGTGCCGGCGTGCGCCGGGTGTTCATCGGACTGGAGAACATCAATCCGGACAACCTGCTTGGCGCCAAGAAACGCCAGAACCGGATCACCGAATATCGCACTATGCTGCAGGCATGGCGCAACGCTGGGGCGATCACGTATGCCGGCTACATCATCGGCTTTCCCGGTGACACGCGGCGGTCGATCCTGCGCGATGTGGAGATCATCAAGCGGGAACTGCCGCTCGACATTCTGGAATTCTTTGTTCTCACACCATTGCCTGGTTCCGAGGATCACAAGGTGATGGCTGAGCAGGGTGCCTGGATGGACCCTGACCTGAACAAGTACGACCTCAACCATCGCGTGACGCATCACGCCCGCATGTCAGACGTCGAATGGGACGAAGCATATCGTGCGGCCTGGTCGCACTACTATACGCCGGAGCACATGCGCACGATCCTGCGCCGCGCCGCAGCGCATCCTCTAGGGCGTCCGGAGACGGCCCTGACCACCATGCTGTGGTTCAAGCTGATGATCGAACATGAGGGAGTGCATCCGCTCGAAGGCGGTGCGTTTCGCCTGAAGTTCCGTCGCGACCGTCGATTTGGCATGCCTTTGGAATCGCGCGTTGTGTTCTACCCGCGCTACGCGGCAGAGACCGCAGTCAAAGCATGGCAGTATTTCCAGTTGTACCGCGCGGCAAAGCGCGATCTAAAACAGGTGCTGCAGGCGTCCGGCCGTCGAACCTACAGCGACACGGCGATTGAGCCCACGCAGGCGGATGAACTCGACACGCTCGATCTGTATCACGCCACCAGCGGTGGTGAGGCTGCTGTCGCAAAGACCCGGCGCGAACTAGCTTCTCGTGCACGCGTTTCCGGCTGAGCCCGCAGCTTTACGCAAGCCACAGCGGGTCAGTAGCGTCATGATCGAATGCCCGATGAACAGCGCGCACTGATTTTCGATCCTGCCGCCTTGCTGGATGCAGAAGCCGAGGTGGTCGCGCGCACTGCGCGTGGCGAGATCGCGGTGTTTGAGCAGTCCCACACAGCGGTCCTGCGAGCCGCCTTCTTGCGCCATCTGCTTCTGGGCTTGCCGGTTGCTCCGGAGCCGTGGCCGATCCGACTGCCAGGTGTACGCGTTCGCGGTGCGACCATCGACGGCCGCCTTGATCTTGCGGACTGTGCTGGAGCCAGCGGTGCCGGAGTCCCCTCACTTGCGCTCGAAAGCTGTGCGACCGCGGATGTTATCGACGTCAGCAACGCGCGGCTGGCACGCTTGTCACTCCAAGGCAGCAGGATAGGCGAGGTCATCGCGCGGGGCCTGCGGGTCGATGGCGCGATGAATGTTTCCGGTGTGTCTCCATTCGCCGAGGCCGCATGGATCGATGCGCATGGCGTGGTCGTCGATGGCGACCTGCTATGCCGCGGCGCGAGTCTGTCGATCCCGCCACCGCGCTTGGGTATCGGCCACCGTGATGCGCGATATGCGCTGCGGCTGTCCGGCGCCGAGATCCGCGGCAGCCTCGACCTGATGGGTGGGTTCACCGCGATCGGCGGCGTTGCCTTGGACAGTGCACACGTCACCGGAGACCTGATTGCGCGCGGCGCACGCATCGGTGCAGGCGAGGGAGATGCGATCGGCGCCCAGGCGGCTCGGGTGGATGGCGTGGTTATCCTGGGCGATGGCTTTGTCGCCGCCGGTGTTATCTGGCTGATGGGTGCCCGCATCGCTGGAACGCTCGACATGAACGGGGCGCGTTTGGTCAATCGGAGCGACGATGGCCAGGGCGTCGTGCTCGCCGCTGACACGGCCGAGATTGGCGGATCGGTTCTGCTGCGCAATGGCTTTGCCGCCGAAGGTGCCATCAGCCTGCGCGGTGCGCGGATCGGCAGCAGCCTGGAGTGCGATGGCGCGAGCCTTATGAATGCCACTCCCAGCGGCAGCGGGATTGCGCTGGCGGCGGATCATGCGTCGATCGGCGGGGCTGTGCTGTTGCGGAACGGGTTTGCCGCGCTCGGTGCGGTCAGCCTGATCGGCACCCGGATCGGCGGCAATCTGGAATGCGACGCAGCCACATTGGCCAATGCCGTCGCGGATGGGACGGGGATCGCGCTGGCGGCGGAAAACGCCGAGATCGGTGGGGCCGTCCTGCTGCGCCACGGGTTCACTGCGACCGGCGGCATCAGCCTGCTCGGCGCCACCATCGGCAGCAACGTGGAATGCTGCGGTGCCTTGTTGGAGAACTGGCCGGAGACCGGTTCGCGCGAGACCTTGCGGCTGACCAATGTCGAGATTGCCGGCGACGTGCTGCTGAACGAGGGGTTCACCAGCCTGGGCTATGTCAGCTTGTGGGGCACCAAGATCGGCCGTGATCTCGACTGCTCGTCTGCAATCTTTGTCGGTCCGTCGGTGGCCTCACCCGGCCGATCCGTGGCCGGCGCATTGGTGGCGACCAACCTGGCCGTCGCTGGTGACGTCAAACTGCTCGGCACCACGATCCTGGGCCGAGTGAATTGCGAGAACCTGAGGACAGGCGGCAGCCTGATATGGGATCGGCTCCGGTTTCCGCAGGCTGTGTGCCTGAAGGGGCAATCCCACACCTATCGAGCCGGCGTCGATCTGCTGCCGCAGATGCGGCTGTCGCATGCGCGGATTGGCGCTGCCCTGATAGCGCGGGACCTGACCGCCGAAGTGACGCTCGCGATCGATCTCGGAGGTGCACGGGCCGGTACGCTGGAGGACGTGGGGTTCCCCGCCGGCTGGGGTGTCGGGCGAGACAGGAAGGGCATATTCTGCGGCCTCAACCTCGACGGCTTCGTCTACGACCGGTTCGGCCATCTGCCGGCTGACGAGGCGAGTGGCATCGCGGTCGCGCTCTCGACCTTCGGCCGCTGGGCGGCGCGCCTTGGTTACGGCCATTCTGCGCCATGGGCAGTTCGCCTGGCGCACCGAATGCTGCGCGCGCAACGGGCACCGATACGACAACGCCTGGCCTGGGTGCAGCGCCAGCAACGGAGGGAGGGCGAGTTCCACCCCCAGCCGTATCGGCATCTGGCGAAGGTTCTGCGCGCGCAGGGGCACTATCATGCAGCCCGCGAGGTGGCGATCGTTGAGCAATGGGCGATGCCGTCGTCGAACCGCCTCACGCGGATGCTGCGCTGGGTTTGGGGGGTATGCTTCGGCTTCGGTCTGTCGCCGGTGCGGGCAACGGCCACCCTGGCCGTGTTGCTCGCTGTTGGCACGGCGGGCATCTGGTGGGCGTGGAAAATGGCCGACGTGCTGGTCATCAACTATTCTTATGCGATGACGGAAGTTGCTGACGCGCCCGTATTCCTCCGAGCCGACAAGGCACAACTGACGGCGGGCGCTCCGCCCTGCGGCGCCACCGACATCCAGCCGTTGTTTTACGCGATGGACATGATGGTGCCGGTAATGGCGCTCCACCAGATCGACAAGTGCTGGGTGGATTCACGCGCCGATACCATCGGATGGCAGGTGCTCTGGGCCGTCTATTCTTTCATCGGCAAGCTGGTGACTTCGCTCGCCCTGCTGACCTACTCGGGTGTTCTAAAGCCGAGGGAGGAGATCTGACTGTCAGCGAAAGATCGAGTGCGGCCCTGTTGCCGCAAGCGCAGGCGCAGCGGTCGTGTCGCGGCTTGAGCCGGAGCTTGTGGCCGGTCGGCGCGCCGCGTCGGCCACGCGGCTTGCGGTGTCGCCGACAGTCGCTCCAAGTGTTCGCGAGAGCTTCGACGCGGCATCCAGTACCATCGGCAGCAGGGCCCGCGGGCGGGGAGGTCGCATGCGCATCGTCGGAGCACTGACCGAGAGCACGGCGACCACCTGCCCGGAGGCGTCGCGAACAGGAGCGGCGACCGTGGCGGCGCCGGCGACGACTTCGTCTGTGGTCAGCAGATAGCCGCGGGCGCGGATGCGCTGCAGATCGGCAGCGATCCACGCGGCATCAGTACGAGTGGCCGGGGTGAAGCGTGGCAGGCGTTGTGCCAGGACCTGCGTTTGGACCGCCTCTGGCGCGTGTGCGAGAAGCAACCGGCTGGAACCCGCATGCAGCGGTTGGCGCTTGCCGACTTCGCTGTAGAGGCGGAGCGCCGGATCGGCCTGGTATATGGCTACCGTCTCGCTCTCCAAACCGTCGCGCACCCGCAAGTAGACATTCTCGCCGGCGGTCTTGCCCAAGGCGGAGAGAAACGGCATGGCAGTCGCTTCGAGCGCACCTTGCTCGGCGGCCGCCCGGCCAAGGACACCCCAGCGAGCGCCCAGCCGCCACATCCCGCGTGCTTCATCTTGGATCGCGAAACCGCGAGCCTCCAGGGTCCGCAACAAACGGAACCCAGCCGTCCGGGTACACCGAGCCTGGGTGGCGAGTGCCGCCAGCGGCGCGGGTCCGATGCGTGACAGTGCCTCCAGCAGATCGAGCGCACGCCCGACCGCAGCAATGCTGTAGTCGCGTGCAGGCGTGGCTGTCTCATGCGAGCCGTTGCTGGGACGGGTCCGAGGCTTTGACTTCGCCTTGCTGCGACTAGCCTGCGCCATGCATGCACCTGCGAAATGATACCGGTTGAAACCAACTTAGCATGATAGCTGTCTGCTTGACATGAGCGTGAGGGCATCAAGAAAGTCAACAATGCGCAAAATCTTGCGCGGCGTCCTGTGGGAACGGCGCGGACCTTGGCACCGACGCGGCGGCGGGTCAAAGGGAAGGGTACGCTTGCTTGTGGCGTCGGGGAGGCTGCGCTAAAGGCCCGCCCTTACTCTGAGCCCAACAGTCGGGCGCGGGCGTGGTGGAATTGGCAGACACGCCAGATTTAGGTTCTGGTGGCGCAAGCCGTGGGGGTTCAAGTCCCTCCGCCCGCACCATGCTGCGGGCGCACAACAACAGGATTGGCCGATGCAGGTGACCGAGACCCTCTCCGAAGGGCTGAAGCGCGCTTATACTGTGGTGGTACCGGCGGCGGACATCGAGACCAAGCGGGCGGCGCGGCTGGCCAGCCTCGGCAAGACCCTGCGGTTGCCCGGGTTCCGCCCTGGCAAGGTCCCGCCAACGGTGGTGAAGCAACGTTATGGCACCGCGGTCAACGCCGAGGTCCTGGAGCAGTCGGTCAGCGAGGCGACCCAGCAGGTGCTGACCGACCGCGGCCTGCGACCGGCCCTGCAGCCGAAGGTCGATGTCGTCAATCTGGATCATTCCGGTGACCAGGACCTGGAGTTCAAGGTCGAACTGGAGTTGCTGCCGGAGATTTCGCTGCCCGATTTCGGTTCTGTCGCACTGACCCGGCTCAAGGCGGAAGCGTCGCCAGAGACGGTCGACAAGGCGCTTGCGGATATTGCGCAACGGAACCGCACGCTGGAGCCGATCCCGCCCGAAGAACTGGGTGATCGCGGCACGGCCCCGGGCGAGGTGCTGACGGTCGACTACATCGGGCGGATCGACGGAGCCGAGTTTCCCGGCGGGACGGGGAATGGCATCGAGGTCGAGATCGGCGGTGGCGGGTTCATCCCGGGGTTCAGCGAACAGCTTGAGGGGATGAAGCCGGGGGAGACGCGGACGATCGAGGTGACTTTCCCGGCGGAGTACGGCGTCCCGACGCTGGCGGGAAAGGCGGCGACCTTCGAGGTGAGCGCCAAAGCGCTGAGCCGCCCGGTGGTGCCGGCGGTGGATGATGAGCTGGCAAAGAAGCTGGCCTTCGAGGATCTGGCAGAGATGCGCGACACGGTCACCCGGCGCATTCAATCAGAGTACGACCAGCTTTCGCGCCTCCGGCTGAAGCGGCAATTGCTGGATGCGCTGGCGGACATGGTGCAGTTCCCGTCACCCGAAGGCATGATCGAGCAAGAGTTCAGCCAGATCTGGCAGCGGCTCGAGGCGGACCGGAAGGCCGGTCGGCTGGACGATGACGACAAGGACAAGGACGAAGAGACGCTGAAGGCGGAATATCGCGCCATCGCCGAAAGGCGCGTCCGGCTGGGCTTGCTGCTCGCGGACATCGGGCGGGTCAACAACATCGCCGTGACGCAGGATGAAATGACCCGGGCCATGCGCACCGAGGCAATGCGCTACCGCGGCCAGGAACAGCAGATTTTCGAGTTCTTCCGGCAGAATCCGCGTGCCGCCGAGACGCTGCGCGGGCCGATCTTCGAGGACAAAGTGATCGACTTTGTCCTCGAGTTGGCCAAGGTCGAGGAAAAGCCCGCAACGCCGGAGGAACTGGCGGCCGAGCCACCGGCGCCGGCACCTGCCGCAGATCCGTCACCCGCTCCTGAGGCCAGCGAGGCCTGATCATCGGGAGTTCTTCTGCCGGCCAAATGTCTGGTTGGAGTCCGGTTCCGTTCCGCTTATTTATGTGTCCCCTTGGACTGATAGGTGTCCCATGCAGGATCGCGATCCCGTAGAGGTCTATGCCAATAATCTGGTGCCGATGGTGGTGGAGCAGACCGCCCGCGGCGAGCGTGCCTACGACATCTATTCGCGCCTGCTGAAGGAGCGGATCATCTTCCTAACGGGCGCGGTTTACGACCAGGTGAGCGCGTTGATCTGCGCACAGCTGCTATTCCTTGAGTCGGAGAACCCGAACAAGGACGTGGCGTTTTATATCAACAGTCCCGGCGGCGTGGTCTCGGCCGGGCTCGCGATCTATGACACCATGCAGTATATCCGCAGCCCGGTCTCGACGGTGTGTATCGGCCAGGCCGCCTCGATGGGCAGCCTGCTGCTGTGCGCGGGTGCCAAATCCAAGCGCTTCGCCCTGCCGAACGCCCGGATCATGGTGCACCAGCCATCAGGTGGCGCCCAGGGGCAGGCGACCGATATCGAGATCCAGGCGCGCGAAATCCTTACCCTGCGGAAGCGGCTGAACGAGATCTACGTCCGCCACACTGGGCAGCCGCTTGAGGCAATCGAACGTAAACTCGAACGCGATACCTATATGTCAGCCGAGGAGAGCCGGGACTTCGGGCTGGTCGACGAGGTGGTTGAGAACCGGCCTACCCCGGAGGAGATCAGCACCCGGGGCTGATCCTTCCCCTTCCCGGCGAGGGGAGGGGAGGTGATACCTAATTTTGCCGCGCTGACCCCACTGCTGTCGTCCAAGGGGGTCACTCGTGGTTCTTGTCCCTCCCGGGCGCCGGGGGGTAAAGTCGACCCTTGGCTCCCCACGAGTCCGGAGCAGGAGTACGCATGAGCAAATCCGGCGATTCGAAGAACACCCTTTATTGCTCATTCTGCGGCAAGTCCCAGCACGAGGTCCGCAAGCTCATCGCCGGCCCGACGGTGTTCATTTGCGACGAATGTGTCGAGCTCTGCATGGACATCATCCGTGAGGAGCATAAGACCCATCTGGTCAAGTCCCGCGACGGCGTGCCGACACCGCGCGAGATCTGCAAGGTATTGGACGACTATGTCATCGGCCAGGATCATGCCAAGCGCGTGCTGTCCGTTGCCGTGCATAACCACTACAAGCGGCTGGCGCACGGCCAGAAGAACAACGACATCGAGATCGCCAAGTCGAACATTCTGTTGGTCGGCCCGACTGGGTCGGGCAAGACGCTGCTGGCGCAGACCCTGGCACGGATCCTCGACGTACCCTTCACCATGGCCGATGCGACAACGCTGACCGAGGCGGGCTATGTCGGCGAGGATGTTGAGAATATTATCCTGAAGCTGTTGCAGTCAGCCGACTATAATGTCGAGCGCGCCCAGCGCGGCATCGTCTACATCGATGAAGTCGACAAGATCTCGCGCAAGTCTGACAACCCCTCCATCACCCGGGATGTGAGCGGTGAGGGCGTGCAGCAGGCGCTGCTGAAGATCATGGAAGGGACCGTGGCGTCGGTGCCGCCGCAGGGTGGCCGGAAGCACCCACAGCAGGAGTTTCTGCAGGTCGACACCACCAACATTCTGTTCATCTGCGGTGGCGCGTTCTCTGGTCTGGAGAAGATCATCGCCGCACGTGGCAAGGGCTCCGGCATCGGCTATGGCGCCGAGGTCCGTTCGTCCGACGAACGGCGCACCGGGATGATCCTGCGCGAGGTGGAGCCCGAAGACCTGTTGAAGTTCGGCCTGATCCCCGAGTTCATCGGCCGTCTGCCAGTGGTGGCGACGCTCGAGGACCTGGATGAAGGCGCGTTGATGGAAATTCTGACCAAGCCGAAGAACGCCTTGATCAAACAATATGGCAGGCTGTTCGAGATGGAGGGCGTGAAGCTCTCGTTCACCGACGATGCGCTGCGTTCGGTCGCAACGCGGGCTATTGCCCGCCGGACCGGTGCACGCGGCCTGCGTTCGATCATGGAAGCGATCCTGCTGGGCACCATGTTCGATCTTCCTGGTCTCGACGGAGTAGAGGAGGTGGTCATCAACCGCGAGGTCGCGGAATCGCGAGCCAACCCGCTCTACCTCTATGGCAAAGAGCGGGCCGAAAGCTCGGCCTGAGCGCCGGGTAAGCCGCTGCTCGCGAGATCGCGACTGAGAATTTCAAGGGCTTGCGCCGTATCGTCCGGCAGCCGATATGCGATCACAGTAGGCGGAGTCACCGCCGGGCGCCTTCCGTGCCGCAGGATCGCAGTGAGTCGGGCGGGTTGGGCGCAGACTGTCCATAAGGAGGTCAACCATGGATGAAGCCGATCGGCCTGTGCCAGAACCGCAGGGACAGCCGGACGAGACGCAGCCGGCCGCCGCGCGGGGTGATGTGCTGGCGGTCCTACCGCTGCGGGATATCGTCGTGTTTCCCCATATGATCGTGCCGCTGTTCGTTGGCCGCGAAAAATCGGTTCGTGCGCTCGAAGCGGTGATGAAGGACGACAAGCAAATCCTGCTCGTGGCGCAGAAGAATGCTGCCCAGGACGATCCATCAGCCGATGACATTTACCGCGTCGGGACCGTCTCAACGATCCTGCAGCTGTTGAAGCTGCCGGACGGGACGGTGAAAGTGCTGGTCGAAGGCGGCCGTCGGGCGAAGATCACCGGCTTTCGTGACACGGACAGCTATTTCGAGGCATTCGTCGAGGGGATGCCGGACCAGGCCGCTGAAGCCAAGGAGCTGGAGGCGCTTGGTCGCACCGTCGTGTCGCAGTTCGAGCAGTATATCAAGCTGAACAAGAAGATCGCGCCGGAGGTCCTGGTCTCGCTCAATCAGATCGAAGAGCCATCGAAGCTCGCAGATACGGTGGCAAGCCACCTGAACCTCAAGATCGCCGAGAAGCAGGAACTGTTGGAGATCGCCAAGGTCGGCGAGCGGCTGGAGCGCGTGTTCGGGCATATGGAGTCCGAGATCGGCGTGCTGCAGGTGGAAAAGCGCATCCGCAGCCGCGTCAAGCGACAGATGGAGAAAACGCAGCGCGAGTATTACCTGAACGAGCAGCTGAAGGCGATCCAGAAGGAACTCGGCGAGGGCGAGGACGGCAAGGACGAGAACGCCGAGCTCGAGGCCAAGATCAAGAAGACGAAGCTCTCGAAGGAAGCGCGCGACAAGGCCGTGGCGGAGCTGAAGAAGCTCAAGACCATGAGCCCGATGAGCGCGGAGTCGACGGTGGTGCGCAACTATCTCGACTGGATGCTGTCGATTCCGTGGAAGAAGCGCAGCAAGATCCGCAACGATGTGGTTGCGGCCGAGAAGGTACTGAACGACGACCACTATGGCCTGGAGAAGGTCAAGGAGCGCATCATCGAGTATCTCGCGGTGCAGGCGCGGAGCCCGAAGGTGCGCGGCCCGATCCTGTGTCTGGTCGGACCGCCCGGCGTCGGCAAGACTTCGTTGGGCAAGTCGATCGCCAGGGCCACGGGGCGGAACTTCGTGCGCATGTCGTTGGGTGGGGTGCGGGACGAAGCCGAAATCCGCGGTCACCGGCGGACCTATATCGGCTCGATGCCCGGCAAGGTCATCCAGGGCATGAAGAAGGCGAAGACCTCCAATCCGCTGTTCCTGCTGGATGAGGTCGATAAGCTCGGTGCCGACTGGCGTGGCGATCCTTCTTCGGCGCTGCTCGAGGTGCTGGATCCGGAGCAGAATTCTACCTTCAACGACCACTACCTTGAGGTCGACTACGATCTATCGGACGTGATGTTCGTCACCACCGCCAACAGTCTGCGCATGCCGCAGCCGCTGATGGACCGCATGGAGATCATCCGCATCCCCGGCTACACCGAGGATGAGAAGGTCGAGATCGCCAAGCGGCACCTCATCAGCAAGCAATCCGAGGCGCATGGGCTGAAGGCCGATGAGTGGCACATCTCGGACGACGCGTTGCGCGACCTGATTCGCTACTACACCCGCGAGGCGGGCGTGCGGAATATGGAGCGCGAGATCGCCAACCTTGCCCGCAAGGCAGTGAAGGAGATCGTCACCAAGAAGACGAAGAAGGTGGTGATCACCCGCAAGAACGTCGAGAAATATGCGGGTGTTCGCAAGTTCCGCTTCGGTGAGACCGAGGCGGAGGATATGGTCGGTGTGGTGACAGGCTTGGCGTGGACCGAGGTCGGCGGCGAGATCCTGACGATCGAGAGCGTGCTGTTGCCGGGCAAGGGGAACGTGAAGCAGACCGGCAAACTGGGCGACGTGATGCAGGAGAGCGTCTCGGCTGCGCTCAGCTATGTGCGGTCGCGTTCGACGAAGTTCGGCATCAAGCCAACCTTGTTCGAGAGGCGCGACATCCACGTGCACGTTCCCGAGGGTGCCACGCCGAAGGACGGCCCATCGGCTGGCGTGGCGATGGCGACATCGATCGTCTCCGTGCTCACCGGCATTCCGGTGCGACGGGATGTTGCGATGACCGGCGAGATCACCCTTCGCGGCCGGGTGCTGCCGATCGGCGGACTGAAGGAAAAGCTGCTGGCGGCGCTGCGGGCTGGGATCACCACCGTGTTCATTCCGAAGGAGAACGAGAAGGATCTCGCCGAGATCCCGGACAACGTGAAGAAGCACCTGAAGCTCGTGCCGGTCTCGGATGTCGACGAGGTCATCGCACAGGCCTTGGTCAACCGGCCGGAGGCGATCGAGTGGGAAGAGCCGGCGGAGCCCGTCACCCCGCCTCCCCCGGAGCAGCCGGCAGCCTCACTGCCGCACTGATGATTTGCAGGGTCAGTGGCCTTCGGCCACTGACCCTCGTGCATTGACGGCACGGAAATCCCCCCTTTAGTTTGCCGCCCCCGTCGGCATCCGCCGGCCCTGTCCGATTCTGCCTGCATCACCGCATCGAGAGGGAATGAGCCAGTGAACAAAATGGATCTCATCGCCGCTGTCGCCGATCAGACCGACCTGCCGCGTACCAAGGCGACGGAAGTGGTCGATGCGGTGTTCGGGGCGATCGAGGGCGCGCTCAAGAACAAGGAAGAGGTGCGGCTGGTCGGCTTCGGCACATTCCAGACGGCAGAGCGCAAGGCGGGCACGGGCCGCAATCCTCGGACCGGAGAGGAGATGCCAATCCCAGCTTCGACCACGGTTCGCTTCAAGGCTGGCAAGGGCCTGAAAGATGCGGTGCAATGAACCTAGTGTTTCAGCGCGCGATTCACGCCTTCGGGCGGTTCCGCCTCAGGCGATCGCGCTATGGCGGGCGGTTAGCTCAGCGGTAGAGCGTCTCGTTTACACCGAGAGGGTCGGCGGTTCGAATCCGTCACCGCCCACCAGGTGCGGTGCTTGACCCAGCCGGCGCTGGGGCCTAAGTCGTGCGCCCTGTCGCGCGGGTGTAGCTCAGTTGGTTAGAGCGTCGGCCTGTCACGCCGAAGGTCGCGGGTTCGAGCCCCGTCACTCGCGCCAGATTTCCCCGACCCTATGGCGGTGCAACACGGTTGGGAGTAGTCTCGGACGCATCTTGCGTCGGGGTGCCTGATATGGCACGGCCTTAAGGGCCAGAGCCCGCATCGCGGTGCGCGGGACCCGCCTTGGTTCGATCGGACATTGTTATGCAGCCAGTGCTCTACGGATACCTGCCAATCCTGGTGTTCATGGTCATTGCCGGGGCTATCGCGCTGGCGATGGTGGGAGGTTCGCTGCTCGCAGCGAGGCAGAAGCCTTATCCCGAGAAAGTATCGGCCTATGAATGTGGCTTCGAACCGTTTGATGACGCGCGCCGCCGCTTCGATGTGCGGTTTTACCTGGTGGCAATTCTTTTCATTATCTTCGATCTTGAGGTCGCGTTCCTATTTCCTTGGGCAGTATCCCTCAAGGACATCGGCTGGTTCGGTTTCCTGTCGATGATTGGCTTCCTTGCCGTGCTCACCGTTGGCTTTGTCTACGAGTGGTGCAAGGGAGCACTAGAGTGGGAATGAGAAGCACTGTCAGCCTAGGAGCGGCACGATGAGTGGAAACACTGCGATCGCCTGGAACCGGGAGACATTGCCACCGGGGCCTGAGCAAGACGCGGTGGTGAAAGGCATTACCGGCGAAATTGCCGACAAGGGCTTCATCGTCGCCAATATCGACAAGGTGGTGAACTGGGCGCGCACCGGTTCGCTGTGGCCGATGACCTTTGGCTTGGCCTGCTGTGCGGTCGAGATGATCCACGCGTATATGCCACGATACGATCTGGATCGCTTTGGCACCATCCCTCGCGCCTCACCGCGGCAGAGCGATGTCATGATCGTGGCGGGCACGCTGACCAACAAGATGGCGCCTGCACTGCGCAAGGTTTATGACCAGATGCCGGAGCCGCGCTGGGTCATCAGCATGGGAAGCTGCGCCAACGGCGGCGGCTATTACCATTTCTCTTATTCGGTGGTGCGCGGCTGCGATCGCATCGTGCCGGTCGATGTGTATGTGCCTGGTTGCCCGCCGACAGCAGAAGCGCTGGTCTACGGCATCATGCAGCTGCAGAAGAAGATTCGGCGCACCGGGACGATCTTGCGTGACTGAGATTGCCGAAGTCGTCAGGACGCTTCCAGGCGCCCGCAATGTACGGCTGGAGAAGGGCGAGCTCGTGGCCGAAGCGGAGCGCGATCGCCTGTTGCCGCTGATGCTGACGTTGCGCGACGATCCACGCTTTGCGTTCGAGCAGGTGATGGACATCTGCGGCGTCGACTGGCCCGAACGCGCCGAGCGGTTCGACGTCGTCTACAATCTTCTGTCGGTGTCGCTGAACCAACGGATTCGGATCATCGTCACGACGGACGAGAGCACACCGGTGCCCTCGGTTCATACCGTGTGGCCGGTGGCGACCTGGTGGGAGCGCGAGGCGTGGGACCTGTTCGGCATCGTGTTCTCAGGCCAGCCAGATCTGCGTCGCATCCTGACGGATTATGGATTTGAAGGGCATCCGATGCGGAAGGATTTTCCGCTGACTGGGTATGTGGAAGTCCGCTACGACGAGGACCGAAAGGCGGTGGTGTACGAGCCGGTTCGTATGACGCAGGATTGGCGGCATTTCGATTTTCTGTCGCCATGGGAAGCGATCACCACGCTGCCTGGCGATGAGAAGGTGCACGCGGCACGCCTCACCGAAACGCCACCGCAGTCGGAGCAGAAGACATGAGCGACGTCGAAGCGCGCCCGACCGCGACCAAGGTTGTCGAGATC
Source organism: Acetobacteraceae bacterium (assembly GCA_024280945.1). GTDB lineage: Bacteria > Pseudomonadota > Alphaproteobacteria > Acetobacterales > Acetobacteraceae > JAMXLO01. The sequence continues at coordinate 16,754 of JAMXLO010000153.1, forward strand.
GACAGCCATGCCATCAATTTCGGTCCGCAGCACCCGGCGGCACATGGTGTGCTGCGACTGATCCTGGAAATGGACGGCGAGGTGGTGGAGCGCGCCGATCCACATATCGGTCTGCTGCATCGAGGTACCGAAAAGCTGATCGAGTACCGGACCTACATGCAGGTGGTGCCGTATTTCGATCGGCTCGATTACGTCTCGCCGATGTGCGAGGAGCACGCCTTCGCGCTGGCGGTGGAGAAGCTGCTCGACATCCAGGCGCCCGAGCGGGCGCAATGGATCCGCGTGCTGTTCGCCGAGATCACCCGCGTTCTGAATCACTTGCTGAACGTGACGACGTACGCGCTGGATGTCGGTGCGATCACCCCGAGCCTTTGGGGGTTCGAGGAACGCGAGAAGCTGATGGAGTTTCACGAGGCAGCGTCGGGCGCGCGACTGCATGCGAACTATTTTCGCCCGGGCGGTGTATCGCGCGATCTGCCGGCAGGGCTAGAAGAACGCATCGGCGAATGGGCGGTGCTGTTTCCAAAGTTCATCGATGACCTGGAAGAGCTGTTGACCGCCAACCGGATTTGGAAGCAGCGGACGGTGGACATCGGCGTGATGGATGCGGAGCAGGCGTTGGCCTGGGGGTTCTCCGGTCCGTGCCTGCGAGCGAGTGGCGTACCGTGGGATCTGCGGCGTTCGCAGCCCTACGACAAATATGCCGAGGTCGAGTTCCAGGTGCCAGTAGGGCGGAATGGCGACTGCTACGATCGTTATCTGGTGCGGCTCGCCGAAATGCGCGAAAGCGTCAAGATCATCCGTCAGTGCCTGAATAAGATGCGGCCGGGTCCAGTGAAGGTGCAGGACCGCAAGTTCACCCCACCGCACCGAGAAGAGATGAAGCGCTCGATGGAAGCGCTGATCCATCACTTCAAGCTCTTTACTGAAGGCTATCACGTGCCGCCCGGTGCTACCTACACGGTGGTGGAAAGCCCGAAGGGCGAATTCGGCGTCTATCTGGTTGCTGATGGAACCAATCGTCCGTACCGCTGCAAGATACGTCCGACCGGCTTCGCGTTCCTTCAGGCGATCGATGTGATGGCCAGGCGCCATATGCTGGCAGACACCGTGGCGATCATCGGTTCACTCGACATCGTTTTCGGCGAGATCGACAGATAGACCATGGGCGAAAGCGCGCAGACAAACCCGGTACCGATGCGGGACAGCTTCCAGCCGTCGACCTTCGCCTTCGATGCGGAAAGCGAAGGGGCGATTCCGGGCATACTTGCGAAGTATCCGGCGGGTCGGCAGGCGAGTGCGGTGCTTCCTATGTTGTACTTGGTACAGAACCAGATGCGAAGACAGACCGGAAGCGCCTGGGTGCCGATTGCCGGTATGGACGAAGTGGCGCGGCGGCTCGATATGGCGCCAATCCGTGTCTATGAAGTCGCCACGTTCTATTTCATGTTCAACCTGAAGCCCATTGGCACGTATCATCTCCAGGTCTGCACCACGACGCCATGTTGGTTGCGCGGCTCCGATGAGGTGGTGGCGGCCTGTCGCGCGGCGACCGGCATCGAAGGCTGGGGCGAGACCAGTGGTGATGGTGTGTTCACCATGACTGAGGTCGAATGTCTGGGTGCCTGCGTGAACGCGCCGATCATCCAGGTCAACGACGATTTCTATGAAGACCTCGATGGCGACAGCACGAAGCAGTTGCTGGAAGCGCTGCGTCGGGGAGAACCACCCAAGCCCGGTTCCGTGAAGGGCCGCCAGACATCCGCGCCGGAGGGCGGTCCTACGACGCTGACGACGCTGCAGTTCGAGAGCTGATCGATGTTGCTGGATAAAGACCGCATATTCACCAACCTCTATGGTCTGCACGACCCTTTGCTAAAGGGTGCGCGCGCGCGTGGTGACTGGGACGCGACGAAAGCGATCCTGGAGAAAGGTCGCGACGCGATCGTCGAGGAGGTGAAGGCTTCCGGCCTGCGCGGCCGCGGCGGCGCTGGTTTCCCGACTGGCCTGAAATGGTCGTTCATGCCGAAGCAGTCGGACCGGCCGTGCTATCTCGTGGTGAATGCCGATGAGAGCGAGCCCGGCACCTGCAAGGATCGTGACATCCTCCGACACGATCCGCACAAGCTTATCGAGGGCTGCCTCGTTGCCGGATTCGCGATGGGTGCATGCGCTGCGTATATCTACATCCGTGGCGAGTTCGCCAATGAGGCGAAGGTTCTGCAGGCGGCAATCGACGAGGCATATGCGGCAGGGCTGATCGGCAAAGAGGCCTGCGGCTCCGGTTATTCGTTTGACGTGTTCCTGCATCGGGGCGCGGGTGCGTATATCTGCGGCGAAGAGACCGGGCTGTTGGAGAGCCTGGAAGGCAAGAAGGGTCTGCCGCGGCTAAAGCCGCCCTTTCCTGCTGCTGTGGGGCTGTATGGCTGCCCATCCACGGTGAACAACGTCGAAAGCATTGCCGTCGCGCCAACCATCATGCGGCGCGGCGCTGCATGGTTCAATTCGCTGGGGCGTCCAAGGAATTCCGGGCAGAAGGTCTTCTGCATTTCTGGCCACGTGAACAAGCCGTGTAACGTGGAAGAAGAGCTGGGCATTCCGCTCCGCGAACTGATCGAGCGATATGCTGGCGGGGTGCGTGGCGGCTGGGACAATCTGCTGGCGGTGATCCCTGGCGGTGCATCGGTGCCGGTGATTCCGAAGAGCGTCTGCGACGATGTCCTGATGGACTTTGACTCATTGCGCGACGTGAAGAGCGGCCTTGGCACCGCAGCGGTGATTGTCATGGACAAGTCGACCGACATCATCAAGGCAATCGCGCGTCTCTCGAAATTCTACATGCACGAGAGCTGCGGTCAGTGCACGCCATGTCGCGAAGGCACCGGGTGGATGTGGCGGGTGATGACGCGCATGGTGGCGGGCAGGGCGGAGGTCGGCGAGATCGACACACTGGATCAGGTCACTCGACAGATCGAGGGCCACACGATCTGTGCGTTGGGCGACGCCGCCGCATGGCCGATCCAAGGCTTGATCCGCCATTTCCGACCGGAGATGGAACAGCGCATCGCTGCCTATAAGGCGCGGGCCCCGATGCCGATGGCGGCGGAGTAGTCGCATGGCCAAAGTCACCGTCGACGGCATCGAGGTCGAAGTTCCCAACGGCTCGTCTGTGCTCCAGGCCTGTGAGGCCGCTGGCAAGGAGATCCCTCGCTTCTGCTATCACGACCGTCTGTCCATCGCCGGCAACTGCCGCATGTGTCTGGTCGAGATCGAGAAGGCACCCCCGAAGCCGATTTCCTCGTGCACCTATCCGGTTGCGGACGGCATGGTGGTGCACACTGACTCACCGATGGTACGCAACGGCCGCCGCGGGGTTATGGAATTCCTGCTGATCAATCACCCGCTCGACTGCCCGATCTGTGACCAGGGCGGCGAGTGCGATCTGCAGGACCAAGCCATGGGCTATGGCATGGATCACTCGCGCTATGCCGAGAACAAGCGCGCAGTGAAGGACAAGAACCTCGGTCCTTTGGTGAAGACGGTGATGACGCGCTGCATCCACTGCACGCGCTGTATTCGCTTCATCGCCGAGGTCGCCGGTGTCCCCGACCTCGGCGCCACCTCGCGCGGCGAGCACATGGAAGTCGGCACCTATGTGGAAAAGGCTCTGGGTTCCGAACTCTCGGGCAATATCATCGATCTCTGCCCGGTCGGCGCGCTCACCTCGAAGCCATATGCATTTGTCGCACGGCCATGGGAGCTGACGAAGATCGACAGCATCGATGTGCTCGACGCGGTTGGCACCAACATCCGCGTCGATGCGCGCGGGCCTGAAGTGTTGCGCATCCTGCCGCGGACCAATGAGGACGTGAACGAGGAATGGCTCGCGGACAAGTCGCGTTTCGCACTCGACGGTCTGCGGCGCCGGCGCCTCGATCGTCCGTGGGTGCGACGCGACGGCAAGCTGATCGAAGCATCGTGGTCCGAAGCATTCGCCGCGATCGCCGAGAAACTGCACGGTCTGACCGGCGATCGCATCGGTGCCATCGCCGGCGATCTGTGCGACGCGGAAAGCATGCTGGCGCTCAAGGAACTCATGGCGTCGCTCGGTTCGGCCAATCTCGACTGCCGCCAGGACGGCGCGCACCTCAACGCATCGCGGCGCGACTTCTATACTTTCAATACCACAATCGCCGGCATCGAAGAGGCCGATGCGATCCTGCTGATCGGCACCAATCCGCGCCGGGAGGCGCCGGTACTGAATGCACGCATCCGCAAGCGCTGGCTGAACGGCAACATCCCGATCGGGCTTATCGGTACCGAGACCGACGTGACCTATCGTGTTCAGCAACTGGGGCACGGACCGGTGGTGCTGAACGCACTGAACGAAGCATTCGCCGGTAAGCTGCGTAATGCAAAGAAGCCCATGATCATCGTTGGTCAGGCGGCATTGGCGCGTCCGGATGGCGCCGCGGTGCTCGCCGCTGCATGGAGGCTTGCGGCGTCGGTCGGTGCGCTGACCGCCGAGTGGCACGGCTTCAATGTACTGCACACCGCTGCTGCGCGGGTTGGCGCATTGGATCTGGGCTTCGTTCCTGGTGCCAACGACAAGTCGATGGCGCAGATGCTGGACGGCGGCGTCGACGTGCTGTGGTTGCTGGGCGCAGACGAATTCGACACCGCGCGCATCGGCGACAGGACGTTCGTTGTCTATCAGGGCCATCACGGCGATGCAGGTGCGGCGCGGGCGGACGTGATCCTGCCGGGTGCTGCCTATACCGAGAAGCCCGGCACCTACGTCAACACCGAGGGCCGGGTGCAGCGCGGCCTGCTCGCAGTCTATCCGCCTGGCGATGCGCGCGAGGACTGGAAGATTCTGCGCGCGTTCAGCGAAGTGATCGGTCATACACTGCCGTACGATACGATAGACGCGCTGCGCAAACGGCTGGAGCTGGTCAATCCCGTATTCGCGCGCATCGGTTTCCTGCCTCGCTTCGGTGCCACGGATCAGGCGGGGCCAGCCGGCGATCCTGTTGCGCTGTCGGATACGCCGTTCGTGCCGGCCATCGCCGACTACTATCAGACTGATCCGGTCAGCCGCGCCAGTCCGACGATGGCCGCCTGCACCGCAACGTTCGCGACCACGCCGCTGGTCGCGGCAGCCGAGTAGCGCGATGCAGTCTTTCTTCTACGACACCTATATCGGCCTGCTGATCCTGACGTTCGCCGAGGCGCTGGCTCTGTTGGTGCCTTTACTGATCGGGGTTGCCTACCTGACCTACGCCGAGCGCAAGGTACTGGCGGCGATACAGCTTCGCAAAGGGCCGAATGTTGTCGGTCCTTTCGGTCTGCTGCAGCCGTTCGCCGATGCGCTGAAGATGATCATGAAAGAGACGATCATCCCGGCGGGTGCCAACCGGTTGCTGTTCCTGATGGCGCCGATGCTCACTTTTAGCCTGGCGATGATCGCCTGGGCGGTGATCCCGGTGAATGCCGGCTGGGCCATTGCCGACATCAATGTCGGGATACTGTATCTGTTCGCGATCAGCTCTCTTGGAGTCTACGGCATCATCATTGCCGGTTGGGCTTCCAATTCTAAATACGCATTCCTTGGTGCCCTGCGCAGCGCCGCGCAGATGGTGAGCTATGAAGTCTCGATGGGCTTCGTCCTCGTCTCCGTTTTGCTCTGCGTCGGCAGCCTGAATCTGACGGACATCGTGCTCGCGCAGCACCGCGTATGGTTCTGCCTGCCGCTGTTTCCAATGTTCATCGTGTTCTTCGTCTCCGCACTGGCGGAGACGAACCGGTCGCCGTTCGACCTGCCGGAAGGCGAGAGCGAGATTGTCGCCGGCTTCTTCGTTGAGTACAGCGCCATGGCCTTCGCGCTATTCTTTCTCGGCGAATACGCCAACATGATCCTGATGAGCGGGATGACCACCATCCTGTTCCTGGGCGGCTGGCTCGGCCCATTCGGCATCCTGCCGCAGCTTGGCCCGTTGTGGTTCATCCTGAAGGTTTGCTTCTGCCTCTTTGTATTCCTGTGGGTCCGTGCCACTTTCCCACGCTATCGCTATGATCAGCTGATGCGGCTCGGCTGGAAAGTGTTCCTGCCGCTTTCGCTGTTATGGCTGACGCTGACCGCGGCAGCGCTAATGGTGTTCGGGTGGCTGCCCAATGCTTGAGGGATCTTGACCGCATGGCCTTTCTCGACCGCACCGCACGCAGCATGCTGCTCGGCGAACTCGTCGCCGGACTCGGACTGACGCTGCGCTATTTCTTTAAGCCGAAGGCGACGATCAACTATCCATATGAAAAGGGGCCGCTCAGCCCACGGTTCAAAGGCGAGCACGCACTGCGCCGTTATCCCAATGGCGAGGAACGCTGCATTGCATGCAAACTGTGCGAGGCGATCTGCCCGGCCCAGGCCATTACTATCGAGGCTGAACCGCGCGAAGACGGCTCCCGCCGCACCACGCGCTACGACATTGACATGACGAAATGCATCTACTGCGGTCTGTGCGAGGAAGCCTGCCCGGTAGACGCCATCGTTGAAGGTCCGAACTTCGAGTTCGCTACCGAGACGCGTGAAGAACTTCTCTACGACAAGGCTAAGTTGCTGGCAAACGGCGATCGCTGGGAACCGGAGATCGCCCGCCGGCTGGAGTTGGACGCGCCGTACAGATGATCGCCAACATCGCCTTTTACGTCTGCTCGATCATCCTGCTCGCCTCCGCCGCTCTGGTCGTCAGTTCGCGCAATCCCGTGCATTCGGTGCTTTTCCTCATCCTATCCTTCTTCAACGCAGCGGTACTTTTTCTGATCGCCGGAGCCGAGTTCCTCGCGCTGATTCTGGTTATCGTCTACGTGGGCGCGGTCGCAGTGCTGTTCCTGTTCGTCGTGATGATGCTGGATATCGACTTTGCCGAATTGCGCAGTGGCTTCCAACGCTACCTGCCGGTGGGCGCCACCGTCGGCGCGGTGTTGTTCGTTGAACTCGTGTTTGTCCTGGGTGGCTGGGAATTCGCGCCGCAGGCGCCGGTACTGCGGTTTTCGCCCGCACCGGCGAACGTCTCCAATACGGCTGCATTGGGTCGGCTGCTTTATACTGACTACATCTTCCTGTTTCAGGCAGCCGGCATACTGCTGTTGGTGGCGATGATCGGCGCCATCGTGCTGACGCTGCGTGACCGTAAAACCTCACGTCACCAAAGCATCCGGGCGCAAACAGATCGCACCGTGGCCGAGACGCTGGAACTGGTCACCGTCACGGTCGGCGCCGGAGTAAAGGAGATCGGCATCTTGCGGCCGAAGCCCGTGGATCCAGAGCCGGTCGAGGAAGTGCACCATGGCAACTGAAGTCGGGCTCGGCCATTACCTGGTTGTGTCCGCAATCCTGCTGGTGCTGGCGATCTTCGGCATTTTCCTCAACCGTAAGAACGTCATCATTATTCTCATGTCGATCGAGCTGATGCTGCTTGCGGTTAACCTGAACCTGGTGGCGTTCTCCGCCGCACTCGGCGATCTGGTCGGCCAGGTGTTCGCGATGTTCGTGCTGACGGTCGCTGCAGCCGAAGCAGCGATCGGATTGGCGATCGTCGTCATCTACTTCCGCAATCGCGGCTCGATCCAGGTCGAGGATGTCAACCTGATGAAGGGCTGAACAAGTGCTCGCAGCTCAAGGTCTCCGGAGGGGGACCGCATGATCTACGCGGTCGCGGTCTTTGCGCCGCTATTCGGCTCGCTGGTGTCGGGCCTGCTTGGCCGCGCGATTGGCGATCGTGCCGCAGAGGCGGTGTCCATTTTGTGCATGCTGGTCGCCGCGGTGCTCGGTCCGTTGGCCTGCTTCCAGCTTGTCTCCGGCGAAGCCGACGCTGGGTCGGTCTATCTTGCGAACTGGATCGAGGCAGGACGTTTTCACGTCACCTGGCAGCTGCGCTACGACACGTTGTCCGCGGCCATGGTCGCCATGGTGACCTTCGTCTCGATGCTGATCCATGTCTATTCGATCGGATACATGGCGCACGACGCCTACCCACACTACCGGTTCTTCTCCTACCTCTCGCTGTTCACCTTCTCGATGCTGATGCTGGTGACTGCGGATAACCTGCTGCAGCTTTTCTTTGGTTGGGAAGGCGTGGGCCTCTGCTCGTACCTGCTGATCGGCTATTGGTACGACCGCCCATCTGCCAATGCCGCCGCCATCAAAGCCTTCATTGTCAACCGTATTGGCGATCTCGCTTTTGCGGTCGGTGTCGCGCTGGTCTTCTTCAAGTTCGGCTCGATTGAATTCTCCACTATCTTTCCTGCAATCCCGCAGCATCAGGCGGATACCTACTCGGTCCTGGGCGGCACTTTCCCTGCCTTCGAAGTCATCGGTGTGCTGTTGTTCATCGGTGCGATGGGCAAGTCGGCACAGATCGGCCTGCATGTCTGGCTGCCCGACGCGATGGAAGGCCCCACACCGGTGTCCGCGCTGATCCACGCGGCGACGATGGTGACAGCCGGCGTGTTCCTGGTGGCGCGCATGTCGCCGCTTTACGAATTCGCCCCCTTCGCCCTCGGCATGGTCACCTTCATCGGTGCGACAACGGCGCTGTTTGCGGCCACAATTGGCTGCGCACAGAATGACATCAAGCGAGTGATCGCCTATTCCACCTGCTCGCAGCTTGGCTACATGTTCACGGCCGCGGGTGTCGGAGCGTTTCAGGTGTCGATCTTTCATCTGATGACCCACGCATTCTTCAAGGCACTCTTGTTCCTGAGCGCGGGGTCGGTGATCCACGCCATGTCCGATGAACAGGACATGCGGAAGATGGGCGGGCTCGGGCGGATGATCCCATGGACCTGCACGGTCATGTGGATCGGCAGTCTGGCTTTGTCCGGCATACCACCATTCGCCGGATATTATTCGAAGGACGCGATCATCGCCGCCTCGTTCGCCTCCGGCACCGGCATCGGCATGTATGGATTCGTCTGCACGGTGCTGGCAGCGTTCCTCACCGCCTTCTATTCGTGGCGTCTGCTGATCATGACATTCCACGGCAAGCCGCGCGCCGATCATCACGTGCTGGAACACGTGCATGAAAGTCCGTGGGTAATGATCGGGCCGCTGCTGGTGCTCGCCCTCGGCGCGCTGATTGCCGGCAAGCTGCTGGATCCGTGGTTCATCGGCGAGGACTGGCAGGCGTTCTGGAATGGCAGCATCTTCAACGCGCCAAACAATCACGTTCTGGCCGCGCTGGAGAGCGTGCCCCCCTGGGCAGAATTGGCACCACTGGTGATGGGCCTGGCCGGCATCGCGCTCGCCTACCTGATGTACATGGTGTTCCCATTGCTGCCGATGCGGCTCGCCACGCAGTTCCGTGGCATCTATCTGTTCCTACTGAACAAGTGGTACTTCGACGAACTGTATGACGCGATCTTCGTGCGACCGGCGATCCGGCTGGCGCGAACACTGTGGCAGACCGGCGATGCGACGCTAATCGATGGCGTGCCGAATGGGCTGGCCGAACTCACAGTGGACGGCTCGCGCCAAGCGGTGAAGATCCAAACTGGCTCGCTCGCCGTGTATGCGTTTGTCATGCTGATAGGCGTCGTGCTGTTGGTCGGCATCTTCCTGGTGTCGCGATGAACGCCGCCGGCTTTCCCATCCTGTCGCTGATCACCTGGCTGCCGCTGGTCGGCTGCCTGATCATTATGTCGGTACGCGGCGACGAAGCGACGGTTGCCTCGAACGCACGCTGGACTGCGCTATGGACCAGCCTGATCGTGCTGGTACTGTCCTTCGTGCTCTGGGTGAAGTTCGATCCTGGTGAGCCGGGCTTCCAGTTCATCGAGGAAATTCCGTGGCTGCCGGAATATGGCGTTGGCTACAAGATGGGCGTGGATGGCATCTCGGTGATGTTCGTGTTGCTATCCACCCTTCTGACGCCGATCTGCGTCCTGGCGAGCTGGGATTCCATCACGCGCTTCGTGCGCGAATACATGATGACCTTCCTGTTGCTCGAAACAATGATGGTCGGCATGTTCAGCGCGCTCGACTTCGTCGTGTTCTACGTCTTCTTCGAAGGCGTGCTGATACCGATGTTTGTTATCATCGGGGTTTGGGGCGGCCCACGACGCGTCTATTCGGCCTTCAAGTTCTTTCTCTACACGTTTACCGGCTCTGTACTGATGCTGCTGGCATTACTGGCCATGTGGTTTCAGGCTGGCACCACCGACATCCCTACGCTGCTGAGGACACCGATGCCGGTGGGAATGCAGAACTGGCTGTTCCTGGCCTTTTTCGCATCCTTCGCGGTGAAGGTGCCGATGTGGCCGGTACACACCTGGTTGCCCGACGCGCATGTCGAGGCACCCACGGCTGGTTCCGTCATTCTGGCCGGCGTGCTGCTGAAGATGGGCGGCTATGGGTTCCTGCGCTTCTCGGTGCCGATGCTGCCACAGGCGTCTGCGCATTTTGCGCCGCTGATCTACACGTTGTCCGTCGTCGCCGTGATCTACACGTCGCTTGTGGCGCTGGCGCAGGAGGACATGAAGAAGCTGATCGCCTATTCGTCCGTCGCCCATATGGGCGTGGTGACCATCGGCATCTTTACCTTCAACGTGCAGGGCATTCAGGGCGCGATGTTCCAGATGCTGTCGCATGGCATCGTGTCCGCGGCACTGTTCCTGGTCGTGGGTGTCGTCTACGACCGCATGCACACGCGTGAGATTGCGCGGTACGGCGGTCTCGCCGACAGGATGCCGCTATACGCGCTGACCTTCATGATCTTCACCCTGGCCTCGTGCGGCCTGCCAGGCACATCTGGCTTCGTTGGCGAATTCCTCGTCATCGTGGGTGCGCTGCAGGTCAACTTCTGGTTGGCGCTGCTCGGCGCCATGGGCATGATCCTGGGCGTTGCCTACATGCTCTATCTCTATCGCCGGGTGATTTTCGGCCGGCTCACCAAGCCGGATCTGCTGTCGATCCTGGACCTGTCCCCGCGTGAGATCGCGGTGTTTGTCCCGCTGATCCTGATTACCCTGTGGATGGGCATTGCCCCGACCAGCTTCAGCAGCTTCTGGGATGCTTCTGTCGCCTCCATGGTGCAGCAGCATGCGGCAGCGGTGACCTCGGCTGCCAAACTGGCAGAGGCGCGCTGATGAACTGGGTTCTCGCCCTTCCCGAAATCGTCCTGTCGCTGGTCGCTATGGTGATCCTGATCTTCGGCGTGCTGCGGCAGGATGACAGCTTCTTCCTGTCCAGTATGTTCGCACTCGGCGGCTTCCTGCTCGCGGCCTTGCTGGTGCTGACGACCGGCTCTGGCATCGGCTATCACGGCCAGTTCGTCGCGGATGCCTTCTCCAGTCTGGTGAAGATCCTCATCCTGGCGGGCGCCGGCCTCTCGCTGATCCTCTCGCTCGACTACAATCGGCACAACCACATCGCGCGGTTCGAATTTCCTGTACTGATGCTGCTGTCCGTCACCGGTATGATGGTGATGGCGTCAGCCTCCAACCTCATGACGCTGTATCTCGGGCTCGAGCTTCAGTCCCTGGGCCTCTATGTCCTGGCGGCATTTGCCCGCGACGACCTGCGCTCGTCGGAAGCAGGGCTCAAGTACTTCGTGCTCAGCGCGCTGGCGTCGGGGCTGCTGCTCTACGGCGTGTCGTTGGTCTACGGTTTCTCTGGCACAATGGATTTTGCCGCACTGGCCAGAACCTTGACGATCCCGCAAAGCGCTTCGCCCGGACTGATCGTCGGGATTGTGTTCGTTCTTGTCGGCCTTGCGTTCAAGATCTCCGCGGTCCCATTCCACATGTGGACGCCGGATGTCTACGAGGGCGCGCCGACACCGGTCACCGCGTTCTTCTCGACCGCTCCGAAGGTCGCCGCATTCGCACTGCTGCTGCGCACGATGGCTACGCCATTTGGCCACCAGCTGATCGCGTGGCAGACGCTCATCATCATCGTCTCCGTCGCCTCCATGATTCTAGGTGCACTGGCAGCGATCGGGCAAAGCAACATCAAGCGCCTGATGGCGTATTCCTCGATTGGCCACATGGGCTACGCATTGATCGGGCTGGCGGTTGGCACGCCGGAAGGTGTCCGTGGCGTGCTGATCTATCTGATCGTCTACGTGTTCATGAGTGCGGGCACGTTCGCCTGCATCATCGCGATGCAGCGTCGTGGCCGCCCGCTGGAACTCATCACTGACCTGAACGGCTTGTCTGCGACCGATCCAGCGCTTGCGCTGGCCATGGCGATCTTCATGTTCTCGATGGCCGGTGTACCGCCGCTGGCTGGTTTTTTCGGCAAGCTCTACGTGTTCCTTGCCGCTGTCCAGGGGGGCCTGTGGACACTCGCCGTCATTGGCGTGCTGACCTCGGTGGTGGGCTCCTACTACTATTTGCGGATCGTGAAGCTGATGTATTTCGACGCACCAGAGGAGCCGTTCGACCCGCGCCCGACCGCGCTGTCGTTTGTCGCCGGCGCGACCGGTCTGTTCACGGCATTCTTCTTCGTTTTCCCGGCGCCGTTCGTTGGCGCAGCCCAGGCGGCCGCGAAGGTGTTGTTCGGATGAAGGGCCTCCGCCCATGCTCCTGGTCATAGACTGCGGCAATACCAACGTCGTGTTCGCCGTGCGCGACGCAACCTCATGGCGCGGCACGTGGCGCATCCGCACCGAGGCCCAGCGTACCTGCGACGAGTACGGCGTCTGGCTGATGAGCTTGATCGAGCACGCGGGGCTCAGGCGCGAGGACATCTCGGCTGCGGTGATCGGCACGGTCGTCCCCGCTGCTCTGTACCACCTCCGGCGGATGTGCCGCGACTGGTTCAGTGTCGAGCCGCTGGTCGCGCGCTCGACGTTGGACTGGGGTTTTGATATCCGCGTGAACAACCCGGCAGAGGTCGGTGCCGACCGCCTGCTCAATACGCTCGCCGCTCACCGGCGCTTCACCGGGCCGCTGATCATCGTGGACTTCGGCACCGCCACTACCTTTGACGTGGTGGACAAGGGAGGCGCGTATGTCGGTGGCGTGATCTGCCCCGGCATCAACCTCTCGCTGGAAGCGCTGCATCAAGCCGCCGCACAGTTGCCCCGCATCGGCATCGCGCGGCCGCAGGCGGTGATCGGCCGGCAGACGGTGCCGGCGATGCAGTCTGGCGTCTACTGGGGCTATGTCGCGATGGTGGAGGGCCTGGTTGCGCGGATTAAGGCGGAATACGGTGGCCCGATGAAAGTGGTTGCCACCGGCGGCCTTGCGTCTCTCCTCGCCGAAGGCACGATGGTGATCGAACAGATCGATCCCGATCTCACCCTCGATGGCCTCCGCATGCTGGCAGAGCGGAACCCGGTCCCCACATTGCGCGCTGACAAGAGACTGATCGAACAGGACTGACAAAGAATAATGGATACCGAGGCCGCTGGTCTGGCCTTCCTGCCCCTGGGTGGGACGGGCGAGATTGGCATGAACCTGAACCTTTATCGCTGCGACGACAGGTGGCTGGCGGTGGACTGCGGCATTGGCTTCGGTGGTGCGGCGCATCCCGAGGTCGATGTGATGATGCCGGACCCTGGCTACGCCGCGGGGCGGCGTGATCGTCTGGTCGGGCTGGTACTGACACATGCACACGAGGACCACCTGGGTGCCGTGGCCTGGCTGTGGCCGCAGTTGCGCTGTGCTGTCTACGCGACGCCGTTCGCTGCTGCGGTGCTGCGGCGCAAGCTCGCGGAAGTGCAATTGCTGAATCAGGTCAAGCTGCACGTCATACCGCCCGGCGGGGCAGTTGACTTGGCACCGTTCCGCTTGCAGTTCCTGCGCGTCACCCACTCGATCCCGGAAGCGCAGGCGCTGGTGATCGACACGCCGCACGGTCTGTTGCTGCACACCGGTGACTGGAAGCTCGACCCCGAGCCGCTGCTGGGCCCGCGGACCGATGAGGCGGCATTCGCCGCCCTCGGTGAACGTGGCGTTCTCGCCATGATCTGCGATTCCACCAACGCGATGGTGGAAGGCCACTCGGGCAGCGAGGCCGAGGTACGGCAGAGCCTGACCGCGCTGCTGCGTGGTCTCCACGGCCGGATCGCGGTGACCTGCTTCGCGTCAAACGTTGCGCGACTGGAATCGGTCGCGGTCGCCGCCCATGAGGCGGGCCGCAGCGTCGCGCTGGTCGGTCGGTCGCTGCGCAACATCGATGCCGCTGCGCGTGAGTGTGGCTATCTGCGCGATCTCCCCCCGTTTCTCACGGAAGACGATGTCGACGACGTGCCGGACGACAACATCCTGATGTTGGTTACAGGTAGTCAGGGTGAGCCGCGCAGCGCACTGGCCCGCATCGCGATGGATACGCACCCGCGGGTCGCGCTGGGTGAGGGCGACACCGTCGTCTTCTCATCGCGGATGATACCGGGCAATGAGCGGGCGATCGGGACGGTCCAGGACAATCTGGTGCGCCGCGGTGTCACGCTGATGACTGATGTGGATCACCTGGTGCACGTCTCGGGCCATCCGGCGCGCGACGAACTCCGGCGGCTCTACCGTCTGGTGAAGCCGCGCTACGCGGTTCCGACCCACGGGGAGTGGCGGCATTTGTCCGCGCACGCCGCGCTGGCGCAGGACGCGGGTGCAAAGCCGATCCTGCTGGAGGATGGCGACATTCTCAGCCTGGCTCCCGGACCGGCCCAGGTCGTGGACAGTGCTCCGGTCGACAAGCTCGTATTGGATGGGACACGCCTGACACCGCTCGGCGGTGGCCTCATGTCCGCACGCCGTCGGATGTTGTTCAACGGCGTGGTGCTGGCCAGCCTGGCCGTCGATGCGCATGGCAGACTGCGCGGCAAGCCGCGGATTTCAGCCCCCGGACTGTTTGACCACGACGATCCAGAAATGGATCGGGTGAGCGATGAATTCACCGACGCTATTGAAGAACTGCCGGCGTCTTTGGGGCGTGACGAAGCCGCATTTCTTGACGCAGCGCGATCGGCATTGCGCCGTGCGCTGGGGCGTCGCTTGCAGAAGCGCCCTGTGGTCGACGTCCACGTGCTCCGGGTATGAACTGGTTCACCGGACTGGTGCTGTATGTGCTGATCTGGTGGACCGTGCTGTTTGCGGTTCTGCCGATCGGCACGCATCCGGTCCACGACCCCGATCAGCAGACAGGCTGGCGCGGCGCGCCTGAACACCCCCGGCTGGGGATGAAGGTTGCCGTGACCACTTTGGTCGCCTGTGTTGTCTGGTTGGGCGCGTGGCTGCTGATCACTAGCCCTTACGTGAGTTTTCGCCACGGCTGGTTTGCCGCGCCGCCGGATTAACGCCAGCCAGCACGGCGGGGGAAGGCGCCGCGTCCTCCAGCCTGCCGTGTGGCGGCGTTTCCTCCCCAAACTTGGCCCAAGCCCTCGGCTCCCTGGGCCACGGTCTTGTTAACGCTTCGTGGACGAGAAGTCACCATTTTTTGTGCGATCTTTGCGCGGAAATATGACGGTTTGTTCCACGAACCATTTGTGCGACGCACAATTATTTTCGGTTTCAGCAATGGTCGAGCACTGGCGGGCGCCGCCTCTGCCAGCTAGGGTCGCGCTCCACAACTTCCAGCATGGACTGCCGATAGATGCGCCTGTCCCGCAGCTTCATTCCCACCATGAAGGAGACACCGGCCGAGGCGCAGATCGCATCTCACCGACTGATGCTCCGCGCCGGTCTGGTGCGGCAGACCTCGGCCGGCATCTATGCCTGGCTACCGCTGGGTTATCGCGTGCTCCGAAACATCGAGCGCATCGTTCGCGAGGAACAGGACGCAGCTGGCGCACAGGAAGTGCTGATGCCGACCATCCAGCCGGCAGAGCTGTGGCGGGAAAGCGGACGCTATGACGACTACGGCAAGGAGATGCTTCGGATCCGTGACCGGCATGAGCGTGACATGCTGTATGGGCCTACCAACGAGGAGGTGATCACCGACCTGTTCCGCCAGTCAGTACATTCGTACCGCGAGCTGCCGCAGATACTGTACCATATACAGTGGAAGTTCCGCGACGAGGTGCGGCCGCGCTTCGGCGTTATGCGCGGGCGCGAGTTCCTGATGAAGGACGCGTATTCATTCGACCTGGACTATGCCGGCGCGGTGGTCAGCTATCGCACCATGATGCTGGCCTATATGCGGACCTTTCAGCGTATGGGCCTGAAGGCGATCCCGATGGCCGCGGACAGCGGCCCGATCGGCGGCGATCTCAGCCACGAGTTCATCATCCTCGCGCCCACCGGCGAGAGCCAAGTGTATTTCGACGCGGGCTTCGAGGATATCGACTGGGTGAACGCCAGATACGGCTACAATGCGTATGACCTTCAGGCATTCTTCGACCTGATGACTTCAATGTATGCCGCTACCGATGAAAAACACGATCCGGCAAAGTGGGACAAGGTGGACCCTGCGCGGCGACGAGAGGGCCGTGGCATCGAAGTGGGCCACATCTTCTATTTCGGCACAAAGTATACGCGGCCCATGAACGCAACTGTGGCCGGAGCGGACGGCAAGCACGTGCATCCCGAAATGGGCAGCTACGGCGTCGGTGTCTCCCGGCTGGTCGGGGCGGTTATCGAGGCAAGTCACGATGAAGCCGGCATCATTTGGCCGGACAGTATCGCGCCGTTCAAGGCGGCGATTCTCAACCTGCGGCGTGGTGACACCGTCTGCGACTCAATGTGCGAGTCACTGTACGCCAAGCTCGGTCTGACGGCGCTTTACGACGACCGAGACACGCGGGCGGGGGAAAAATTTGCCGACGCCGACCTGATGGGTCATCCCTGGCAGATCATCGTCGGCCCTCGCGGAGCGGCAGCCGGGAAGGTGGAATTGAAGCGGCGTGCCACCGGCGAGCGCCGGGACGTGTCGCCCGAGGACGCGCTGAGTATCGTGGCCCACCGTCGCGAAAACGGGGACCCAACGGCTGGATCCCCGCTAGCGCGAGGCTGACAGGGGCACGATGTTCGGACCCTTTGAAAGGGCGGTCGCCGGCCGCTATCTGCGCGCCCGACGTGGCGAACGCTTCGTTTCTGTCATTGCCATCTTCTCACTGGTCGGCATTGCACTCGGCGTCGCCACGCTGATCATCGTGATGAGCGTGATGGGCGGCTTCAAGGTGGACCTGCTCTCCCGCATCCTTGGATTCAACGGTGACCTTGGTGTCTATGGTCCCGGCGGACAACTGGCCCACTACGACGAGGTCGCTGCGCGTATTCGCAAGGTCCCGGACGTCGTCTCCGCGATTCCCGTTGTCGATGGCCAGGTGCTGCTGAGCGGCGGTCAGGGCCAGTCATCCGGCGGCTTCGTGCGCGGCATCCGCCAGAATGACCTGAAGTCGCTGCGCGCGGTCAGCGATCATATCCTCGCTGGCAGCCTCGATAACTTCCAGGGCGACGACGCCGTCGCCGTCGGCGTCGGCCTTGCGCGACGCTTCGCTCTACATGTCGGTTCGCAACTGACTCTGATCTCGCCACAAGGGGCAGCGACGGCATTCGGCACGGTGCCGCGCATCCGTGCCTATAATGTCGTGGCAATCTTCCAGGTTGGCGAGAACGAGTACGACAGCGCCTATGTTTTTCTGCCGCTGGAGGCGGCGCAGACCTATTTCCAGAAACCGGACTCCGTCACTCAGATCGAGGTCGGCATCAAGGACCACAACGACGTCTTCTCGGTGCATCGTACCATGGCCGCGTCACTGCGCGCCGACAATGTGCAGATCATCGATTGGACGCAGAGCAACAACAGCTTCTTTGCCGCGGTGCAGGTGGAGCAGAATGTCATGTTCCTGATCCTGACGCTGATCATCCTGGTGGCCGCGTTCAATGTGATCAGCTCGCTGATCATGATGGTGAAAGACAAGACACGCGATATTGCGGTGTTGCGAACACTTGGCGCCGGTCGCAGCGCGGTGATGCGTATCTTCCTGATGTGCGGCGCCTCAGTCGGCTTCACCGGTACGCTGATCGGCTTCATTATCGGCGTGGTGTTCTGCTGGAACATCGACACCATTCAGCATTGGGTAGAGGCGATCACCGGCACCTCGGTGTTCAACCCCGAAGTCTACTATCTCACTCACCTGCCGGCACGGCTCGACTGGCACGAAGTAACCCAGGTGGTGGCGATGGCGCTCGTGCTGTCGCTGCTTGCGACGCTGTATCCGAGCTGGCGTGCTGCCCGTACCGATCCGGTCGAGGCGCTCAGACATGAGTAACCCTCTCGTGCTGCGCGACGTGCGCAGGACGTATCGCACCGAGGCTGGCGAACTTCCGGTGCTTAGGGGCGCCGATCTTGCGCTGCGCGGCGGTGAGATTGCCGCTCTGGTGGCGCCGTCCGGCGCAGGCAAATCGACGCTGCTGCATCTGGCGGGCCTGCTGGAAATGCCCGATGGCGGTTCGGTCTTCGTCGACGGCGTCGATGCCGGCGCTCTGCCTGACGCAGCACGCACGGCGATCCGCCGCGACATGATCGGCTTCGTCTACCAGTTTCACCATCTTCTCGGCGAATTCACCGCGCTGGAGAACGTCGTGCTGCCGCAGATGATCGCGGGGAAATCGCGCAAGGCCGCGGCGGAACGCGCTATGTCACTCCTGTCGTCGTTCGGCCTGGCACCCCGATCAGGGCATCTGCCAGGGAAGCTGTCTGGTGGGGAGCAGCAACGAGTGGCGATCGCCCGCGCGTTGGCCAATGCGCCGCAGGTGCTCTTGGCTGACGAACCCACTGGCAATCTGGATGTGGATACCGCTGGAGTTGTGTTTGAGGAATTGCTCGCGACGGTGCGCCGCGAAAAGCTGGCTGCGCTAATCGCGACGCATAACCCAGACTTGGCTGCGCGGATGGACCGCACGGTGACGCTGCGCGAGGGAAAGGTGGTCGCGCTATAGCCAAGTGCAGGGAGGAGGCAACAACGATGTCCGGTTATCCGGTTTCCGACCTCGATCCGTTTTGCGCCGAATATTTTGCCGACCCGTACCCTGCCCAGAATGCGCTGCGCGAGGCTGGTCCGGTGGTGCGGCTGACCCGCTACAACGTGTGGGCGGTGGCGCGCTATCAGGAGGTCTACGACGTCCTCAACGACTGGCGCACTTTCTCCTCGGCGCGCGGCGTAGGCCTGGCCGACTTCAAGAAGGAGAAGCCGTGGCGTGTGCCGAGCCTTTTGCTGGAGGCCGATCCGCCTTTGCATGACCGCACCCGCAAGGTGCTGGATGAGGTGCTGTCGCCAGCCGCGATGCGTGGCCTTCGTGCTCGCTTCGCTGCTGCTGCGGACCGGCTGGTGGACAATATGCTGGCACGCGGCGGCTTTGATGCCGTGACGGAGCTTGCCGAGGCGTATCCGCTCGAAGTGTTTCCCGATGCGGTCGGCATGCCGCGCGAAAATCGGCGGCATCTACTGCCCTATGGCAACATGGCGTTCAACGCGTTCGGTCCCCGCAACGCATATTTCGAAGCGGCGATGCGCGATGCCGAGTCGGTGCTGGCCTGGGTTCAGGCGCAGACCAGGCGTGACGCGCTGGCTTCGGGTGGTTTCGGTGCGGCGGTTTATGAAAAGGCCGATGCCGGTCAATTGACTCAAGAAGAAGCGGGCCTTGTCGTGCGTTCCATTTTGACGGCAGGGGTGGACACAACGGTCAGCGGTATCGGTGCCGCGGTGTATTGCCTGGCGCGCTTTCCGGATCAGTTTCGTAAGCTGCGTGACAGTCCCAACCTGGCGCGAGGCGCCTTCGAAGAGGCAATAAGGTTTGAAAGCCCGGTGCAGACCTTCTTCCGTACTACCACGCGATCGGTGGAACTCGGCGGCGTGCCGCTTGAGGAGGGCGAGAAGGTTTTGATGTTTTTGGGGGCTGCCAACCGTGATCCGCGCCGCTGGGAACGGCCGGACGAGTATGACATCGAGCGCCGTAATGCCGGCCATGTCGGATTTGGCTACGGCATCCATCAATGCGTTGGTCAGGTATTGGCGCGGCTCGAAGGGGATTGCGTGCTGCGCGCACTGGCTTCCAAGGCGGCATCGATCGAGATCACCGGACCAATCGAGCGGCGCTTCAACAACACGATGCGTGGCCTGGCAAGCCTTCCGGTGACGATACGGGCTGCCTAGTAACTACTAACAACCAAGCCCGGGTCAGCCTCACGTCTTATAGCGACGTCCGCGGAGGCGGGAAGCAGTCTCGCGACAGGTGCGCTCCTGGTCTAGACTGCTTCGTTCCGCCACGCTCCGCTCGGTCCTTGCAAGGGGTATACCGGTCATTCACCTGGTCCCGGTTGCATACGCGCGATGGGCCGCCGCGTGATTTGCTCGACGAATTGCGGATATATCGGCCCCAGCTTCAACAGGAAGTCCCACGCCATAAGCAGTGCAGCAACGGCAAACACCACATCGCCTGGCAACCTCAGCCACTGCCACACCAGCGTCGTCTCGTAGAACCGGATGCTGCGGGCATAGGCGAGGCCGTGCTCGAACACGGCGTTCAGCTGTGGCCAACCGATCGGGAAGAAGTTGAGCGCGATCCACAGTACTAGGCCAGCGTTGTAGAGCCAGAACGCCCAGAGCCCCAGGCGTTCGTCGAACCGTGCGCGTTCCGCGGCTGCGTAGCGCAGGCAGAAATACACCAACCCGATTGCCAACAGCCCGAACGCGCCAAACAGCGCGGTATGGGCGTGGTTCAGGGTCAGAAACGTGCCATGCTCATAGTAGTTGATCAGCGGCGCATTCAGCGTGCCGCCGCCGAACACGCCGGCGCCGACAAAATTCCAGAACGCGGCGCCGATGATGTAGGTATAGGCGAGCCGGTAATTGAATGAGCCATGCGCACGGATCAATTGATATTGGCCGATCGCCTCGATGACCAGCAGCACCAACGGCAGTACTTCGATGAACGAGAACATGCTGCCCATCGGCACCCACATGCTCGGGCCACCGGCCCAGTAAAGATGATGGCCGGTGCCGATGACACCGCCAAGGAAGATCAGAATAAGCTCGAAGTACACTGCGCGTTCGGCAAGCTTGCGCGACACCAAGCCGACCGCCATCAGCAAATACGCGCTCATGCTGGCGGCAAAAAATTCGAATGATTGCTCGACCCATAGATGCACGACCCACCAGCGCCAGAAGTCGGTGAGGGTGAATGACTTTTCGATCCCGGTCAGCGGGATCATCCCGAACACGTAGAGGGCGGCGATGTTGATCGTGGCGGCCCAGATCAGATGCTCCAACTTTATGCGCCCGGTCCAGAACTGTCGTGTTGCCTGCCACAGCATGGCGGCGGTCGGCCATAATGCGCGGAACACCAATACGCTCCACAGCACCAATCCGATGAAGAAGCCGATCTGCCAGAACCTGCCGAGCTGGATGTATGACAGGCCCTGATTGCCGAACCAGAACCAGCCGTGATCGACATAGCCCATGATGCCGAGCCAGTTGCCAATCAGCGCACCGGCAACGATGACCAGTGTGACCCAGAACAGCAGATCCACCAGAAAGCCCTGGCCGCGCGCCTCGCGTCCGCCAGCGATCGCCGGCGCGAGAAACAGGCCGGTGCCAATCCATGAAACACCGATCCACACGATGGGCGACTGGATGTGCACGTCGCGCAGGAAGTTGAACGGCAGCAACTCGTGCAGCGGGATGCCATAGAAGCTGCGGCGGTCATAGTAGGCATGCGCCATGATGGTGCCTGCGGCGATCTGCAGCAGCAGTACGAGCGCGACGACAAGGAAATACTTGCCCACCCTGCGTTGGCTTTCGGTCAGCGGGCCGAATCTGGCGAGGACGGGATCCATTGGGGCATCGTCTGGCTTGTTCAGCCAGAACTCATAGATGAACAGCACCATGCCGAAGGCGAGGAAGGTGAAGCAGAAGCTCGCCCAGGTCCAGACGAAGGTGTTGGTCGTCGGCGTATTGCCAACTTCCGGCTCGTACGGCCAGTTCTCTGTCCACGACCAACTGACGCCCGGGCGACGCGCGACTGTCGTCAGCGCCGAGTAGATCAGGAACTCTGCGGTATGCGCCGCCTCGGCTGGGGAGAGGCTATAGGCAGGGGTCCATCCCGTTTCCAGGTCGGTGGTTGCCAGTTCCTTCGCGATGTCTCCCCGCAGAGTGACGATGGCGTTGGAGAGAGCGTCCGGCACTTTGACCGTCAGCTGCGTCAAGTCGATGCGCTGCAATTGCTCGCGCATTGCGTTGCGCACCGAGGCCTGCTGGTCCGGAGCCAGTTGCTCGAACACCTTGCCGAACTGTGTCTGAGCGACCCGTGCCTCCACCAGGCCAGCGAGGCGGATCAGCGTCCACGCCGTGTAGTCCTGACCGTAATAGGAGCCCATGCCGTAAAGGCTGCCGAAATCCATCAGATCGGCTTTCTGAAAGCCGGCCTTGCCCACCAGGATGTCGTCCGCCGTCATCAGCGGCGCGCCGCCGGCGTCCACAAAGCGTTCAGGCTGTGGCGGCGCCCGCTCGTAGGTGAGGACGGTAGCCCAGCCCAACAGGGCGAATGTGACCACGGCGACTGCCAGCAGCACCCACTTGAGCACATTGTTCACCGGGTCGCTGGTTGTCGCGGGCGATGCGCTGGACGTCTGGCTCATGCCGGTCCCCCGATTCGCGGCTGGCTACAGCATCCGCAGGTTGCAGCGCTTGGCAAGGTACGTCGCGAGTGAATGTCTATTTTGCTATTTGATATATTATTTGTGCCCCCTGATTGGCGGGACTCGGGGAGGCGCTTAGATTGAGCCCATGCCCTGTGCCGATTTCGTGCACCTTCGCGTGCATTCCGCCTACTCGCTCAGCGAAGGGGCCATAAAGGCCGACAAGATCCCTGCTCTCGCCCGCGAAGCGAACATGCCGGCGGTGGCGATCACGGATACCGCCAATCTGTTTGGCGCACTGGAATTCAGCCAGGCCTGTGCCAGTAAAGGCATCCAGCCGATCATTGGCTGCCAGCTCGCGCTCGCCCGCGGCGACAATGCTCGGCTGCCACCCGAGCCCCTCGTCGTGCTGGCGCAGAACACCGCTGGCCTCGACAACCTCCAGCGACTGTCATCGCTCGGCTTTCTCGACTCCGACCCGGGCCTGAAGCCCCAGCTACCTTTCGGAGTCCTCGCTGCGCATGCCGAAGGACTGATCCTGCTGACCGGCGGCTCTACCGGACCGCTGGCGCGCCTTCTGGGCGAAGGTCAGAAGCAAGAGGCGCAACGTCTTCTCGCCCAGCTCTGCGACGCCTTCCCGGATCGCGTCGCTGTGGAACTGCATCGCCACAATCTCGACAGCCAGCGCGCGCTAGAACCGGGATTGATTTCGCTTGCTGACAGCGGCGGCGTACCAGTGGTCGCCACCAACGACTGCTACTTCGCCGCTCCTGATATGTATGAAGCGCACGATGCGCTGCTGGCGATCGCTGAGGGCCGCCTGCTGTCCGAGCCTGAGCGTCGTCGCGTGACTTCGGAGCACTGGTTCAAGCCGGCGCCGGATATGCGCATGCTGTTCGCCGATCTGCCCGAAGCCTGCGACAACACCCTCGCCATCGCGCGGCGCTGTGCTGTGATGATGGAGACGCGCAAGCCGTTGCTGCCCGTCTCGCCCAAGGTTCGCGCCGGAAGCACCGAGGACGAGACCGTCCGTGCTATGGCGATAGAGGGCCTCGAGCGTCGCATGAATGCGATCGGCGCCGATGCCGCGACTCGCGCCCGCTATCGAGAACGCCTGGACTACGAACTTGGCGTGATCATCAAGATGGGGTTCGCCGGCTACTTTCTGATCGTCGCGGACTTTATCCAGTGGGCGAAGGCACAGGCCATTCCGGTGGGGCCCGGACGCGGGTCGGGCGCCGGTTCGGTGGCAGCCTGGGCCCTGACCATCACGGATCTCGATCCGATTCGCTTCAACCTGCTGTTCGAGCGCTTCCTGAATCCCGAGCGCGTGTCGATGCCGGACTTTGACATCGACTTCTGCCAGGAAGGCCGTGACGCGGTTATCGACTACGTGCGCCACGAATATGGTGGCGACCGCGTCGCGCAGATCATCACTTTCGGCAAGCTGCAGGCGCGTGCGGCCGTGAGAGATGTCGGCCGCGTTCTTGGCCTGCCGTTCGGCCAGGTCAACAAGGTTGCCGAGCTCATTCCGAACAACCCGGCCCACCCGGTTAATTTGCAGCAGGCGATCGCCGGCGAACCGCGACTGCGCATGATGCGCGATGAGGATGAAGCCGTTTCGCGGTTGCTGGAGATCGCGCTGCAGATCGAAGGCCTGTATCGGCATGCGAGTACACATGCCGCTGGTGTTGTCATCGGTGACCGACCGCTGATCGAACTGGTGCCGCTGTATCGTGATCCGCGCTCAGATTATTTGGTCACGCAGTACTCGATGAAGCATGTTGAGCAGGCGGGGCTGGTCAAGTTCGATTTCCTTGGGCTGACGACATTGACCATCCTGCAACGTGCGGTCTCGATGCTGCACGGGCTTGGCATCGAGGTGGATCTCGACCGTCTGCCGCTCGACGACGCCAAGACCTATGAGATGTTGGCACGTGGCGATGCGGGTGGAGTGTTCCAGCTGGAAGGTCAGGGCATGCGCGACGTGCTGCGCCAGATGCGCCCTGACCGGTTCGACGATTTGATCGCCGCGGTGGCGCTGTATCGGCCGGGGCCGATGGCCAACATCCCAGACTACTGCAAGCGCAAGCACGGAGAGAAATGGGAGGCTCCGCACCCAGAGATCCACGACATCCTGGCCGAGACCTATGGCATCATGGTCTACCAGGAACAGGTTATGCAGATTGCCCAGAAGATGGCGGGCTACAGCCTGGGCGCCGCCGATCTGCTGCGTCGCGCCATGGGCAAGAAGATCCGTGCCGAGATGGAGGCGCAACGCGAGACCTTCGTCCAAGGTGCGACAGCGCGTGGTATTCCGCAGGCCAAGGCGGTCGAAGTGTTCGAACTGATGGCGAAGTTCGCCGATTACGGCTTCAACAAATCGCACGCGGCGGCCTACGCACTGGTCGCCTATCAGACCGCGTGGATGAAAGCGAACCATGCGGAGGTGTTCATCGCCGCGTGCATGAGCCTGGCGCTTGGCAACACGGATCGTCTCGCCGCGCTGCGTGAGGAAGCCTTGCGTTCCGGCATCTGCATCCTTCCGCCCGACATCAACCGCTCGGGTGCCGACTTCACAGTGCAGCGCATCGACGACGACAAGCTCGCGATCCGCTATGCACTCGCCGCCGTGAAAAAGGTCGGCTTCGCCGCCATGCAAGCATTGACGGAAGCGCGAGGCGCGCAGGTTTTTGCCGCCCTTGCGGACTTCGCCGAAAGGATCGATCCGCGCCAACTCAATCGGATGCAGCTCGAGAACCTGATCCGAGCTGGCGCCTTCGACACACTGGAGAGCAATCGGGCTCGTTTGTTCTTGGCTGCCGAGTCCCTCTTGCGCCGTGCTCAAGCAGCTACGGAAGAAAGGGAAACGGGGCAGATTACCCTGTTCGGCGGGTCTGCCGGAGCTTCACGCGAAGCACTGCGCCTGCCCGAGGTCCCGGATTGGTCGCCCATGGAGCGGCTCAACTTCGAGGCGGAGGCGATCGGCTTCCATCTCACAGCACATCCATTGGACGGCTACGCGAAGGCACTGCGCCGACTGGGTGTGACTCACTGTGCGCAGGTCGAAACGAGTGCCCAATCGGGTGTCACGCGAGTTCGTCTGGCCGGCATGGTCACAGCGCAAAAGGTGCGGGTGACACGCACCGGCAATCGCATGGCCTGGGTGAAGATCAGCGACACGTCCGGTTCGTGCGAAGTCACGCTGTTCGCCGAGGTTCTGGCGCGGGCCCGGGATCTGCTGGCGGATGGGGCGCATGTTCTGATTACTGCCGATCTGCGTCTGGACGGAGAAGCATTGCGAATAACCGCGCAGGATGTGACCTCGCTCGATCAGGCGGCTGCCAATGCCGGCGCGGCCATGCGGATTTGGCTGCGTGAGACCGCCTCGGTTCCTCACATTCGCGATTTGCTTGGCCGTGAGGGACGAGGAAAGGGGCGGGTCATTCTGGTGCCTAGACTTGGGACGACCCAGAGTGTGGAGATTGCGCTGCCTGGGGGGTTCAACGTCACCCCAAGGTTGGCGCAGGCGCTGAAGGTAATCCCGGGGGTTGACCAGGTGGAAGAGTTGTAGCGATCTCGCTGCTCCCATTGGCTTGTCCTACGCGGTAACCGCAACGGCATTGACCACACGCGAAGTTGTCCTCACGGTAGTGGCCTCCATCGTCAAGCCGCCAGCTGCGCCGCCGCCATGACAACCAGTCCGGTCGCCGGGGCGCATCCCTGCGTGCTGCAACCGAAGCGCGTTGCGGCAGTTCAGCGGGAAGGGCAGGGAGTTCGCCATGCATACGAAGCTCATTCACCAGTCATCGGATGGTCAGCGAACCTTTGTGTTGGTGCTCGAGACCGGAGAGGAGGTCGCTGGCCAGATCAAAGCTTTTGCCGATCGCGAGAAGCTGAAAGCCGCCGAGCTCACCGCGATCGGGGCATTCAGCGACGCGGTGCTGGGATATTTTGATTGGGACCAAAAGCAGTATCGACGGAATCCCTTCAATGAGCAGGTAGAGGTTGCGGCGTTCATCGGCGACATCGCGCTGTCCAAGAATGACGAGCGTTCTCTGCATGTGCATGTCGTGCTGGGTCGCCGCGATGCGACGGCCCTGGCGGGTCACCTGCTCGAGGCACATGTGCGGCCGACTCTCGAAGTGATACTGACCGAACATCCGACCCACTTGCACAAGCGCCGCGATCCGGAGAGCGGATTGGCGTTGATCGACCCGCGGGAGTGATCCGTGTCGCTTCTGCCAAAGCGATCTGCAGGGCAGCCTAGCAAGCTGAACCAGATCCTGGATCTGGATGACTTCGACCGCGCAGCGCGCGACAGGTTGCCGCAGGCGATCTATGACTATGTGGCGCACGGCTCGGAAACCGAGACCACGCTGCGGACCAACCGCACCGTGTTCGACGGCTGGCGGTTTGTTACGCGCAATCTTGTTGGCGTGACCGAGCGCGACCCCGCGGTCAGCTTGTTCGGCCATCGCTACGCATCGCCTTTCGGCATCGCTCCGATGGGCGGCAGCGCACTGGTCGCATATGACGGCCATGGCGTTATGGCGCGTGCCGCCGCCGAGGCAAATGTGCCTTTCATCCTCAGCGCGAACTCGATCATCGCACTGGAGGAAATCGCACGGATCAATCCGAACACCTGGTTCGCCGCCTACCAGTCACCGAATGCGAACGCGATCAGCGGCATGGTGGAGCGAGTCTCACGTGCCGGCATTCCGGTACTGGCGCTAACGACGGACGTGCCGATCGGTTCGAATCGTGAGGCCGATGCGCGTGCCGGTTTCGGCTTTCCGATCCGACCCACCCCACGACTCAGCTGGGATATCGCCACACACCCTCGCTGGATGGCGAGCGTGCTCGGGCGGACGCTACTACGACGCGGTTATCCGCATATCGTCAACCTTGAGCCTGACGGAGGACCAGGCCTGTTCTCCACCAAAGTGCGAGGCATCGCCGCGCATGAGGGGCTGTCGTGGGACCACGTGCGAATGATGCGCGAACTGTGGAAGGGACCCTTCGTACTTAAGGGGTTGCTGTCTGCTGCAGATGTCGCGTTGGCCCGCGAAAATGGGGTAGACGGGATCATCCTCTCTAACCATGGCGGCCGCCAACTCGACTATGCGGCTTCGCCTATCCAGGTTCTCTCAGCGGCAATCACCGAAGCGCGCGGCATGACAGTCATGATCGACAGCGGGTTCCGGCGCGGCACCGATATCCTGAAGGCAATGGCGCTGGGCGCGGAATGCGTCTTCATCGGTCGACCATTTCTGTTTGCCGCGGCGTTCGCCGGGCAGGCGGGCGTGCAGCACGCAATCTCCTTGCTATCGAGGGAGCTCGATCGCGACATGGCGATGCTCGGTCTGTGTCGCGTCAGCGAAATGCGGCCTGAATTGCTGATAGCTGCGCCGGATGCCGCCTGACTTGGTTCGGGCGCACCTGGTCGAGTAAGCTGCCGCATGACCGACTCAGCGCTTCCTCAGAGTCCCGTTCTGGTCCATGCGCCGCCGCGGCGGCAACCGCAACCGCCGGGACCGTGTGCGATGGTGATCTTTGGTGCCAGCGGTGACCTGACCCACCGGCTGCTGTTTCCTGCGCTCTACAATCTCTGTCGCACCGGACTTATTCCGCAACCGCTCGCCATCGTCGGCGTCGATATCGTCGGGCAGAGCGTCGACGATTGGCGCCAGAGCCTGCGGAAGATGCTGGAAAGTTTCGTCAACAACCCGAACAGCGAAAACAGCATTGACGCAGTGGACGAGGGCGTGTGGCAGCGGTTGACCACCAGGATGACATATGTCCAAGGGGATTTCAGCGATCGCGGTCTGTTCGAGAAGCTACGGCTGCATCTGCACGACGTTGCGCGCGACTGCCAGACCGCTGGAAACTGTTTGTTCTATCTCGCTGTTGCCGACCGCTTCTTCGGACCACTTGTCGAGCAGCTTGGCCACGCCGGCCTGTTGGACGAAGAATTGCGCGATGGTGTGCCACAGCGGTGGCGCCGCGTGGTGATTGAGAAGCCATTTGGCCACAGCATCGACTCCGCCCGCGAGCTGAATACGCGGATCCGCCGCGATCTGCGCGAGGAACAGATCTTTCGTATCGATCATTTCCTGGGCAAGGAGACGGTGCAGAACATTCTGGTGCTGCGCTTTGCCAATGGCATTTTCGAGCCACTCTGGGACCGCGATCATATCGATCATGTGCAGATAACGGCGGCCGAGACCGTAGGCGTCGAGACGCGCGGCCGCTTCTATGAACGGACCGGCGCGCTGCGCGACATGGTTCCGAACCATTTGTTCCAGCTCCTCGCGATGATTGGGATGGAGCCACCGAATTCGTTCAATGCCGACGCGGTGCGTGCCAAAAAGACCGAGCTCCTGCAGGCAATCCATCCCATCTCGCCGGAGAACGCAGTGCGGGGCCAGTACGGCAGCGGTACCGTGCTCGGACGACCAGTCCCCGGCTACCGGCAAGAGCCCAACGTCGCGCCGGATTCCGGGACCGAGACGTACGTGGCGCTCAAACTTGGAATCGACAACTGGCGCTGGGCCGGCGTGCCATTCTATCTGCGCACCGGGAAGCACTTGACGGCACGCACGACCGAGATCGCGGTCCAGTTCCGGCGCGCACCGTACGCGCTTTTCCGCGAGACGCCCGTCGAGCGACTCCCCCCCAATATCCTGACGCTGCGCATCCAGCCGGACGAAGGATTGTCGGTCAGTTTCAATGCCAAGCGCCCCGGCTCGGAAATTGAGATCGATGGCGTCGCCATGGACTTTTCGTATCGCGAATATTTCGGCCCGCTCGCGGCGGTTGGCTACGAGACGCTGATCTACGACTGTCTTATTGGCGACGCGATCCTGTTCCAGCGAGCTGATACGGTTGAGGCCGCATGGTGCGCGGTGCAGCGCGTGATCGATTATTGGGCGCGCGAGCCGGCCAAAGAGTTCCCCAATTATGCCGCCGGCAGCGCAGGCCCGGACGCCGCCGCGCAGTTGCTCGCGCGGGATGGGCGCGCGTGGTCACCGATCAGGGCCGAACACCCGCACAAGGCGCTGCGGCCTTGATACTGCACCGATATCGAGGTGATGCCATGAATGCTAATCGAAAGCTCCACGATCTGGGCCAAAGCCTTTGGCTCGACAACATCACGCGCAACTTGTTGAAGACGGGTGGGCTTCGCCGCTACATCGACGAGTTGTCGATCACCGGCCTGACGTCGAACCCGACGATCTTCGATCACGCCATCAAGAACGGCAGCGACTACGATGACGCGATCAAGAGCAAGCTCGCGCAAGGCAAGTCGGGCGAGAAGCTGTTTTTCGAGCTGGCGCTGGATGACCTCACGCAGGCCGCTGACTTGTTCCGCCCGGTCTTCGATCGAACAAGCGGCGTCGATGGTTGGGTTTCGCTGGAAGTATCGCCTTTGCTGGCCTACGACACCAAAGCGACCCTTGCCGAAGCCAAGGACCTGCATGCGCGGGCGAACCGTCCCAATCTGCTGATCAAGATCCCGGGAACCAAAGAAGGTTTACCGGCCATCGAAGAGGCGATCTTCTCCGGCATACCGATCAACGTCACCCTCTTGTTCTCCGACGAGCAATATGTCGCGGCAGCCGAAGCATTCATGCGTGGCATCGAACGCCGCATCGAAGCGGGTTTGAATCCAGACATTGCCTCGGTGGCATCGCTCTTTATCAGTCGCTGGGACGTTGCGGTGGCCAGCAAGGTACCCGAGGCGCTCGCCAACCAGCTTGGCATCGCGGTCGCCAAGCGAGCCTACAAGGCTTATCTGGACTTGCTGCGTTCGCCGCGATGGATGCGCTCCTACAATGCTGGCGCGCGCCCGCAGCGCCTGCTCTGGGCCAGTACTGGGACCAAGGATCCGAAGGCGTCGGACGTTTTGTACATCAACGCCCTGGCCGCGCCATTCACGGTAAACACGATGCCCGAGGGCACGCTGAAAGCCTTCGCCGACCACGGCGGCGTCGGCGCGCCCATGCCAATGGATGGCGGCGACTGCGAAGAAGTGCTGGCGCGTTTTGCGGCCGCAAAGGTAGACGTCCGCGCGCTGGCGGATCAACTGCAATCCGAAGGCGCCAAGTCATTCGTCAACTCCTGGAACGACCTGCTGAGTATGATTGGTTCCAAGTCCGCTGCCCTCAAGCGAGCGAGCTAGCGCGGTGAAAGCGAGGCCGCTGCCATCCCCCGAAAGCCAGGCCGCACGACAAGATCGAGCGAGCAACCCAGTGAAAGCGTCGCCAAAGCACGTGCTCGTCGTCGATGTGGGCGGAACCTCGGTCAAGATCCTTGCGACCGGGCAACACGAGCGCCGGTCATTTCCATCCGGGCCAAAGCTCAAGCCCAAGCAGATGGTTTCCGAAGTCAAGAAGCTGGCGGCGGATTGGAAATATGACGTGGTGTCGATTGGCTACCCCGGTCCGGTTCTGCGCGGGCGGCCGATCTCCGATCCATACAACCTCGGTCGCGGGTGGGTCGGGTTTGATTTCGAGGCTGCATTCGGTTGTCCGGTGAAGATCGTCAATGATGCGGCGATGCAGGCATTGGGGAGCTACAAAGGCGGCAAGATGCTGTTCCTTGGGCTGGGAACCGGGCTCGGAACCGCAATGGTCGTCGACGGCATCGTGGAGCCCATGGAGGTGGGTCACCTGCCTTACAAAAAAGGCACCTATGAAGACTATGTCGGCCGGGCAGCGCTCGATCACCGCGGCAAGAAGAAATGGCGGCGCGACGTTGCTGACGTCGTAGCACGGCTCATTGCTGCGCTTGAGCCCGACGACACGGTCCTCGGGGGTGGCAACGTCAAAAAACTCGATGAGCTTCCGCCCCATAGTCGTGAAGGTGGCAACGCCAATGCCTTCCGCGGGGGATTTCGGCTCTGGGATCAAGATCAGGTCCTTCTGCACCCGCCCGCGCGTTCCAAACGTCGGACGTGAACGATCAAGGATTCCGTGCATGACCGCATCGCCCCCCCGCGCGCACTCGGCAGACAAGCCACGCGCCTGGAAAAACCTCGCAGATCACCACACGAGCCTGAACGGGGTGCATCTGCGAAAGCTGTTCGCTGATGACC
>JAMXLO010000154.1 GCA_024280945.1 Acetobacteraceae bacterium
GCGACAACCGGCACGACAATCGTCTCAGTGCCGCCGCCAGGGCGGTCTGGAGCCCTGACTGGCTTACACGACGAGTGAGGGATGCGGAGATCGACTTCAATGTGGCCTGGTACAAGAATTACTCGAATGTCCCGTCACAACGCTACGTCGATTGGGAGATCGGTCCTTCCGTGTTGCTGGCCCGGCATTTCTAGTGGTTGGGTTCTGCGACGATGAGGTGATGTTTCTGCGGCCACCTCAAGGTGTGCAGGCCGTGGGCTGGTCCGGCGGGCCACAATTCGCATAAGCGGGCGGAAGCGGCGCATAGGTCGGCGGCGGTGGGTTGTAGAGCGGAGTGGGTCCACGCGAGTAATACGGATAGAAGCTGGAGCCGTTCTCACAGGCTGCAAGCAGCGGCAATAGGCAGAGGCAAAGGTATCGCATAACACCTCGCAGCGCCGGACGAAGCTATGTCAGTTCGATGACCAGCCGCAACCATCGATTCGGCGCTCAGGCCCGCGAGGTGGGCTGCTTCGCGCCCTTGCCCTCCTCCGAAGCACGCCACAGATACCAGGCCGCGATCGAACGAAATGGCGCCCATGCCAAACCGATTTCCGCCAGCGTCTTCGGCTTCGGTGCCACGTCGAGCCGGTACAGCACGCGATAGCCGTCGCGTACACCAAAATCGTCCACCGGCAGCACATCGGGCCGACCCAGTGTGAAGATCAGCAACATTTCCACGGTCCAGCGGCCGACGCCACGAATTGTGCTCAGACGCTCGATCAACACCTCGTCTGACAGCCGGACCGACCCACGGCGTGTCGGCACTGTGCCGTTCAGGGTTGCGGCACAGATCGCCCGCATGGCGGCAACCTTCGATGCGGAGAAGCCGCACGCGCGCAGTGTCGCCTCTGGCGTTGCCAGCACCAGCTCAGGCGCAGGAAAGCCGTCTGCCGGGTACAGCGCTTCAAACCGAGCGAGGATGGCCAGCGCGGCGCGGCCGTGCAGCTGCTGGTGTGCGATGGCACGCATCAGTGCCTCGTACGGGCTGCGACCCCGCTCGATGGCGAGCCGTGGCGGTCCCACCCGATCGATCAGCGCTGCGAACTTTTTGTCGCGCCGAAGGTGGCGCACCGCGTCTTCGTTCATCTCCCGCAACCATCACTTGCGCCGTACCCCCTACCCGGCAGTAGGATGCCCGGAATGCAACAGGAACGACCCTGGCTTGTCGAGGCAGACAAGGAGGCCGCCAACCGGCAGACGGCGAGCCTCGCCGGAGTGGCTATTACGCTGCTGTTGCTGGTGGTCGGCGTATTCCTCGTGCGCGAGCTGCACAACAAGTCACTGATCGAGGATTGCCTGATGTCGGGACGCACCCAGTGCGACTGGCTGGTTCAGGGGCACATGTAGCAGCGGGCGATTGACGCTTCCACCGTCTCTGGTCAGCGTGCGACTTGGGCATTGCGAGGCCGGGAGCCGGTTATGCGAATTGCAGATATGGACTGGCGCATGGTGGAGGACTGGGTCCGCCACGACGATCGATGCGCCTTGCCGTTGGGCAGCACCGAGCAGCATGCTGGTCTGTCGCTGGCGACCGATGCGATCCTCGCCGAGAGGGTGGCCGCCGAAGCCGCAGAACCGCTCGGGGTGCCGGTATTCCCTGCCCTGCCCTACGGTCTCACGCCATATTTCACCGCATTCCCCGGCACGGTCACACTGCGCGTTGCCACCTATGCGCTGGTACTGCGCGACGTATTTGATAGCCTGAAGCAAGCCGGCTTCCGCCGCGTGCTGATCGTCAATGGCCATGGCGGCAATGTGCCTGCCGGGTCGGTGGCGCAGGAATGGATGATGGAGAACCCGGACATGCACATCCGCCTGCACCACTGGTGGCGCGCTCCACTGACTTCTGCCGCCGTGCGCGCGATCGATCCGGTCGCCAGCCATGCCAGCTGGATGGAGAATTTTCCCTGGACCCGCCTGCCGAACCGGCCACCGCAGGACGGTATCAAGCGGATGGTTGATGTTGAACGGTTGGGCATGCTGCCACCCTTCGAGGTGCGTACGCTGATCGAGGATGGCAACTTCGGCGGACGCTACCAGCGCGATGATGCCGAGATGTTGGAGATCTGGGACGTCGCCGTGCGGGAGACACGCGCACTTCTGGAGAGCTGGTAATGCCCGACCGGATTCTGGTCTGGGGCGCAGGCGCGATCGGTGGCTCAGTGGGCGCGTGGCTGAAGCGCGCCGGCCATGACGTCACCTTCGTTGATGTCATGGCCGAGCACGTTGCAGCAATTCGGGCCGATGGATTGCGGATCATCGGTCCGGTCGAGCAGTTCGCAGTCACCGCGCCTGCATTCACGCCGGATGAACTGAGCGGCACCTGGCAACACATCTTCCTGGCGGTGAAGGCGCAGCATACTGAAGCGGCGACACGCGCACTGACGCCATATCTGGCACAGGATGGCTGTGTGCTGTCGCTGCAGAACGGGCTCAACGAACTGATCATCCAGCGCGTCATCGGGCGTGATCGCACGATCGGCGCGTTCATCAATTTTGGCGCCGACTGGATGGCACCGGGCGAGATCATGTTCGGCAATCGCGGCGCGGTGGTACTCGGCGAACTGGATGGCGCAATGACCCTGCGGCTCGAAGCACTGCATGCGGTGATGCGCGAGTTCGAACCGGAGGCGATCACGACGCCGCATATCTGGTCGTATTTGTGGGGCAAACTCGGCTACGGCGCCATGTTGTTCGCACAGGCGCTTGGACAGCAGGGCATCGCCGATTGCCTGGCGCGGCCCGAGCTGCTGCCGTTATGGCGCCGGCTCGGTGAGGAGGCGATCGTCGTCGCACGCGCCGAAGGGATCGAGCCGCGCGGTTTCAACGGGTACGACGTGGCGGCGTTCGCGCCTGGCGCCAGCGAGGATGCGGCGCGGCAAAGTGTCGCAGCGATGGTGGCATTCAACAGCACCAGCGCAAAGACGCATTCCGGAGTGTGGCGCGACCTTGCCATTCGCAAGCGGCGTACCGAGGTGGATGTGCAGATCGCTCCGATTGCCGGGATCGGCGAGCGGCACGGCATTGACTGCCGCGCGACGCGCAGGCTGGTCACGATGATCCATGAGGTCGAGGAGGGTCGCCGGCCAATGACGGACGACAATCTGCTGGAACTGGCACGGGTCAACTGAACGATGATCAGCGTCGAGGAAGCCCGCCATCGGATCCTGGCCGATCTGCACCCGACACCGGCAGAGATCGCCGCGCTGGCCAATGCCTGGGGACGGGTGACCGCCGTTCCGGTGATCGCGCGGCTGACGCAGCCCCCGGCCGACGTCTCGGCTATGGATGGGTACGCGCTGCGTGCCGCTGACGGCACACTGGGCGCTGTGCTGAGAGTGATCGGCTCTGCTCCGGCCGGCCACCCGTTCGAAGGGTCGGTCGGTCCTGGTGAGGCCGTCCGGCTGTTCACGGGCAGCGTTGTCCCGCAAGGGGCAGATGCGATCCTGCTGCAGGAGGATGCCACCGCCGCGGGCCCGGAAGTGCAGGTTAACGAGGCCGTGATCGCCGGCCGCCATATCCGCCGGGCCGGCCAGGATTTCGCCGCAGGAGACGTCGTTGTGCCAGCCGGACGCCGGCTAACGGCGCGCGACATCGGCCTCGCTGCTGCGGCTAATCATCCCTGGGTCACCGTGCATCGGCACCCTCGGATCGCCGTTCTCGCCACCGGCGACGAGATTGCCATGCCGGGCGAGCCAATCCCTAGGGGCGGTATCGTCAGTTCGAACTCGCACGCGCTCGCCGCCCTGGTGCGGGCAGCCGGTGGCGAGCCGGTGGTGCTGCCGGTTGCCGCTGACACGCGGGACGCCGTCGCAGAAGTGGCCGACGCGGTGCATGGCATGGACATGCTGGTCACCACCGGTGGCGCATCGGTGGGCGACCACGACCTGGTCATCGAGGGCCTGAAGATGCGTGGTCTGCGGTTGGACTTTTGGCAGATCGCGATGCGCCCGGGAAAGCCGCTGCTGTTCGGCCGCTTGGGTGCCGTGCCGGTGCTCGGCCTGCCGGGCAACCCGGTTTCCGCGATGGTGTGCGCGATCCTGTTCCTGATGCCGGCACTGAGCCGCCTTTCCGGATTGCCAGCCGCACCTCCGCCGACCGTGCAGGCGATCGCCGGCGCTCCGCTACGTGCCAATGATCATCGCGCGGACCATCTTCGTTCGACGCTCAGCACCGATTCGCAGGGGCGAATCGTGGCGACGCCGTTCACCGTCCAGGATTCGGCGATGCTGCGCCGACTTGCCTACGCAGACGCCTTGATTCTGCGGGCGCCGAATGCTCTGGCACTTCCCGAAGGCAGCGAGGTCACGGTAATCCGCCTGGATTTGCTCGGCATTTGACGTGAATCTTTCGCTACCCGGTCGAGGGAAACTTGACGACGCGGCGCGAACCTATCTAGAACATCGATAGTTTCTGATTTGTTCCGGACTTCGCGTTCGGTATTCCGAGGGGAAAGGCCGGCGTCATGCTGACCAAGAAGCAGTATGAACTGCTGCTGTTCATCGACCGGCATCTGAAGCAGACCGGCTTCTCGCCGAGCTTCGAAGAGATGAAGGACGCGCTGAAGCTCAAGTCGAAGTCGGGTATCCATCGGTTGATCTCGGCCCTCGAGGAGCGTGGCTTCCTTGGCCGCCGTCGGCACCGGGCACGCGCCCTGGAAGTATTGCGTGTGCCGGAGAATCTGACCATCCACGATGACGACGATAGCGTCTCGGCGAAGAGCCCAGCGTTTCTGCCAAACGTGATCCACGGCGACTTTACGTCGAGAATTCCCGCCGTCCGCGCCGCCAACGATGCCGCCGCGATTCAATTGCCGCTGTATGGGCGGATCGCCGCCGGTCTGCCGATCGAAGCCCTGCGCGACCCGACGACCTATGTGGACATGCCGATGCAGATGCTGGGCAGCGGCGAGCACTACGCACTCGAGGTCGCCGGAGACTCCATGGTCGAAGCCGGCATTCTCGACGGTGATATGGTCATTATCCGCAAGAGCGACACAGCAGACACTGGTCAGATCGTCGTCGCGCTCGTGGACGACAGCGAGGTGACCCTTAAGCGGATCCGACGGCGGGGCAATTCGATCGCGCTCGAGCCGTGCAATGTCCGGCACGAGACGCGCATCTTTCCTGCCGATCGCGTGAAGGTGCAGGGTCGTCTGGTCGCTCTGTTGCGGCGTTACTGACCCCTCGTCCGGGTCAGAAGACCACCTTCACACCACCGAACGCGCCGATTGGCGCCGCGACGTTGTAGCTGCGCGTGTTGGTGGCGTTGGGAACCTGTACGATGGGCACCGAGGTGGTGGGCGAGAATGTGCCATACGTGTAATAGGTCGCGTTCAGGGCGTTCTGCACCAGCGCGAACAGCTGCACGCTCTTCGTCACCTGGTAGCTGGTGTTCAGGTTGAGCAGGAAGTAACCAGGCAGCTGCTTGGTCAAGTTGGCTTCGTCGCCGAACAGGAATTGTCCGCTGGCAGCGATACCAACGGCGCCGACGGTCCACTTGTCGGTCACCTTGTATTGTACGCCGACTTTGAGCTGATGGGCGGGGATGCCGGGGAGCCGATCACCCGAATGCACGGCGATGCTGCCATTGGCGCCGGCAGCAGGATTGTTCGGGCTTGATTCGACGAAGCTGGATTGGAAGGTGGCGTTGACATAGGAATAGTTGATCCATGCGGTCCACCGCGCATCAGTGAAACGCAAGCCGGCATCGACGCCGACCCGCTGCGTGTCGCCAATGTTCTGGAAAAAGCCAGTGCCGAGGATCGTGCTCTGCGTGAAGATGATGTCGTTCGACAGGCTGCTGTGGAACGCACCGATGTTCCAATCCAACCTGGCATCCTCGTACGGCGTGATCCGTCCACGCAAACCAAGTTCGTAGGTGTGCGCCACAACCTGCTGCAGGCTTGGGTCGCCGGTAAAGAAGTTGGCCAGGCTGCACGGAGCCGAGGGCTCGGAACAGGTGACTTCAGCGGGCGTCGGGGCACGGTTCGACGTGGAGTAACCGCCGTACACGCTGATCCAGGGGGCCAAACGATACGTCAGCCCAATCCCGGGGTTGAACCGATTGTACGCGTGGCTGCCTGTAAGCGACGTGCCGGATTGGTCCTGGATGCCGATCTGCGCGGAGTTGAAGCGACCCGACAGCGTGACTGCGAGCGCCGACGTCAGATCGAGCGTGTCGGTAAAGAATATGCCGTAATAGCCATTGGTGATGGCAGCACGTACCGGCGTGATAGAGCCGTCCGCCAGGTCGAGCAGGATATTCGGGCCGATGAAGTTACGACTCAGCACATCGAGCTCGCCCACAAACGTGTTGGCACTGAATGCCGTCTGCGCCCCATCGAAACTGAATCCAACCACCATCTGATTACGCAGCCCAAACAGCGAACCGCTGTTGGTCAGCTGCACCGATGTGCCATAGCCGTTGGTGTTGGTGGTCTGCTGCGCCAGCGAGGCGTAGGCGCCATTGATGCCGAGGAATGCCGGGATCGGCGCGCCGGCCAGGCTGGTCGCTAGGACGTCATCCGACGCACAGAGAAACGGACCGTCGTCGCAGGGCGTGACGGGCGAGCCATTGCCGTTGGCCACACGTTGCACCAGGTTGTTATAGTAGAACAGTGTTTGCACCGCGTTCGTGTCGTTGATCTGATAGTTCCCTGACAACACTATCCGGCCGTAGTTGTTGTTGATCACGTTCGGCCCGGTGAACTGTGCCTGCCGATCGGCTTCCAGCAACTGTACTGGTACGGTGCCCGGGCCGTTCAGATTGGTCTGCGCCAGGTCGACGCTCAGATGCAACTCCGCGCGATCGCTGCGCCAACCGACGTCGCCATAGAACTGCTTGAGACCGCTCGACTGCAGATCGCGCCAGCCATTTTCGTGCAGGCCCGCAATCGCCGCATAGACTGCGGTATCGCCGATCTGCTTGCCATACTGAAATTGGCCGGCGATCTGGCCGAAAGAGCCGCCAAATACATTCAACTCGCCGCCATGGTAGCTGAAGCCATCCTTGAGCTGCACTGATAGTGCACCACCCAAAGCGTTCAGCCCGAACACAGGATTGCCACCCACCAGGTTGACCTGATCGATCGCAATGTCCGGAATCAGGTCCCAGTTGACCGTGTCGCCGAACGGATTGTTGAAACGCACGCCGTTCACATAGACGGCCAGTCCCTGCGGCACGCCCTGCAGCGCCGAGGCCTGGAAGCCGTGATAGAATACGTCTGGCTGGTATGGGTTGCCGGACGCGTTGGTGAGATGCACGCCTTCGGCCTGCTCCTGTAACGCCTGTTGCAGGCCGGCCGGGCCCTGAAGGGAGATGTCCTTGCTGTTCAGGACCTGGTTCTGCGCCGGCACTGTGGCGCGATCTACGCCGGAGCCGAGCAGTGGCGAGGCACCGATCACCTCGACCGGCGGCAGTTGCGTCGGCGGTGCGGCGTTTTCAGCAGGTTGCCCAGTCTGAGCAGAGACATTGTGCCAGAGCATAAGCGCGATCGCGCCGATGATCAGACTGCCGCGCATGCCAGACCAACCCCCGATCGTGGTTAGGTCATAACGTCGATGACCGCGCGGCACGCTGGCTATGGTGGAAGTTCCCGATTTTGGCGAGAATTCTTCCCGAAATCGCCGAACCGAGGTACGAGCGGGACAAACAGATGCGAGGAGGAGCTATGCCGCTGCGCGCGCGGCTCATGGCACTGGTGTGTGCGATCCTGCTGGTCAGCCTGGCAGGCGGTGGCGCTCTGATCGCCTGGCACGCGGCCGGGCGCGTGCAAACGGAGCTTCGCGCTGCACTCAGTGTCGGCGCAAACACCGTCGAGAACGGTCTGAAGGAACTGAGAACGGCCGATGATCGCATCGTAGAGCTCCGTCGCTTGATTGCGACCTTCGATGGCAACAGGCACGTGCGCGCGATTCTGCTCGATGCGACCGGGTCAACGACGGCCAGATCCGATCTCTTCGTGCCAGCCCAGAAGGTTCCTGGTTGGTTCGTCCGCCTGATTGGAAACCCAATTCCCCGATTGCAGATACCTGCGGAGTTCGGCGCGTCGATCGTGCTGGAGCCAGACCCAGCCAACGAACTCGATGAGGTTTGGGAACAGTCACGCGATACCATGCTGGTGCTGGCAGTATTCGCAGTGCTGAGCGGGTTACTGATTTCTTTCGTGGTCGGTCGCGCGCTGCGGTCGCTCGAAGCCCTGTCAAGTGCATTCGCCACGATCGGCAATGACGATGGCCACCGTCCCTTGTTGCCGCGGGGGGCGCCTGAGCTGAAGCGGCTGGCTGTGGCGTTCAACCGCATGAGTGAGCGGCTAGCAGCCGCCGCCGCACAGAACCAGCGACTCAACGAACGCCTGCTCACGTTGCAGGCGGAAGAGCGCGCCGAGCTTGCGAGAAATCTGCATGATGACATCGGCCCGCTGCTGTTCGCGGTGGAGATGACCGCTGCTACGATG
Organism: Acetobacteraceae bacterium; assembly: GCA_024280945.1. Lineage (GTDB taxonomy): Bacteria > Pseudomonadota > Alphaproteobacteria > Acetobacterales > Acetobacteraceae > JAMXLO01. Next base: position 8,501 of record JAMXLO010000154.1, read on the forward strand.
GAGCGCGTCGCCGCGAGCGGTCATGTTGGCGAAATACCCGCGCACGCCAGAGCGATCCACGACGCGGTTGCGCTCATGCAGCGGCATGTACGCGACATCCTCGGGCGCCTTCGGCCGATCTCGGCAGCAGGACTGCATGACGCGATCGAGCGACTGGTGTCGTTCTGGCAACGCCGGCGGCCAGACGTCCGCTTCAACCTGTCGATGGCGATCGAAGAGGATCTGCTGGAAGAAGACGCGAAGGAGACGATCTGTCGTGTGGTGCAGGAGGGCCTGAGCAATGCCATGCGTCACGCGGCGCCGACGCGGATCGACGTCACCATCGAGCATGACAATGCCGATGGTGTCCGCGTTGTTCTGACCGATGACGGTATTGGACTGACGCCGGCCCACGCCAACTCACGCGGTCCCACGCGGCTTGGCTTGATCGGCATGCGCGAGCGGGTGATGGCGATGGCTGGATCGCTGTCCGTCACGCCCGGTCGCGACGCCAAAGGGCTGACCCTGATTGCGTCATTGCCACGCGCAAATCGTGCCCAGGAAGAGCAGGAATCGCTCGGATGAAGGTCCTGTTGGTCGACGATCACTCAGTCGTCCGCTCGGGACTGCGTGCATTGCTGACCTCGGTGGCGGACATCGAGGTTCTTGAGGTGGCAAACGGCCGTGACGCGCTGGTGCGATTGCGCCAGGATCGGCCAGATCTTGTGCTTCTCGACTTGAATCTGCCAGGGATCGGCGGCCTGGAACTGCTGCGGCGGATGCTGGCGGAGAATACCGCTGTGCGCGTCCTGGTGTTGAGCATGCACACCGAGCCTCTGTACGTCGCCCGTGCCGTGCAGCTCGGTGCACATGGCTATCTCAGCAAGCATGCCTCGGCCGAGGAGCTGCTGGCTGCGGTGCGTCGCATCGCGTTGGGCGGACGGCACATCGAGAATGACATCGCCCAGGAACTGGCCCTGCGTGCTGTTTCGCCCGGCCATGACCTCAACGATCTGTCTGAACGCGATATCGAAATCATGCGCCTGTTGGCTGAGGGCCGGGGACTTGCCGAGATCGCTGAGGCGCTGGGAATCGGCTACAAGACGGTCGCCAATGCGTGCAGCGCCATCAAGACGAAGCTGGGTGTGACACGGACCAACGATCTGGTCCGCTTGGCGATGACCTTGGGAATTGCCTGACCCGTTCAGTTGGTCAGACGAAAGCGCACGGGCACTTCGGCGACCGCCGGCACCGCCGTGCCGCCTCGGGTTGCCGGCACGAAGCGCCACTGCTCCACCGCCCTCAGCGCAGCGTCGTCCAGGCTGGCAATGCCGCTGCTTTGAGCGACTGTCACGCCGAGAGGGGTGCCGTTCGCCGATACGTTGACCTGGAGCAGGACCCGGCCCTGCTGGCCGCGCCGGCGTGCCGTCTCCGGATAGACCGGCGGCCGATCGGACTCCATGCCGGCGACTGGACGAGCGGGCAGTACTGGGGCAAGCGCCGCAGCCGCCGGCGTGGCGGTCTCACCGCTCGCCGCGTTCGGGGCCTGTGACGGCGGCCGGATCGCAAGTCGTGCACGCCGCTTGGGCGGCTCTGCCGGCTTGGGGGCAGGTGGCTCCGTCTTCGGTCTCGCTTCCACCGGCGGACGGTCGGTCGCGGCGGGCTCCAATGCAGGTTGCGGGACGTGCAACGGCGGCGAGGGTGCCTGGTCAGCCGGTGCCTCCGTTGCAGCTGTCGGGAGTTGTACCGATGACGGCTCTTTGGGTGGGGTTTCCGACGTGGATGGTGGAATGGCCTCGCTGGTGGCCGCCTGCGACGCCGATGGTGCGGCAGGCGTCTGCGAAGGCTGTTGCATAAACTGCAGCGCCACGACGATTTCCCCCACGGCGCTTGGCGGCGTGGTTCGTTCCAACAGGACAAGCGCCGAGAGCAGCACCAAACCATGAGCGAGCAGCGAGGCAAACAGCGCGCCCCTCTGCCGCCAGCTCGCCTCAGCTGACGGCGACTGTCCCAACCGTGCGAAGGCCCGCTCTATAAGCTTTTCCTCCCCTTCTTCCCCTACCTCGGCCGGGGAAGCAGCGACTATTCCGACGCGGCTGGTGGCAACGCAGGGCTCACCCTACGCTCGCGCCGTTCGGGTCGTGGTGGAACCCAAGGCCTGTCACCGCGATACGAACGGTCGGTCAGAATATGCGCGCGGGCGCCATCCAGCCAGATGGCCGTTGCACCATAACGCCAGACCGTGAAGCGATCGACCAGCGCCGGCCATGGACGCTGGCAAAGACCGCGCGCCGGCTCCGCCGAGACCATCACCGAGGCTGCGCTGCAACCGTCCGGGTGTGCCGCGCCGCGAACCAGCAGCACCGGCTTGGCGCCTGGCTCCGGCCACAGCAGGCATTCCTCGGTCTGGCAGGCGATCGCGCCATCCACACGTTCGATTCCGTTGGGAATAGGCAGAGCCGTGTCGACGCCCCAGTAGCGCAGCCAGGCGTCGCGCGTGAATTTCGATGCCCCGGCTACCGACTGCAGGTAAACCACTTCACGCATGCGCATGCCGATCAGCCGGGCATCGGAGGATATCAGGACGTTCGGCTGGCGGATCAGCAGTGGCGAGAGCAGGCCCAGCACCAGGATCGGCATGCCGGCCAAACGAAGGCGGCTACGCCACAACCCAACCCATGCGATGCCGAACGCAATCAACAACAGCCCCCATGCCGGCATATGCGATATCCGCAAGGTCGCCGATGGCCATTCCGCCACGGTGCGGGCTATGTAGAGGGTTGCCGTCATGCCCCAGCCCATGGGCACGAACGCGAGCCAGTCGAGCCCGAACGGCAGCAGCAACAGCCCGATCATGCCCACCGGCAGGACCCACACCGTTGAGAGCGGCACCGCGACCATGTTCGCGAGAATGAAATAGACCTGGATTTGGCCGAAGTGGTACGCGGCGAACGGGGCCGACGCGCTGCCCGCCAATGCGCTGGTCAAAGCCAGGCCGACAAATCCCACCGCGCAACGGCGGGGCCATGAATGGCTGGACAACCGGCGGAACGTGGGACGCAGGACCTCGTAGCCAGAGATCAGAGCCAGCACGGCTGAGAAGCTCATTTGAAACGAGGCGCCGCTCAACTCCTGCGGCTCGAGCAGCAGCAGACCTGCTGCCGCGAGGGCCAGGCACCACAGGGAGACCGCCGGCCGGCCGGCGAGCACCGCCATCGTGTAAAGCCCCGCCATCGCGAAGCTGCGCAGGATCGGCACCTGCATATCCGCCAGCACTGTGTAGGCGGCGCCCGCCAGCAAGGCGATGATGGCAGCCAGCTGCTTGGTCGGCCAGTGCAGGCTGGCGTATTCACTGGCGGCAAGCCCAAGGCGCACCAGCGCAAGCGTGCAGCCCATGACGATGCCGATATTGAGGCCTGAGACGGCGATCAGGTGAGCAAGGCCAGAGGCGGTGAATGCCGCACGGTCGGGCGGTGGAATACCCGACGTGGTCCCGATCACCATGGCAACGCAAAGAGCCCCGGCGCCGCCAGGCACGGCTGCCATAATATGCTGCGCAATGACCTCGCGCAGGTGTTGCACGACGCGTAATGGGCCATGCGGCGGCGTATGCGTGATCAGCTGTACATCGCCCAGCGCATAGCCGGAACCGGCCTGGCCACTGTACCAGGCATCGCGCTGGAGATCCCAGGCGCCCGGGTAGGCAGGCGGCATAGGTGGGCGCACAAGCGCTCGCACACGAATGGTATCGCCTGTAACAATTTCCTGCGCGTCGCCCTTCTTCAGCCGCACTCTCAGCCAGCGTTGCAGTGGCTCTCCGCCATCAAGCTGTACTCCTTCCAGTGCGATGCGGCGGCCCTCGGGGAGCAACTCGACTGAGCGAACCTTGCCGGTCAGGACTGTCGCTGTCCTTGGCAGGGTCGGTTGCGGCGGCGCACGCATGGTAGCGAACTGCGCCGAGGCAAAGCCGAGTGCCGCCGCCGCAACCACCATTGTCGCGGCTCGCAACCGAGGCAGCCGCGCCAACAGGCAGCAAGAAGTTACGGCCGGAACGGCAGCTGCAAGGCCAAGGAAGAGAGGCGGCTCGGCCCGCAGGCCGAAATAGGCGGCTACCCCTGCCCCCATACAAACCGGCAGCCACAGTATGAAGCGTCCACGTTCGGCCGCCTGCCAGGCGTCGAGCCAGCGGACCACCAGTTGCTGCATGCACAGCAGGTTAGCGGGACAGCCTCTACAGCCGATGAATGTGCGTGCTAGATCATACACATGACGGTTCGCACCCGCTTCGCCCCCAGTCCGACCGGGCTGCTGCATATCGGCAGCGCCCGTACCGCGCTGTTCAATTACCTGTTCGCCCGCCACCATGGCGGTGAATTTCTGCTCCGCATCGAGGACACCGACCGCGAGCGCAGTACGGAAGCTGCAACCACGGTGATCCTGGAAGGGCTCGAGTGGCTTGGGATCACCCCGGATCACCCGCCGGTGTTCCAGTCCACCCGCATGGCACGTCACGCCGAAGTGGCACGACAGATGCTGGAGAGGGGCTGTGCCTACCGCTGCTACTGTACACCAGAAGAATTACGGCAGATGCGCGAGCAGGCGTTGGCCGAGGGGCGCTCGCCTCGCTATGATGGCCGCTGGCGTGATCGCGACCCGGCTGAGGCGCCGCCTGGAGTGCCGCCGGCGATTCGGCTGAAGGCGCCACGCGAAGGCGACACGGTGGTCGAGGACCTGGTTCAGGGAACGGTGCGCGTCGCCAACGCCGAACTCGACGACATGATCATTCTGCGCAGCGACGGCACGCCGACCTACAACCACTCGGTCGTGGTGGATGACCACGACATGGAGATCAGCCACGTCATCCGCGGCGACGATCACCTGACCAATACGTTCCGTCAGGTGCAGATTTATCAGGCGATGGGTTGGGACCTGCCCCGCTTTGCCCACATTCCGCTGATCCACGGTGCCGACGGCGCCAAGCTGTCGAAGCGACACGGCGCGGTCTCGGCGCTGGAGTTCCGCGAACAGGGATATCTGCCGGAGGCGCTTTGCAACTATCTGCTGCGCCTTGGCTGGGGCCATGGCGATGCGGAGGTGATTGATCGCGCCGAAGCAATCAGGCTGTTCGACCTCGACGGGGTCGGGCGCGCGCCGAGCCGGATGGATTATGCCAAGCTCACCAACCTGAATGGCATTTATATCCGGCACGCCGATGATGAGCGACTGACCCGCAAGGTCCTGCAGCGCCTGGCGCACCGCACCGACCTGGCGCTGGGAAGCCAGGCAGCCGGGCGCATCCGGGCGCTGATGCCCCCGTTGAAACAGCGCGCGAAGACCTTGGTTGAATTGGCTGATGCCGCAGCATTTCTTGCCAAGCCGCTGCCGCTGCCAATGGAGCCAAAAGCGGCCTCACTGCTAACGCCCGAAGCGCGGCTTATGCTACGTGACGTTGCTACCGCGATCGCCGCAACCGACTTTACGCCGTCTTCAATCGATGCGGCCCTGCGCGCTTTTGCGGACGCGAGTGGACGCAAGCTCGGGCAGGTTGCCCAGCCCCTGCGCGCGGCGCTGACCGGCAGCACGGCCAGTCCGGGCATCGATGCGACATTGGCGGCCCTGGGCAGGGAGGAGGCCCTGGCCCGGTTGGCCGCAGTCACCTGAGGTCGAAAAAACCCTGGGCCTTTGATCTGAATCAATGCCTGCAGCGACGAGCAAGCGCATTCTGCCTGCTGTGAGGTCGGTGGGTCGCGGATCCATCCCTCCTCTCTCTTGGACTCCTCCCCATACCCTCGGCGGTGCTCTTGCGCCGCCATTTTTTTATCCAAAATACGGGTATTTGCGTATTCATTTTGGTACCGCAGTTCATCGAATATGAACCACCACCAAGGAGAGTGCACGGTGGCAGGTGGGATTGAGCCATGCGGGCAAATGACACCAAATCCGGCGGTGCGGGCACCGTGCTTCTCAGCATTGTGGCGGTGGGGCTGGCAGGCATGGTCGGCACCATTGGACTGATCCACGAGGTCGGCGAACTGGGCCCAAAGGTAGGTGACATCGTCGCCTTTGATCCGATGGACCGGATGTCGCGGGACATGCGCGCACGGATCGCCGCCATCCCAGCTGACGACAGCCCAGGCGTTGCCTGTGTGCTCGACGTTCGTGCCATGCATGCCAACGGCGGCAGCGTCATCATCGAGGCACACGAGCCACGCTCGACATTCGCTTACCGCGTCCACTGGTCAGGCGAGCAAAGCAGCAATGATGGGGCTGATTGCGGCAAATCGGCCGATCTCATGATCAATCTCGAAGATGTAGAGACACTGGCGATGGCGGCCGGCGGATATGGCGTCCCCGACAGCAAACGCCTCGGCAACTTCTGGCGAGCCGCCGGCGGCGCCCAATAGACGCTGCGCATCATTGACGGGTCGCGCGAGTTTCTGCGACCTAGGGTCGTGTCATACCGGCAAAAGCACCTGCTGGCGATCGAGGGATTATATCCGCCCGAGATCGGCCACCTGCTCGACCTGGCGGAGAGCTACGTGCTGCTCAACCGGTCCGGCAAGACTCAGCGCGACCTGTTGCGCGGCCGCACGCTGATCAATCTGTTCTTCGAGGACTCGACCCGAACCCGCACCAGCTTCGAGATCGCCGGCAAGCGGCTTGGCGCGGACGTGATCAACATGTCGGTCTCCACCTCGTCGGTGAACAAGGGCGAGACACTGCTGGATACCGCCGCGACCCTGAACGCGATGCACTGCGACCTGTTGGTGGTGCGGCATGACCAGTCGGGCGCACCGAACCTGCTGGCGCAAAAGGTCGACGCCGCGGTGATCAACGCCGGCGATGGGACGCATGAACATCCAACCCAGGCGCTGCTCGACGCACTGACGATCCGGCGGCGAAAGGGGCGGCTGGAGAGTCTTGTCGTTGCCATCTGCGGCGACGTGCTGCACTCGCGGGTGGCGCGGTCGAACATTCATCTGCTGACCACAATGGGCAGCCGCGTGCGCGTGGTGGGTCCGCCGACACTGATGCCGACGGAAGCCGAACGGCTTGGGATCGAGGTGTTCCACGACATGGAGCGCGGGCTGGCCGGTGCCGACATCGTCATGATGCTGCGGCTTCAGCGCGAGCGCATGCAGCGCGGACTGGTGCCGAGCGCGCGCGAGTATTTCCGTTTCTTCGGTCTCGATGCGGCGAAACTGGCGGTGGCGAAACCGGACGCGTTGGTGATGCATCCCGGGCCCATGAATCGTGGCGTGGAGATCGACAGCGCGGTGGCCGACGACCCGCATCGCAGCGTGATCCGCGAGCAAGTGGAAATGGGCGTCGCCGTGCGCATGGCCGTGCTGGACACGCTGTCGCGCGGGCACGGCCGGAATGAGTTCTGAGCGTGAGGGATGTTCTGTTCGCCTCCGTCCGCCTGCTCGACCCTGCCTCGGGTCTGGACTTGCATGGCGACCTCTTGGTCCGCGACGGGCTGATCGCTGACTGGGGTCCGAGTCTCGGCCGGCCCGACGACGCCCTCGTGGTGGCGGAACAGGGAGCGGTCCTCTGTCCAGGCTTGGTCGATATCCGGGCGGCGCTCGGCGAGCCCGGCTACGAATACCGTGAGACCATCGCCTCGGCCGCGCAAGCCGCAGCCGCCGGAGGCATAACCACCCTCGCCGCGCTGCCGGACACCCTTCCCGCGATTGACGACCCGGCGCTGGTTCGGCTGCTGCGCGCCCGCGGCGATGAGACGGGCAGCCTGACGATCCTGCCGTACGGCGCAGTCACTGTCGGGTGCCGCGGCGAAGAACTCGCCGAACTGGGCCTGCTAGCCGAAGCGGGAGCCATCGCATTCACGGATGGTGGCCATACAGTCGGGTCGGCGCGCCTGATGCGGCTGGCGCTCTCCTATGCCAAGGGCTTCGGCGCGCGGATCGCGCAACACCCGGAAGAGCCATCGCTGGCCGCCGGCGGCGCCGCGACCGAGAGCGAGCGCGCCACGCGGCTTGGCCTGCCCGGTATCCCAGCGGCAGCCGAGGCGATCCAGGTCGCGCGCGATATCCGGCTGACAGCGCTAACCGGCGGAGCGGTGCACTTCGCACACGTCTCCACGGCTGAGGCGCTCCGGCTGATCCGCCAGGCAAAGGAGGATGGTATCAACGTCACCTGCGACACGGCGCCGCCGTACTTTGACCTGAACGAGACGGCGATCGGAGACTTCCGGACCTACGCGAAGCTATCGCCGCCGCTGCGCAAGGATGCCGATCGGCAGGCAGTGGTCGCTGCACTCGCCGACGGGACGATCGACGCCATTGCCTCCGACCACCAGCCGCGCGACGCGGATGACAAACGCCAGCCTTTCGCTCAAGCGACGCCCGGCGGGACGGGACTGACGACCCTGCTAAGCGTCACGCTGGCCCAGGTGCACAGCGGTACGGTCTCGCTTGGCCAGGCGATTGGGCTGCTGACGGCGAAGCCGGCACGGTTGCTCGGGGTCAGAGCCGGACGGATTGAGAAAGGCCAACCAGCGGATCTGTGCCTCTTCCACCCCGAGCGGATCTGGCAGGTCGAATCCGGTAAACTGCCAGGGAAGGCGCAGAACACCCCCTTCGATGGGCGCGCACTGGAAGGGCTGGTATTGGGCACGTGGAAGGCCGGTCGGCGGGTGTTCGGCTAGATGCTGGTCATCGGAACCTTCGTGCTCGGTTACCTGCTGGGGTCGATTCCATTCGGGCTGGTCCTCACCCGTCTCGGGGGTCTGGGCGACATTCGCCGCATCGGCTCGGGCAATATCGGCGCGACCAATGTGCTGCGCACGGGCAATAGGGCGCTGGCCGCAGCGACGCTGCTGCTGGATGGGCTGAAGGGGGCTATCGCCGTCCTGGTCGCGGCACAGCTCGGGCCGCCCGATACCATGCTTGCGGCCGGCGTCGGCGCGGTGCTCGGGCATGCGTTTCCTGTTTGGCTCGGCTTCCGCGGCGGCAAGGCAGTCGCTACCGCTTATGGCGTGCTGGTCGCCGCCGCATGGCCGGTCGGCGTTTGCGCCGGAGCGGTGTGGTTGATCATGGCCGGCGTCAGCCGAATCTCATCCCTTGCAGCATTGGCTTCTTTTGTGGCGGCCCCGGTCTTCGCCGCGCTGCTGGCCGATGCCACCACCGTTAAGCTCGCGTTGGTAATCGCTGTGCTGGTGTTCGTCCGACATCACACGAACATCCGCCGCCTGATCGCAGGCACCGAGCCCCGCATTGGCCAGAAGGCATGAACACCACG
>JAMXLO010000155.1 GCA_024280945.1 Acetobacteraceae bacterium
TCGCTGGTGGGCGCGTCAGGCGCGATACTGTCGTACATCATGTGCAAGGGAATGAACCGCAGCATCATCAACGTGCTGCTGGGCGGCTTCGGCGGTGAAGGCGCGGCCGCCGCAGTGAGCGGTGCCGCCGCTGATCGGACGGTCAAGAGCGGTGCCGCAGAGGATGCGGCGTTCATCATGAAGAACGCCTCCAAGGTGATCGTCGTGCCGGGCTATGGCATGGCGGTGGCGCAGGCGCAGCACGCGTTGCGTGAGATGGCAGATACGCTGAAAAAGGAGAACGTCGAGGTAAAATACGCCATCCACCCAGTGGCCGGCCGCATGCCAGGCCACATGAACGTGCTGCTGGCCGAGGCCAATGTGCCCTACGATGAAGTATTCGAACTGGAGGAGATCAATAACGAATTCTCCACGGCGGACGTGGCGTATGTCATCGGCGCCAACGACGTGACCAATCCGGCGGCGAAGACCGATCCATCTTCAGCGATCTACGGCATGCCGATCCTGGATGTGGAGAAGGCGGGTACTGTGCTGTTCGTCAAGCGCTCGATGGCGTCGGGCTATGCCGGGGTGGATAACGTGCTGTTCTTCCGGCCGAACACCATGATGCTGTTCGGTGATGCAAAGAAGATGACCGAGGAGATCGTGCAGGCGCTGAATCACTGACGCCGCGGATTGTCCTGGAGGACGAGTATGAACGAACAATCGGGCATAAAGGAACAGGTCCTGCTGCGGCGTGACGCCGAGGCGGTGGCCTGGCTGACGCTCAACCGCCCCGCTGCGCGGAATGCATTGTCGATGGCGCTGATGCAGGCGCTGGTCGATGAACTTTCGGCAATCGAACACGATGCTTCGGTGAAGGTGGTGGTCATCGGCGGTGCCGGCCCGGCCTTCTGTGCCGGGCACGACCTGCGCGAACTGCGCGCCAGCCCGGATCGCGCTTCCTATCAGGCCACCTTCGCACTCTGCTCGCGGCTGATGACCAGCATCGTGCGGTTGCCGAAGCCGGTGATCGCGCGCGTGCACGGCATTGCCACAGCGGCCGGATGCCAGCTCGTGGCAACGTGTGATCTCGCGGTCGCGACAGACACCGCCCGGTTCGCCACGCCAGGCGTGAACATCGGGCTGTTCTGCTCGACGCCGATGGTGGCCCTGTCACGGGCCGTGGGTCGCAAGGCCGCTATGGAGATGTTGCTGACCGGCGATTTGATCGATGCGCAGCGCGCCTTCGCTCTCGGCCTGATCAATCGGGTCGTGACCGAGGATAGGTTGGACGGGGAAGTCGCGGCCCTGGCGGGGCAGATCGTCGCCAAGAGTCCGCTGACGCTCGCGATCGGTAAGGAGGCGTTCTATCGCCAGGCGGAAATGGGACTGGACGACGCCTACGCGTTCGCCTCGGAGGTGATGACGCGGAACATGTTGGCGCGGGACGCCGCCGAAGGGATCGATGCGTTTCTGGGGAAGCGTCAGCCGATATGGTCAGGCACTTGATTTCGCCAGTGTCTGATCACTGATCTCTTTTCCGATGAAAGACCCATACGAAGTTCTTGGCGTCCAAAAGACCGATAGCGATGCAGCGATCCGTTCGGCCTATCGCAAGCTGGCGAAGCGCTATCACCCCGATGTCAACCCCGGCAAACCCGAAGCGGCCGAGCGCTTCAAGGAGATCAGCGCCGCCTACGACCTGCTGGGCGACAAAGAGAAGCGCGCCCGCTACGACCGTGGCGAAATCGATGCCGCCGGCAACGAGGTGCCGCCGCAGCGGCCATTCTACCGCGATTTCGGTGATGCGGCTGGCCGGGAAAAATATCGCGCGGACTCCGGCTTCGATCCCGAGGACCTGGAGAGCATCTTCGGCCAGGCCTTCGGTGCCCGCGGCGGCGCGGCCGGCGGCCGGCGCTTCTCGATGCGCGGGCAGGACGCCCTCTACCAGCTCACGCTCGACTTCCTCGACGCGGTCAATGGCGCCACGCGCCGCATCACTCTGCCCGACGGCCGGACCTTGGATGTGCGCATCCCCGTCGGCGTGAACGATGGGCAGGTGATCCGACTGAAGGGGCAGGGGATGCCCGGCATCGGTGACGGTGCCGCGGGCGATGCGCTGGTCGAAGTCGCGGTGGCGCCGCATCCGCTGTTCCGTCGCGAAGCCGATGACATCATCGTCACTCTGCCGGTGACAATTCAGGAAGCGGTGCTGGGAGCCTCGCTGGAAGTGCCGACGATCAAGGGACTGGTTCGCCTGACCATTCCGCCCAACTCGGGTCACGGCACGAGATTGCGGTTGCGTGGTCGTGGAATCCATGGGAGAGGCCACCAGTTCGTTGAACTGAATCCTGTGCTGCCACCCGCCGACGAACCGGAACTGGCAGAGTTTCTGCGGGGCTGGAAGCCACGCCATTCATTCAATCCGCGCGCCGGGATGAGCAGCGAATGATGGATATCGTCGCCATTACCGCCCTGTTCCCCGACCTCACCCAGGTCGAGATCGTCAGCTGGGTGGAACGCGGCTGGGTCTTGCCCGATACCGGTGAAGGGGGCCTGGTATTCCGGGACATCGACGTCGCGCGCGTGCGGCTGATCCGCGACCTTCGACAGAGTATGGACGTCGCCGAGGATGCGATGCCTCTGGTGCTGTCGCTGCTCGATCAGGTCTATGAACTGCGCAGCCGGTTGAAGTCAGTCCTGCGGGCGGTGGAGACACAGCCGCGCGATGTTCAGCGGGCGGTTCTCTCCGCGATCGAGCCGGGCCTCGACTACGACCGGGGTCCCGTCGGGGTCTGACTGGGCGTGAGTTGAAAGCCCGCCACGATGGTGTAGGCGGCACCCGATCGTGCGCCGGTCACTGGCAGCACGATGCTGGTCTCGCCCGGCGTCAGCGTCACCCGATCCACATTGGACGGAAAGCTCGCGTGCATCAGGTAGACATACTTGTCGAGGATGTTGTCGCCTTCCACCACGGCGACGAAGATGGGCACGTCGGTTTCGCGGCCTTGCATGGCGGGACCACGGGTCAGCTCCGCCAGGACGCTGACGGTGACGGCGAGCCGATTGCTACGATCGCCTTCGGTGCAACTTCCTCGCATCCCAACGATGCGCGCATGCAGGACGAGATCGGTCAGGTCGCGCCCGGGGCTGTCCGGCCGATAGACGTTGAGGTCGGCGGCGTTGCCAATGATTGCCGTACCCGGGCAGGCGGGAGGGAATTCGTTGCGCGACGGCCCGCATTCGGCCAGCACTGGCAGAAACGTGGCGAGCAGGGCAGCGCGTGGCGCCCACCCAAGGTTCGACAGTCGTGCGGTCATCAGCGACTCGTTGCCGGGAGGTCAGGGGGCCGGCATAGTCGGAGCCGGCATGGCGGTCTACACCGAAGTCACTGATGAGGCGCTGGCCGCCTTTCTGACAGATTACGATCTCGGGAGTATGGTGGCGTTCCGCGGCATCGCCGAGGGCGTTGAAAACAGTAATTTTTCGCTCCGCACCACGGCGGGCGATTTCATTTTGACATTGTATGAAAAGCGGGTCGATCCCGCCGAGTTGCCGTGGTTCCTTGGCCTGATGGAGCACCTGGCGAAGCGAGGGATCGTCTGCCCGCTGCCGGTGCGTGGGCGCGATGGTGCGGCGCTGCGTCACCTCGCTGGCCGTCATGCCGCGATCACCACCTTCCTTCCTGGCGTCTGGCCCCGGCGAGTTCGGCCGGAACACTGCGGCCCCCTCGGAGCGGCGTTGGCGGGGCTGCACCTGGCCGGCGGGGATTACCAGCCTACCCGGCGTAACGCGCTGGGACCGGATGGTTGGGGTCCGCTTCTGGCGCGATCTGGGGGCCGCGCCGATGAGGTGCGGCCGGGCCTTGCCGACGAGTTGCGACGGACACTGGACGGGATTCTGGCTGCATGGCCGGACGGGCTGCCGAAAGGACACATCCACGCCGATCTGTTTCCCGACAACGTGTTCTTCCTGGACGGCAGGTTGTCGGGTTTGATCGACTTCTATTTCGCTGCGACTGACATCCTTGCCTACGACATCGCCGTATGCCTGAACGCATGGTGCTTCGAGGCGGACTTTTCGTTCAATGTCACCAAGGCGACCGCCATGCTGCGGGCGTACAACGCGACCCGTCCGCTTTCGGATACGGAGCGTGCGGCGCTGCCCGTCCTGTGCCAGGGGGCCGCGATCCGGTTCCTGCTGACGCGACTATATGATTGGCTGAACACGCCGCCTGGCGCACTGGTGACGCGCAAGGATCCGTTGGAATTCCTGCGGAAGCTGCGGTTCCATCTGACGGCCGGAGAGGGCGGGTATGGCCTCTGAGGAAGTGACCGTCACGCCAGGTCCGCCATCTACCGAGGTGGTAGAGATCTGGACCGATGGCGGCTGCAAGCCGAACCCAGGACCAGGCGGCTGGGCGGCCGTCCTGCGGTTTCGCGGGGTGGAGCGGGAGTTGTCGGGGGCGGAGCCCGCGACGACCAACAATCGCATGGAGCTGACCGCAGCGGCGTCCGCATTGGAAGCGCTGAAGCGTCCCTGCGACGTGGTGCTGCATACCGACAGCGAATATGTGAAGAACGGGGTGACGCGCTGGCACGCAGGCTGGGTCCGCCGCAGGTGGCGCAATGCGTCTGGCGACCCGGTGGCCAATATGGAGCTTTGGCAGCGCTTGTTGGCGGCGGCGAAGGCACATCGTATCGAGTGGCGCTGGGTGCGCGGGCACTCGTGCGATCCGATGAATGAGCGGGTGGATCAACTGGCGACGGCGGCGCGCGAAGGATCTGCTTCCCGTCAAGCGGGGACGAGTTAGCAGGAAGTCTGGTTGGCGGCCCTTCCTCCCTCGCCTGCTGCACCTCTGAGAACTCTCAGATTAACTCTCATAAAAGAGACTAGGCGTAGGCT
>JAMXLO010000156.1 GCA_024280945.1 Acetobacteraceae bacterium
TCGACCCGCTCCACCGTCATCTACTCCAGCACGAAACGCAGCAATGATAAGCCAGCGATGAGCCACACCGCACCGGCAATCGATCCGAGGCCTGCCCCCACCGCCTTCACCACGACATAGACGATGAAGCCCAGGCCAATGCCTGCCGCGATCGAGAACGTGAACGGGATGCCGACGGCGACCACCATGGCGGGCACGTATTCGGTCGCATCATCCCATTCGATATCGCGCAGGCCGCGAGCCATCATGCAAGCGACAAACAGCAACGCCGGCGCAGTGGCAAAGGCGGGGATGGCGGTGGCGACCGGCGCGAACAACAGGGTCAAGAAAAACAGCACCGCGACGGTCACAGCAGTCAGCCCGGTGCGGCCGCCGGTCTGGATGCCGGCCGCGCTCTCGATGTAGCTGGTGGCCGTACTGGTGCCGAGCAGCGCGCCGATCATCGCGCCACCGCTGTCCGCCAGGAGCGCTTCGCGCAGCCGGGCGACGGTGCCGTCGGGTCGCAGCAGGCCGGCTCGCTGGGTGGTGGCGATCAGCGTGCCCGCATTGTCCAGAATGTCGACCAGGAAGAACGTCAATACGACGGTTGTGACACCGAGTGACAATGCGCCGGCGATATCGAGCTTGAGGAATGTCGGCGCAAGCGAAGGTGGTGGGGAAATCACGCCCCGAAATTCAGTGAGCCCCAATGGGAGGCCGAAAGCGGCAGTCAGCAGAATCCCGATAAGGATGGCGCCCGGCAGGCCGCGCGCGGTCAGCCCCGCGATGATCAGGAAGCCCACGCACGACAGCAGCGTGGCCGGTGCGCCGAGATGGCCTAATGTAACCAGTGTCTCCGGATTGCCGGTCACCAGCCCCATCTCGTGCAGTCCGATCAAGCCGAGAAACAGTCCGATCCCAGTGCCGATGCCGAGTTTCAGCGACATTGGAATCGCGTTGACCAGCCACTCGCGGATACGCAGCAGGCTGACGATCAGGAACAGCACGCCGGACAGGAAGACGGCGCCCAGCGCCACCTGCCAGGAGATGCCCATCCCCTTCACGACGGTATAGGTGAAGTAGGCGTTCAGCCCCATCCCCGGCGCCAATGCCAGAGGCAGATTGGCCATCAGTCCCATCATCGCCGAACCGATCGCCGCAGCGATGCATGTCGCGACGAACGCGGCACCGTGGTCGATTCCCGCGGTCGCCAGGATCAGCGGGTTCACCACCACAATGTACGCCATCGTCAGATAGGTGGTGCAGCCCGCCAAGATCTCGGTGCGAACCGAAGTGTCATGCGCCCGCAGGTCGAACATGTCTCCGCGTCAGCCGCCGGGTGCGCCCTGGGTGTTCACATACAGGGCATAGAGGCCGTGGCTGGCGGCCATGAACAGGCGATTGCGCCAGCGCCCGCCGAAGCACAGATTGGCGCTGCGCTCCGGCAACGCGATATGCCCGATCGGTTCGCCCGCCGGGTTGAAGATCCGTACGCCGTCCAGTTCGGCTTCCCCCATGCCCCAGCCGCACCAAAGATTGCCGTCGATATCGACACGGAAGCCATCCGGCGTCCCTGGACCGGCGTCGAGGAACATCTTGCTGGCGCCAAGCGCTTCGCCGCGCACGTCGAACACCCGCAGCTTGCGCGTCGGCATGGCCCGTGATTCCACCACGTACAGCTTCGACTCATCCGGCGAGAACGCCAGCCCATTCGGTCCCGCTACATCGTCGGCAACCATGGTGATGGCGCCGGTCCGGCCATCGATGCGATACACATTGGCGGGTAGTTCGGGCTCGTTCTTCTCGCCCTCATAATAGCCCAGTAACCCGAACGTCGGATCGGTGAACCAGACAGAGCCGTCGGACTTCACCACCACATCGTTCGGCGAATTGAGCCTCTTCCCCTGGTAGCTGTCGGCCAGGACGGTAATCGCGCCGTCATACTCCGTGCGGACCACGCGACGGCCGCGATGCTCGCAGGTGACCAGGCGGCCCTGCCGGTCGCGTGTGTTGCCGTTGGCGTTGTTCGAGGACTTGCGATAGACACTGACCGCGCCTGTCTCCTCGTCCCATTTCAGGATGCGGTCATTGGGAATGTCGCTCCACAGCACATACCGGCCATCGCCGAAATACACCGGGCCTTCCGACCAACGACACCCGGTGTAAAGCCGTTCTACCGACGCAAGCGGCAGGCGATACTTGTTGAAGCTTGAATCGAGCGCCTGCACCGCCGGATCCGGATACCGTTGATTCGGCTCCCACATTGCCTCTTCTCCCTTTTGATCAACTATCGCAAACCGGCGCGCCGCAGATGAGGCTCAAGCCGGAAACTGAGTGCGAGCAGCAGCATGCGATAGTCACTGAGCAGCGACCACAACGGGTGTCCGAAGGTCTCCGGGCGATTCCGCTCAATCGCTAGATGGGCGGTCCAGGCCAGACCGTAGCCGATCACTGGCGCAGCAATCAGCCAACGCCAGTCGGATGTAACAATCGCAAGCAGCAGCGAACCAATCGCGAGCAGACTGCCGACATAATGCAGCGCCCTTGTACCGGCACTGCGATGCGCACGTAGATAGCGCAGCCAGAATTCGTCGCGGGTCATGTGCCGGGACCGTCAAGCATCACATCCTGCCGGCGTCAACCACCCAGAGTTGCCCGGTGCACATCCGACTGTCGTCGGACGCCAGCCAAAGCACCATCCTGGTGACATCCGCCGGCACCAGCTTCTGCTTCAGGCATTGCACCTGCATCAGGTTCCGCTCGCCCTCCGGGGTGAGCCACAGCGCGATCTGCCGCTCGGTCATGATCCAGCCAGGAATGACGGTATTGACCCGTATCTTGTCCGGCCCGAGGTCGCGCGCCATGCCACGCGTCAGTCCCTCCACGGCGGCCTTTGCGGTCGTGTAGGCCGGCATGCCGCCTTGCAAGGAATGCCAACTCACCGAGCCGAAATTGATGATCGAGCCGCCGCCAGCGGCCCGCATCATCGGCGCGACCGCCTGTATGGCGAAGAACTGATGCCTCAGGTTGGTCGCCAGGCGCTCGTCCCAGTATTCCACCGTCACATCCTCGAACCGGTGGCGCTGATCGTTCGCAGCGTTGTTCACCAGAACAGCGATTGGTCCTAGCGCGCGCCGCACGTCAGCAATCACCGCGTGCAGCGCGGCAATGTCCTTCAGGTCGCAGTGACGATAGAGCGGAGTCGGATGACCCATCGCCTCGGCTTTGCCGACGACAGCCTGTGCCGCGTCGTCGGCGATGTCGACGAATGCCACCCTTGCACCCTGCGCGGCGAACTGCGCCACGTGCTCAGCGCCAATGCCACTTGCTCCGCCGGTGATGAACACCACGCGGTCGCGCAGGCTCGGGTAAACGGCAAATACACCGTTCATGCTCCCCGCTCCTCCAGTTTGCGGACAATCTCATCGACGATCGCATCAGGCGGTTGCGCGATCGACACCACGATTGGATGCTCGTCTTCGCCCGGCTCCTCCAGCGTCGCAAACTGGCTGGCCAGCAACGAGGGCGGCATGAAGTGATTCTTTCTTACTGCCAACCTCTCAGCGATCAGCGCCTGCGAGCCTTGCAGATACACCAGGACAACGTCTGGGCGGGCACCGATCAGAACGTCGCGATAGGCACGCTTGAGTGCCGAGCACGCCACCACTGCGCTCTTGCCCTGGCCTCTCAGCGCGTCGATCTCGTGCGCGATCGCCTCCAGCCAGGGCCAGCGATCCTCGTCGGTGAGCGGCACGCCGGCGTGCATCTTCGCGACGTTCGCTGCCGGGTGGAATGCGTCGCCTTCCAGTAAGGCCCAACCTTTCCGTTCGGCGACGCCGCGCGCGACCGTGGTTTTGCCGCTGCCCGACACGCCCATCACGACGGCAATCATTGCCCGTCAGCCGCCGTGCCACCAGCGGCCGCCGAGGACGATGCCCTGACAGGCCAGACGTTGCTCTGCATGCAGCTTTTCACCAAGGACATCCTCGAACACGAAGCGCCCCTGCTCCAGCGCCAGTACCGTGGCATCGCCAAGCAGCCCCGGACGCAGCGTCCCCCGGTCCTCCAATCGCACAGCACGGGCCGGGTTGATCGTCGTCGCGCGTATCACCTCCGCCAAGGGCACGCCGAGTACCAGGAACTTCGACATCGTCGTCAGCAGGTCGTAGGCTGGCCCGTCGATCGACACCACGTGTATGTCGGATGAGATCACGTCGGGCAGGAAGCCCTGCTTCAGCATCGCCATCGCTGTCTCGTAGCCGAACGAGCCCTTGCCATGGCCGATATCGAAAATCACCCCGCGTTCGCGCGCCGCCAGCACGTCCACGCGCACCGCGCCGCCCGGCGCCACCGGCGTGTTGGGGAATGGACGGAAGCAGTGGGTCAGAATGTCGCCCTTGCGCAGCCGTGGCATGACATCCGAGCGGTACGGCGGCGGAGCATCCAGATGCGTCATCAGCGGCAGCCCGGCATGCTCGGCCACTTCCAGCGCCATCTCCATCGGCGCGATCCCGGAATCGCCCGACGCATTGCTGCCGACCCGCACCTTGATGCCGACGACCAGATCGGCCTCGGCTTTCGCCGCATTCAGGCAGACACGCGGATTGAGCATCGTCAGGTCGCGGCATTCACCGACATTGATCTCCTTCGAGAGCGCGAAGATGCCGGCAAACGAGATGTTGAGGAATGGCAGGATGCGCACCTCGGACCGTTCGATCACATGGCGGCGGAAACCCTTCAGGTTGCCGGGGCCGGCAGAGCCGGCATCGATCAGCGTGGTGAGACCGCTGGATTTTGCATACGAGTCCGGATCGACGCCGAGAGAAGTGCCGCCCCAATAGACGTGCGTGTGCAGGTCGATCAGCCCGGGCACCACGATCGATCCGGCCACATCCCGCGTCTGCTTGCCGCCTGGCAGATCCGGCCCGAGTTCAGCCACCTTGCCATCGGCAAACGCCACATCGAGTGGCGCATCCACGCCCTGGGCCGGATCGATGACGCGCCCACCCTTCAAAACCAGATCGAACATGCAGGCTCTCCCCTCGCCAAGCGTGCCACATCGGGGCAAGATGGCAACAACCACCGATGGCGAGGCCCGGTCATGAACGATATCGCCGCTGAACTGAGCAATTCCCGGATCGTTTCAGCCTATCGCGAACGCACTCCGGCGTCGGCCGACCTGGCGAAAGAAGCGGGAGAACTGTTCCCCAGCGGCATCACACATGATGCGCGCAACGTCGATCCGTATTGCGTATTCATCGAACGTGCTCAAGGCCCGCACAAATGGGACGTCGACGGCAATCGCTACATCGACTACTTCGGCGGCCATGGCGCGTTGCTACTCGGCCACCACCACCCGGTGGTGACCGAGGCGGTGCGTCAGGCACTGGATGAAGGCACCCAGTTCGGCGCGTCCCATCCACGCGAGGTGCAATGGGCAAAGGCGATACAACGTCTGGTTCCGTCAGCTGAGCGTATCCGCTTCACCTCATCCGGTACCGAAGCGACGCTGATGGCGGTGCGGCTCGCCCGCGCCTTCACCGAAAAGCAGACCCTGTTGCGGTTCAAGGGCCACTTCCATGGCTGGCATGACCAGATGGCGAGCGGCTACACCAACCACTTCGATGGCTCTCCCACACCCGGCGTGCTGCCTGGCGTGGCGGAGAAGTCGATTCTGCTGAACCCTGGCGATGTCGAGGGGGTGCGTGCCGCATTCGCCAACGATCCCGATATCTGCGGCGTGATCTACGAGCCAACCGGCTCGTCATTCGGCCAAGTGCCGCTCGACGCAGAATTTGCGCGCGAACTGCGTCGTCTCTGCACGCAGCACGGTGCGCTGCTGATCTTCGACGAAGTGGTCACCGGTTTCCGTGCCACCAAGGGCGGTGCGCAAATGGCGTTCAATGTGCGACCCGATCTGTCAAGTTTCGCAAAAATCGTCGCCGGCGGACTGCCTGGCGCCTGCATCGCTGGCCGCAAAGACGTCCTGGACCTGTTGGATTTCCAGGTCTCCGCACGCTGTGGTCGGGAGAAGATCGCGCACCCAGGCACGTTCAACGCCAATCCAGTGTCCGCGGCGGCCGGCACTGCGGCGCTGACGGTGATCGCCGAGACCAACGCCGCGGACGAGGCCTCCGCCACAGCGACGCAATTGCGGGAGAAGCTGAACCAGGTGTTGGCGGAGGCACGGGTGCCATGGGCCGTGTACGGGACGTTCTCGGGCTTTCACCTGTTTGTTAATCCGAGCGGTATCCCAGGCATCGAGCCTCACACGTTCGACCCGGCGAAGATCCCCCTTGAGGACATGAAGAATCAGCCCAAGGAGCTGATCAACAAGCTGCGCCTGGCGATGCTGATAAATGGTGTTGATCTCAATCCGCGCGGCGGCGGTCTGCTGTCCTGCACACACACCAGGGACGACGTGGCCAACACCGCGAGCGCGTTTCGCGAGGCGATCCGCATGTTGAAGCAGGAAGGCGAGCTGCCAGGCTGACGCGATCGCCGCGCGGCACATAAGACATCGGCCTTGGCCGAAAGCCCTTGCCGCTCTCGCCCCGGCGCTGACGATCTGCACCCTGCGTCGACAGCAGACACGCAAACCGAGGTGGCGATCGAGGCGCTGCGGCCTGAGCCGAAAGCTATATTGCCGCCGGAATGCATCGCGCCGGCTTCGGTTCCAACTTGGAACCGGCAGCTTCCAAGGGCGGCAGATTGTCATTACTGACAGATTGTTGCGACCCGCACGCCGAAGGCGGCGGTATCCGATAAGGCCTCGTACGCGATTGGCTGGGTCGTTCAGCAGACTTCTAACGGGACCATCGTCTGGCATAACGGCGGGACCACTTCATTCGGTTCATATTTCGGCCTGCTGCCGGACAGGGATGTCGGCGTCGTCGTGCTGGCCAACCAAGTGAACGTTGGCCTATCGGATGCTCTAGTCAGATGGATGCTGGATCGCATCCCGGGCAACCCCAAGGCAGATTATGTCGCCAAGGCATTCGAAGCGGCGACGGTGAATTTCGAAAAGTCCGTCAGGAAGTTTACCGCGCCGGCCAACCCGCAGCCTTTTCCGCCGGTCGCCCCCTTTGCCGATCGTTTTCGCCATCCTGGCATTGGTGAGGCGACAGTGTCGGTCGACGATGGCGGTTTGGTGACGGCCTTGGTTGGTGCCGTGGAATGGCCGCGTGTTTACGGCGCCACTCAGTCCTGCACCCTCTCCTTCGACGACGGGCAGGCGTATGATTTCGCGCGTGAGGAGCGGATCTGACAAGACCGGTAACGAGCGCGACATACGCCTGTTACAACCCACGCCGATCGTCCTCCTATAATGGAGCCAATCGACCGACTGATTCTAACTCTTGCCATGTGTTCGGCCATACTCGCCGTGGTTGTGCTGATCTGGTGAGTTCGGCATCTGGAGCCGCCTCCCTCGACCCGCGAACCTGGACCAGCCCCACTCGTTGTAGGTTTCGCAATCCGCAAGTGACAGGAGGACGTTCATGGCTCAATTTGTGGTCGCGAAGTTCGCCACAGCATCTGCCGCCGATGCAGCAGCGCAAGACCTTCACGCGGCGATGATCCCGTCGGTCGTGACCCAGCGTCATCCCAGCAGCCAAGTTCAACGGGATCCGGCCAATATGGTGGATTGTACTGTGCTGACTGTGGCGGTGGATGAAGTGCACTCGGGTGCGGTCGCGGGAATTCTCGGCCTCTACGGAACGGCCGAGATCAGGTGACCGCGTCCTCCTGACGCCCGATCAACGGGTAATACGAGGCTCAGCGAAGTCGGGACCACCAGTCGAAGGAAAAGTTCGAGGATTGCGGTGGCAGAGAAAGCTGCCACTGCACGTCCTCCATCCAGCGGTCCGACTGGTCCGGCGCGCCTGAGCGGGAAGCTCCTCCCGACGGCCCATGCCTCTGAGGGTAGTCGTCCGAAGTGGTTGAAGGCGCAATTCGAAGGTTTGCCATAGCCACAATATGGCACGAATGTGGCATCCGTGGCAGAAAAACGGCGAAAATAGATCGTGATAGCCTGGCGCCTCACGAAAACAGGAAGCTCAGGCTGGCCAGCCCAATGCACATGCCCAAAAAGAGGCTCATGAAGACGTCCATCGGTTCCATAGCTGCGCGACCGCCTAACCTGATGGCGGGAAAATGGGACCCTGCGGCCTGTGATTTAATCAGCCGTTTGGGTAGTTCATTTGTGCGGTGTCCGATGGAATGGGTCTGCTGCCTGGCCGGCCAGCGAAGCCCGCCTGAACGCGCTGCCCTGCAGCCTCGGGCCGCGGCGGGTTCTGCATGCCTGACAAATGAGCGGGTGCATCGCGCACCGGAACGCACAGGTTCCTCGAGTTGTCCTAGCCGCGGCGCAATAGACGGAAGACGGCGCACCCCATCGCCGGTTGTTGGCCGTTGAGGCGGCGCCAGCGGTGCCAGACCTCGCGCACCGCCATAGGACCCTTCTGATCTGGCGCGGGCCAGCACTCCGTACCCCAAGTCCCCCCGTGCCCGAGCTGCGCCAATCACCCGTTCGATGTCGGTCAGCGGTGTCTGGAATGGTGCGATCGTGGTTTCCGCGCTTGCTGCCTAAGCTGACGCGGATGGCGGAACATTAGGCACGGTTCCCGCTTTTCGGATCTCATCACATCTGCCCCTGAGCCGACCAGCGACCAGGGACAAAGCGGAGACTGAGACGCCTAGAGCAGCTATGCTCCCATCAGCTAGCCCTTCTCAGCAATAAGACAGCGTTCGTGCGGACTCGGCGATACCGTGATCGGCCCCTCTCATGAACACTAGAAGGTCGCGATGGGGCGAGGGCTCATGATCGTCGGCAGGGAGGAATGTCTGATGAGCGATCCTTTGTACCCAGGGCAACGGCTAGCTGCGGCCGAGTCGAGAATACGGCGCCTAGAGGAAAAGGTCGGACATCTCCAGCACCTTGTAATCGGAGGTGGGAGCTTGGCCGTCTTCGCAGCGTTCGAACGTTATGGCCGGGTATTCGGGGTAGTCGGCCTAGCCCTGGCGTTCGTGTTCCTATGGTGGGTGTTCAGAGACACTGACTGACGAACCGAAGCGCAATGGCGCCCAATCTTGTCCAGGGCGTAAGTCGCCTGCCGCAACCCTCTGAAGGCTGGTCCAGGACCTCGCTACACCGAGTGGTGCTACGTAAGCTTATCAAAGGCGGACGGGTGGCTCTGACATTCGGAAAGGGCGGCAGACAGCGTATTCCTTGCAGGGTTCCATACTCAGGCCACGCGCGGCGTCTTCCTCGTCGTCCAGCGGCGCCCTGAGTCACGTCGGGACGGTCGTGTATCAGCCAGTCTTGCCCAGTGTTAAGAGATAGTAGGGAGATTTTGGTGAAGCTTATTTGGCATGCTCAGGGTTTACTGGAAAGAGATTGGTTGCTTGATTTGTTCGGCAACCTTGTTGAAGAAGAGGTCGTTGACCATGCGTTGACCTGCTTCGACGATGACTCCATTCACGTAATGAGCAGCAATTTCCGCACGGCTTCCCTGGCCCAGTTCGACGCGTATTTTCGCGAGTGCCGCGCCAAGTGTCGCAATCTCACGCTCTTTCATGCCAGTGACGAGTATCTCCTGGGCGGTTGCGGGTTATATCGTCATTTCGATCATGTTATTCGAACATATCATACTTACTTGGCTGCTCACGACGGTGTGCTAACCATTCCGCTTGGTTATCCCAATGGCACCCCTGTCGACAGAGCATCCCCCGTTGCCGGAGCTCGAAGATATGCCTGGTCGTTCATCGGTCAGTTCAAAGCATCGCGCATCGCGATGCGCAAAGCGTTCGACAGCTTCGAGCCCAAATTGCTGACGAATACAGATTCTCAACGCATCAGCAAATCAGAATTTGACCAGGTCCTGCAAGATACGACGTTTGCGCCCTGCCCGATGGGTAATGTGGTGCTCGAGACTTGGCGCCTCTATGAGAGTTTGGAACTTGGCTGCATTCCCTTGATAGAAAAACGACGCGCAATCGACTACTATACGAATCTCTTCGGGTCGCACCCCCTTCCAGCATTCTATAGTTGGAATGCCGCGCGTCGGTATGCCGAACTGCTGCTGGCTGATAGGTATGAATTGAACCGAGCCCAAGGCAGAATTAGGGATTGGTGGATCGCTCACAAGGATCGGGTCCGTGCACAAGTGCGTAGGACCCTCAACGAGCCGTCGCAGAGCGGTGAACTGCGACAATTCTCTGACTATCTACGCAACCGCTATACGGCCATCTATCAGCCGCTACGATTGGCCGAGCTTCTACGCCACCAAAGTATACCTAGCTTCCTACAACGTCTTCTGCGCCAGGGTCGCTGAAACCAAGCGACACGGGAAGGCCATGCGAGCAGCGCGGCCGAAGGCGCCAGTCTCCGCGCCATGCTCGATGCATGGGTCGGGCACAAGAGCGTCGTGACTAGGCCTCAATCCGCTGCAGCGCCGCCTCCAGGCGCGCGATGTCGGTCTGTATCGCGGCAAGGCGTTCGCGGTTCTCCTCCACCACCTCTTCCGGTGCGCGACGGACGAAATCGAGGTTGTCGAGCTTCTGCCCGATCTTGCGCGCCTCGCCGGCGGCCTTGTCACGCTCGCGTGTCAGCCGCGTGCGCTCAGTCCCGACGTCGATTGCATCCGCCAGCGGCAGCACCACGGTGGCCTCATCCACCATGAGTTGGGCGGAGCCTTTCGGCATCTCGCCGACCAGGGGCCTTACCTCCGATACGCGCGCCAGCCGACGGATCGCGTCTATCCATTGCAGGGCGAGCGCCAGTGTCTGTGGCGTCGCATCCCGCAAGAGGATCGGCGTCAGTGTCCCGGGCGGCACGTTCATCTCGGTCCGCACCGATCGCACTTCGGAGATCAACCGCACGACCCAGTCGAGCTCGGCACGGGCGGCCGGGGCATCGGCCACATTCACCGGCTCCGGCCACGGTGCACGGATCAGGCTGAACGGTTCGCCATAGCCGAAGCGATCCCAAAGCTCCTCGGTGACGAACGGCATCACCGGATGCAGCAGACGCAGGATGGTGCCGAGTACATGCGCCGCGGTCTGCCGTACCTCCGGTTCCGACAGTGCCGGCTTGGCGAATTCCACGAACCAGTCGCAGAACGTGTCCCAGGTAAAGCGGTAACAGACGCCGGCATATTCATCCAGGCGATAGGCCTCTAGTGCTGCCGTCGCTTCTTCCGTCGCGCGGTTCGCTGCATCGAGGATCCAACGGGTCAACGGAAGGGACGCACGCGCCGGATCGAACGATGGGTCAACGCGGATGTCGTTCATTTCGCAGAACCGCGCCGCGTTCCACAGCTTGGTGACAAAGCGCCGATAGTTTTCGACACGGGCTGGACCGAGTTTCACGTCGCGGCCGAGGCCGGTCAGGGCGCAAATAGTAAAGCGCAGCGCGTCCGAACCGTACTTGTCGATCAGCTCCAGCGGATCGATGCTGTTGCCCTTCGACTTGGACATCTTCTGCCCGCGTTCGTCGCGTACCAGCCCGTGGATGTAGACCGTGCGGAATGGCACGTCGCCCATGAAGTGGATGCCCTGCATCATCATGCGCGCGACCCAAAAGAAGATGATGTCGAACCCGGTCACCAGCACATCGCCCGGGTAGTAGCGCGCAAGTTCCTTGGTGCTTTCCGGCCAGCCCAGCGTCGAGAACGGCCACAGTGCTGAACTGAACCAGGTGTCCAGAACGTCCTCGTCGCGCGTGAGCGCAACCTGTGCCTTCTTGTAATGATCGCGTGCTGCAGACTTCGCTTCCGCTTCGCTCTCCGCGACGAATTCGCGGCCGTCGGGACCGTACCAGCACGGGATCTGATGCCCCCACCAGAGCTGGCGGGAAATGCACCAGGGTTGAATGTCACGCATCCAGGCGAAGAACGTATTTTCCCACTGCTTCGGCACGAATACCGTCCGCCCGGCTTCCACCGCTTCGATCGCCGGCTGCGCCAGTACCTTGGCATTGCAGTACCACTGCGTCGTCAGCATCGGCTCCAGTGGAACCCCGCCACGGTCGCCGTGCGGCACTTGATGCGTGTTCGGCTCGACCTTCTCCAGCAGGCCAAGCCGCTCCAGTTCCGCCACGATCGCCTTGCGCGCCGCAGTGCGGTCCATTCCTTCCAGCGACCGCGTGAACGCCGGATCTGCCGCCCCATACACTGCCCGCAGCACATCTGCTATTTCCGCGAGAACGACATGTGCCTGGCGATCGAGGATAGATGGCATCGGCAAGTCGTGTCGCCTGCCAACCTCGAAGTCGTTGAAGTCATGCGCGGGGGTGATCTTGACCGCGCCGGTTCCCTTCTCAGGGTCCGAATAGTCATCCGCCACTATGGGCAGACGACGGCCGACCAGCGGTAGGATCGCGTGCCTGCCAATCAGATCTTGGTAGCGCGCATCCTCAGGGTGCACCGCCACCGCAGTGTCACCCAGCATCGTCTCCGGCCGCGTGGTCGCCACAGTAATGAAGCGGCCAGCTTGCCCCTCGATCGGATAGCGAACGTACCAGAGCGAGCCCTTCACCTCGACGCTCTCAACCTCCAGGTCAGAGATCGCCGTCTGCAGCTTCGGGTCCCAGTTCACCAGCCGCTTGTCGCGATAGATCAGCCCTTCGCGATACAGCGTGACAAACACCTTGCGCACCGCGTCCGACAGGCCATCGTCCATGGTGAAACGCTCGCGCTGCCAGTCGAGCGAAGCTCCCAGCCGCCGCAGCTGCTGCGTGATCGTGCCCCCGGACTCCGCCTTCCATTGCCAGACGCGTTCGACGAATTTCTCCCGCCCAAGCTCGCGCCGATCGATGCCCTGCTCAGCGAGCAACCGCTCCACCACCATCTGAGTGGCGATCCCAGCGTGGTCGGTCCCGGGTTGCCACAGCACGTCCCTGCCCTGCATGCGTCGCCAGCGGATCAACGTGTCCTGTACGGTGAACGTCAGTGCGTGGCCGGTGTGCAGGCTGCCCGTGACGTTGGGTGGTGGAATCATGATCGTATAGGGCTTCGCGTTCGAATTGGCATCGCTGGCGAACGCCCCTGCCCGCTCCCAGCCCTCGTACAGGCGTGGTTCGATCTCGGAAGGTTTGTAGGTCTTATCCAGCATCTTGCTCTCCTGCGGCCTCACGCGGACGCCGCAGGAGGCCGACAATGGGATATAAGGTTAGGGTACGACGCGGCCTACGACGCGCTCGATCTCGGCTCGCACAAGGCGCTCGACCAGCGACGGCAGGTTGGCATCGAGCCAGGACTTCAGCAGCGGGCGCAGTTCCTCGCGCACGATGTCCTCGACGGTCGGCCCCCCGGTGCGTACCTGGGCGGTCCGGTCCGTCAAGGTGCGCACCAGGCTGCTGACTGAAACCGCGGCGGCAGCGGCGGCTTCCGGGGCCACGAGCCCGGATACCGGCGCCTCAGGCTGCGCGGGACCAGGCGCGGGCTCAGGCGGTAACGGTTCCGCCTCGTGCGCCGGGTCCGACACCATCATGCTGGGATCCAGTACCAGCACATCATTGTCTGCCCCCTCCCCCTGTGGGTGCTCCTGTGCCGATCGCGAATCTGCCGTCGCAGGCGCCTCGTCCTCGCTCAGAATACGCCGGATCGAGGCAAGTATGTCCTCCATCGAGGGATCGCTGCCGGGTGGTGACCCTGGGGGTGTCTGTGCGCCACTCATCGTTTCTCACCGGCCCGGCTGGTCTTTAGCATAATCGCCCAGCCCGGCCCACTTGTCCTTCACCGCGTTGTAATACGCCGTATCATCGTACAATGGCACCGGCAGATGAAGGTCGCGAGCGGTCAGCCGTCCGACGGCCGCTGCCACCGCGTACGACGCCGTCACGACCTGGGCCAGATTCTGCACCAACGTCGTGCGCGAATTGAGCAGGGCCTGCTGTGCGTTCAGCACGTCGAGCGTCGTGCGGCTGCCTACAATCGCCTCGCGCTCGACACCTTCCAGGGCGACCTCGTTGGCACGGATCGCCTCGCGCGTGCTGTCAGCGGAGGCCTTCGCGGCCACAAGCGTCTCCCACGCCTGTACAGCATTCTGCACAGCCGTGCGGCGCGCATCGTCGACCTGTTGCGTCGTCTGCTGAGCGGTCTGACGCGCCTGACGCACGGCAGAGTATTCGGAGCCACCCTGATAGATGGGCACCGAAAGCTGCAGCACACCCTGATATCCGTTCGAATACGTGCTGCGACCAGCCGCGTTGGTGGATTGGAAGATCTGGCCCTGAAAGCTCACCTGCGGCATCAGCTGCGAGAATGCGACATCGACCGCATCCTTGGCCGCCGCATCATTGAATAAGGCGGCAACCACCGCCGGGTTGTTGTTGGCGGCAACCCCGATAGCCTGCTGCTCGGTCTTTAGCGGCAGTGCTAGCGGCTGCGGCTCAACAAGGTCCGCCGGAGGATAGAAGCCGACCACCTGCTGAAAGGTACCGCGCGCCGTCGCGAGTTGACCCTCGGCAGTCTCTCGCTGTGCGGTGGCCCCGGCCAGCGCCGCCTCGGCCTGGGCGACGTCGGTTCGGGTGATCTCACCTACCCGGAAGCGATCATTCGTGGCCTGAAGCTGTTTGGCCAGTACCTGCTCGTTATTGATATTCAATGCCAGCAATTGCTGGGCCTGGATCACGCCGACATAGGCATTGACCACGTTGGTGAAGCTGTTCTGCTCCACGGCGATGAGATTCGCGCGCCCCGCCATCACCTGGTTCTTGGCGCGGTTCAGGCTCGCCTGGGTTCTACCACCGGTATACAGCGGCTGGGTCAACGTCGCCTGCGCGGTACCGATCTGCCGGTCCGTCTGCGACTTAAGCCATCCCCCCGAACTATTCGACAAAAGGCGGCTGATGCCGTCGCCGTAACCCAGGGTGCCGGCCATCACCACGGTTGGCCGCCAGCCGGAAAGCGCCTGAGGGACATTTTCGTCCGTCGACCGCAACCTCGCTCGCTCTGCGAGCAGCGCCGGCTGGCTGGCGTATGTCGCCGCCAGTGCTTCAGCCAGCGTACGCGGAGTCTTCGGCTGGGCCGGCATTGTCGCGGCCATCGTCTGGGTGATGTTCAGCTGGCTGGGAGGCCGGCTCTCCTGCTTGACGCGCGCGGGCTTGTGGGGTGGTTTCTGCGTCGGCGTCTCGCCGAATGCGGGCATTGCTGCGATCGCACCGAGGCTGAGCAGCCAGCCTAGCTTTGCAACCATGCCCGCTCCTTTTCCCCCGTATCTGCCGAACTCCGCCGGCAGTTTACCCCAGTTCCTTCAGAACACGAAACCAGGAGATTGCGTGAAACAAGGTATCGGTGGCGTCGCACAGTCGAACATCGGTTGGGTACGCAGACCAGCCGGCGTCGCCTCAGCCAATACTGCCTGACCCAGTCTTGCGCTGCCGGCGCAGACGGTGACGAGCCGCCCGCTCTGCTGGTGCAGTTGCTCGCCGATCGTCCGCGGGATCTCCTGCACAGCACCCTCAATCAGGATCACGTCATACGGCGCGGCGGGCGACCAACCGGTGGTCATGGCGCCACCGACCAGGCTGACCGACGGCGCCAACTCGGCAAGCACACGATGGGCGATCGCCAGCAAAGAGGCATCGTCCTCCAGTGCGGTTACGCGCGCGCCGCAGGCTGCCAGCAGTGCAGCGCCGTATCCAGTGCCCGCGGCCACGACCAAGGCCCGTTCACCGGCCGTTGCGGCGGTGAGCTGCACCAGCCGTGCGATCACCATGGGCTCGATCAGATAGCGGCCACCACCCAGCGGCACGTCCTCGTCGAGATAAGCCATCGCAGCGCGTTGCGGGGGCAGAAAGCGCTCGCGCGGGATCCGACGCATGGCGGCGATGATGCGTGGATCCGTGACCTTGTTGGGGCGGACCTGGCTGTCCACCATGCGGTTGCGCGCTTCCGCGAAATCCTGAACAGGGTGGTCCATGGGCGGGAAGTCTCATCCGAGCGGTGAACGACCGCGGTTATAGGGGTCACGGCGGCGTCATGCCAACTGGCGCCGGCGGCGTTGGCCGGGTCGATTTGTCGCTCTGCAACAAACGCCCCGCCACTGAGGACGGGGCGGACGCTTTCCCTAAACTTGGCTGGTTGCGGCAGTGCTACCCGTCGGTAAGACGGTTGTCCAGGTCGATTTTGTGCTGCAGTGCAAAATGACGCTTGACACCTGTCTCGGCATCGCTACGTTGTGCACCGCAGCAATGCGGTCCTCGACCGCACTGTCTGCTTTCTTGGACGTTTCCTCCCTAAACTTGGCGGCGCCTTTGGCGCCGCCTTTTCTTTGCCGGCGACGGGCGACAGGCACCATTGCACTGCTAACAGTCCCGCGGCACCTCCGGCAGTCGCAGGATGATCGGTTCGTAGCCGAGTGCCCGTACGAACCGCGTCAGATCAACCGAGCGTAGCGTGGTCGAAGCCGCATTGTGCAACGGGTGGAAATTCAGCCATTCGCTTTCGAGCATCTCCCCGTCAAGCACCACGGTGGCGCGCCGCTGCGTGTCGTTGATCAGCCCAAACGGTGTCACCGACCCGGGTGTCAGCGCCAAAACCTCCTGCAGCACGTCCGGTCGGGCGAAAGAAAACCGGGGTGCGCCCAGCGCCTTCTCAAGGCGCCCGAGGTCAGTGCGCTTATCTGCTGGCAGCACCACCAGCCAGATGCCGCCCTTCCGGTCCTTGATGAACAGGTTCTTGCAGTGGAGGCCGGGAATCTTGTCATGCCAAGGCCTGCCCTCCTCCACAGTGAAGAAGGGAGGGTGTTCAACCGTGCTGTGCTCAATGGCCAGCCGGTCGAACAACGCGAGGAGGTCGGCGGGGGTGGCTGCCATGATCCATGAAGCCATTGTCTGCTGGCGCTCGGATGTGCGGGAATACTGTGCCTGGATCAACCCTGACCCCGCTGCTCCTTGAAGGGATGCGTGCCATGACCTCCATCGCCTTCCATCCCGTCCATACATTGGCCGCGGAGATTGCCGGGCGCCGCCTGTCACCGGTTGAACTGATGGAAGAGTACCTGGCACGCACCGAAAGGCTTGAGCCCGGGCTGCGTGCGTTCGTCTCGGTCAATGCGGCCAACGCCCGGCTGGCGGCTGAAGCGGCGGACAGGGCGATCCGTGCCGGGCATGCCGTCGGACCGCTGCACGGCATTCCGATCGCGATCAAGGACCTCGTCGAGATCGAGGGTGAGGTCGCCATGGGTGGGACCGCGGCGTGGCGCAACCGCGTTGCACCCCACACCGCGACGCTGGTGCGCAAGCTGAGGGCAGCCGGCACCATCAACCTTGGTAAGACCCACACGGTGGAGTTTGCCTATGGCGGCTGGGGCACCAACCAGCATCTCGGCACACCACGGAACCCCTGGGATGACCGCCTTCATCGCGCGCCGGGCGGCTCGTCCTCCGGCTCCGGCGTCGCGGTCGCGGCGCGCATGGCCCCCTGGGCGATCGGCACCGACACAGGAGGGTCGGTGCGCATACCGGCTGCCTGGAATGGCATCACCGGACTGAAGACCACCATCGGCCGGATCAGCACGTTCGGGGTCCTGCCGCTAAGTCCGACACTGGACACCCCCGGCCCGATTACGCGCGATATCGAAGATGCGGCGCTCTTGCTGGCGGTGCTGCAGGGCGAAGACCGGCGCGACCGGCATACGCTGGGCGTCCGAGACGTCGATCCAATGGTGGAGCTACGGCGCGGCGTGAAGGGGCTGCGGCTGGCGCGTCTGCCAACCGACGAACGAGGCGGGATCGATGCCGAGGTGCTGGCGGCATACGACCGTTCGGTTGAGGCCCTCGCCAACCTGGGAGCGGAGATCGTCGATGTCGCGCTGCCTGCGCGCTTCGCCGATCTCGGCGCGGTCAACGGGCGCATCATGTCGGCCGAAGCCTATGCCGCACTCGCAGAACTGGTGGACGACAATGCGCAGCCACTGGACCAGGACGTGCGGCCGAGGGTGCGTGCCGGCGCTGCGATCTCTTCGCGGGATTACCTGCTCGCGCTTGCCGAGCGGGAACGGATGAAGGCGTCGTTCAACACCGCTATCGATGGCATTGATGCACTACTGACGCCGACCACGGTTGCACCTGCTCCACCAGTGTCTGCGATCGATCAGAACACGACACCGGCGATATTCACGCGCTGGGTCAACTTTCTGGACCTTTGTGCAGCGGCAGTACCAAATGGCTTCACCGCGGGCGGGTTGCCCACTTCACTGCAGATCGTCTGCCGGGCCTATGCCGAACCGCTCGCCTTGCGGGTCGGCTACGCATATCAGGTCGCACACGACTGGCACCTGCGAATTCCGCCCATGGCAGCGTAGGCGAAATCCATCCGGCTCCGGCTGGATTTGCCAGTTTGTGTCACGGCGCAGCAATCTATTAGCGAAGCGCAAGCAAGGCTTTGAAGGGGGACGCGATGCGGCGCCGCATGATGATCAAGTCTGCCGCTGCCACTTTGCTCGCAGCGCATGGCTCCGGGGCTTCGAGCCTGGCGGCGCCTGCTGTGGCGCAGCCGGCCAACACAGCGACGCTGCGCTTCGTGCCGCAGGCGAACCTTACGCTGCTGGACCCGGTATTCACCACGGCGACAGTGACCAGCAACCATGGCTACTGCGTGTTCGACACACTCTATTCGATCGGACCGGACGGCATTTCGCACCCGCAGATGGCCGAGGGCCACACGATCTCCGATGACAAGCTGACATGGAGCATCCGGCTGCGTGAGGGTTTGTGGTTTCATGACGGCAGCCCGGTGCGCGCCACCGACTGCATCGCGAGCATTCAGCGTTGGGCGGTGCGTGACCCGTTCGGCCAGTTGCTTGCAGCCGCAGTCGACAGCTATTCCACTGCCGACGACCGGACCCTTGTGATCAAGCTCAAACAGCCGTTTCCATTGTTGGCTATGGCGCTCGGCAAACCCGACTCGTCGGTCCCGTTCATTATGCCGGAACGGCTGGCCAGAACGGCAGCGGACAAGCCGGTAACAGAGATGATCGGCTCGGGTCCTTACCGGTTTGTCGCCGATGAATACGTCAATGGCAGTCGTGTGGTGTACGAGAAGTTCGAAAAATACGTATCACGCCCGGAACCAGCGGTCTGGGCCACCGGGGCCAAGCAAGCGTATTTCCCCCGCATCGTCTGGCACATCATTCCTGACGCCGCCACCGCCGGTGCGGCGCTGCAGAACAATGAGATCGACTGGTGGGAACAGCCGCTTGCCGATCTGCTGCCGAAGTTTGCCGCCGACAGAAACCTCGCGCTGCAGATCGATCAGCCCTGGGGCCGCATCTCGTGGCTCATCCTGAATCAGGTGCAACCGCCATTCAACGATGTGCGTATTCGTCGTGCGGTGATGATGGCTGCTCGCCAGGACGACTACATGCGGGCGACGTTCGGCGATGACCAATCGTTATGGCGTGTCAGCAAGGACGTGTTCCCATTCGGCACGCCCTATTTCAGCGGCGCGGATGGCGACGCGATGAAAGGCGACTTTTCGCTGGCGGCGAAGTTGCTGCAGGAGGCGGGGTATGCCGGTCAGAAGGTCGCGGTGATGAATCCGACCGATTTCGCGGCAATCCATCCGCTCGGGCTGGTCACCGCCGATATCCTGAAGCAGATCGGCATGAACGTCGAACTGCAGGAAACCGATTGGGGGACAGTGGTGCAGCGGCGGGCCAGCATGGAACCCGTCGAAAAGGGCGGATGGAGCGCTTTCCACACCTTCGCATCATCGGCGACCGCGAGCAGTCCCGCGACGCATCCTTTGATCACGGGACGCGGTGCAAAGGGCTGGTTCGGCTGGTGGGACAACGCGGACGCACGTGCGTTGACCGCGCAGTGGCTGTCCGCGCCGGACGATGCGAGCCAGGAAAAAGCGGCCAAGGCCCTGTCGCATGTCGCGATGACCGACGTGGCGACCGTGCCGGTGGGACAGTGGTACGGAAAGACGGCATTTCGCCGCAGCATCACCGGCGTGCTGCAGGGCGTTTCACCGTATCCATGGAACGTGCGGCCAGCATAAAAATCTACAGCACGGCCGGGTCGTTGGCAGTTCAGGCCGCGTGCGAATGTACCGGAAGGTCGTCGTGGATGTGTGACTCGATTGCGTGAAACCGCTCGCCCGACAGCCCGTCAGGATCGACGTGGATCACGGCCAGCGAAAGATATTTCAGGTGATGAAGAAGCTCGTGACGTACTTCACTGGCGATCTCATGTCCTTGAGCCACCGTCAGATTCGACGCCACGGTAATGTTCACTTCCGCATGCAACCTGTGACCAAGCCACCGAGCGCGAACATCGGTGACTTCGTGAACCTGGGAGACGTGCGATGCAGCGTGACGAATTTCCTCAAGATAGTCAGGTTCGACGCCATCCAGCACACGAAGGGCAATCGTCTTCATCGACTGCCAAACGATGCCGAATATGGCGACAGTGATGATCGCACCGACGATTGGGTCGGCAAGCGGAAAACCGAGCCACATACCGACTGCTCCAACCAGAACTGCCAGGCTGGTCCAACCATCGATCCGCGCGTGCTGCCCATCAGCGATCAGTGCGGCGCTGCCGATCTCCTTTCCTACCCGCATCCTGAAAATCGCCACGCCCTCGTTGCCTAGGAAGCCGATGAGAGAGGCAGCGGCAACCGCCCACAAATGCGAAACCATGCGGGGGTGCAGGAAGCGATCTACAGTTTCATATCCGGCGATGACGGCGCTGACCAGAATTGTCAGTACGATCGCGATACCGGCCAAATCTTCGACCCGGCCATAGCCGAACGTGAAACGCTTGCTTGGTTTACGGCGGCCAAGCATGAAGGCGATGCCCAATGGAATAGCCGTTGCCGCATCACCAAAGTTATGGATCGTGTCAGCAAGAAGTCCGACGCTTCCCGATACGGTGACCACGACGACCTGGATCGCCGCCGTGATCGCGAGACCGACGAAAGACCACTTGATCGCCCACATGCCTCGTTCTGACGTGGTGATAGTCGGATCGAGAGTGCCATGCGCGTGACTATGGCCGTGATGATGGTCATGCCCGTGATAGCGGCCATGATCATGCCGATGATGGTGATTGGCCATGAGGATGTCCTGATCGAGCGTGATCGTAACACGTGAGCCATCTCCCTGGTAGTGAGGTCGCGTGGCTACCGTTACGCCGATGGCAGGCGGCAGGTTTGCGGCCGGCGGTCAGGCGACTAAGCTGCTGGCAGTTCCATGGAGGAAACAGCCATGATTGACATGCACGCGCATTGGAAACCCGGTGAACTGGTGGACGCCTTGCGCGCCCGCGTCAAGGAGCCTCGCATCGTGCGCAATGATGACGGCATCGAGGTGCTGAAATCAGGACGCATGGGCGAAGAGCCGCTCGACAAGGCGTTCGACGGGGTGGACGCTCATCTGGCTCGCATGGACCGCCAGGGCGTCGAGATGAGCGTGCTGTCGCTGCTCGGTTCGTTCTGCTGGATCGAGGCACAGCCGCCGGAAGTGGCGGTGCCGCTCTGCCGACGCGTCAACGATGGGTTTTCGGCGATTTGCCAGAAGCATCCTGGGCGCTTCGCCGCCTATGCCGCGCTGCCGCTCACAGACATGTCCGCTGCCGCGGCGGAACTTGAACGCGCGCTCGCTTTGCCGGGCATGATCGGCGCACAACTGCCGGGCAACTACTTCCTGACGCGCAAGGACGCCGAAGCGGTGCGCCCGCTGCTCGAGGTCGCCAACCGTCACCATGCGGCCTTGTTGATCCATCATGGTCCGCGCCCGGGCGATATGTTCCCCAAGGTAACCGGTGACACCGACAACGCGCGTCGCCGCAATGGCACGTTGGACATGCAGGCGAGTCTGTCGGCAGTGATGGTGACGCTCTCGCTCACCGATCTGCTCGAGCCGTATCCGGACCTGTCAATCCAGGTGCACAATCTTGGCGGCAACATTCCTTTCGAGATCGAGCGCATGGATCATCGGTGCCTGCTCGATACGCCGGACGAAGAACTGCCGTCGTCGCGCTTCCGCAAATCGAAGGTATTGGTGGATTGCAACTCGTTCGGCCCGCGCGCCATCGAGGCAGCCGTGAATCTGTATGGGGCCGACAGGATCGTGTGTGGGACGGATGGCAGCGCGTTCGGAGTCGACTGGACCCGGAAGGCGCTTGCCGATGCACAGATCGGCGAGGAAGCACGT
Source organism: Acetobacteraceae bacterium (assembly GCA_024280945.1). Lineage (GTDB taxonomy): Bacteria > Pseudomonadota > Alphaproteobacteria > Acetobacterales > Acetobacteraceae > JAMXLO01. Next base: position 22,147 of record JAMXLO010000156.1, read on the forward strand.
CAGCAGATACTGCACGGCAATGCGGCCGCGATGATGGCGCGCACCCGCAAGGATCTGCAGCAACAGAGAGTGGCCGCCTGAACGGCGATCTGCGGGCACTCGGTTCACTGGGGGGGCCGGCGCGCATTTGCGCCAGTCCCGGGCCCGACCGTCTCGCCCGCCCCTCCTCTAGAAATCCAGCAGCCTCGGCACCAACGGGATTGCCTCTGCGGAAGCACGCTCGGGGCACCGGCTCGGTCACGCATCCGGCAGTGTGAATACGGTGCAAGGAGCCGCGATGCCGCGCAGCGTGTGCTCGCCCAGTGGCAGCAGCGGCGTGTTGGTTTCGGCGGCAACCGCGCCAGAAATCAGCACCGACCGTCCAAGCGGGCGGCACAGCCCCTCCAGCCGGCTGACGAGGTTCACCGCCGGCCCGATGGCGGTGAAATCCAATCGGTCCGCCGCACCAATATTGCCCCACAGAATCTCGCCGAGATGCAGCGCCGCGCCAAAAGGCAGAGTTGGCAACCCCTGCGCCTGCCGCGCCGCGTCCAGATGGGCCATACCGGCGCGGGCGGCGGTTACCGCGCGAAGCGCCGCCTCGCAGGCGTCGGCCGGCGACCCGGTGACCGGGAAGATTGCCAGCACGCCGTCGCCGATGAACTTCAGCACCTCGCCGCCGAAGGCATGCACCGCGCCGGCAGCACGATCGAACCAGGCATCGAGCGTGGCGATCATCGCCACGGGCTCGGTTGCCTCCGAAAGCACGGTGAAGCCGCGCAGATCGGCACAGAACAGCGCCGCGCGGATGGTCTCACCGGTCCCGCGCCGCAACGCGCCGGCCTGGACCCGGGCGGCACTGCGCCGGCCGAGGTAGGCCTCGAGCAGCGCTCCCAGTGCGGCTCGCGCAGCGAGGGCGGCCAGAGGTGCGAAGACGAACCGCGCGGTCTGGCGGAGGCGGTCCGTTTCGGCGGGTCGGAATGCCCGGGTCCCGGCCCAGCCCAACACCGGACGGTCCGCCCCTGGACCGACCGTGTCCTCCTGCACCGGGCCGAGCCCGACCAACCAGTCACGTCCAGCCCGGTCGAACGGAGCTCCTCCAAAGCCCAGTGCCTCGATCACGGCCCCGGTATCCGCGCGCCATAGCCAGGTGCGGTGCGCGATGATCGGATGCGGTACCGCGAGCGTGAGGGCCCCGCCCGCGAGCGGCTGGCCGTCGGCCATCAGACGGTTGCCGAGTTCGGCCAGGAACTGGTCAGGGCCCGGCGAGGCGCTGGCCTCGTCCAGCAGCCAAGCGAGGGGCGCGGGCAAATCCATGCTTCGATCATGCCGCCCTGGCCCGCAGCCTGTCATCCGCTCTGACGCGGGTCTATCCTCGGCAAGCAACCATGGGGCAACATCGATGCAAGAAGCCCTCATCGTCCGCCGCGAGACACATATCCCCGCGCCTCCCGCCGCGGTGTTCGCTTTACTGACCGATCCGGACAAGATCCTGCGCTGGATGGGAACCGAGGCACAGATCGACGCACAGCCCGGCGGGCTGTATCTCGTCAATGTCACCGGCGCTCGCTGCGCCCGCGGCACGTTCCGCGAGGTGGTCCCGGTACATCGGCTGGCCTACAGCTTTGGCTGGGACGACAGCGAAGAGGTGCCGCCCGGGTCGAGCCTGATCGAGATCGACCTGCTTGAAGAACCGGATGGCACGCTACTGCGCATGACACACAGCGGCCTGCCTACCGCCGAGCAGTGCGCCAGCCACGCCGATGGCTGGGCCCATTATCTCGGTCGGCTGGCCGTGGTTGCAGCGGGGCGCGACCCTGGTCCGGACGCAAGGCGCGGCCGCACCGGCAGGGAGTGACGGCGTTCCTCCCGACCATCAGGCAGCAAAGTTGGAGTGAACGCAGACAATGACCGGCTGGACTGAGACCTATCGCGGCGCAGTGCCACCGTGGCAATGCGACGTGACCGAGCATTTCACCGTCGCCTACTACTTCGACCGGTTGGAAGAGGCAGACGCCAATCTTGCCAGCGAGCTTGGCCTCCACGAGCTGTTGCACCGCGATGATCTGCGCCGTCGAATCGACGCCCATTTCGCGCGAGAGCTGCGCGCCGGCACCAGCTTTCATGTCGAAAGCGCTGCTCTCAGCACGGAGAACGGTTTGCGCCTGGGCCATCGATTTGTCGATTCGACCAACGGCGAGGTGGTGACCTGGTTCGACGAGTACTGGGACCTCGCCGCGCCGCTGACGCCGGAACAGCGCAGCGCGACCGAAGCTCGGCTTGTGGTGTGGAACGGTCCCGCCGCTGCAACGCGTCCCGAGCCAACCACAACCGATGGCTTCATTCCCACCGCCCGCGGCAGGGTCAAGACCGCCGATGTCGATGCCATCGGCCATTTCGCGCTTGGCGCGATCGTGCTTCGCTTTTCCAATGCCTCTGGTCAGCTTGATGCTGCCATCGGTATGGACGCCAATTTTATGCAACAGCAGCGGCGGGGTTTTTCGACCTTTGAATTGATCCTGCATATCTCGGGTGCATTGCGGCTCGACATGCCTTACCTGGTCGAAAGCGGAATTGCGCATCTCGGCAATTCGTCGCTGCGCAAAATCCATCGCATGACCGACCCGCGAACCCGGGCGGAAGTTGCCCGGCTCAGCCAGTTCGGAGTCAATCTCGATCTCGATGCACGCCGCCCTGCGGGTTGGCCGGACGAGATGCGTCGACGTGCAACCGCCCTTTTCGTGCCGGTCAGCTGAGGCTTATTCCACCGCTGTGTCAGTGACAGTTCGCATCGAGGCAAATGCGAGATTGTCTCGCCGACACATATCTCCCGTTGAAACCCAGCCACTCGTGGCGCGTCTTACGAGCCGTTGCTCTCCGCCGGAACAGCGCAGACTATCGGGGCAATCGTTGACCTATTCAGGGGGAGAAACTCGGCTATGGCGACATCGGCAGGGATCGCGGTCATCACGGGAGCTGGTAGTGGCATAGGACGGGCAACCGCGCTTGCGCTGTACGCGGACGGGTTCTCGGTCGTTCTGGCCGGTCGTCGTCGCGAAATGCTGGAGGAGACCGCTACGATCGCCAAAGCAACACCCCCCCGGATGCTCGTGGTGCCAACTGACGTTACCGACCCGACCTCAATCGCATCACTGTTTGACACGATCACTGCTGCTTATGGTCGTATCGACCTTCTGTTCAATAATGCCGGGACCAGCACCCGGAACATCCCGATCGAGGATCTGACCCTTGAGCAATGGTCGAACGTCGTCGCGGTAAACCTGACGGGCGCGTTCCTGTGTGCACGGCATGCGTTCCGCATGATGAAGAACCAACGGCCACGCGGCGGGCGGATCATCAACAACGGATCGGTATCGGCGCATGTTCCCCGCCGGAACTCGACGGCTTATGCGGCAACAAAGCATGCGCTGACCGGACTGACCCGTTCATTGTCGCTCGACGGGCGCGAATACGACATCGCCTGCGGCCAGATCGACATTGGCAACGCCGCAACGGCGCGCAATGAAGACACCGCACGAGGTCGTCTGCAGGCCAGCGGCAAGGTCGAGCCTGAAGCGCGGATCGACGTGAACGACGTCGCCCGCGGAGTAGCCTACATGGCCAGTCTGTCGCTTGAGGCGAATGTCCAGTTCATGACCGTTATGGCGACAAAGATGCCTTATATCGGCCGGGGCTGACGCGCGGTTGAGCGAGCCGGAGACCGCGTATACCTCTGACGCTACTGAGAGGGTTTGGGGTCGCTTCAGCGACCTCCGCGCGATCCGACCGACAGGAACCGTGACCTCTGCCAGTGGCGAGCGGTTTGGGACGCCAGTTGTTGTGCCTGGGCGAGCGGCTGATGCCATCCGGACGCGAGCGGAGAACGACCCAATGCATCGGATGAGCATTGTGGCAGCCCTTGAAGGATGTTGTAGTTTTTGCGAAACGAGGGCAAAAGCGTGCGTTGAGAATGAAACCGCAGGATCCTCGGCTCGCAGAAGAGCTGGAGACGTCGACCGAACGGGTGCACCGCCGGGGCAAGTTTATCTATCTTGCGATCATCGGCAGTTCGCTGGGTGCCGTGATTATCCTCGACGCGGTGAGACAGCGCTTTCTGCTGGACCTCAACATCTGGTTCCTGGGTCTCGCCGTGCCGATCTGGTTTGTGATTCACCTCTGGAGAAAACCTAGGTGCGTCGGATCTGGCAACCGACGATCGGAGCCCGAAAATTCCGACCATCCAGACAAAGAGAAGGCTTTCCGACCGTAAAATCGGACTTTCTGCGCATGCCGCGGCCATCAACCTCGATTTCGATGCGAGGCTGTTGCGCGTGCCGGATCGACCGCGTCCGACTCTGACCCGGCCGGCAGCGCCAATGCCACTGCTGCCGACGTGCCCGGATCTATCGGCCAGCGGTCGCGTCGAGCGCGTTGATCTGCGCCAGCGCCTCGTCCAGCGCGTTGGCATCTGCCGAACGGGCCCGAGGCAATGGCTGGCCTGGTCCGAGGTTGCGGACCACGTCGAGACGCCCGCGCTCCGAGCGCATGGTCTCGCGCCATTCGTCGAACAGCACCCCCGCCTCGAACTCGGTGACGTCGGGACTCGCCTTCATCTCCTGATAGGCTGAGATCAGGATCCCCTTCGCCCGCTCCCAGCTTTGATCGCCGTCGGCGACCGCGCGCATTGCCCGATCGCGCAGCCGGTAGAACGGTAGCCGGCTTTCGTCGCCGCGTCGCGGCATACCGTGGATGCCCAGGAGTACGAAGTCCGAGCCCTCCCATCGGCGCGGACCGTCTGCGGTGTCCAGCAGCAGCCGGTCATTGTCGACCCGCAGCGTCTCGATTGGCGCAGTGGGTGGGGTCATGACCGCGACATAGCCACTGCCGAACGGTCGCGTACCCTTGCGTGCGGCAAGCCTCGCGCCGGCGAGATAGCGCATCGGGGTCAGCCCGAATACGGCCTCAACCGCGGACACCAACGCCTCGGCGGTCTTCTCGAACGTTGCCACTCCGCCCGGCCCGGTGATCGCACCGCTCAGCCGCTCGGCGGTGCGCAGCAACATCCGCGCCTTGTTGTCGCGCTCGGCAGCGTAGAGCCGCACGGTCACATCGACATCGCCGCCGCGATAGGGATAGGGCCCGGCGATCAATGTATCCTCAAGCACCGTGCCATGCCTCGCCTCGCCCGTCGCACCGGCAGGGCCAGTGGTGGCGCTCGCGATCAGACTGGGCCCGATCACCCGGGGAATCGAGATTGTCTCCCCGTCATAGAGAAATTGCACGGCGACGACCGCGATCGGATCATGCGTCGTCCAGAGGACGTGGTTTTTAGCCAGGAATAGCTCATGGGCCCTGACCTCGAAATACATCTTGTCCTTGCCGATGGTCTCGCCAGCGACTCCGGCGGGACTGCATCGGTCGTGCGATAGGAAGCCGATGGAGGGGCCAGGGCTGTGTCCGGCCAGCAGCCCATCGAAGGCGCTGGCGAACCGTGTGAGCGCTCCCGACATCAGGAGGCCTCACCGCATGGCCGGGCGAACTGCGGGGAGATGTCGAACAGCTTCAGTCGATCCGGGCCGGACGACCCGGTATTTCCGATCGCCCGGCAGGTGATCTTGATGAGCTTCGCCTCGTCAGTGCCTGGGTCCATGATCATGTTTCGCCAGGGCAGGCCGAGGTCCCAGATCTTCACGTCAACCGTCCGCCAGTCGCCGCCGTTCTCCTCCAGCACCAGGAAGTGCCCGCCCTTGGAGAAGCTCAGCCGTGCACCGGTAGGATTGCTCATCAGCACATCGCTCAAGATTTGACGCGCATTGGCACCGTTGGCGCTCGTGCGGTCGAAATCGTCGTCGGTCTCCACCGCCTGGATGCCATTGCCGACCATCCAGGCGGCGCGCCAACCATGCTCGATGCGAGCAACGGCGAACAACGGATTGAGAAACGGCCACTGCGCCGGGAGCAGCCGGTTGTCCTCGTCGGTTCCTACATTCTCGCCGACCAGGGTGATCTTCCTGACGCCGTCCTTGAGACGCCCTAGCTCGCCCGGTGTGGAAGACCAATCGCGCAGATAGAAGCTTCGGCCCGACGGCTTCACGGCAAATGTGGTCTCGTCTCCGGTCGAAAACGCCAGTGTCAGACGCCCCCTTGTCTGCTCATGCTGCTTCCGGATCAGCGGAATATTGGAGAACGGTATGCGCAGATCTCCACCTGGCTGATGCAGCTCGACCGAGAACTCGCCGATCTGCACCGCTGGCTCAGGCGCTGAATCCGTGGCGTCGCGCCCGTTATCCGCACGATCGCTGTAAGAGGCGTAGCGTCCGATGCTGCTCGTGTTGTCGAACAGCGGCGTCGGCTGGAATGGGGGCGTCGACACGAGTGTAGGTGCTGGCGCGGGCTGGCCGGATTCCAACAGGGCACGGTCGAACCGCACGAACTGCGTTTGCCGAGAGCGAATACCGGGGGTTCGACGAGTCGCGTTGATCGCGCCCCCGACGATCTCATAGCGGATCAGGCTGCCGTCGTCGTTTGGCAGACGCCCAGTCAGGTCGCGTGTGACGACTGTCTCGCCATCCCAGTAGTAGGCCTGACCGTCGCGGACGGCGGTCGGACCCAGACCTATGACGAAGCCGGCGGCTGGAGGCGACGGCATGCGTGCCGTCCTAGCGGACTCGGTCGCGCTATTTGAACGATCTGACGCCGCAGCCGGCATGTGCAGAGGCCGCAGATGATCCTGCGGCACCTCGTCCACGGCTCCTTCCGGAAAGTGCAGAATCTGCATTTGATTATTCTCTAAAGCGAGCAATGCGAGTTCGGTCCCGTCCGGACTCATGCCGGCGGCCGCGAAGCGGTCATGAAACCACGGCGCTCGCAGCAATGTCCGGCGCAGCGCCTCAATTGATTCTTCGTGCACTGGCGAAGGCCACAGATAGTCCGCCAGGTTATACCGCTGCCGCGTCTCGGCGAGATTGGCGAGCAAGACCATCAGGCTGCGGTTGCCGGCTTCGTGTTCGGCGAAGTTGTTGCGCAGCCGGATGCTGGCGTCGTGGGCATAGAGACTTGAGAAGCTGGTAATCAGGAGGGCGGTGCCGATAACGGCGAATACCGCCACGCCGACGCCACCGGCGATTGCCGCCTTGCGCCGCAGCCGCCGCACGCCGATTTGCTGCTGATGCCACCGCGACAGCCGCAGTGCGAGCGTATCGTGCTTCAGGATATAAGCGGGCTCATCCTCGGTGCCCATCAGCCGCAATATGCCGCCGCGCCCTTCGGCCATGGCGCGCAGAGCCGGCCCCACTGGTTCGGTGAGGCCCTGCGCCCGCGCAGCGCGCGCCAGGTCGGCCTCGCTGCGCGGGATCGCCACCACGACCCCGCCGCTCTGCTCGCTCACCATGGTCATAAGCGTGCTGCGCCACCGGTCGGTTGGCGAGTCGGTCATTCCCATCGCCGAGCGTAGAGACCGAAGCGGTTGCGTCGAGCGAGTTGCCGCCGTAACCGAATGGTCGATGAACCGATCAAGGATGCGCCCGATCCGTCCAAGGCTCTGGTAGTGCTCGACGGTGACGACCAGCAGTTCGCCTGGATCGCGATCCCGCGTGAGGGTCGCGCACACCACCTGCAGAGCCGGTGTCACCGCAGCGTTGGGCAAAAAAGCCAGAGCATCGTCGACGATGAACCGCAGCACGTCAGGTGCGAATTTAAAGCCATAGTCGTGCTGACCGTTGGCGGCCGGCCAGTCCAAAGCCTGAATCAGGACCTCCCGATCCCGCAGTGGCTCGAGCAGATACAGCTCCAATCCACCATCGGACGGCAGCGCCCGGTAGCGGTCCTGGATGCGAAGGTGGTTGCGAAATCTGCCATAGTACTCGGTGCGCAGCGAAATGATCAGGCGAACGTCGAAGTCGCGGAGGTAGATCTCTTCAATGAGCTGGAAGAAAGCCTCGGTGCACTCCTCGCCACGCGGATGGGTCAGAACTTCCTCAGCCTGATCAACCACCAGCACCAGGGTCTTGCCCATCATCCGCCGTAGCAGGTTCAGGCTGTTGAGCAGCGGCGCGACCAGTGCCGCGGAGGAGGCGCTTGCCATTGCGTCTTCGCTGAGCAGGCTCTCCGCCTCCCGGAGTTTCGGCACCTGCCGCGACCGGGCGAGCAGCCGCTGGCGCGCGGCATCAATCGTGCCGAGCATGCGGCGAGCGATCATCCGTACCGGATCATCGGTGCAGCGGATCACCCCGTCGTCGTCCTCCATGAACGCGTAGCCAGGCGGGTCTTCGACGCGCTGAAGCGCCGGGATCAGTCCCGCCCGCAGGAACGACGACTTGCCGGCGCCGGTCGACCCGTGCAGCAACAGCACCTTTGTATGGTACTGCGTGAACAGCTGGACGCAGTCCTCGACCTCGGTGAAGCGCTCACGGAACAGCGCTGCATCGCGCGTCGTATAGAAATCGCACTCGCGGTACGGCTCGTCCGGCCAATACGTGATGAGGGCCGCGTCCATGCTCAGCTCGCCCTTCGGGCGACCGTGAAATCAGGAAAGGCATAACACGTGTAGAGCAGATTGCGGGGGAAGAGGTCGCACTCATGCATCATGGAGTGGAACGCCTCGCCGAGCGGCATAGGGTTTGCCGAAAGCAAGAGCTTCTTCAACAGCCGGCCAGCATAGGTGACAGCAAAGTCATTGGCGATCTCCGCCTCGGTGCCTATAGCACCGCAGAAGCCGGGCCGTCCGACCACCTCAAGGAATGACGCATAGCCATCGCCCATGGTGCTGCAGCCGTTCATGAACAACAAAGTCGAACCCGTGTCGGTGTGGCGACGCTTGAACTGATCGATGAACTTCTCGCGGCTCTTGCGGTCATTCTTGCCGAGGTGAAACCCCGCCTGGTCGTTGTGCCCGAACAGGAAGAACACGTTGTCCGAATCGTTGGCGATGGTCATGTCGCGCCATTTCTCAAACGCCGCATCCCAGTTGTCGGCACGTCCGACCTCAAGCGCCAGCAGCGCGTCCCAGTCCTCGCGCAGCTGTAGCCCGTCGATCAGCTCCAGGAACTGATCGGTGTCGACCGCGTAGAGCACTTTGACGTCCTGCGCCTGCTTGCGCTTGCAGCTGCCGCCGGACGCCTTCATCGTTATTCGGTGGTCGTGGACCCAGAAGCCCTGAAAGGCTTCCAGGGTCCGGCGATAGATCCTGGACGGCGTGCAATGACTCGGGAACAGGAAGCCGAGTGGCAAGGTCATGCCCTTCTTCACTTTGATGGTCACATCGAGGCTGCCGCTCTCGGCCAGCCGCGACTTGATCCGCTCGCCGATCTGGGCGTCATCGGAGGTCAGCAGAACCAGATACAGGTCCTCGCCCGCCTGCTGCAGATCGCGGATCAGCGTCTCGAACTCGCTGCCCTCCCAGGCCATTTCGCAGCGGTGGTTGGCATGGGCGAAGTCATTGAGCCGGCGCAGGACCTCGCGCACGGCGAGGCTCTTATGCAGCACGCGGTCCAATGGTGCCATGTAGCTTTCGTCCCAGCCATCGGCCTCCCAGTCCGCCTGCAACATGTCATGATGACGCGTGAGTGCCAGAGTGATGCGCTGCGCAGGCTGATCCGTCATGGCCAGTCTCCAGTTTGGCGCCGTGTCGTTCCGATTCCGTTGCGATTGGCAGCTGGAGCCTGCCGCAATCACACGCATCGGTAGTATGAATTGATTCATACCTCGGCAAAGAGTTGTCGAAGGGAGCGAGTAATCCAACAGCTAATGTGAATTGCGTCACAGGATTTCTGCACAGAGTCCGACCCAAGCAGTCCGCATGACGCTGTGAAGCCGACTAAGCCTGCTGCAAGTCAGGCGGCATCCCGGATGACGGAATGACGAAGTTCGCTAAGCTTGCGAAGCTTCAGATGATCTATCGAAACACGGCATAAGCGGCTCGCCCCTCATCGGTTCATCCTCGATGTACGTCGCAGCCACTCGCCGACCGGTCTGCTAGTATGGTGCAGAGATCGACTTCGTCTCAGACAGAAGGCTCGCTGTTTCAGGTCGATGAAGGGCGTCGGCGCTCTCTGCAGCAGCACTCGTGTCGTGGACAAAATTGGCAGCAAATTTCTCCGGGTCCATCATTCCAGGAGTTGCACCGCGTCCTGTAGGGTGTTCCTTAGCGGCGCATACAGTCCGCTGCTGCCAAATGGAAAGGTGTGTCAGCCCGGGTCTTCGCGTCGGCCCGATGAAGCACTTCAATGCGCAGCGCTCCCCCGCGTGTTCTCCTTCGAGCTCCAAGACACCTGAGGAGAATGCCAATGCTGCCACTGCTGATCGCCATGGGCGCCTTGCTATTTGCGATCATTGGCTATGCGCTCCTCAGCCCGGATCCGGCTGGAGGCGATGGGGCTGACGGGGGCAAGAATACCTGAGCAAAGGGAAGCTCTTGGCGCTTCGAACCGCAGCGCCGGACGCTGTGGAGAGGCGTTCTGATCATCCTCATCGACCAGTGATCCAGCAATCCGATCCGTGGTGGCTGACGGATCTGATGGCACAAGTTCCAGGGTATGGGGGAATTCGCCCATCCTGCCGGTGCTTGTGATATTCGGCCACTTCCGGCCACTGAGGCGGCATCACGACCGACGATGCGGTTCGTGGAGTTGAAGAGCCATGACCAGCTGGACCAGCAGACCTTGCACCGGGTCCGCTCTCGCCTGGTTGGAGCGAGACGAACACTGCTGAACCAGCTCGGTGCGATCCGGCTCGAGTCGGCCACTCTGCAGCTTGGTACAAGCCCACCAACTCGTGATTGCGTTTGCCATCGTACAGCCACGTATCGCGCTAATTACTGGATCCATTGAAGGCACGGAGTTGGACATGCGCGGCATTCTTCTGTGGGCTCTCGGTATTCCCATTCCGGTGATTATCCTGCTCTATCTTTTCCACGTCATCTAGGAAGTACGGCGGCGGGTGAAACGACCCGCCGCCGTACACGCGCCATGGTTCTACTGCTTCGCGCACGTTACGATCTGTGTCGGTTGTTGGCCCCGCTGTCAGGAATGTCAGTTCGAACGTTACGCTATGCACAACAGCAGCGCCGCGAGAATGCCGGGTGCGAGCCGATGGGGTGCACTTGGGTGAACGGGGCGCGCGATGCCGGCGCCGAACACCCGAGCCGCCGCCTCTATCCGCGGATCGATGGCACCTTCATCGCATCCGTCATCAACTCGATGATCGGACCGGCGGGGCAATAGACAACGCATACCGCCTGGTTCTGCGCCAAGCCCTGCATCTTCCAGACGCCCGGGAAATAGATTCCGGCAGCTACGGCAGAACAGGCACCGTAATCGGTGATGCGATGGAACCCACAGATTCTGATCGATCCCCGCGGACAGCGCATCCGTTCCGGTCCGCACAAGATCGATAACCACCCGGCCGCCTGCTGCGCTTTCAGCCCGCCGGGCAGTCCGGGCGCCGGCGCCTGCGAGAGGGCAATACGTGACACCGTGTGCGGGTTTGCCTTGGCAAAGCCCTCCATTGCCGCCCGTGTCAGCTACAGTCGTCCTGCCACGTCTATGACATTGAGGGCAACCAGCGAGATGGCAGCGCTGGCGCCGCCGTGGCAGCCTTCGTCCGGCTCGCGCCCAACGTAGCGAGCCCTGCCATGCCGCCAAGCAGGATGCGACGGTCACCGTTCGTCCTGGGCATGGTCGTTTCAATCTGGATTTGAACAGGCGGCCGCTGGCCCGTACATGACAAGCAAGGGTTGGCAACCCCGTACTGGATGGAACGAGGATTGATTTTGATCACCGGACAACGGCGCGACAGGCTGCGTGGAGAACGGTATGGCAGCCTCGCCTGGCCCAGAGTCCGAGTAATGATTGACAATTGGCGAGCGTCCGCTCGGAGGCATGGCTCCGCTGTGATCACTCCATTGCACCGCTTGCCGGCAATCGGCATAGTCTGTTGTTCAGACAATTATCCCTGACTGCAGCCAGTTGCAGCCGGAATCAAGCGTAACCCGGGGGCTCGCGTCCCTTCCTTGCATTTGGTGAGCGGACAATCATGATTCTGCTGTCGCGCCTTGGCATCCTGGTGTCATTGGCGATCCTGAGCCTCCCAGCTTCCGCCCTGGCCGTCGATATCTGGACCGTGGGTGTCAACAACACACGCCAGGGGTGGAACAAGTCCGAGACCGTCCTGACTACGGCGAATGTTCCCAGGCTGAAGAAGATTCGCGAGTTCATCGTCGATGAGAAGATCGATACGTCGCCACTCGTCGTCGGCAACAGGCTCTATGTGTTCACGATGACGAACACCGCATTCGTCTTCGACGTCAACACCGGCGCCCAACTCGCTCGCCGGCAGCTTGCACCGCCGTTCGACCCGGCCGACATCGCCAACCCGCCGGGCAGGGGTATGGACCTTCACAACATTTATCGCAACTGGGGAATTACCGCGACGCCGGTGATCGATGTCGCCAGCAACACGATTTATGTCACGACTTTCGGAAAACCAAATCCCGCCAGCCAGAACATCGAACGCAACAACATGATCTGGATACTCGATGCCAACAGCCTCGCGGACAAGAAACCGCCGGTGCTTATCGAGGGCAACGCCGACAACGGTGGCGGCGGAATCCCGAATGGCTTCGCAGTACCCTACCAGAAGATGCGCGCAGGCCTCGGGTTGATTGACGCCGGAGGCCACAAGGCCGTCGTGGCCTCGTTCTCTATCAATGGCGAGAACCCGCGTGGCCCCGGCCATGGCTTCGTCACCGCCTTTGATGTACGCGGCCTCGACCGTGAAGACGGTTTCGCGCCGAGACCGGCGATCTTCAACATCACGCCAGGCGGCGGTGCAGGCGGTGTGTGGATGTCCGGCTCAGGCCCGGCGATCGAAGGTGATGACATCTACTTCACGACCGGAAACGGCATGGACCCCGGCACCATGCCCGGAAACTTCGCCGAGAGCTTCGTCAAGCTGCACTACACGCCGGGGCAGGCCGGGGTCGACAACGGCAAGCCGAAGCTGGACGTCGCCGATTTTTGGGGTGCCTTCAGCGACTTCAGTCGGGCCGATGAGGACCAGGACCTCGGCGCCGCCGGCGTGGTCCTGGTTCCTGAACGGGGCAACCTGATCGGCGGGGGCAAGGACGGCATTATCTACAATTTGAATCGCAACAACCTGGGTCACAATCTGTGGGATCCGCAGTTCAACCTGCCATTCGTCGCTACCTACCTGCCCAACCCGCCGAACGGCCCGGCCGGCCTGCCGACCTCGACGGCTGCCAATCCGAACTGGCCGATTGTGAAATTGGATCGCAATGCCGCGGCGCAGACGCCGACCGGAAAGACGTATCACATTCACGGAACCCCGGTGTACATGGAGCGGGTGAACGGTGCCAGCATCTATATCTGGGGCGAGAATGAGCGATTGAAGGTATACAACGTTGATTTCGCGACCAAGCGCATTACCGCGTTCCGGGCGGAAGGCACGCAGTTCGCGTCAGGCAATATGCCCGCGCCCGGGGGCATGCCAGGCGGACGCCTGGTGATTTCGTCCAACGGCACGGCGCCTGGCACAGGCGTTGTCTGGGCCAGCTATCCGGTCCAGGGGAACGCCAACTCCGCGGTCGTGCATGGAGCGCTGGTGGCCTACGACGCGACGACCGTCGTCAATGGCACGCAGCTCAAACAGCTGTTCCACAGCGATGGCAATCCCCGGGACAACCTGGGGAACTTTGCCAAGTACTCCACTCCCGTAGTCGCGAACGGCAAGGTCTATGTCGGCACGTTCAGCAACAAGGTTGTCCAATACGGTCTTTGAACCACCATTGTGTCACTCTCGAGCCAACGAATGACAGGAAAGGGCAGCGTCATGACCGCACGCTCTCCCCACAAGCGCCCGGATGCGCGACTGCTCGTCGCCTCCGCGGCAGCCGTGCTGCTGGTCGGCACCATCCCAGGCAGCGCGCAGCCGGCCGCGCCGGTGCAGCAAGGCCCCGCCGCACCTCCCGCCTCCGCACCGGTCACAACCGCGGCAACCGAGAACCTCAGCGACCTCAATGCCGTGACCTTCAGCTGCGCCAAGGCTGGGCTGAACGCTGCTGCCAGGGAGGCCGCCAAGGCTCCCTCCCAGGGCACCTATCAGTTCGCCTTTTTCAGGATCGTCAGCGACACTCACCATTCTACTTATGAGGTTCACTTCAAAAGCAACTACGAGGGCGAGAAGGAACTGAAGTACTGCGTCGCAATCTATTGTCAGCAAGGTTGGGACCCGAAGAACACCCAGCCTGTGGTCACTTTGATGCCCGACGAGCGTCGGCCTGCCAGGGCCAAAGCGGTCCGGACGGCGGAGGCCACGGATTGCAGCCATCACTGGCACTCTCCGGCAAAGCGCGTATACAACGAGGCAGGTGAGAAGCCGGCCGACCGAAATTGACAAGTCTGCACGGCCGACATCGCCGTACTCCAGGGGAAGCGACAGGAAGCAACGTAACGCCATGGCGGTCCGGGACCGCCGCGGCGTGCTTTGGCGTCAACCCGGCTGGGAGTTGCAGCGTATGGATTACGTGGATGCCGGCGGACTACGGATCGCCCGCCGACTATATGATTTCGTCGACACCGAGGCGGCTCCCGGTACTGGGGTTGCCACCGCACAGTTTTGGCGAGGGCTCGGTGCGCTCATTCGCGACCTGGCGCCACACAACAAGTCGCTTCTCGAGAAGCGCGATGCCCTGCAACGCCAGATCGACGCCTGGTACCTGGAAAACCGTGGCAAGCCCATCAGTCCCGAAGGCTATACACGATTTCTGCGCGAGATCGGCTACCTTCAGCCGGAGCCGTCGGATTTCTCGATCGGCACCGGGAACGTCGATGCCGAGATCGCCACCATCGCGGGCCCGCAGCTCGTCGTGCCGGTGACCAATGCCCGCTATGCGCTGAACGCGGCCAATGCCCGGTGGGGCAGCCTCTACGACGCACTCTACGGCACCGATGCACTGCCTGAAGACAATGGAGCATCACGCGGTCCGGGCTATAACCCGGTCCGCGGTGTGCGGGTCATCGCCAGAGCGCGGCAGATCCTGGACCAGGCTGCACCACTCGCCATAGGTAGCCATCGCGACGCCAAAGGCTATGCAATCGACGACGGCCGACTTGCGGTCACTTTAAGCGACAATGCACGGACTGCTCTGGCGCATCCCGAGCAGTTCGTCGGGTATCGCGGCGAAGCCAGCGACCCATCATCTGTGCTGTTGAAGCATCACGGCCTGCACATCGAAATCGTCATCGATCGCAGCCGACCGATCGGTCAGCAAGATCCCGCCGGCATCGCCGACGTGCTGCTGGAAGCAGCAATCACCACGATCCAGGATTGCGAGGATTCGGTCGCCTGCGTCGATGCCGACGACAAGGTACTGGCCTATCGCAACTGGCTGGGGCTGATGCAAGGCACGCTCGAAGAGACGTTCGACAAAGGCGGCGAGACGATGACGCGACGTCTGGTAAGCGATCGAGTATATACATCACCCGACGGCGGCACGCTCAGTTTGCCTGGGCGTAGTCTGATGCTGGTGCGCAATGTTGGCCAGCACATGTACACCGACGCAGTGCTCGACTCATCGGGGTCACCGGTTCCAGAGGGTATGGTGGATGCAGCGGTAACGTCGCTGATCGCGATGCACGATCTCAAGAGTACTGGTCCGCTGCGCAACAGCCGCACCGGCTCGGTCTATATCGTGAAGCCAAAAATGCATGGGGCGAACGAGGTGGCATTTGCCGACGTGCTCTTTGCCCGCGTGGAGGATATGCTGGGGCTTGCGCGCAATACGCTGAAGATGGGGATCATGGACGAGGAGCGGCGCACCTCTGTCAATCTGAAGGCCTGCATCGAGGCGGCGAAGGACCGGGTGGTGTTCATCAACACGGGCTTCCTCGATCGCACCGGCGACGAAATCCACACGTCGATCGAAGCCGGTCCGATGATCCGCAAGAACGACATGCGCAACACTGCATGGATCAAGGCGTATGAAGACCAGAACGTCGACATCGGTCTGGCCTGCGGTTTGCGCGGCCGCGCGCAGATCGGCAAAGGCATGTGGGCCGCGCCCGACCAAATGGCGGATATGATCGCGCAGAAGATCGGCCATCCCAAGGCAGGCGCCAACACCGCCTGGGTCCCCTCGCCCACCGCCGCGACCCTGCATGCGCTGCACTATCACGAGGTGGACGTGGCACATCGGCAGGAGGAACTCGCCAGCCGGCAACGCGCATTGCTCTCCGATCTGCTGACTATTCCGGTTGCCGATCGGCCGAACTGGTCCCCCGACGACATCGCGCAGGAACTGGACAACAACTGCCAGGGCATTCTCGGCTATGTGGTCCGTTGGATCGATCAAGGAGTTGGCTGTTCCAAAGTGCCCGACATCCACGATATCGGCCTGATGGAGGATCGGGCGACCTTGCGCATCTCCAGCCAGCACATCGCCAACTGGCTGCACCATGGCATTGTCTCGGAGCAGCAGGTCATGCAGACCATGCGACGGATGGCAAAGGTGGTCGATCGACAGAATGCTGATGACCCAAATTACCGACCCATGGCGCCGGCATTCGAAGGGCCCGCATTCAAGGCCGCCTGCGACCTCGTCTTCAAGGGTCGCGCGCAGCCGAACGGCTACACCGAGTTCATCCTGCACGCGCGCCGGCGAGAGGCGAAGCACGCGAGCCTGACCAACCGCCATTGAGGACGCGCTACCTCGCTCAAGCCGCATTGCTCGATCGGCACATCGAATCCGATGTGCTGATCGAGGTCGGCAGCGATGGAACCATCCTCTCGGTCTGCCCGCATGCCAGTGAGCCTGCTGCACATATCGCCGGCCTTGTCGTGCCGGGCGTGCCGAACCTCCATTCGCACGCATTCCAGCGTGCAATGGCTGGCCTCGCGGAACGCGCCGGTCTCGGCGGCGACGACTTCTGGCAATGGCGCGACGTTATGTACCGCTTTCTCGCCATCCTCACACCGGATGACGTGCAGGCCATTGCGGCACAGCTCTACGTCGAGTGCCTGCTGCAGGGCTACACCTCCGTGGCCGAGTTCCACTACCTGCACAACGCGGCAGACGGCTCGCGCTACGCAGACCCAGCCGAGCTGTCGCATCGCATCGTTGCCGCGGCGCAGTGTGCGGGCATCGGACTCACATTGCTGCCGGTACTGTATTGTCGGTCGCAGTTCGGTGGTGCACCGCCGACCGGTGGACAGCGCCGCTTCGTTCTTTCTCCCGACGGCTACGCCGACCTGTGTGCGAGCGTGTCACGCAGCGCAGCAATTGGTATAGCGCCGCATTCGCTGCGGGCGGTGACGCCGGACGAATTACGCCAGGCGATTGCGCTTGCCGACCGATATGCGGCGCCGATCCATATTCACGTAGCCGAGCAGGAGAAGGAGGTCGCCGACTGCATCGCCTGGGGCGGAGCGCGACCGGTCGCGTGGCTGTTGGATCACGCACCGGTTGGTGCACGTTGGTGCCTCGTGCACGCCACGCACGTCGATGCCGCGGAACGGCAGCGTCTCGCCGATTGTGGCGCTGTGGCAGGGTTGTGCCAGACGACCGAAGCCAACCTTGGTGACGGCATTTTCCCATTGCGGCCTTTCCTGGCAGAAGGCGGACGCTTCGGTATTGGAAGCGACGCAAATACCTGCACCAGCCCAGTCGAGGAACTGCGCTGGCTGGACTATATCCGGCGGCTGGAAACGCGCAGGCGCAATCTGGTCGATGACCTTTATCCCCGGGCACTGTCGGGTGGAGCGCAGGCGCTGGGCCGCAACGCGGGCAGCATCGCGCCGGGCAAGTTGGCCGATCTGGTGGTGCTGGACACTGCGCATCCGACCCTTGTCGGCCGCACCGGCGATAGGCTGCTGGACGCCTGGATCTACTCCAGCAACGGCACGCCGGTACGTGACGTGATGGTGGCCGGCAGGTGGGTCGTGCGCGACGGCCACCATCATGAATGGCAGACGATCGGCGCAGCGTTCGCTCGAACCATGCACCGGCTGGCAAGCGAGCTATAGGCTAGGGCGCCTGCATCACCGCCTCGCAGGCCACCGGCAGCGGTGGCGGATGGTAAGGCGGCGCCGGCTTCGGTGGCAGATCCAGCTGGTCGAACCACCACTGCAGCGTTGCGTCGCAGCCATCGCCTGGCGGCGGCGGTGGCGCTTGCACGCAATCGTATTGATCGGCAGGACAACGAAACCGGATGTGCATATGCGCTGCGTGGCCGTACCACGGCCGCATCAGTCGCAGCCAGGAGCGATCGCCTGTCACATCGTGGCAGAGTTGCCGCTTGATCGCGGGATTGACCAGGACGCGGTCAATGTCCGGCAGGCTGGCAGCCAGGCGCAGCAGCGTCACGACGCCGGGTGACCAGTGCAGCGGATCTATGCCGCGTTGATCGGGCCGCACCATGCTGGTTAGTTCCACGCTCTCACGCTCTGCCGCAGTCAGCGAACGCTTCGGCGCAATATTCAGTCCGACGTCGACGTCCAGCCCCAGCTGGTGGCTCTGGTGTCCGCCAGGCAATGGGCCGCCGCGCGGTCGGGAAATATCCTCAATATAGAGGTCTCCAAGCCCAGCCGCATGCGTCTGTGCTGCAAGTGACTGAATGCGCGCGACGGTAGACGGGGCACCCCAAAAGGAGCTGCGCGCAAGGTGGATGGTCTGGAAACCTACGCCCACGGGCGGCAACTGCACGGCCCCCGTTATGCATCCCGAGGCTTGGCTGCCGATAATGTGGAACGGTCCTGGTGCCGGCGTGTCCGCGGCGGCGGCGAGGCTCAGGACGGCCAGTACGGCGATCCCCCCACGCAAGGATCTCAAGCGGTTATCAGAACTGTCGCTCAAGCACCTTGAGGACATCGCCGGGCCGCAGGAAGGCCTGCGGACTCGCCCGGCCTTGGACCGTCCTGCCTTCGCTTGAGCGAACAATCGCCACGTAGTCATCGATTGCCCGATAGGTGAAGCCGCCGCCCACGGCAACCGCTGACAGCACCGTCATCCCCGGTTGATAAGAGTATTGGCCGGGTTTGTTGACCTCGCCCAAAACGTAGATCGAGCGGTAGCCTATGACCTCGACAGCAACGGACGGCCCCCGCACCAAGTCGCCGTGACGCAGTGCCGCTGCCACAGTGCCTTCCAACCCGCTGGACGTGAGGCCCGCAGCATGCACCGTGCCGATCAGGGGCAGCGAAATGTTGCCGCTGTCGTTGACCCGGAATTCGCCTGTGAGGTTCTCTTCACCGTAGGTAATGATCCGCACCTGGTCACCGGGACCGAGCCTGTAGTCAGGCGGTCCGGCATCTTGCAGCAGCGGCAACTCGCTCCCCGGACCACCACACGCGAGAAGCAACAAGAGGATCAACAGTGAAATCTGGCGTGCCGCGCACACTGGCGGGACTGCGACAAGCTGCATGCCTCGACTATGCGGTCTGAGGGATTAGCCAAGACTTAACATTATCCGCGCAGCGGAAGCCGCTGGACTTACGCAATACCAGCGAGTGCGCTTGCCGCAGTTGTCAGCGACACGGGAAAGCGTCGGCCGGCCACGGAAGCGGAACAATAGGTTCGCCCTGCTTACAGCCATTCACCTTACTGTGCAGGTTTCAACCCTGGTTCATGCTCTGTGTTCGAGCCGGTATCCCTCAGGGCTGTCGCCAAGGCCACGTCGATCGGACCGGGAGGAGACGCCGTATGACAGTAGCGTTCTACCGCATCTACGAACTGGATTCTGCCGAGCAGGTCATGGACGGGTATTCCGTCGTGTGCCGATCGGACAGCGCTGCGCTGGCGATGGCCAGCAACTGTGCGGAGAATCGTGCGGCTGCTGTGGAGGTGTGGGAAAGCGGCCGGCGGGTTGCCCGCCTCGACTGCACGATGACACCACGGACCACATTAGCTGGTTCTCTCGCTGTAGTGGCGCACAAAGCGTGCGCCCAGTTCGGTGAGCGCCTCAACCAACTGCGCACCGGTCGCCGCCGAGCAGAGACGCGCGTTGGCTCCGAAGACGGCGTCCGGCGTGATCTCGGATAGCTCGATAGGCACATCGATCTCGGCGCCCTCGAAGCTCGCGGTGCCGAACCCGGTGACCGGCATGCCGATGATATCGGGTGCGCCATGCGGCGGGGGCGTCAGGTCGGGCCGCATCCATTGCGGGAACAGATGCGTGGTGATCGAGGTCAGCGGATCAGCGCCATGGCCGCTGGTCTGCTTCGTTTTCTCGGCACCAACGATGTCAGGCATCAGGCCCCGCGCGATCTTCCACAGATAGAAGCTTGGGATCAGCACGTGGCGCGCGCGCCAGGTCTCACGCGCGGTGTCCAGTACCGCCTGGGTGTTGCCGGCATGGCCGTTGACCACGATCAGCCGCGTGATGTCGTGCCGCAGCAGGCAGGCGAACACGTCCCGCAGCACGGCGCGGAACGTCTCCTGGCCTAGGGCCATGCCGCCCGGTGCAGTGCCGAAAAAGTCGGCGCCGCCGTAAGCCAGAACCGGTGCCACCAGCGTGCGCGTGCCACGCGTTGTGGCACGTTCCGCGATCAGTTCCGCCATGCGTTCGGCAGAAAGATAATCGCCCATTGGCGCGTGTGGACCCTGGTCCTCGAAACTGCCGAGAGGCAGCAGCAC
Organism: Acetobacteraceae bacterium; assembly: GCA_024280945.1. GTDB lineage: Bacteria > Pseudomonadota > Alphaproteobacteria > Acetobacterales > Acetobacteraceae > JAMXLO01. Next base: position 42,770 of record JAMXLO010000156.1, read on the forward strand.
GACGGGGCGCGCCAGCAGAATCTCACGCATCTCGTGGGCGGTGATCTCGCCCATGCGGTACTTGGTCATGATCGGGCCATCATGCCAGCAGTTCCAGCGCAGCGCGCGACAGCGCCTGCACGCCAAAGCCGATGCAGCGCTCGTCGGGCTGATAAGCCGAGTTGTGCAGCCGATCGTTTCGGGCCGGCTGCGATGAGCCGACACGCAGCTGGAAGGCTGGGACTAGTTCAGCCATCAGGGCAAAGTCCTCACCGCCCAGACTAGGCTCGAACTCACCTATGGCGTCGCCAAACTGATGGCGGACGGCAGTGACGACCGGCCGGAGTACGCGTTCATCGTTGCGCAGCGCTGGGACGCCAAGGTGGTAGTTCACCTCGCAGTCAACGCGCATGCCCGCGTCCATACCGGCAGCGAGGCGCTTGATCGCAGCTTCGGCGGTGGCGCGCGCTTCCTCATGCAGCGTGCGTACAGTGCCTTTGATCAGGCAGCTATCAGGGATGATGTTGTAGGTGGTGCCTCCCTGAATGGCACCGACAGTCACCACGGCAGGGTGCATCGGCCTCACTTCTCGCGACACGACGGTCTGCAGCTGCGCCACCAGCATCGCCGCGGCGACCAGTGGATCGACCGTGGTGTGCGGATAGGCAGCGTGACCCGACTTGCCGCGCACGACGATGTCGAAGCGGTCGGAGGCGGCAAGACAGGCACCGTGCACGTAGCCGAAGGTGCCAACCGGCATTTCCGGGTGGTTGTGAAAGGCGAGTGCGAAGTCGATCTTGGGATCTTCCATCAACCCGTCATCGATCATGGCGCGCATACCGCCAAGACACTCTTCGGCCGGCTGAAACACCAGCTTCACAGTGCCAGCAAGTTGCGGCGCCAAGTCCTTCAACACCGCCGCGACGCCAAGCAGCGTGGTCGTGTGGATGTCGTGGCCGCAGGCGTGCATCAGGCCAGGCTTCGTGCTGGCGAAGGGCAGGCCCGAAGTTTCCTCGATTGGCAGCGCGTCCATGTCGGCGCGGATAGCGAGCACTGGGCCTGGACGACCGCCTTCAATCAGGCCGACCACACCGGTCTTGCCTATGCCGCACCGGTGGGCGATGCCGAGGCGGCTCAGTTCACGGGTGACGACGCCGGCGGTGCGGATCTCTTCGAAGGCGAGTTCTGGGTGGGCGTGGATGTCGCGACGGGCTTCGACCAACGCAGGCTCGATACGCTGGACGGCGTCGCGAATGACGATCGTGGGATCGTTGGGGAGGGTCATGGTGCGATTTCGACCTGTGTCTGGAAAAATTTGCTCAGAAATAGGCGAGTGCGCTGGCAAAATTCAATGTGGAACCCTCCGGCGCCAAACTTTGGCCGGTTGGAAATCGCAATCCGCTTAGAGTGTTGTTATGACAGAGATTGGTCTCGCTGCTCGATACCAGCGCGGTTGCTGTTCCGGGCGAATTCAACCATGACGGGTGGGTGCGGCGTTGCCCTGTGGACGTGAAGTTCCCGCCACGGCAAAAGCCGGCCGCGTTCAAACTGGATGAAGTGCTTCGCCATCTTCGGAAGGTGACGAAGCGGCCAACCACTGATTGGCAGTCTCACGCTGTATGGGCGTGCATGGTGATCTGTCTCTGCAGTGCTGGACACGGGGTGGCCTGATACCTGCCGATTTCCTTCGACTATCCGCCGAGCGGGCCCGCCCCATTCTTTCTGGAAGCCGTCAGACCGAGGAGACAACGAGGTCGCACGAGGGACCATGATTCATAAGGCAGCGAGAGTGCGTGCAGCCGCCTGCAGCAACTGTTCTCGCTGACCACGCGGGAAGGCGACTGTGAGTAGTCAACATGCATCGCTGGCCCACAAGGCCGCGGAAGAGTTCAAGGTTATGCTGGCGCTTGCGGCCTATCTCTACGTCGGGCTAGGTGCGGTCCTGCTGGCGAAGACCGCGTTTCGCAGTCTTGGCACGGTCCTCGGCCACGGTGCCTTGATTCGCATGTTCTTCGTATCAAGCGATGTGACGCCGGCTGTTCGCTGACAGCACCGGCTTGCGAGGCCGCGGATTGCGGACAGGACTGCACGCGCGCAAACTTGCGCCATGTCGAAGACCTACCAGACCCTGCAGATCGCCGAGCCGCGGCCGCATACGCTGCTGGTGACGCTGAGCCGCCCCGAAGTCGCCAATGCGATGAACACGCAGATGGGGCTCGATCTGCTCGATCTGTTCCATGCGATCGGCGGGGCACCGAACCAGCAGCGCTGCATTGTGCTCACCGGATCCGGCACACGCGCATTCTGCGCTGGCGGCGACCTGAAAGAGCGCAACGGCATGACTGATCAGCAGTGGCAGGACCAGCACCTGATCTTCGAGCGTGCCATTCGTGCGATCATCCATTGCCCGGTGCCGATCATTGCGGCGGTGAATGGTGCGGCCTATGCCGGCGGGATGGAGATCTCGCTGTGCGCCGACTTCATTTACGCAGCCGAGCACGCACGGTTTGCGCTGACCGAGGTGACGCTGGGGATCATGCCGGGTGCCGGTGGCACACAGACCTTGCCGCGTGCCATTGGAGGACGCCGGGCCAAAGAGATTTTGCTGACCGGGCGGCCGTTCACCGCCCAGCAGGCGTTCGAGTGGGGCATGGTGAACCGCATCTGCAACGCCGATGCGCTGCTGGCCGAGGCGCTGGAGACGGCGGCGACGATCGCCGGCAATGCGCCGATCTCCACGCGGCAGATCAAGCAGTCAGTGAACTATGGGCTCAATATGGACCTGACCAGCGGCATGATGTTCGAAATCGAAGCGTATAACCGCATGGTGCCGACCGAGGATCGCCGCGAAGGCATCCGCGCCTTCAACGAAAAGCGCAAGCCGGTGTTTCAGGGGCGTTGAGGAGCAAGCGACATGAACGTGATGACGGATATCGGTGCGCAGAATCTGACGCGGACTCTGGCCGAGCAGGCGCGGAAGCTGCGCTATGAGGACCTGCCGGAATACGTACGCCAGCTCGCACGGCAGTGTGTGCTGGATTACCTCGCCTGCACGTTGGCGGGTGCCAAGGAAGAGCTGACGGAAATTTTGCTGGCCGAGATGCTCGCGCATGGCGGCACACCGGCCGCGACGATCATCGGGCATGCAGAGCGCCTTCCGGTCCTATCGGCGGCGCTGGTCAACGGTACAGCTTCGCATGCGCTGGACTTCGACGACGTCAACATGGCGATGACCGGGCACCCTTCGGTGGTGCTGTTGTCCGCGCTGCTGCCGCTGGCGGAAGAGCGCGGCAGTGCGGCGCGTGATGTGCTGGCGGCGTTCGTCGCTGGGTACGAACTACAGTGCCGGCTGGGGCTGCTGCTCGCGCCGGGGCATTACAATGTGCTTGGCTTCCATGCGACGGGCACTCTCGGCAGCTTCGGTGCTGCCGCGGCGTGCGCTCATTTGTTGGGATTGAATGCCGAGCAGTTCGCCACCGCGCTGGGTGTTGCGGGGACGCAGGCTGCGGGGTTGAAGTCAATGTTCGGCACGATGTGCAAGCCGCTCCATGCCGGCAAGGCCGCGCAGAACGGATTGCTCGCCGGACGCCTGACGCAGAGAGGCTTCACCAGCCGCGACGACGTGGTGGAATGCGCGCAGGGGTTCGCTCGGACGCACAGCCCAGACTTCAATCCCAGCGCTGCGCTGGCCGACCCGCCGGGCGGCTTTCATATCCGCAACAACCTCTTCAAGTATCATGCAGCCTGCTACATGACGCACGCCCCGATCGAAGCTGCACGCAAACTGCGTGAACTGTACGGGCTGAAGCCGGAGCAAATCGCGCGGATCAGACTGAGCCTGGACGAGGCGTGTGATCGCGTCTGCAACATCCCGGCTCCGCGGACTGGGCTGGAAGCGAAGTTCAGCCTGCGCCTGACGACGGCGATGGCGCTGGCCGGCGTGGATACCGGCGGGCTCGGCAGCTATTCAGAGGAGACGGCCGCTGACCCGACTTTGATTGCCCTGCGCGACAAGGTCGAATTCGACTTCCGGTCGGATCGGCCAAATACGATCGCCGCGCTGGAAGTCGGGCTGACGGACGGGCGAACCGTGGCGGCGTCACACGACTCAGGCATTCCCGCCAGCGATTTCGATGAGCAAGGACGGCGCTTGGCGGAGAAGTTCATGGCCTTGGCTTCGCCGGTGATAGGCGAAGCCAGGGCGCGCGATCTGGTCGTGCAGATCAGCGAGCTGAGACCCGGGGACAACTTGCAGGACATCCTGCAGCTCTGCGCTGGCAGCTAGGCGTCCTGCGTCGAGATGGCCGGGCGTACGTGGCCCGGCCATGTATATGCGCGCTGTCTATATTCTTGGCGCTGCGGTCATCACTGACTCGGCGGCGGCGCCGCCGACCAGCCAACCATGATGCCCTGACAGCTGACGTTCGGACCAGTGATATTGGCGACGAGATAGCCGTCGCTTCGGACTGATCCGCTGATATCTGCGGTTCGATGCCGGCCACCGACCTCCTCAGCCGTCATCTGGAATGTTCTGGCTTGTGGGTTGATGCTGCCGGTGGCATGCGCCATCGACTGCCAATTGTTCCAGGCGATCATGCCGTCGAGCATATTGTCCGGCGTCAACACGACATGCCAATCCAATCCGGGGCATCCCGACTGCGCCGATGAATGGAAGGTATATATCCGTCCCGGCGGCAACTGCTGCATTGCCGCAGTGGCCGCAGGCGGCGGCGCCGGCGGTTTGGGCGTACAAGCTGCGGCAGCAACCGCGAGCGCACCAAGGCCTACATACCTGGCCAATGTCATTTGCTGCGTCCCCTTCCCTGCGAAGCAGAACATTCTCTTTCCCGCAATACGGCCGCACCGGCAACACCTCGGGCAGCGCCATCGTGACGAAGTGGGCGCATCTTGGTCACGGTGTTGTCGGCAGATCACACCCGGCCCGGTAAGTGACCAACAAAAGGGAGGCGCGTCTCGGTGGGAGACGCGCCCAGAGAACCAGAAGTATTCATTCGCGCCAGCGCGGGTGCCCTTGCGCGACGGGCAGATTAGCGCACGTTACATTTGGTTACAATAGCCCATCAGCCGAAGGTGGCGAAGATTTCCTCCAGGGCCTTGAGCTGACCGCCCGAGGTCGATGAGGGCACGATGACCGGCGTATGAACGCCGGAAGCCTGCCAGGCCTCGACACCTTCGCGTACCCGCGACGCCGGACCGAACAGCGCCACATCCGCCAGCCAACGATCGGTGAGGAAGCGCGGCACATCATCGCGGCGGTTCTCTTCGATGGCATGCTCTATCGCGATCATCTCCTCGGCGTAGCCCGCTTCCTTCCAGTAGTTGCGGTAATTCGGCAGGAACGCATAGTGGATCAGGTTCTTGCGGCAGATTGCCCTCGCCGCCTCGACGTCGTCACTGATGCAGGTCGGCAGCATGTTGCCGATGAAGAACGTGGGGTCATTGCGCTTCGCAGCGGGCAGTGCGGTCAGCGATGTTGCCATGTGCGAGCGGGCGGCGTTTGCGAAAACTACACCCTGAGAGATTTCGCCGGCGAGCGCCACCATCTTCTGCCGCAGCGCGGCGATGATGATCGGTGGGAACTCGCCGACGCCTTCGACGGCGCGCAGCCTTTCGACGAAGGTGCGCGTATCGCCGAGTGGCTTACCGACAGTGACGCCCATGCGTTGGTGACCCGGCGCGTGGGCGACACCGATGCCGAGACGGAAGCGGCCACCGGAGACCTCGTGCATGAAGGCGGCACTCTGCGCGAAGTCCAGCACGGTGCGGACGTAGATCGGCGCGATCGCCGTACCAAACGAGATGCGCTCGGTGTTCCAGCACATCGCCTCGCACTGCGACATGTTGCCGTACATGCTGGGCGTGTAGATACCGGCGTAGCCGCGCCGCTCGATGTCGCGGGCGATCTCGAGCGTGAGGCGGCGGCGGCCGGGTACGGCGACGAGGGAAATGGCTGGCAAGGGCATGGCAGGTTACCTGGATGGTGTCAGCGATCAGCTTGCGAGCCGGCGGTCTGAAGGGCAAGCTGCGCGCGACTGAATGGAGGATGCCATGGCTGTCGCAGAAGCCGTCCAGGAGAAGCCGAAGCTGCTGGCCGAACCGCCGCAGCGTCTGCACCATCACGCCTATGTCGTGCGCGATCAGGAGTTGAACCGGCAGTTCTTCGAGGACCTGCTGGGCATTCCGCTGATCGCCACCTGGTGCGAGAAGCACCATAACGCGCTGCTCGGCCGCGAGGTGGCGATGTGTCATACCTTCTTCGGCATGGCCGATGGTGGCGCGCTGGCGTTCTTCTCGTTCGCCGATCCTGAAATTTATAAGCTGATTATCGCGGAGAAGCCGCCGGTGATCGGCAGCTTCGACCACGTGGCGTTCAAGGTATCGGACCGCACCTATGACGAGATCGTCGATCGGCTGCGGCGGGCGGGCGAAAATTTCCGCGAGAATGACCACGGCTACTGTAAGTCTGTGTATGCGACGTCGCCCGACGGCTTGATCGTGGAGTTCACCGTCGATCCCCCCGGCGTGGAACAGATCGATGCGATCCGGCGCGCGGATGCGCATTCAGAATTGGCACGCTGGATAGCTGGCGACCACCGGACCAACAACGACCTGCGACCACATTAAGAACGGACGGCGGCGCATCCCCCGGGCGCGGCGCCGCGGGTGCGCACCAGAGGCGATAGGCGGTGGTGGTCCGGTGAAACCTACATCGCCCTGACGCCGCGCGTCGCGGGGTGGATCACGGCATGACGCCCGGGTGCGGCGCAATCGGCTAGACGCTGCCAGGCTATCTCCACTGAGCCCGGATGGGTTTATCTGCGCTCGGTCAAGAGGCTGACGATGATCCCTCGCCAGCCGCGGCTATGATGTAAGCGATGGGGTCCGGGGTGAACTCCCGCGGCGCGCGAGGAAGCGCTTCGCCACGCTGAAGTCCACGACATTGCCCGCCGGTGTGCCGAAGACGCTGCGATGGATATATCTCCCCTCCGCTCGCGCTGGTGCCCCCGGCCCCACCGGCCATTTGGGCTGGCGGGTAGCGCGTTCGGCCGCATAGATCCGAAAGCGTGTTGCGAGCCTCCCGAGTGCTTCCCCGGCATCTTGGGTCGGCGTCCTGGCCGCCATTGCATCAAATTCATCGGCTATTTGCAGAAGTTCCTCGATGGTGCAGCCACCGAGAGATTTTCTCTCAAACGTCAAATCCGCCACTGCCGCAGACCCTTTCCTCAGCTTGTCGGGCGGCGCCATTCTCAATAGCTTTATTAATGAATTACTAGCATCTCGCTCCGCATAAGAAACGATCTGCTCAAAGGAACCTCATGGTTCGCGCTCCAGGCAGCGTGTTGCGCCTACCGGACCAAGTGACCAGCAGGGTGGTCTTCCGGTGGTAGACCGGCCGCCGTGAGCAGGTGGTCGATCAGCTCCATTAGTTGTCGCGCCGTCTCCGGCTCTTGGGTTCTGCTGGCGATTGCGGCGAGAGCGTCCGCGATCGCTACCGGATCAAGATGCATGGCGAGGCCCCCAGCCCTGCAGCCTGTCAAGGCGCTGCATGCGCGACGCCTACTCGGATTCTTATCAAGGAACCGCACCTGACCCAAGACTCCCTCGTGCCACTCGATCCAACCATTCTAAGCCCGGGCAATTGCAGGGCCCGTGGAGCAGCTCGGCGAGCCCAACCGAAACGAGATATTTTGGTTGCTCAAATCCAGCGTGCGAGGCCGGAGACGGTGATCCTCGCGTCGGTGATGCGCCAGCTGTCCTTCGGTCATCGCCATGGCGGCGGCAGACCTGCGGCCGATCGCTGCTCGATCGGCGGTCGAGCGCAGCACGGCTCTGATGCTTCGCCGGCAGAGCGCCGAGCAGCCCGAGCGGGCAGGCGCGGCGCACGACCATCTTATGACACTAAGCGCGGCTGCCACCGGACGCGCACGGAAAAACCATCTCGTGCCGAACGGCTGTTCCCTCGCTTTAAGAGGATCTTAGCCGTAGGGCACGATGGTCTTCCTACTGAGAAACTTGACCCCGGCCTTTTCCGAAACGGGATGGGCGGGGTCTTTTTTCGATCTCGGCCATCGAGACAGATGCACGATGCCAGAGAGTGGTGTCGATTCGGTAAACAACCATTCGGGACGCAACGTCGGCCGTGGGAAGTTGGAAGGCAACTCAACCAAGGCGCTATGTCATCCGGCACTTGATGTTGAACTGCTCGCACCGCGGCTTGTGCCGGTCTTCGGGGAGCGACCGGGCAGGCTTGGCTCGCGAGTGTTCGGTGCCCCCGCGTCGGCGGTGTGCCTCAGTTTCTGTCAGACGCTATGCGCCCCAGATCCGCACCAAAGGTCCGTTGCCGCCGGACACAGGATCGGCGACCGGCATCCTCACCGCGGCGACATTGTGGACAACCTCATCGTGTTCGGCCGGATTGCCACGGCGGAGGTCGCGCTGTGCGCTGTTGTCCGGATAGGCACCGACGATCAGCAAATCGTCCGTCTTGCTCTGACGGCAGTGACCGACACCTGCGGGAATCACCACCACGTCGCCGGCGCTCACCTCCAGCACCTGGCCGGAGGGGCCGCCAAACAGCACCTTACCGGAGCCGCTGGCAACGCCCAGAACTTCGTGTGCATCGCTGTGGAAGTGATGGAACGGATGTACCGAGTCCCGCCATGCGGCAGGCCAGCGATTGGCGGTGAAGATGCGCTCTATGGCGGCCGGATCCGCTGGCACCGCCTGGCGATACACCAGGAGCGGCAGTCTCGAGTTAGGGATGGCACCGTCGTCGGTGAAGCTGAAGGTTTGGGGTTCGGTCATCGGAAATCCTCCGCTGCTGCAGCAAGCTGTCGATCGAGCTTTACCAAGTCAACGTCAAGTGTACGAGCCAGAAGCAGGTAGCTCGCAGCATAACCGGTCGATCCGGTCACCTGCACAAGTACCAGCGCAGCACCATGCCCAATTTCCACCCGTTACGATCCTGATGGACCAGCGGGCGTTGTAGGCTGCAACGGCGCGCGTCTGGCAGCGCCTCGCCGGCGCTCAGAGAGCGCTTCGATCCGCCGGCTCGCGCAGGCGATGCACGATCTCACTCCATTTCGACTGCATCCTCCGCCTCGTCCTCGTCGCCGTAGCCAACCAAGCGTAAGGCACGGCCTCGAATGCCGCGCGCGGCGGCAGCGTGGATCAGCGCCTCTTCCCGGCCGTGCGTTACCCACACCTCGGGCGCGCCGACCTCGTCGACCGTGGCATTCAATTCATCCCAGTCGGCATGGTCGGAGATCACCAGCGGCAACTCCACGCCGCGCGACTTGGCGCGCTGGCGCACGCGCATCCAGCCGGAGGCAATGGCAACGACCGGGTCGGCGAGCCGTCGTGCCCAGCGATCCGTGACGGCACTCGGCGGGGCCAACACAATGGTGCCGACCAGATCGCCCTTGCCGGCGGTGGTGGCGAGCCGAAGGTCACCCAAGGGCACGCCCTGCGCCTCGTAGACCTGGCAGATCGAGGCGAGCGCACCATGCAGCCAGATCGGCCGGTCCCATCCGGCCCGTCGCAGCAGAGCGATCAGGCGCTGGCACTTGCCCAACGCGTAGCAGCCGACCACGTGCGTGCGGTCGGGAAACAACGCAACGCTGTCCAACAACCTGGCAATCTCATGGTCCGGCGGAGGATGGCGGAACACCGGCAGCGCGAAGGTGGCCTCGGTGATGAACACGTCACATGGCTGTGGGACGAAGCCGGCGCAGGTTGGGTCGGCGGTGCGCTTGTAGTCACCGCTCACCACGACGCGGCAGCCGCGATACTCCATCGCCACCTGCGCACTGCCCAGCACGTGTCCGGCCGGCTGGAGCCACACACGCACATCGTTGATGCCGATCGTCTCGTCCCAGGCAAGCGGTTGCTGCGCCTCCCCTGCCCGCTCGCCAAGCCGTTCCCGCATCAGCGCCAAGGTCGCAGGGCTCGCCAGCACTGCCCTATGGCCAGGGCGGGCATGGTCGGAGTGTGCATGGGTGATGATCGCCCGATCCACCGGACGCGTCGGATCGATGAAGAAGCCGCCGGGTTCGCAGAACAGTCCCTGCGGCAACACGCGGAGCCAGTTGTCGGCCGGCAGCATTCGATAGGTCCCGCTATCGATCAATGGTCAGGTTCAGCTTCAGTGGCTTATGACCAATTCCAGCGAAAGTCATCTGCGAGTGGTTCGTTCGCTGCAAAGCGACACCAGCCCGGGACCTGCGAAGGCTCGGCGGTCAGCCGCCGCGCACGGGACCTGGGCAAGGCGTCAGCCCACCCTTAAGATGGCGAGGCGATGACCATGCGTGGACACTCAATCGCGGGCAACACTAAGCCAAGACGCTTGCGATCGTTCCTGCCGGTCGTTGCAGTCGGCATATTGCTGGGAGGATGCGCAGCAAGCGATCCCCCATCCGACGAGTACCTCGCGGCGCACGGCTACTGGTATCACGACGGAAATCACCAGGACGGGTCCAGCGGGTCTGCGAGTCCGCAGGCTAAGTCCAACGCTATTCAGGGCATTTGGCTGTGGCCGCCGGCGGAAGTCGACATTCCAGACTAAGGGCAGCGGCCGCCGGCTCGATGCCGAGCAAGTTGCCTCGCGATTGCTGCCGGGTTCAGTCGCGCGCGGCGCGGACCACCCCGGGCTGCGCCATCGGTCCGGAGGCAGGAGACCACTCCGAAGCCGATGCGCCAGTAGCGAGGCGACCGCCCGGTGGCCGTCGCTCGCAGCACCAAGACCTATCGGATCGTCGTGAGATCGAAACAATGCGGCCGTAGGAGTTATTGCTGGGAGATCGTTGACGACAGCAGCGACGTGACCATCAGGCAATCGACCGCATGGTACAGCAGCATGGAGGAAGCTTATGACCGTGGGACCGCTGAACTGACGGCATTCTGCGGTGGGCGGGCAAGGCCCGAAGCGATAACGTAACGTATAAGGAACATTACGGATTGCGAAAGTTTGGGGAGTACGGTAAGAAGCCCGCGTTTACTCGAGAGCAAAAAGAAAGCCACGCCCAGTGAGCGTGGCCAAGGTTCAGTAGGAATTGGCGTTCAATACACAACCGCTACGAGCAAAGCACTTCACGCTTTCGTGAGTCTCCAAAAACCCCCTCCTACGGGGGTTTTTTTCTTGCCGAGGCCAGGGCCCGACAACTGGCGGCGCTTTTCGTGGATCGCCGGACCCAATAGAACAACCGTCATGACCGGAACATTGCCGGAACCTTTTGCCGACTGGTTCGCTGCCCAGGGATGGGCACCGCGACGGCACCAGCTGGCGATGCTGGATGCAGCCGCGGCCGGGGAAAGCGTGCTGCTCATCGCGCCAACCGGCGGTGGGAAGACACTTGCGGGTTTCCTTCCAACCCTGGTGGCGCTGGCCGAGACGCCGCGCGAGGGATTGCACACGCTGTATGTCAGCCCGCTGAAGGCCTTGGCGACTGACGTGGCGCGGAACCTGATGCGTCCAGCCGAGGAGATGCGGCTGCCGGTGTCGGTCGAGACCCGCACCGGCGACACCCCGGCCAATCGCCGTGCCCGGCAGCGGACCGCGCCGCCAAATATTTTGCTGACCACACCGGAGAGCCTGGCGGTGCTTCTGACCTTGGCGGACGCTCCGACGATGTTCGCAGGCCTGTCCAGCGTGGTCATGGATGAGGTGCATGCCTTGGCCGGGACCAAGCGGGGCGACCAATTGGCGTTATGCCTGTCCCGGCTGATGACGCTGGCGCCGGGCTGCCGGCGGGTGGGGTTGTCGGCGACGGTGGCGCATCCGGCCGCGATACGCGCCTACGTGGCAGCGGAGCGGGTCATCGATGTAGCGGACGGCGCGCCGCCTGAGCTGGAGATGATGCTGCCGGAAGGCGAACTGTCCTGGTCCGGTCATATGGGACTGGACGCTGCGGCGCAGGTGATGGCGGGCATCCGCTCGGCCGGCATGACCATCGTGTTCGTCAACACCAGAGCGCAGGCCGAGTTGATGTTCCAGGCACTGTGGCGGCTGAACGAACCGACGCTGCCGATAGCCCTGCACCATGGCTCGCTCGAGGTCGAGCAGCGCCGCCGGGTCGAGGCGGCGATGGCGGGGGGGAAGTTGCGCGCGGTGGTGGCGACCTCGTCGTTGGACCTGGGCATCGACTGGGGCGGCGTGGACCAGGTGATCCAGATCGGTGCGCCGAAGGGTGTCTCACGGCTGCTGCAACGCGTGGGGCGGGCCAATCACCGGATGGATGAGGCGAGCCGCGCCATCCTGGTGCCGGCCAATCGCTTCGAGGTGCTGGAGTGCGAAGCGGCGATCCTCGGCCTAGCGGGGCGCGAACTGGATGGTGAACCGCCGCGGCCCGGGGGTCTGGACGTGCTGGCACAGCACCTGCTGGGGCTGGCCTGTTCGGCACCGTTTCGCCCGGACGACGTGTTCGAGGAGGTGCGGCGGGCCGCACCGTATGCGGACCTGTCGCGCCAGGACTTCGACGACGTGCTGATGTTCGTCGAGAACGGCGGCTATGCGCTGGCGGCGTACGATCGCTGGCGCAAGCTGTTCCGCGACAGCGAGAGCCGTGTGCATGTGCGCAGCGAACGCGTCGCGCGCCAGCACCGAATGAATATCGGCACGATCGTCGAGGCGCCGCTGATCAAGGTGCGTCTGGCTGGCAAGCGAAGGCCTGGGCCGGTGCTGGGCGAGGTCGAAGAGTATTTTGTCAACATGCTGCAGCCCGGCGACACGTTCATGTTCGCAGGACGGCTGCTCAAATTCCTGCGGCTGCATGAGAACGCGGCAGAGTGTGCCGAAGGTGGCACGGGTGAGCCGATGGTCCCCGCCTATCAAGGCGGCCGGCTGCCGTTGACCACCAGCCTCGCCAACCGTGTGCGCGGACTGCTGCAGAATCCGGCGAACTGGGAGCTGTTTCCAGACGGCGTGCAGGGGTGGCTGAAGCTGCAGCGGGCGCGCTCGCGCCTGCCGGGCCGCAGCGATCTGCTGGTCGAGACATTTCCGCGCGGCGATCGCTGGTACCTCGTGGCGTACTGCTTCGAGGGACGCAATGCGCATCAGACGCTTGGCATGCTGCTGACCAAGCGAATGGAGCGGGCCGCGTATGCGCCGCTTGGTTTCGTCGCCACCGACTATGTGCTTGGCATCTGGTCTGCCGAGCAGCCGCGCGACGTCGCGAAGCTGTTCGATCAGGACATGCTGGGGGATGACCTGGAGTCCTGGCTGGCCGAAAGCTCGATGCTGCGGCGGACCTTTCGCAATGTGGCCGTGATCGCCGGATTGATCGAGCGGCACCGTCCTGGTGCGGAGAAGACGCGCAAGCAGGTGACGGTGAACTCGGACCTGATCTACGACGTGCTGCGCCGGCACCAGCCGGATCACATCCTGCTGCGGGCGACGCGTGCAGACGCGGCGGGTGGGCTGACGGATCTGTCACGAATTGCCGGAATGTTGGCACGCATCAAGGGACGGATCGTGCACATGGTGCTGTCACGCGTATCTCCACTAGCCGTGCCGGTACTGCTGGAGATCGGCCGCGAGAGCGTGCGGACGCGCGATGATGAGGAAAGGCTGCTGGCCGAGGCGGAGGCGATCATTGCGGAAGCAACGGCGGAGCAAGAGCCTCGCCTTGCGCCGCTGTCCAGAAGGGCGCCTCGCTCGGCCGAGCGCCGAAGCGCCGGGCGGCCCGTCCAAGCGCGGTTGTTCACCTGATCGCGGAGAGAGCAGGACGGGACCTGCGCGCACTCTCTGCCGGAGGTTGCAAAACAAGGCCGCGAATAGAGGGGGGCTATAATGTTGAAGCAGGGATCCGACTACCTCGCTCGGTTGCGCGACGGCAGAGTCGCCTGTGTTGGCTGCAAGCGCATCGATGATGTCACGACGCATCCAGCATTCGGGAACGCCGCCTCCATCGATAGCCGTGCGCAACTATAGCTTTTCGGTGACGCCCTGGGATGAGTTCAACGCGATCGTGGATAAGCTGCTCGCCGAAGTCGGCGAAAGGGCAGCTCAGTGAAAGCCAACCGTTAGTACGCGCTGAGCAACAGCTGACGTTCCTGACATGACGGCCGCACCGATTCACCTCGCTGGCGAGCGACTGATGCTGGATCCGGCCGGGGTGCTGTACTGGCCGGCGACCAGCCTGCTCGTGGTGTCAGACCTGCATCTTGAGAAGGGGTCGTCGTATGCCCGCCGCGGGCAGTTGCTGCCGCCCTGGGACACGCATGCGACGCTCGATCGGCTGACCCTGCTGCTGCGGCGGTATCGGCCGCGTAGCGTGGTGGCACTGGGCGACGGCTTCCATGACAGCGAAGGAGCATCGAGGTTGCCGGCCGGCGAACTCGCACGGCTGCGCGCGATGACAGAGGCGCATCGGTTCATCTGGGTGAAGGGCAACCACGACCCCTCCCCGCCAAACGGCGTCGGCGGCGAATGGGTCGAGGTGTTCAGCACCGAGACGCTGGTGCTTCGGCACCAGGCGCTGGCCGGAGCGGAGCGCGAGATATCTGGGCACCACCACCCAAAGGCGGCAGTTCCGGCGCGAGGCACTATGGTCAGCCGGCCCTGTTTCGTCACCGACGCGCGACGCGTGGTCATGCCAGCGTTCGGCGCGTACACCGGGGGCTGCGACGTGCGCGAACCAGCGATCCGCCGGCTGTTCCCTCGTGGCGGACAGCTCTTCCTGCTGGGCAAGGAACGGCTGTTCAGCTTTACTCTCAGCTTCCCACATAGCGTCCCACATGGCTTCCCACATAGCTTCCCACTGGGGACACTCCGCGCCTAGGCTGCGGCGACATGCCAGGCCGGTCCATCCCTCAGGGCGCCCCCATCCGGGTGGTTGGCGACGTTCACGGCGACGCGACCGCGTTCAGCTACGCCGCCGCCACGGACCGCTTCGTGGTGCAACTGGGCGATCTGACCGACTACGGCCCCGACAACGCGGGCGCGCTCAGAATCATGTTTCGCCTGATCGACGAGGGGCGCGGCCTGTTCCTGCTGGGCAACCATGACCTGAAGCTCGCGCGGTTCCTGGCCGGTTATCCGGTGCGCAATGAGGCAACATTGGACGCGACGCTGGCGCAGCTCGACAAGGCGTTGCGCGAACGGGTCGTGGCCGAGGTTGCATTGGCACCGGCCTGGCTGCAGAGCGACGCGGCACTGTTCGTGCATGGCGGCTTTCACACGGCGATGCTGAACGCGCCGACGCCGGAGCATGGGCTGGACCGGGCGCACGGCGTGCTCGCCCGCGCGTTGTACGGCGAGCCGACGGGGCGCATCCAGCCGGACGGCTATCCCGAGCGCAGCCTGCGCTGGGTGGATCGGATTCCGGCAGGCATCACCGTGTATTGCGGGCACGACCGCCGCAGTTCGGACGGGCGTCCCTATGTCCGGCGCGGCTTTGCCGGCGGTCAGGCGGTGTTCCTCGACACCGGCGCGGGCAAAGGAGGCCACCTGTCATGGATCGATCTCTGAAGGTTGCGCTGGTCACCGGCGGTGCGCGCGGCATCGGCGCGGCGATCGCGGCGAGACTGGCGCGCGAAAGCTGGCGCGTCGTGGTGGCCGATGTCGATGCACGCGGCGGGGTATCGTCGGGCGGACGATTTGCCATTTGCGACGTGTCAGACGAGAGCGCGGTGAATGCGCTGATCGCCAGTGTCACGACGCAGGAAGGACGGCTGGACGCATTGGTGTGCAATGCCGGCGTCAACGAGCGCAAGCCCATCGGCGAGCTGTCGCTGGCGCAGTGGTTGCGCGTCATCGGCACCAATCTGACCAGCACGTTTCTTCTGGTTCGTGCCGGTGAGCAGCTGCTGCGCGCGAGCAGGGGTGCCGTGGTGACGGTTGCATCCACACGTGCGCATATGTCCGAGGCGCACACCGAAGCATATGCCGCGTCGAAGGGTGGGTTGGTGGCATTAACGCACGCGTTGTCGATCAGCCTGTCACCCGAGGTGCGGGTGAACTGCATCAGCCCAGGCTGGATTTTCACCAAAGGCGATGCACCGCGTCCGGGAGATCACGCGTTTCACCCGGCCGGCCGCGTCGGAACGCCGGAAGACATTGCGGCACTCACCGCATTCCTTGTCAGCCCGGACGGCAGCTTCATCACAGGCAGCGAGTTCATCGTGGATGGTGGCGTGACGCGCAAGATGATCTATCCGGAGTGACCTGGCGATGCTGACCCTAACGCACCAGATGCGGCCAAATCCCGGTAAGCCCGACGATGATCAGGTATAGCGCGACGATGATGTTCAGCAGGCGCGGGATCACGAGGATCAGGATGCCGGCGATGAGGGCAATCAGTGGCTGAAGCACAATCACGTTGATTGTCATCGAGGTTCTCCTACAGGGAAATGTCGGTGCCGAGATGGAAAAGGCAGTCCCCGCGCACGGTCCGGCCGGGAACGCGCTTGCACAGCACGAAGCCGTCACGCGCGAAATGTGCGATTGCAGGTTTTGCCCACGGTGTTTCCGGCAAATGGATACGCGCGGCAGGCTGGCCTGCATGTACAGTGTCACCCAATTCCACCAGCGGCTCGAACAGGCCGTTTTCCGGCGCGTAGACGAAATAGTCGGGACCCCCGACCTCCAGCATTCGCGTCGGTTCGTCGGGTGTGATGTGCGCGCTGCACGGCAGGACACCCAGATGCACCAGAATGTTGTTGACACCGCGCTCGACCATGCGCAGCGCAGAACGGGTGACGTGGCCTGAGCCGCCAGCCTCGGTGCCGATACAGATCACGTCGTGACGCGCGGCGCCGCCCGATAGGGTACGACCGCCGCCTTGCTGTTGCTCGGCAACATAGGCGATTGGCGAGCCGAATGCCTTCAGCGCCTCGACACCGGCGCTTGTACTGCCATCACGGCGCCAATTGCCGAACAATGCCGATGGTATGTACATCAACGATGAACCACCGGAGTGCAGATCGCATACCAGATCAGCCATCGGCACGAGTTCGTGTTCGATGTGATAGGCGATCTGTTGAGTGACGCTGCCGTCGGGATCGCCAGGGAACAACCGGTTCAGATTGCCTTCATCAATCGGTGAGGTGCGGCGACCGGCCAGGGCAGCAGGAAAATTGGCCGCCGGAAGAATGATCACACGACCCTGGATGCTTGCCGGATCGAGCACCTTCACGACGTTGCACAACGCAACCTGGCCTTCGTACTCATCGCCGTGCGTGCCGGAGACGAGCAGCGCTGTCGGGCCGTCGCCGTTCTTCAGCACCACGATCGGGATGGGGATGAAGCCGTAGGCTGAACTGTGGACTGAATGGAACAGGCGCAGGAAGCCGTGCTGGCGGCCATTCCTGTCGAAATCGACCTCGGCGACAATGCGGCTTCGGCTCGCGGCGGCCATGTTTCCCTCCCTGCGGACTTGCGGCGAGCGTGCCGCTCGGCCATATTGGCCTCAGGCAGCAACAACATGAAAGGAGGTGATCCAGTGTCTCATTGTCTCATCGTGGCGCCGTTTGCCGTGGCCTGGATCTCCGACGCTCGCGTCGCCGTCTAGA